>CAXTAY010000024.1:0-56684 GCA_964242335.1 uncultured Acetobacteraceae bacterium | reverse complement strand
GACAACATCTATCTCGGCGACCGCGACGGCGTGCGCACGCCGATGCAGTGGTCGGTCGACCGCAACGGCGGCTTCTCGCGCGCCGACCCGGCAGGGCTGGTGCTGCCGCCGATCATGGATCCGATCTACGGCTTCCAGGCGGTGAACGTGGAAGCGCAGTCGGACGATCCGCATTCGATGCTGAACTGGACGCGCAGGATGCTGAGCGTGCGCAAGACGCATCGCGCCTTCGGCCGCGGCAGCCAGCGCTTCCTGTATCCCGGCAACCGCAAGGTGCTGGCCTATCTGCGCGAGCTGTCCGAGGAAGGCCACGAGGAGACCATCCTGTGCGTCAGCAACCTGTCGCGCGCCGCACAGGCGGTCGAGCTCGACCTGCGTGACTATGTCGGCCGGGTGCCGGTCGACATCGTCGGCGGCTCGGTGTTCCCGCCGGTCGGCCAGCTCACCTACCTGCTGACGCTGCCGCCGTACGGCTTCTACTGGTTCCTGCTCGCCTCCGCCCGCGCCCTGCCCTCGTGGCACACCCCGGCACCCGAGCCGCTGCCGGAGTTCTCCACCATCGTGGTACGCCACGACATGGGCGAGCTCGGCGCGCCGCCGGCGCGTCACCTGCTGGAACGCGAGGTGCTGCCGGAATACCTGCCGAAGCGGCGCTGGTTCTCGTCGAAGTCGGAGACCCTGCACTCGGCGCGCTTCGCCTACCTCACCCAGTTCCAGCCCGGCGTCGGCAATCGCGTGATGATGGGCGAGGTCGAGGTCAAGGTCGGCGACCGCACCGAGCGCTACTGCGTGCCGGTGGCGGCGGTGAACGAGGCCACCTGCATCCCGCTGGCGCAGCAGCTGGCGCTGAGCCGGATCCGACGCGGGCCGCTGGTCGGCTACCTCACCGACGGCTTCGCCGCCGACGAGTTCACCGCCGACGTGCTGGCGATGATACGCAAGGCCGCCAGCCTGCGCATCGAGGGCGGCACGCTGCAGTTCAGCCGCACCGACCGGCTCGACGACATCGAGCTGCCGCAGACGCTGTCGATACGCAGGCTCTCGGCGGAGCAGTCCAACAGCTCGCAGATCATCGACGACCTGCTGGTGCTCAAGATCATCCGCAAGGTGCTGCCCGGCATCCATCCGGAAGCCGAGATCAGCCGCTACCTCACCGAGCACGGCTACGCCAACACGCCGCCCTTCTACGGCGAGGTGACCCGGATCGATGCCGACGGCACGCGCAACACGCTGATCCTGGTGCAGGGCTTCGTGCGCAACCAGGGCGACGGCTGGGCCTGGACGCTGGACTTCCTGGCGCGCGCCGCCGACGACAGCGTCGCCAGCGAGGACCCGTCCGGCGACGACGCCTACAGCAACTACGCGAGCTTCGCCTCCGCACTCGGCCGGCGGCTGGCGCAGCTGCACGAGGTGTTCGCCGCACCCACCGACAACGCCGCCTTCAAGCCGGAGCGGGTCAACGAGGCCGACCTGCACGCCTGGGGCTCGGGCGTGATCGAGCAGATCGACGGCGCGGTCGCGGCCCTGCAGGCGGCGATGGCGCGCGGCGACATCGAGGACGCCACCCGGACCATGGCGCAGGGGGTGATCGACCGCCGCAAGCGGCTGGACGTCGTGGTGCGCCAGCTCGCGGCCAAGGGCGTGGGCGCGCTGCGCACCCGCGTGCACGGCGACTTCCATCTCGGCCAGGTGCTGGTGGTCGGCGGCGATGCCTACCTGATCGATTTCGAGGGGGAACCCGCGAAGTCGATGGAGCAGCGTCGCGCGCACTCCTCGCCGATCCGCGACGTCGCCGGGATGCTGCGCTCGTTCGACTACGCCGGCGCCACCGCGGCGTCGCGCCTGGAAGGCGGCAGCGAGAGCACCAACGTGCGCCGGGCGCAGCTGCTGGAGCGGTTCCGCCGCAACGCCGGCGAGGACTTCCTCAACGCCTATCGCAGCGTGCTGGAGGCCAGCGTCACGCCCTGGATCCCGCGCGAGGCGGAGACCGCCATGCTCGACCTGTTCCTGCTGGAGAAGGCCGCCTACGAGATCCACTACGAGGCCAACAACCGGCCGCACTGGATCTCCATACCGCTGGCCGGGCTCGATGCGATCGCAACCAGACTGCTCGGGGATCCGGACCAGCATGATTGACCATCCGACACCGGCCGACCCGATGCTCGACGACCGCGAGCCGCCACCTGTCGACGAGGCCGAGGTCAGCGGCCGCTCCGGCACCGAGCCGCCGCTCGACCCGCGGCTCGCGCAGCACCTGCCGCACCCGGGCGCGGTCGACAGCTTCCTGCGCGCCCGTCACGGCGATCCGTTCTCCCTGCTCGGCCCGCACCCGGTGCCGGGCGGCACGCTGGTGCGCGCGTTCTGGCCAGAGGCGAGCCGGCTCGAGGTGGTCGACCGGGTGAGCGGCGCCGTGCTCGGCGAGCTGGTGCGTATCCATCCCGAGGGGCTGTGGTCGGGCGTGATCCGCTCGTCGGCACCCTACCGGTTGCGCGCGCAGACGATGGACGGCGCCGGCGGCGAGGCGGCGGTCGAGACCGAGG
Organism: uncultured Acetobacteraceae bacterium; assembly: GCA_964242335.1. GTDB lineage: Bacteria > Pseudomonadota > Alphaproteobacteria > Acetobacterales > Acetobacteraceae > Lichenicoccus. The sequence continues at coordinate 54,144 of CAXTAY010000024.1, read as the reverse complement.
ATCCGTACAGCTTCGGCCTGCTGCTGGGCGAGCTCGACATCTACCTGATCGCCGAGGGGCGTCACCGCGAGCTCGGCCACGTGCTCGGCGCGCACGTGCTGGAGATCGACGGCGTGCGCGGCACCCGCTTCGCGGTGTGGGCGCCGAACGCGCAGCGCGTCTCGGTGGTCGGCTCCTTCAACGGCTGGGACGGGCGTCGTCACCCGATGCGCCTGCGCAGCCCGTCCGGCGTGTGGGAGCTGTTCATCCCCCGGGTCGCGGCCGGCGCGCTCTACAAGTACGAGCTGATCGGCGTCGACGGCGATCTGCTGCCCTGGCGCGCCGACCCGGTGGCCTGGGCGACCGAGGCGCCGCCGCAGACCGCCTCGCGCGTCGACGATCCGCATTTCGTCTGGACCGACGCCGAGTGGATGGCCGGGCGCGCCGCGCGACAGGCGCCGGACGCGCCGATCTCGGTCTACGAGATGCACGCCATGTCGTGGCTGCCGCATGACGGCACCGCCGCGAACTGGGACAGCCTCGGCGACCGGCTGATCCCCTACCTGAGCGAGCTCGGCTTCACCCACGTCGAGCTGCTGCCGGTGATGGAGCACCCGTTCGGCGGCTCCTGGGGCTACCAGGTGCTCAGCCAGTTCGCGCCTACCGCACGGCTCGGCTCGCCGACGCAGTTCGCGCATTTCGTCGATCGCTGCCACGCGGCCGGGATCGGGGTGCTGCTGGACTGGGTGCCGGGGCACTTCCCCACCGACAGCCACGGCCTCGCCCGCTTCGACGGCACGCCGCTGTACGAGCACGGCAACCCGTTCGAGGGCTTCCACCAGGACTGGAACACCTACATCTACAATCTCGGCCGCAACGAGGTGCGCGGTTTCATGATCGCCGGCGGCCTGTTCTGGCTGCAGCATTTCCACGTCGATGGGCTGCGTGTCGATGCCGTGGCCTCGATGCTGTACCGCGACTACAGCCGCAAGCAGGGGGAGTGGGTGCCGAACCGCTATGGCGGCAGGGAGAACCTGGAAACGATCGCCTTCCTGCAGGACCTGAGCCGGGCGGTGCACGAGACCGTGCCGGGAGCGATCCTGATCGCCGAGGAATCCACCTCCTTCCCCAACGTCTCGCGCCCCGCCGACGAGGGCGGCCTCGGTTTCGACTACAAGTGGAACATGGGCTGGATGCACGACACGCTGCACTACATCGAGGAGCAGCCGATCTACCGCCGCTGGCACCACAACGAGATCTCGTTCGGCCTGGTCTACGCCTTCTCCGAGCGCTTCATGCTGCCGATCTCGCACGACGAGGTGGTGTACGGGAAGGGCTCGATGATCGGCAAGATGCCCGGTGACACTTGGCAGAAGTTCGCCAACCTGCGCGCCTATTACGGTTTCATGTGGACCCATCCGGGCAAGAAGCTGCTGTTCATGGGCAGCGAGCTCGCGCAGGTGCGCGAGTGGAACCACGATACCGGGCTCGACTGGTGGCACCTCGACGATCCGCAGCATCGCGGCGTGCAGCTGCTGATCGCCGACCTGAACCGCCTCTACGCGGCGCTGCCGGCGCTGCACGTCAAGGACTGCGATCCCGGAGGGTTCCACTGGGTGGTATTGCACGACGACGACCAGAGCGTGTTCGCCTGGCTGCGCCTGGGCGAAGCCGGGCAGAAGCCGGTGCTGGTGGTATGCAACTTCACCCCGGTGCCGCGACACGGCTACCGCATCGGCGTCAGCCAGACCGGTGTCTGGCGCGAGGCGCTGAACACGGACGCCGAGCGCTACGGCGGCTCCAACCTCGGCAACGGCGGCGCCGTGGCGGCGGACGAGATCGCCCAGCACGACCAGCCGGCCTCGCTTAGCCTGGTGCTGCCGCCGCTGGCGACCCTGGTCCTGACCCCGGCATGAGTGCCCGCCCCGAAAACCGTCCGGCCGACCCGCTGCTCGACCGGCTCTGCGAACTCGCCGGGCTGGCGACCGCGTGGTGCGACATCTTTGGCAAGACCCACGACGTGGCGAGGGAGGATCTGCTTCGCATCCTCGCGGCCCTCGAGCTCGGCGGAGAGGAGCCGGAGGCGCTGCACGCGCGCATCGAACAGCTCGAGCGCGAGGCGCTGTCGGCGCCGCCGCTGATCACGGCGGAGCTGTCCTCGGTGGTGACGCTGCCGCTGCCGCCGGGGCCGTGGCGGCTCACGCTGGAAGCCGGCGGCAGCCTCGAGGGCCACGCCGAAGCGGACGGCAGCGGCAGCCGGATCACCGCACCCGACCAGACCGGCTATCACCGGCTGGAGATGGCCGGCCAGCAGATCACGCTGGCGGTGGCGCCGGCGCGCTGCTTTACCGTCGGCGACGCGCTTGGCAGCACCGAAGCCAGCGCCTGGGGCCTGGCGGTGCAGCTGTACGCGCTGCGCCGGGACGGCGACGGTGGCGTCGGCGACTATGCGGCGCTGGCAGGCTTCGCCCGCGAGGCCGCCGCGGCGGGAGCCAGTGCGCTGGCGATCAGCCCGGTGCACGCGCAGTTCTCCGCCGATCCGGATCGTTTCAGCCCCTACGCGCCGTCGAGCCGGGTCATGCTCAACGCGCTGCACATCGCGGCCGACGCACCGGGCGCCGAGGCGGCGCGGCTGGAGGCGCTCGAGCTGGTCGACTGGCCGGCGGTCGCACGCGACCGGCTGCAGCGGCTGCGCGTCGTGTTCGACGCCGAGGGCGCCGACGACCCGGCCTTCCTCGCCTGGCGCGCCTCCGGGCGCGACGGCGCCGGAGACGAGCTGGAGGGCCACGCGCTGTTCGAGGCGCTGCACGCAGAGCTCTGGGAGCGTGACCGCGGGCTCTGGCACTGGCGCAGCTGGCCGGAACAATATGCCTCGCGCGACGCTCCCGGAAGCCGCGAGTTCGCCGGCAGCCACGCGCGCGAGATCGCCTTCCACGCCTGGCTGCAGTACCGCGCCGACCGCGAGCTGGCGGCGGCGCAGCAGGCGGCGCACGACGCCGGGATGGCGATCGGGCTGATCTCCGACCTCGCGGTGGGCACCGATACCGGCGGCAGCCATTGCTGGAGCCGTCCCGGCGAGAGCCTGCTCGGCCTGACCATCGGCGCGCCGCCGGACCTGCTGCAGGTCCGTGGCCAGAACTGGGGCATCAGCGCCTTCTCGGCACGCGGACTGCGGCAGAACGGATTCGGCGCGTTCATCGAGATGCTGCGCGGCGCGATGCGTCACGCCGGCGGCGTGCGCATCGACCACGGCATGGGCATCGCGCGGCTCTGGATCATCCCGGACGGCGACAGCGCCGACCACGGGACCTACCTGGCGTTTCCTGAGGACGATCTGCGCCGTCTGATCAAGCTGGAGTCGGTGCGCAACCGCGCCATCGTGCTCGCCGAGGATCTCGGCACCGTACCCGAGGGGTTCCAGGAGCGGCTGCAGCAGGCCGGGATCGACGGCATGCGCGTGCTGCAGTTCGAGCGCGACCAGGACGGCTTCGTAGCACCCGGACGATGGACCCGCCAGGCGAGTGCCATGACCAGCACGCACGACCTCGCGCCGGTGGCCGGCTGGTGGGCGGGCCACGACATCGTCGAGCGCGCCCGCATCCTGGGGATGGCGCAGGAGCAGCAGGACAAGGAGCAGGCCGAGCGTGGCCACGACCGCGCGGCGCTGTGGCAGGCGATGTGCGCCAGCGGTGCCGCAGGCGGCGAGCAACCGACGCCGCAGGACACCGCGCCGGTGGTCGACGCAGCCCTCGGCCACACCGCCCGTGCGCGCTGCGAGCTGGTCATGCTGCCGATCGAGGACGTGCTCGGCCTCATCGAGCAGCCCAACCTGCCCGGCACCACCGACCAGCATCCGAACTGGCGTCGTCGGCTGCATGCCAGGAGCGGCAGCGTGCTCGGCGATGGCAGCACGGCGTCCCGCCTGGCGATGGTCGACCGGCTCCGCGCCGAACGCTCCGACAGCTCGGCATGAACTTGCGGTGAGGCAGGGCGTCGACGCCGGTCCGGGCCGCCATCCGGGTATTTATTGCACTCCCGGGTACTACGTTCCGGCAGCGTCCGCACCATGTTCATCATGCCGGGGTCGGAGAGTGTGATGAGCAGGCTCGTTGTCGTCTCGAACCGTGTCTCGATCCCGCAGGGCGACTCCAAGGCCGGCGGCCTGGCGGTGGCGTTGAACGCGCTGATGGAGCGCCAGGGTGGGCTGTGGTTCGGCTGGAGCGGCAGGACCGGCTCCGACCCGGTCTCGATCGCGACGCCGCAGCTGGTGCAGCACGGGTCGGTCGAATACGCGACCGTCGACCTCTCTCCCGACGAGCTCGAGTTCTATTACAATGGGTTCTCCAACGCGACGCTGTGGCCGCTGCTGCACTCGCTGCCGGAGCAGATGCATTTCGACCGCGGCAGCCTGCAGGCCTACCGCGCGGTGAACGAGCGGCTCAGCGACGTGCTGGTGCCGATGCTGCGCCCTGGCGACACCATCTGGATCCACGACTATCACCTGCTGGCGATGGCCTCGGCGCTGCGCAACCGCGACGTGACCGCTCCGATCGGCTTCTTCCTGCATACGCCGTTCCCCTCGCCCGACATGCTGGGCAGCCTGCCGGAAGCCTCGATCTTCATACGCGACCTGCTCGCCGCCGATCTGCTCGGCTTCCAGACCGCCAACGACGCCGAGAACTTCGCGGCCTCGGCGCAGCGCATCGCCGGCGCGGCGCGGCTCGCCAACGGCGTGCTGCAGCTCGGCCGTCGGCAGATCCGGATCGGTGCCTTCCCGGTCGAGATCGAGCCCGGCGCGTTCGCGCAGATGGCCGAGGCGGCCTCGGACTCGCCGGAGACGCAGCGCCTGCGCCGCAGCCTGGACGGCCAGAGCCTGATCCTGGGCGTCGATCGCATGGACCCGACCAAGGGGCTGCGGCACCGCTTGGCCGGCTTCCGCCGCCTGCTCGAGACGCGGCCGCAATGGCATCGCAACACCACGTTCCTGCAGATCGCCGCCGAGAGCCGGCAGGACGTGGATGCCTACCAGGATCTTCGCGAGGATCTCGAGCGTGCCGCCGGCTCGATCAACAGCAGCTTCAGCGAGCCGGACTGGGTGCCGCTGCGCCTGCTGGCGACCAGCAGCTCGCGCGAGGCGGTGGCCGGCTTCATGCGCGAGGCGCGCGTCTGCCTGGTCACCCCGTTGCGCGACGGCATGAACCTGGTCGCCAAGGAGTTCATCGCCGCACAGGATCCCGAGGATCCCGGCGTGCTGGTGCTGTCCAAGTTCGCCGGTGCGGCGCGCCAGCTCGGTGCTGCGATCCTGGTCAACCCTGTCGATCCGGACGAGATCGCCGACGCGCTCGACACCGCACTGCGCATGAGCCGCCCCGAGCGTCAGGATTGCTGGAATGCCTGCTGGGAGGCGATCCGCGATACCTCCGCGCTGGATTGGGGACGCTCCTTCGTCGCCGCCCTCGGCCGCGCCGGCCAGGAGCACGCGGTGCGCGAGCCGGCACCACCGGCACGGCGCACCTCGAGCACGGACATCCGCCTGGTCTCGCCGGCGCCGACGGTGCGCAGCGCGAGCTAGCGCGGCACCGGGCCCGGAGCCGGGTCGCGGCCCGGATCCGCTTGCCACCGACGCCGCGGCTGCGTCACAACCGCGCGCATGACGCCTCCCCTGCTGCTGCTGTCCGACATCGTCCTGACCCTGGGTGGCAAGCCGTTGCTGGAAGGTGCCGGCTTCGGCGTGTCCGCAGGCGAGCGGGTGTGCCTGGTCGGGCGCAACGGTTCGGGCAAGTCGACGCTGCTGCGGATCGCCGAAGGATCGCTGCAGGCGGATGCCGGCGCGCGCTTCCTGCAGCCGGGCTGCACCGTCGGCTTCCTGCCGCAGGAACCCGACCTCACGGGCTTCGCCACCACGCTCGATTATGCCTCCGCCGGCCTGGGTGCCGAGGATCCCGGCTATCGCGCGGAGGCGCTGCTGGGCGATCTCGGCCTCACCGGACGTGAGGATCCGCGCCACCTCTCCGGCGGCGAGGCACGACGCGCCGCCCTGGCCCGCACCCTGGCGCCGGCGCCGGACCTGCTGCTGCTCGACGAGCCGACCAACCACCTGGACATGCCGACGATCGCCTGGCTGGAGCGCGAGCTCGCCGGCCTGAGCTCGGCGATCGTGATGATCAGCCACGACCGGCGCCTGCTGCAGACCCTGTCGCGCAGCGTGGTCTGGCTCGATCGCGGTGTCACCCGCCGGCTCGACCAGGGCTTCGCGCAGTTCGAGGCTTGGCGCGAGACCGTGCTGGCGCAGGAGGAGCAGGACGCCCACCGCCTCGACCGGCAGATCGTGCGCGAGGAGCACTGGATGCGCTACGGCGTCACCGCCCGGCGCAAGCGCAACGTGCGAAGGGTCGGCGAGCTCGCGGCGCTGCGCACGGCCCGCCGCGAGGCGATCCGTGATCCCGGCGGCCTGCGTCTGGAGGCGAGGAACGCCGAGGTGTCGGGCAAGCTGGTCGCGGTGGCGGAAGCCGCCGGCAAGTCGTTCGACGGCCGGCCGATCGTCCAGGGGCTCGACCTCCGGGTGCTGCGCGGCGACCGGCTCGGCATCGTCGGCGCCAACGGTGCGGGCAAGACGACGCTGCTCCGCCTGCTGACCGGCATCGAGCCGCCGGACCGGGGCCGTATCGTGACCGGCACCGCGCTGTCGGTGGTGACGCTGGACCAGCAGCGCCGCTCGCTCGATCCCGACGCCACCCTGTCCGACACGCTGACCGGCGGCGGCGGCGACACCGTGCAGGTCGGCGATGAGCGCCAGCACGTGATCGGCTACATGAAGCAGTTCCTGTTCCGGCCGGAACAGGCGCGCACCCGCGTCGGCGTGCTCTCGGGGGGCGAGCGCGGCCGGCTGATGCTGGCCTGCGCGCTGGCCCGGCCCTCGAACCTGCTGGTGCTGGACGAACCCACCAACGACCTCGACCTGGAGACCCTCGATCTGCTGCAGGAGATGCTCGACGCCTACCAGGGCACGGTGCTGCTGGTCAGCCATGACCGCGACTTCCTCGACCGCGTCGCCACCTCCGTGCTCGCCGCCGAGGGCGCGGGCCGCTGGGTCGAGTATGCCGGCGGCTTCAGCGACATGCTGGCCCAGGGCGGCATGCTTGGGGGCGGCATGCTCGGGGGCGGCATGCTGGGGGGCGGCACGCTCGGGGGCGGCCCGATCGGCGGCGGCAAGCCGGGGGCGCGCAGGCTCGGGGGCAGGACGCGCGGGACCGGGGCGGTCGCGGTGCCGCAGCCCCCGGCACCGGCCGCATCGCGCACGCTCTCCTTCAGGGATCGCCATGCGCTGACCCAGCTGCCGGCGCAGATCAGCCGCCACGAGGCCGAGATCACCCGGCTGCGCGAGCTCCTCGCCGATCCGGCGCTGTTCCGGCGCGACGCCGCCGCGTTCCGCGCGGCGACCGCGGCCCTGCAGCGGCACGAGGCTGAACTGGTCGCCGCGGAAGAGCGCTGGCTCGAGCTCGAGCTGCTGCGCGAGACCACGGAAGCCGGATGAGCGTGTCGCTCGCCGGCCGGAGCTGCGTGCCCTGTCGCCGGGGCGCCGTGCCGCTGCCGCCCGAGGCGGCGCGGGCACTCGCTCTCGAGCTGCCGCTGTGGTCGCTGCACGAGGCCGGACGCCGGATCGAGCGCCAGTACGCCTTCCCGGACTTCGCCTCCGCCTTCGCCTTCGTCGGACGGGTCGCGGCAGTCGCGGAGACCGCCGACCATCATCCGGACATCGGCTTCGGCTGGGGCTACGTGCGGCTGTCGCTGCACACCCACAGCATCGGCGGATTGCACGAGAACGACTTCATCGTCGCCGCGCGGTGCGACATGGTGCTCGGGCTGACCTGAGGCAGGGTGTTGCCGTGACCCGCTGGGGCCTGACGCCCCGGACCCCCGGACGAGTTTGCCGCCGGACCGGGCAGCAGCGGCTTGCTGCTCGGGCAGGATGCGCGGAACGGCAGCACTCCTACCGCCGTCCTGGGCAATGTTGCCGTTTCGCTGCGCATCTCGAGGGTGCAGGGACGGCGCGATGCGGCGGCTGACTGCGACTTGGGCGGCAGATCTGGACGACATCGCTCTCGTGGCACGGATGCTGCTTGCCGGGCTGACGGGCGCCATCGATGTGTCCGGGCCATGCGGCGCCGCTCGGGAGTCGCCGCACTTCCGCTTCGGTGACGATGCCGCCCGGACGATGTCCGCTCCGGTGCCGCCCCGGCGGCATTCGCTGTCCCACACCCGATCGGAACAGCCGCCATGGTTTCCCACAAGGCTACCAGTATCGAGCTTCTGAACTTCACCACGCCGCAGATGCGCGCCTTCCACATGTCGTGGCTGGCCTTCTTCGTCTGCTTCTTCGCCTGGTTCGCGGTCGCCCCGCTGATGCCGGTGATCAAGGGCGAGTTCCACCTGAGCATCGGCCAGATCGCCAACATCAACATCGCCGCCGTCAGCGTCACCATCCTGGCGCGCTTCGTGATCGGTCCGATGTGCGACCGCTTCGGGCCACGCAAGGCCTATACCGCCCTGCTGGCGCTGGGCGCGCTGCCGGTCATGGGCATCGCGTTTGCCACCTCCTACGAGGCGTTCCTGATCTTCCGCCTGGCGATCGGCGTGATCGGCGCCAGCTTCGTGATCACCCAGTTCCACACCTCGGTGATGTTCGCTCCCAACGTCGTCGGCACCGCGAACGCCACCGTCGGCGGCTGGGGCAACGCCGGCGGCGGCGTCACCCAGAGCGTGATGCCGCTCATTCTCGCCGCCCTGCTCAGCCTGGGCGTGCAGCACGCGCTCGGCTGGCGCATGGCCATGGTCGTCCCGGGGGTCATGATGCTCGTCGTGGCGGTGCTGTACTGGCGCTGCACCCAGGACACGCCGGACGGCAACTTCGCCGAGCTGCGCGCCCGCGGCATCACCGAGCTCGGCACCAAGAAGGGCGGCCTCGGCGTGTTCAGGCAGGCCGCCGGCAACTACCGGGTGTGGATGCTCGCCACCTGCTACGCCGCCGGCTTCGGCGTCGAGATCTTCATCCACGGCGTCGCCGCCAGCTACTACGTGGACCGCTTCGGCCTGTCGCTGACCAGCGCCGGCCTCGCCGCCGGCAGCTTCGGCCTGCTCGCCCTGTTCGCCCGCGCGCTCGGCGGGATCTTCTCCGACCGCGTCGCCCGCACGCGCGGGCTGGACGGCCGTGTCTGGCTGCTGTGCGGGCTCATGGTCGGCGAGGGCATCGGCCTGCTCGCCTTTTCCAGCATGGGCACCGCGGGATCGGCGATCCTGGCGATGCTGGCGTTCGGCATGTTCACCCACATGTCCTGCGGGTCGATCTATGCCCTGGTGCCGTTCGTCGACCGCAAGGCGCTGGGCGGCGTCTGCGGCATCATCGGCGCCGGCGGCAATATCGGCGGCGTCGCGGCAGGCTTCCTGCTCAAGGGGGTCGGCAGCCTGCCCGACGCACTGTTCGACCTCGGCTGGATCGTGCTTGGCTGCGCCTGCTGCGCCGCCGCGATCCGCTTCTCGCCGCAGCACAAGCGCAGCGAGCAGCAGCTCTACGACCAGGCGGTGGCGCAGCGCCTCGGCGTCATCCACGCCATGGCCTAGCAAGCCAAGGGCTCTGCCCTCGACCCGCTGGGGCCGGCCGCCCCAGAGCCCGGTTCTCAGGAAGCGGATTTCGAAGGCTTGGCCTTTGGATGAGGTATGGGGGCAGCGCCCCTTGCTTATGGTTCGCGGGCGCGGATCAGGCCGGAGCGCTCCATGCGCCGGCGCGACTCCGCGATGCCCTCGGTGACCGCGGTCGCCGCCTCCAGCGCGCGTATGCCGGCGAGCGCATCGACCAGCACCGGCGCGCCGTCGAGGCAGGCGGCGACGAAGGCGGCGTGCTCGGCGGCCAGCGTGTCGTGCTCGTCCCACGACACCACCTCGCGCCGGAAGCCGCCGGCGCCGGGCAGCACCATGCCGCGCTCGCGCCCGATCATGGTCAGCTGGCGCGCGACGAAGTCGGCCGACAGGTAGCCCTCCTCGGAGAACAGCCGCATGCGGCGCTCGGTCTTCAGCGAGATCCGGCTGGCGGTGATGGTGGCGACGCAGCCGTTGGCGAAGCGCACGCGGGCGTTGGCGATGTCCTCGTGCGCGCTGCTCACCGCACTGCCGAGCGCGTCCACGCTCTCGATCGGGCTGTCGACGATCGCCAGCACCAGGTCGAGGTCGTGGATCATCAGGTCGAGGATGACCGACACGTCGGTGCCGCGCGGCTTGAACGGCGCCAGCCGGGTGGCCTCGATGTAGAGCGGCCGGGTGATGCGCCGCGTGATCGCCTCGTGCTCGGCGGAGTAGCGCAGCAGGTGGCCGACCTGCAGCACCCGCTGCCGCTCGGAGGCCAGTGCCGCGAGCCGGTGCGCCTGCTCCACGCTGGAGGCGATCGGCTTCTCGATCAGCACGTGCCGCCCCGCCTCCAGCGCCATGCAGGCGAGATCGAAATGCGCCTCGGCGGGGGCGGCCACGATCAGCGCGTCGCAGGCTTCGAGCAGCGCCGGCAGCGCCAGAACCGGCACCCCGCCCGCCTCCGACGCCACCAGCCGGGCGCGCGCCTCGTCGGGATCGTACAGCCCGACCAGTACCGCTCGGGGGGCGGACGCCGCCTTCAGCGCGTGGAAGCGGCCGAAATGGCCGGCCCCGGCGATGCCGAGGCGCAGCCGGCCCGGTCGATCAGCCGGCGTCTCGGACCGCCGGCGGCCGAAACCGTATGCCATGAACCCCGCCGCCGACGTGAGGCTCCTGGGTAGCAGGAGAAGTTGCATCCGGAGAAGCACATCGTCATGTTCCGGCCGATCTCGCACGCCAGTCCCACCCGCCGGTCACGGAGCGCCTCTCCAGCATGATGTACTACAGCCGCGCGAAGACGGCCTGCGTGCTGGGCGTCTGCGCGCTCGGCCTGCTGCTCTGCCTGCCGAACTTCCTCGCCGCACCCGGTCGCTTCCTGCCGTGGCGGCAGATCCACCTGGGGCTGGACCTGCGCGGCGGCTCCTACCTGCTGATGCAGGTCGACGTGCCGACGATCACCCGCGAGCGGCTGCAGAGCCTGACCGACGGCGTGCGCCAGGACCTGCTCGCCGCCGGCCTCGGCTACCGCAACCTCGCCACCGACGCGGCCTCGCGCAGCGTGCGCTTCACGCCGCGCGACGAGGGCGAGCGGGCGCGCGACCTGTCGGTGCTGCGCGCGCTGCCGACCGCGTCCGCCGGCGAGTTCAGCATCGCCGACGGACCTGACGGCAGCATCGCGCTGACCCTGTCGGAGGCGGCGATGCGAGCGCGCGCGGTCGAGGCGGTGACGCAGTCGATCGAGATCGTGCGCCGACGCATCGACGCCACCGGCGCGGTCGATCCCGGGATCACCCGGCAGGGCGACGACCGCATCGTGGTGCAGCTCCCCGGCGTCAGCGATCCCGAGCGCGTCAAGCAGCTGCTCGGCACCACCGCGAAGATGACCTTCCACCTGGTCGACGAAGGTGCGGACGTCGCCGGGCTGCCGCCGCCGGGGGTCGAGTTCCTGGCCATGCAGGAGGATCCGCATCAGCGGGTGGCGGTGCTGAGCCACGTCGAGGTGGATGGTGCCGACCTGACCAACGCTGCCGCCGGTCAGGACAGCCAGTCCGGTCAGTGGACCGTCGACTTCACCTTCGACAGCGCCGGCGCGCGCCGCTTCGGCGACGTCACGCGCTCCAACATCGGCCGCAGGCTCGCCATCGTGCTCGACGACAAGGTGCTCAGCGCGCCGGTGATCCAGGGCGTGATCTCCGGGCGCGGCCAGATCACCGGCAGCTTCGACGCGCAGAAGGCGACCGACCTCGCCCTGCTGCTCCGTGCCGGCGCGCTGCCCGCGCCGCTCGCGGTGATCGAGGAACGCTCGATCGGGCCGTCGCTGGGGGCGGACTCGATACGCGCGGGCGCCATCAGCCTGGCCGTCGGCTTCCTGCTGGTGATCGGCTTCATGGGGCTGTTCTACGGGCTGTTCGGCTGGTACGCGAACCTCGCCCTGTTCGCCAACCTGGTGCTGATCCTGGCGGTGCTGTCGCTGCTGCAGGCGACGCTGACGCTGCCCGGCATGGCCGGCATGCTGCTCACCCTCGGCATGGCCGTGGACGCCAACATCCTGATCAACGAGCGCATACGCGAGGAGGTCAGGCGCGGCCGCACGCCGCTGGCGGCGATGCAGGCCGGCTTCGAGCGCGCCACCGGCACCATCCTGGACAGCAACGCGACCGCGCTGCTCGCCCACGTGATGCTGTTCGTGTTCGGCACCGGGCCGGTGCGCGGCTTCGCCCTCACCATCACCGTCGGCATCGTCACCACCCTGTTCACCACCCTGCTGCTCTCGCGCATGCTGATGGTGCGCTGGTACGCGCGGGCGCGGCCCTCGCTGCTTCCCGTCTGAACCCCAACCGGTCTGATCGCGCACCTGATGCCAGCCATGCTCCTGCGTCCCCTGCTCCGCTTCGTGCCCGAGGGCACCAAGATCAACTTCATGCGCGGCCGCTTCATCGGGCTCGCCACCTCGGCCTTCCTGTCGCTCGCCTCGGTGGTGCTGTTCTTCGCCCCCGGCCTGTCGCTGGGCATCGACTTCAAGGGCGGCATCGTGGTCGAGGCGCGCACCCATGGGCCCGCGAACTTCGATGCGATCCGCGCCGCCCTCGCGGCACAGCACGTGCCGGCGGCCGGGCTGCAGCGCTTCGGCGCCGACGACGACGTGCTGATCCGCCTCGATGCCCCGGCCGGACACGGCGCCGGCAGCGAGGCCGCCACCCAGTCGCTGGTCGACCGGGTGCGGGCAGCGATCACGCGTGCCCAGCCGGGCGCGCAGATGCTGCGCGCGGACGCGGTCGGCGCCTCGATCTCGTCGGAGCTGTTCCGCAACGGCCTGCTCGCACTCGGGCTCAGCCTGCTGATGATCCTGGCCTATATCTGGCTGCGCTTCGAGTGGGAGTTCGCGGTCAGCGCGGTGATCACGCTGGTGCTGGACCTCACCAAGACGATCGGCTTCCTCGCCCTCACCCGGTTCGAATTCGACCTGGTGATGGTCGCCGCCCTGCTCACCATCCTGGGCTACTCGACCAACGACAAGGTCGTGGTCTACGACCGCGTGCGCGAGAACCTGCGCAAGTATCGCTCGATGGACCTGCGCTCGCTGATCGACCTGTCGATCAACGAGACCCTGAACCGCACGCTCGGCACCTCGTCCACGGTGTTCCTGGCGGCACTGCCGCTGGCGATCTTCGGCGGCGCCACCCTGTCCGGCTTCGCCTGGGTGATGCTGTTCGGCATCGTCGTCGGCACCTCCTCGTCGATCTTCATCGCCGCCCCGCTGCTGCTGCTGCTCGGCGCGAAGCGGCTGCGCCGCGACGCCGTCCGCTAGACGGCCACGAGGCTCCGGCCGCTCAGGGCAGGCTCCTCGCCCTGCTGTAGCGCGAGGTCCGGGCCGGTGCGGCGGCGATGTCCATCCTGGTGGTGTAGTCCAGCAGCGCGCGCACCGCGGCGGCCGACTGCACCAGCGACACCCGGCTCGGATCCGCCTGGCTGCCGCTGATCGCCAGCAGGGCGGCGTGGTCGTAGCGCACCAGGTCGACCAGGTTGGCGGGCGTCGCGCGCCCGGACATCAGGTAGCTCTCCGCCATGCCGTGCGCGATCACGTAGTCGATCAGGATCAGCCGCGCCCCCTGGCGGGCATCGACGTCGGGTGCCACGACGGTGCCGCCGCCCTGGCAGCCGGCGAGGCCGAGCAGCGCTGCTGCCAGCAGGCCGCGTCGCGCGTCGGCTTTCGTCACGGGCGGCCTGGGTGCGACAAGAGCTCGGTCCTTCGAGAATGGGGACGGCGAAGACGGGGCATGACGGGATGAAGCAGTATCGTATCACCGGGAACAGCGTCGACTCCGTGCGGCAGTTCCAGGCGCCGCAGCCGGAGCCTGCACCGCACGAGATGCTGGTGCGCATGCGGGCCTTCTCGCTGAACTATCGCGACCTGATGCTGGCCGAGGGCCGCTACGGCTCGCCGACGCCGCCGGACCTGGTGCCGCTCTCCGACGGCGCGGGAGAAGTGGTCGCGGTCGGCGCCGCGGTGCGCCGCTTCAAGCCGGGCGATCGGGTGGCCGGCTGCTTCTTCGCCGACTGGGACGATGGCGAGCTGTCGCATCTCGGCGCCGGCTCGGCGCGCGGCGGCGCGATCGCGGGCGTGCTGTCGGAGTACGCGTTGCTGAACGAGCGCGGCGCGGTGCAGGTGCCGGCGGACTACTCGTTCGAGGAGGCTGCGACGCTGCCGTGTGCGGCGGTGACCGCCTGGCACGCGCTGGTCGGGTTCGGAGGCGTCGCCGCCGGCAGCACGGTGCTGGTGCAGGGCACCGGCGGGGTCTCGTTGTTCGCGCTGCAGTTCGCCCGCGGCATGGGCGCGCGGGTGATCTGCACCTCCTCGAGCGACGCCAAGCTGGAGCGCGCCCGCGCCCTCGGGGCGGCCGAGACGATCAACTACCTCCGCGATCCCGAGTGGCAGGACGCCGTCCGCCGCCTGACCGGCAAGGGCGGGGTCGACCTCGTGGTCGAGGTCGGCGGCGCGGGTACGCTGTCGCGCTCGATGCAGGCGGCGCGGACGGGCGGGCGGATCGCGATCATCGGCGTGCTGACCGGCCGCGCCGAGATCGATCCCTCGGCGATCCTGTTCCGTCGGCTGTCGCTGCGCGGCATCCTGGTCGGATCGCGTGCGATGTTCGAGGCGATGAACCGGGCGATCGGGACGCTGTCGCTGCGTCCGGTGATCGACCGCAGCTTCGGCTTCGACGAGGTGCCGGCGGCACTGCATCACCTCAAGGGCGGCAGCCATTTCGGCAAGATCGTGATCAGCGCGGCGTGATCGTCGGCGCCGCCACGCTCGGGCGGGTGGCGAGCAGGTCGCGGATCTCGACGAGCAGCGTCTCGGTGGCGGTCGGCAGCGGCTTGGCGTCCTCGCGCACGTGCAGGCGGGTAAGCAGCTTCACCACCCAGAAGATCACCAGCCCGACGATCAGGAACTGGATCACGGCGTTGAGGAACAGGCCGACATTGATCGTCACCGCGCCGGCCTTCTGCGCGTCGGCCAGGGTACCGAGATGCGGGCCCTTGAGGGTGAAGAAGATGTTGGCGAAGTCGATGCCGCCGACCAGCAGGCCGATCACCGGCGTGAACACGTCCTTGACCAGGCTGTTGACGATGCCGGTGAAGGCCGCGCCGATGATGATGCCGACCGCGAGATCGACGACGTTGCCGCGCATGATGAAGGAGCGGAACTCGCCGATCCATCCGGGGGAGCGGAGCGCTGGGGCCTTGAGTGCCATACGGGCCTCCTGATGGCGATGACGGGGACGACGCGCGCCGCGCGTCGACGGCGAAGAGGCGCGCGCCGCGCGCCGCTCCCGCGATACCATCAAACGAACCGCCACCGCATTCATAATGGCGGGACGGGCTTCGCCAGGCGAGACGGCGGAACGCTGCGGGAGCCGCCCGGCACGCCGCGAGCGCGGCGCGCGTCAGCCGAACAGGCTCGCCTGCGACACCCCCGAGATGCCCGCGAGGTGGATCTGGGTGCCGTCGGTCAGGCGGATCGTGGTCATCCCGCCGCCGGAGCTGCTGGCGGCGACGGCGAGGCCGCCGGACAGCCGCAGGTGATCGGCGCCGACGCGGAAGCCGCTGATCACGTCGCTGCCGCCGGTGTGGCCGGCCTGGAAGCTGAACAGCTCCGCACCCGACCCCGCGAACAGGGCCGCGTTGCCGGAACCGATCGCGATGGTCGCAGCACCGGAGCCGCCGACGAAGGTGTCGGCACCGTGCCCGAGCATGATCGCGTCGTTGCCGGAGCCGCCGAACACCACGTTCTCCCAGGTCGAGCCGGCGCCGTTCAGCGTCTCGTTGCCCGCGCCCGCGACCATCCCGTCGCCGCCGAAGGAGGACGCGGTGAGCACGTCGCCGCTGACGTCGCCGATCAGGAAGCTGCCGGCACCGGTCGCGAACATCTGGCTGCCGCCGGAACCGCCGAAATAGTCGCCGCCGCTCGCCGCCGCGTGGATCGTCTCGGCGCCGGCGCCGCCGACCACCGTCTCGAGGTCGTGGGTGCCGCCCTGGAAATTCAGCGTGCCGGAGCCGCCGAACACGGTGAGGCTGCCGCCCTGCCCGCCCATCACCGACATGTTGCCGCTGCCGCCGATCAGCTCGTCATTGCCATAGCCGCCGATATAGGTGGTGGGCTGGCCCTGCAGGAAGGCGACCAGCCTGCTGCCGGCAGCGCCCCCGTTTATCGTGCCCGGCGCGGAGTCGGCGACCACCATGGTGCTGCCGGCCTTGTTGCTGAGCTCGTAGCTGCCGCCGTCCTGCACCAGGGTGAGGCTGCTGCCCGCGCTGCCGCCGGTGACCGAGCTCGAGACGCCGCTCGCGACCACGATGTCGGTCTTGTTGTCTGCGGTGTAGATCTGGTTGCCGCCCGAGAGGGTCGCGTTCTGGCCGCTGCCGGTCGTCTGCACGTAGCTGCCGGTGGTGGGGGCGCCCGCATTGCCGGTGGTCGGCAGCACGCTGACCGCGAAGCTGGTGCTGTTGGTGTTGCCGGCGCTGTCGGTGACGCTGAGCGTGACGGTGTCGTTGCCGGCCGCGGCACTGAGGTAGGACAGCCGCGTGAGGTCGGCGTTGATCTGGTCGAGCGTGCCAGCGAAGGTGATGGTCCTGCCGCCGTCGGAGGTGCTGACGGTGCCCTGGACGCCGCTGGCGATGGTGAGCGCGGTGTTCGAGGTCTGCAGCGTGGCGGTGGCGGTGGTCTGGGCGGTGGCGCCGGTATCGATCACCATCAGGTTCTGCAGCGCCGCCGGGACGGCGACCGACGTCGAGAGCGGACGCACCCCGCCGAGGACGATCTCGCCGGCCAGGGCGGTGATCCCCAGGCTGCTGAGGATATCGGCGACGCTCGGGGACGAATCGCTCATGGGATGGCCTATCGCTGGGAGTTCCGGTGCCTCCGACTGGTAGCCTCCCAGGTGTTAATTTCGGATTAATCAGGCGCCGTGATCAGCGAACATCTGCAGCGGCTGTGCCTCGAAGCGGCGGCTCGGCGACACCAGCTCCTGTTGCGCCGCCACCAGGCAGAGCTCGCGCGCGCCCGTCGCCAGGGTGTGGGCGAGCACGCCCCAGGTGGAGCCGGCGGCGATCTCGAGTGCGGCGCGCAGGTCGCGCCCGTCGAGGATATGGAACAGGAACAGGGCGGCGATCAGGTCGCCCGCCCCGTTCGGCGACAGCGCCAGCGCCGGCGTGCGCAGTAGGAAGGCGCCCTGCGGTGCGGCGGCCAGCAGCTCGACCGTGGCCTCGTCGGACTCCGCCACCCGCACGCTTGTCACCAGCACGATGCGCGGCCCCTGCGGCCGCATCCGCGCCTGCAGCCGGCGCACCGCCTCCAGCAGGCTGCCCCGACTGTCGCAGGCGCCGCCGGTGAGCTGCTCCAGCTCGAACTGGTTCGGGGTCAGGATGTCGGCGGCGGGCACGCTCTCCTCGGACAGCATGGCCGGGATGCCGGGACGCACGAACAGGCCGCGTCCGGCGTCGCCCATCACCGGATCGCAGCAATAGAGCAGGCGCGGGTTGGTCGACCTGGCCTCGGCGACGGCGTCCAGGATCGCGCGCCCGACCTCCTGGTCGCCGAGATAGCCGGACAGCACGGCGTCGGTGCGCGCCAGTGCGCCACGGTCGGCGAGTCCGCGCACCAGGGCGCGCACCGCGTCGCCGCCGAACACCTGGCCGGTCCAGGCGCCGTATCCGGTATGGTTGGAGAACTGCACCGTGTGCACCGCCCACACCTCGACGCCGAGACGCTGCAGCGGGAACATCGCCGCCGCGTTGCCGACATGGCCGTAGCTCACCCAGGACTGCACCGAGAGGATGTTCAGCTGACCTCCTTCGCCGCTCCACGGCCGACCCCCGCTCTCAGTGGCATGGCGGAGACGTCCTGGCCAACCCGGGCCGGCGGTTGAACCCCCGGTCCGGAGCGTCTATACGCACGCGGCGGCGCCGGTCGGCATCGGCGACGGCACCAGGAAGGCGACAGGCGATGAAATCCGGCATCCATCCCGAGTATCATGAGATCAACGTCATCATGACGGATGGCTCGCACTTCACCACCCGGTCCTGCTTCGGCAAGCAGGGCGACACGCTGCGGCTCGACGTCGACCCGAAGTCGCATCCGGCCTGGACCGGGGTGCAGCGCATGCTCGACACCGGCGGCCAGGTGGCCAAGTTCAACAAGAAGTTCGCCGGGATCGGCATGCGCAAGGGATGAGCTGATCCTGCCGCCGCAGCCACACGGCGAGCCGAAAAAAATCGTTCGCGCGCCGGGTGCCGCTCCTTGATGCAGGGGGCGGCGCTTTCCATTTCTGGGTGCGTGGGAATGCCCGATCGGGGTTCCCGCGGACTAGCAGACCACACGACCGGAACCGGCCAGTTCGGCGGTTCCTCAACCAGAACCTTGCTCCTGAGGAGGTTTTTCCATGACCTACGATTTCACTCCGCTGTTCCGCAGCACCATCGGCTTCGACCGTCTCGCCCGTCTCGTCGACACGGCAGCCCAGGCGGCGAACACCACCTCCTACCCGCCCTACAACATCGAGAAGCTCGGCGACGACAGCTACGTGCTGACGATGGCCGTGGCGGGTTTCGGGCCGACCGACATCGAGCTCACCGCCCAGGACAACACCCTGCTGGTGACCGGTCGCGTCGGTGCGGAGCCGAAGCGCGAGCTGCTGCATCGTGGCATCGCGGCGAGGGCGTTCGAGCGCCGCTTCGCCCTGGCCGACCACATCGTCGTGGAGGGTGCGGAACTGGTGCACGGGCTGCTGCATGTCAGCCTCAAGCGCGTCGTTCCCGAGGCGCTGAAGCCGCGCCGCATCACCATCGGCACATCGCCGCAGGCGACGCTGCAGGGTGCGGCCAACGACAAGCAGATCGAGGGCGACGCCCAGGCCGCCTGACCGTCGGGACTGCTCGACACCGGTCCGGCCCCTTCTCGGGCCGGAGTTCGGATGGAATGCGGGGACCGGGCGACCGGTTCCCGCACGCATCTGGGCCGCGCAAACATGACTTGACCGCCGGCGGAACGCCCCGCCATATCGACGTCATCCATAGCGTACCGGCAGGCATTCAGGACCGAGGTCACAGACGCCGCCCGGGCGCGTCCGACCGTTAGGATCCGACCATGACAATGCCGCTGATGCCAAAAGCCACCGCCGTCTGGCTCATCGAGAAGACCGCCCTCACCTTCACCCAGATCGCCGAGTTCTGCGGCATGCATCCGCTCGAGATCCAGGCGATCGCCGATGGCGAGGTGGCGCAGGGCATCGTCGGTTACGATCCGGTGGCGAACCATCAGGTCACGCAGGCGGAGATCACCCGCTGCGAGGCCGATCCGGCGCTGCGCCTGGCCATGCTCTCTGCCAACAACCCGGTGACCCGGCGCTCGCGCGGTGCCCGCTACACGCCGGTCGCAAAGCGCAACGACCGTCCGGACGCGATCGCCTTCGTGCTGCGCAACTACCCGCAGCTGTCCGAGATGCAGGTGATCAAGCTGCTCGGCACCACCAAGGACACCATCGCCAAGGTGCGCGATCGTCACCACTGGAACAGCGCCAACATCAAGCCGCGAGACCCGGTCATCCTCGGCCTGTGCAGCCAGACCGATCTCAACGCGGTGGTGAACGCGGCCAACGAGCGGCTGCTGCGCGAGGGCCATCACGTGCCGGCGCCGCCGCCGCCGGCCGAGGACGAGGAGGCCGCCTGAGGCAGCCTCGGCCCGCGCCAGGGGCCTGATGCTCAGCCGCGGTGCTGCAGTCGCTCCATCTCCTGCTTGACGCGAAGCTTCTCCAGCTTGAGCCGGTTGAGGGCGTCCTGGTCGGGCTGCGGGCGATGGTCTTCTTCCACGATGCGTGAATCGAGGCTGGCGTGACGGGTCTTGAGGCTTTCGATCCGTGCTTGCTGGCTCATGGTCGCTCCGCATGCTGGGTTGACGAGCCGCCGACGATAGCCCCGGCGAGACCGACGCTGTCACGCGAAATCGCCGCGGCGCGCGGTCGCCCACGGCAGGCACGCGCCGGCACCGCGATCCCCGAACGGCCGATGGAGAAGTTGCACACCCATGCTATGCGATGCCCCATGCTGACAGATCCCGACACCCTGCTGCGCCAGCTGCACGAACTGCGCAGCGAGCACCGTGATCTCGATACGGTGATCGGCAGGCTGGTGGCGCAGCCGATCGACCAGCTGCAGCTGCAGCGGCTCAAGAAGCGCAAGCTGATGCTCAAGGACGAGATCGCCTGGCTCGAGAGCCGGCTGATCCCGGACAGCATCGCCTGATCGAGGAACTCCCGGATATGACGCGCCCCACCGAGGCATCCGACCAGCCGCCGATCCTTGAACCGGTGGGACCCGACGACGACACGGTCACGCGGTCCAGCGTGGGAGAGCCGTACCAGCAGGCCGACGACGCGCGCGCGGTGCAGCAGGACGCGGTGCCGCGGGTCGGGCTGATCATGGGCAGCCAGTCGGACTGGGAGACGCTGTCGCACGCGGCGACCATGCTGGAGACGCTGCAGATCAGCTTCGAGACCCGCATCGTCTCGGCGCACCGCACGCCGGACCGGCTGGTCGAGTACGCCAGCGGTGCCCGGGGGCGCGGCATCCGGGTGATCGTCGCCGCCGCCGGCGGGGCCGCCCACCTGCCCGGCATGTGCGCCGCCTGGACCACCCTGCCGGTGCTTGGCGTGCCGATCGAGGGCCACGCCCTGCGCGGCATCGACAGCCTGCTCTCGATCGTGCAGATGCCGGCCGGGGTGCCGGTCGGCACGCTGGCGATCGGGCGCGCCGGCGCGGTCAACGCCGCGATCCTGGCCGGCTCCATCCTGTCGATCGACGATGCGGCCCTGGCCACCCGGCTCGAGACCTGGCGGGCGCTGCAGACCGCCTCCGTGCCCGACACCCCCTCCTCCTGAGCCGCGCACCATGCCGTCATCCCCGCCGGAGCCGCACCCGCAGGCGCTGGCGCCGAACAGCGTGATCGGCATCGTCGGCGGCGGCCAGCTCGGTCGCATGTCCGCGCTCGCCGCCGCCCGGCTCGGCTATCGCTGCCACGTGCTGACCGAGGACGCCGACGGACCCGCGGCCCAGGTGGCGAGCGGCGTCACCCTGGGCGCGCACGACGATCCGGCGGCGCTGCGCCGCTTCGCCGCCGCCAGCAGCGTCGTTACCTTCGAGTTCGAGAACGTCAGCGCCGACGGGCTGGACCTGCTCGCCGCGTTGCGCCCGGTGCGGCCCTCCGGCGCGATCCTGCGCATCAGCCAGGACCGCCTGGCCGAGAAGCGGATGCTGGAGGCGGCCGGCATCGCCGTGGCGCCCTGGCACGCGGTCGCCGACCGCGCCGCACTCGACCGGGCGGCCGACGTGCTCGGCCTGCCGTTCGTGCTCAAGACCACCCGGCTCGGCTATGACGGCAAGGGCCAGGCGGTGATACGCGACCTCGAAGGACTCGACGCCGCCTTCGCGCGCCTGTCGCCGCATCCGCTGGTCGCCGAACGCCTGGTGCCGTTCGCCTGCGAGCTCAGCGTCATGGTGGCGCGCGGCCTCGACGGCAGCGTCCGCACCTACGACGTGGCGCAGAACCATCACCGCGAGCAGATCCTCGACCTCACCCTCGCACCCGCCCCGGTGCCGGAGGCGACGGCGCTGGAGGCGCAGGCTCTGGCGGCCCGCATCGCCACCCACCTGCAGCTGGAGGGGCTGCTCGGGGTCGAGATGTTCCTCGGCCGCGACGGGGCGCTGCTGGTCAACGAGATCGCGCCGCGGCCGCACAATTCCGGCCACTGGACGATCGACGCCTGCCCGGTGAGCCAGTTCGAGATGCATGTCCGCGCCGTCGCCGGACTGCCGCTGCCGGCGGCGAGCCGGCACTCCGACGCGGTAATGAAGAACCTGATCGGACCGGAGGGCCTAGCGCTGTGGCCGCGCATCCTCGGCACCGAGGGGCTGCTCGGCCATTTGTACGGCAAGGCCGAGGCGCGGCCCGGACGCAAGATGGGACACGTCAACCGGCTGTTCCCGCGCGGCGGACTGCCGGGGGCGTTCGGCATCGCCGACGCGCTGCGGCTGCAGGGCCAGGGGGCGACCCTGGACCCGCCGGGGCCGGAGGCCCCGGACCCCGCCTGAGCCCTACTGCAGCAGCCCGGCTTCGCGGAAGCTGGTCCATCGGCCGTTGCCGACGATCACGTGGTCGCGCACCACGAGCCCCAGCACCGAGGCCGCTTCCACCACCTGGGCGGTCATCGCCAGGTCCTCGCGCGACGGGCTCGGATCGCCGCTCGGGTGGTTGTGCACCAGGATGATCGCCGCCGCCTCGAG
Source organism: uncultured Acetobacteraceae bacterium (assembly GCA_964242335.1). Lineage (GTDB taxonomy): Bacteria > Pseudomonadota > Alphaproteobacteria > Acetobacterales > Acetobacteraceae > Lichenicoccus. Next base: position 31,716 of record CAXTAY010000024.1, on the reverse strand, counting down.
CTCGAGCGCGCGGCGCACCACCTCGCGCGGGTAGACGGGCGTGTGGTTGACAGTGCCGCGCGCTTGCGCCTCGTCGGCGATCAGCCGGTCGCCCTCGTCGAGGAACAGGATGCGGAACTGCTCGATCTTCTCGCGCGCCAGCACCGCCGTCAGGTAGCCGATCAGCCGCTCCGGATCGGCCAGCACCGCCTCGCCCTGCATGCGGGCGCGCGACAGGCGCAGCGCCGCCTCGTGCAGCAGCTTGATCGCCGACAGGCTGTGCGTGCCGAAGCCGGCGAAACCCTGCAGCTCGCGCAGCGGTGCCGCCAGCAGGGCCGCGAGGCTGCCGAAGCGCGCGATCGCCTCGCGCGCCAGCCGCGCCGGATCCTCGTGCGCCGGCATCGCGGCGCCGAGCAGCATGCCCAGCAGGTCGGCGTCGGCCGGGACCGCGTCCCGCACCCCGGAAGACATGCTCTGCGCGGCGGGCATGACGGCTGATCCTCCGGAGGGCAGCGAGTACGATACGATCATGCAATATTACCCGATTGGCCTCAACTTCTTCCAGCGGCTAGAAGCAGGCGCGCATCGATTGGACACGCTCATGACCGACACCGGATCACGCGGCAGCGAGGCCGTGCTGCTCGACCTCGACGGCACCTTGCTCGCCTCGCGCGACGGCATCATCACCTGCCTGCGTGCCGCACTGCGCGAGCTCGGACACGAGCCGGATGCGTCGGAGGATCTCGACTGGGTGATCGGGCCGCCGCTGCCCGACGTCATGGCGCGGCTGCTGGGTCGCCTCGGCGACGACCGCGTCGATGCCGCCATCGTCGCCTATCGCGGCCACTACGAGAGCAGCGGGATGCTGCACAGCCCGCTGTTCCCCGGCGTGCCGGCACTGATGCAACAGCTCGACGGCTCCGGCCGCCGCGTGTTCCTGGCCACCTCGAAGCCGCTGCACCTGGCACGCCGGCTCCTCGAGCTGCACGACCTCACCGGCTATTTCGACGGCTTCTACGGTGCGCGGCCGGACGATACCGGCGCCGAGAAGCCCGAGCTGATCGCGGGGCTGGTCGCCCGCGAGGCGGTCGATCCGGCGCACGCGGTGATGGTCGGCGACCGCCGCTACGACATCAGCGGCGCGCACGCCAACGGCATCCGCGCGATCGGCGCACTCTGGGGGTATGGCGGCCGCGAGGAGCTCGAGACGGCCGGCGCGGACGCGCTGGCCGAGAGCCCGGCGCTGCTGTTCGGGGTCATCGAGGACCAGCTCTCGGCGGCTGCCCTGCACCGCTGAGCCGCGCCATCGCCGGGCCGCGCCCGATCGGCGTTCAGATTAGCTTCTTCTGACGCAGGCTGACCCAGTTGTCGCCGCCGACCAGCATGTGGTCGTGCAGGATGATCGCGAGCGGCGCCGCCGCGCGCGACAGCCGCGACGCGAGTGCCGCCTCCCGCGCCAGCAGGCCGCTCGACGGCGTCCCGGCCGGCACCACGCGCACCGCGATCAGCGCCGTCGCGTGCAGATCGAGCGCGCGTCGCATCGCCGCCCGGGAGAGGTCGGGCACCGTCCCGCCAGCGGTCGGCACGAGCCCGGCGGCCTGCTCGGCCACCTCGTCGGCCACCTCGTCGGCCAGCAGCCGGTTGCGGTTGTCGAGGAACAGGATACGCAGCTGGCCCGGCACCGCGCCGGTCAGTGCCGCGTCGAAATAGGCCATCAGCCGCTCCCAGTTGTTCAGCATCGGCCGGTCGCGCGCCTCGGCTCCGGACAGCCGGGCGGCCGCGGGCTCGGCGAGACCGATCACCGCCGCGCACGCCTCGCTCAGGCCCTCCCGACACAGCGCCGCCGCCGACGCGCCCAGCACCGCCGACAGGCTGCCGAAGCGGTTGATCAGCGCCTTGGCCAGCGGCTTGGTGTCGCGTCGTGGGATGCCCAGGAACAGCAGCATCTCCAGGATCTCGTAATCGGCGAGGCTGGCGGGACCGGCACCGAGCAGCCGCTCGCGCATGCGTCGGCGGTGGCCGTGCGGACCGGTGCTGCCGAACGGCAGCGCCGGCTGGTTGCCGCCGTCGCCGGATGGCTCGGCCGGCGCATCCTCGCCGCGCGTCGTGCTCCTGCGCGCGAATGCCGGCAGCCATGCCCCCGCCTCGGCGAAACCCCGAACCATGCCGTCTCCACGCTCTGCAACCTGTGGATGCAGCATAGTCCGTTTTGATCCCGTAACCAGTGCGATTTGGCGGCGGCCTGGCCGCGTCCTATATGGCGGGCGTGAGCGATCCCGCGACAGATCCAGTGCCCGAGTCGCTCCCCGGGCCTCCCCTGTCCGCCGGGGACGACTACCTCGCGCGGCTCAATCCCGAGCAGCGCGAGGCGGTCGAGACCATCGACGGCCCGCTGCTGGTGCTGGCCGGTGCGGGCACCGGCAAGACCCGCGTGCTGACCACACGCTTCGCCCACATCCTGCTGAGCCGCCGCGCCTTTCCGGGTCAGGTGCTGGCGGTGACCTTCACCAACAAGGCGGCGCGCGAGATGCGCGAGCGCGTCGGCAGCCTGCTCGGACGTCCCGCCGAGGGCCTGTGGCTCGGCACCTTCCATGCCCTGTGCGCGCGCATGCTGCGGCGCCATGCGGAATATGTCGGACTCACCTCCTCCTTCACCATCCTCGACACCGACGACCAGATCCGCCTGCTCAAGCAGGTGATGGAGCTGCAGCGCATCGACGCCAAGCGCTGGCCGCCGCAGGGCCTGATGGGGGTGATCCAGCGCTGGAAGGATCGCGGCCTGTCGCCCGACCGCATCGGCCCGGCCGAGGACAGCGAGTTCGGCGGCGGACGCGCGCGCGCCGTCTATGCCGACTACCAGGCGCGTCTGAAGCAGCTCAACGCCGCCGATTTCGGCGACCTGATGCTGCACATGACCGACATCCTGCGCACCCGGCCCGACGTGCTGGCGCAGTACCACCGCACCTTCCGCTACATCCTGGTCGACGAGTACCAGGACACCAACACGGTGCAGTATCTCTGGCTGCGCCTGCTCGCCCAGAAGCAGGACGGGGCGAACATCTGCTGCGTCGGCGACGATGACCAGTCGATCTATTCCTGGCGCGGTGCCGAGGTCGAGAACATCCTGCGCTTCGAGAAGGATTTCCCGGGCGCGCACATCGTGCGTCTGGAGAGCAACTACCGCTCGACGGCGCCGATCCTGGCCGCGGCGTCGGGCCTGATCGCGCATAACGGCGGACGGCTCGGCAAGACGCTGCGCTCCGGCCGAAACGATTCCGCCGGCGAGAAGGTGCTGGTGGCCTCGGTGTGGGATTCCGACGAGGAGGCGCGCATGGTCGGCGAGCGCATGGAGAGCCTGCACCGCGACGACCACAGGCTGTCGGAGATGGCGATCCTGGTGCGCGCCGGCTTCCAGACCCGCGCCTTCGAGGAGCGGCTGATCACGCTCGGCCTGCCCTACCGCGTGGTCGGCGGCCTGCGCTTCTACGAGCGCGCCGAGATCCGCGACGCCATGGCCTACATGCGGGTGATGCACCAGCCGGCCGACGACCTCGCCTTCGAGCGCATCGTCAACGTGCCACGACGCGGGGTGGGCGACGCCGCCCTGCAGGCGCTGCACGTCGAGGCGCGCGCGGCTCAGGTGCCGCTCAGCCTCGCGGTGATGCGCCTGCTGGAGCGCGGCACGCTCCGTGGCCGGGTGCGCGAGCAACTGACCGCGCTGATGGCCTGCTTCGGCCACGGCCGCGAGGCACTGAGCCGCGACGGCCACGTGCGCGTGGTCGAGACGCTGCTCGAGGAGACCGGCTACACCGACATGTGGAAGCGCGACAAGTCGCCCGAGGCGCCGGGCCGACTCGACAACCTCAAGGAGCTGGTGCGCGCGCTGGCCGACTTCGAGAGCCTGGGCGGCTTCCTCGAGCACGTCTCGCTGGTGATGGAGAACGAGGAGAACGCCGGCGCCGACCGGGTCAACCTGATGACCATGCACGGCGCCAAGGGGCTCGAGTTCGACACCGTGTTCCTGCCCGGCTGGGAGGAGGGCGTGTTCCCGAGCCAGCGCACGCTGGACGAGGGCGGCAACAAGGGGCTCGAGGAGGCGCTGATCAGCCACGCCGCCAACCGCCGCATCTATGCCAACTGGCAGAGCTCGATCCCGAGCCGCTTCATCGAGGAGCTGCCGGCCGAGCATATCGAGCAGGCCGGCACTGCCTCGCTGGCACGCGAGCAGCTCCGCCACGCCCCCCCGGTGTTCTCCGGCCAGTTCCCGCTGACCGCGCGCCGGCCGCGCGTGGTGGAAGCCTGGGAGCAGCCGGCGCGTCCGAAGCGCGAGAATGCGATCGCGGTCGGACAGCGCGTGTTCCATCAGAAATTCGGCTACGGCGTCGTGCGCGCCGTCGACGAGGATCGGCTGGAGATCGAGTTCGACCATGCCGGCAGCAAGCGTCTAATGGACAGCTACGTCGAGCTGGTGGCGACCCCGGCATGAGCGTGAGCGGGTGAGCGGCCGGCGGCACGCCACCGCCCTGGAGACGGTCCACGTCACCGTGCCGGAGCACGCGGTCGAAGCCTACGAACGGGCCCTGGCGCAGGTCTGCAGCACCGTCGGCCTGTTCGAGGCCGACGACGAGCAGCGCTTCTGGCGTATCGAGGGGGTCAAGGACGAGGGCGTCGGTGAGGCCAGCCTCGCCGCCTCGCTGTCGATCGCGGCCCTGCTCAGCGGCGTCTCGGTGCCGCTGCAGCGCAGCCGCACCGAGGCCGAGGGCTGGCTGTCGCGCACCCGCGAAGCCTTCCCCGAGCAGCAGGTCGGGCGCCGCTTCGCGATACGCGGCACGCATCTGGCACTCGCACCCCGGGATCGGCGCCTGACGCTGGTGCTCGACGCGGGCATCGCCTTCGGCTCGGGCGAGCACGGCTCGACGCGCGGCTGCCTGCGCGCGCTGGAGCGGGTCGCGCACCGCCGGATGCGCCGCATCCTCGACCTGGGCACCGGATCGGGGGTGCTGGCGATGGCCGCGGCGGCACTGCTGCACCGGCCGGTGCTGGCGGTGGATATCGAGCCCTGGTCGGTGCGGGTGGCGGCGCAGAACGCGGCGCAGAACCGGCTGCACCGGCTGATGGCCTGCCGTCTCGGCAACGGCTGGCAGTCCGCCGCGGTGCGGGCGCGCGCGCCCTATGACCTGGTGTTCGCCAACATCCTGGCGCGTCCGCTGTGCCGGATGGCAGCGGCGCTGGCGCGCCGTCTGCTGCCCGGCGGCACCGCCATCCTCGCCGGACTGCTCGCGAGCCAGGTGCGGCTGGTGCTGGCGGCGCACCGCCGGCAGGGCCTGACCCTGGAGCGGGTGCTGCGCGAGGGGGAGTGGGCGACCCTGATCCTGCGCAAGCCGGCCCTCGGCCGGCCATGAGCATCGTCGTCCGCCCGGCGACGGAGGCTGACCTGCCGACGATCCTGGCGATCACCAACGACGCCATCCGCCACGGCACCGCCCTGTGGACGATCACGCCGGCGACCCTGCAGTCGCGTCGCGACTGGATGGCCGAGCGCGTGGCAGACGGCTTCCCGGTGCTGGTCGCCGAGCGTGCGGACGGTGTGGTCGGCTTCGGCTCGTACGGCAGGTTCCGTCCGCACGAGGGCTACGCCGGCACCGTGGAGCACTCGCTCTATGTCGATGAGGCGTCGCGCGGCGTCGGCGTCGGCCGGGCGCTGCTGCAGGCACTGCTGGAGGCGGCGACGGGCTGCGGCATGCACGTGATGATCGGCGGCATCGAGGCGCAGAACGCGGCCTCGATCGCGCTGCACGAGCGCGCCGGCTTCACCCGCTCGGCGCTGCTGCTGCAGGTCGGACGCAAGTTCGACCGCTGGCTCGACCTGCTGTTCATGCAGAAGCGGCTCGACGGCGCGGGCTTTGCCCTTGACCCGGCGGGTGCGCAGGGGCCAGACCCCGCTCCGTAGCCTTCGAGGGTCGACAGCATGGATCTGAAGCCTGCGAAGCTGGGGCCTGCCGGCAAGCTGGAGCGTCTGCGCGCCGCGCTGGATCAGGCCGGTCTCGACGGCTTCATCCTGCCGCGCGGCGACGAGCATCTCGGCGAGAACGTGGCGGCGGGCTCCGAGCGCCTCGCCTGGCTGACCGGCTTCACCGGCAGCGCCGGGCTCGCCATCGTGCTGCACGACCAGGCGGCGGTGTTCTCCGACGGGCGCTACGTGCTGCAGCTCGCCGCGCAGACCGACCCGACCCTGTGGAGCCGCCAGCACCTGGTCGAGACGCCGCCGGAGGAGTGGCTCGGCGCACGCTTCGACGGACGACGGGCCTCGATCGGCTACGATCCCCGGCTGGTCAGCCAGGACCAGCTGGCGCGCTTCGCCAGGCCCGGGATCACGCTGGTGCCGCTGGCCGCCAACCCGATCGACCTGATCTGGAGCGACCGGCCGCCGGCGCCGCTGCAGCCGGCGCTGCCGCATGCACTGGATCATGCCGGACGCGACGCGGCGGAGAAGCGTGCCGAGATCGCCGCGATCCTGCGCGGCCGCGGCGAGCACGGCGTGGTGCTGACCGATCCGGCCTCGATCGCCTGGCTGCTCAACCTGCGCGGCGGCGACGTGCCGTTCACCCCGGTCGCACTCGGCTTCGCGCTGCTGCGCGACGACGAGAGCGTCGTGCTGTTCATGGACCCGCGCAAGATCGCACCGCAGACCAGGCAGTGGCTGGGCAACGCGGTGCAGCTCGAGCCGCCCGACGCGCTGGCCGGTGCCCTCGCCGGCCTCGCCGGCCGCACCATCCGGCTGGATCCTGGCGGCAGCGCGGTGTGGTTCGCCCAGCGCCTCGCCGAGGCCGGCGCCACGCTCAGCGCGGCACCCGACCCCTGCCTGCTGCCCAAGGCGCGCAAGAACCGGTCGGAGCAGCAGGGTGCACGCACGGCGCACCACCGCGACGGCATCGCCCTGTGCCGCTTCCTGCACTGGCTGGACCGGCACGGGGCGGGCACCAGCGAGAGCGAGGCGGCCGCCAGGCTCGACCGGTTCCGCGCCGCCTCGCCGCTCTATCGCGGCGAGAGCTTCCCCGCGATCGCGGGCTCGGGACCGAACGGCGCCATCATCCACTACCGCGTCACCCCCGAGAGCGACCGCGTGCTGCAGCCCGACGAGGTGTTCCTGATCGATAGCGGCGGCCAGTATCCGGACGGCACCACCGACGTCACCCGCACCGTCTGGACCGGCCCGGGCCTGCCGCCCGACCCGGTGCGCGACCACTTCACCCGGGTGCTGCGCGGCCACATCGCCGTCGCCGCCGCCGCCTTTCCGGACGGCACCACCGGTCCGCGCCTCGACGCGCTGGCGCGCACGGCGCTGTGGCAGGTCGGGCTCGACTACGATCACGGCACCGGGCACGGCATCGGCAGCTACCTGTCGGTGCACGAGGGCCCGTGCGGGATCCATCCGCGCGGCCAGCCGGTACCGGTCGAGGCCGGCATGATCCTGTCCGACGAGCCCGGCTACTACCGCACCGGCGCCTACGGCATCAGGCTCGAGAACCTGCTGCTGGTGCGCGAGGCGGCGTTCCCCGAGGCGGCCAAGCCGTTCCTCTCGTTCGAGACCCTGACGCTGGCGCCGTTCGAGCGCAGGCTGATCGAGCCGCGGCTGCTGGGTGGCGCGGAAAGCGACTGGGTCGATGCCTACCACGCGCGCGTGCGCGACGAGATCGGCCCGTCGCTCGAGGACGAACCGCGCGACTGGCTGAACCGGGCCTGTGCCCCGCTCGTTGCCGGCGAGCCATGACCAGTCCAGGAGGAACCCGATGAGCCATACCGGCAGCAAGATCCCGGCGACTCTGATCCCGGGCGACGGCATCGGCCCGGAGATCGTCGCCGCCGTCACCGACATCCTGGCCACCCTCGGCGCACCGTTCGAGTGGGACACCCAGCTCGCCGGCGTGGCGGCGCTGGCGGACTCGCACGATCCGCTGCCGGCTAGGACCATCGAGAGCATCCGGCGCACCGGGCTCGCGCTGAAGGGCCCGCTGACCACGCCGGTCGGCGGCGGCTTTCGCTCGATCAACGTGACGCTGCGGCAGGAGTTCGGGCTCTACGCCAACCTGCGTCCGGCACGCACCCTGGTCACCGGCGGTCGCTACGAGGACATCGACATCGTGCTGATCCGGGAGAATCTCGAGGGATTCTACGCCGCGATGGAGCACTACCTGCCGATCGGCTCGGACCCGAAGGCGGTCGCCATCGCATCGGGCTTCAACACCCGCACCGAATGCCGGCGCATCGTACGCTACGCCTTCGAGTACGCGGTCAGGAACGGTCGCAAGAAGGTCACGATCGTGCACAAGGCGAACATCCTCAAGGCGCTGACCGGCCTGTTCCTGGATGTCGGCCGCGAGGTCGCGCACGAGTACGAGGGCCGCATCGAGATGGACGACCGCATCGTCGATGCCTGCGCGATGCAGCTGGTGCTCGATCCGTGGCAGTACGACGTGATCGTCACCACCAACCTGTTCGGCGACATCCTTTCCGACCTTATCGCTGGCCTGATCGGCGGTCTCGGCATGGCGCCCGGCGCCAATATCGGCGACGACGCCGCGATCTTCGAGGCGGTGCACGGCTCAGCCCCCGACATCGCCGGCAAGGGTATCGCCAACCCGCTCGCCCTGCTGCTCGCCTCCGAGATCATGCTGCAGCATGTCGGCCGCCAGGACCTCGCCGAGCGGCTGACGGCGGCGATCAACGACACGGTGCTCACCGCCGGCGTGCGCACCCGCGATCTCGGCGGCACCGCCGACACCCGCACGCTGACCGAGGCGATCAAGCAGCGCCTGGCCTGACACCGGCGTGGCGTGACAGCGGCCTAGCCTTACCAGCCTGGCCTGGCACCAAGCGGAGCGGCTGAGGTCACGATGAAAGTGCCGCCGTTCATCCGTTGGTGACGATTATGCCCGCATCCTGGTCCGGACGGACTGGAATCGGGGTATCGCCACGTGTCGGGACTATTTGCCGGGGACACACCCCTCCTCATCCCCGCACGGGGTCGGGAGCGCAGCAGCGGCCGCACGCCCTCGGAGCTGCTGTTCCAGCCGCGCTGCCGCCTGCAGGATCGCGGCCCGATGGCGCTGGAGGTGACGGTGATGCGCAACTGGCCGAGGCTCGGCCGCGGGCTCGTGCCCGCCGGCGAGGTCGGGCTCGACCGGGCGATGCTGCGCGAGGCCTGCGGATTCGCCGCCACCTGCGGCACGATGGCGGCGCCGCTGCTCTCGGTGCGCATCACCGAGGCGCAGACCGCATCCGGGCTGCTGGCGCAGCTGATCGCCGAGGTGCTGTGCGAGAGCGGCCTGCCGCCGGAGCGACTGGAGCTCGAATTCAGCGAGGACAGCCTGAAGACCGACGAGGTGGACATGCTCTACACGCTGGCCGCCCTGCGTGACATCGGCGTCGGCGTGGTGCTGGGCGGCTTCGGCAGCGGCGTGTCCAGCCTCACGCTGCTGCGCAGGCGCGGCATCGCCGGCCTGCTCTCCGGCGTCAAGCTGGACCAGGCGCTGACGCGCGAGGTCGGCGAGCAGGACAGTGACGCCGGCTTCCTGCGCGGGCTCGGCCTGAGCGCGCACGCGCTGGGCCTGCTCTGGCTGGCGGACGGCGTCGAGACCGAGCTGCAGCATCGTCGCCTGCTGCAGGCCGGCTGCGACGGCGGTGTCGGCTCGTGGTTCGCGCCGGCGACGCCGGCGGTGGAGGTCACCGCGACGTTGCGCCAGATGGCCGGAGCGTGCACTACCCGCGGATGACCATGCAGGACGGCCGGATCCGCGACGAGCTGCTGCGTCAGGTGATCGCCCGCGGCGCCGGCAAGTCGATCTGCCCGAGCGAGGTCGCCCGTGCCCTGCAGCCGGAGTGGCACGCGCTGATGCACCGCGTGCGCACGGTCGCCTTCGCGCTGGCGCAGGAGGGTCGCATCGAGATCCTGCGCAAGGGCCGGCCGATCGAGCCGGAAGCCGTGCGTGGCGTGATCCGCCTGCGCCTGAAGGGCGAGGCGGACTGATCCCGGCTCAGCCGGCGCGTCGCCAGAACCCGGTGACGGCGGCGGCGAGCATGCCCAGGCGCGGCGTGATCAGCGCGTCGTCGCCGTGACGCAGCTCGGTGGTGAAGATGCACAGCGACGAGGCGGAGAGCAGTGCCGCGCCGAGCCGCTGCGTCGACCCGGTCATGATCAGCGCCGCGCCGAGCAGCTCCGAGGCACCGATCGTCTGCATGTCCTTGCGGCTCCAACCCCAGCTCTGGAACAGCCGCTCCTGCGGCTCCAGCGCCACCAGCTTGCTGATGCCGGCGGCGGCGAAGCCGATGCCGACGATGCTGTGCCAAATCGAGGGCCTGGTCCTGGACATCTGCTGTTCTCCCCTGGCGCTGCAACGCGAGCCGACCCGCACGGTTCGCGAAGCCGGGCTGCGAAGGGATCGGCCGGCTCCATGACGTCCGGTGCTTCGAGCACGGCGACACCGAGGCCTTCTTCGGGACCGGCAGGAGGCGGCAGTGGCGACGCATCGCCGGGTTCGTCGCTTGAAAGCCGGACATGCTGGATGTGGCACTGGACGATCTGCGCCGCTCACCAGGCGATCAACTCGTGACCGGGACAGCACTGCATCCGGATCGACCACCAGCACCGGGTGTGCGTCGTCCGGACCGCCGACACCGCGGCGGCCGTGGAGTTCGTCGATGACCGGCAGGCTTCTGGTGCCAATCGACGCCTGACGCGGCTTCGGGCGCATGACGATCCACCGTGGGACGCGGCCGGGCCGTCGGTATCGCCCGGCGCGACGGTAGCGGCGGACGGATTTGAACCGCCGACCAAGGGATTATGATTCCCCTGCTCTACCGCTGAGCTACGCCGCCGCACGGATGCGTCGCGCCGGGAGGCGGTGAGATATCGACAGCCCCGGAGCGAGTCAACCGCGGCTGCCCGGTTTGCAGAGCACCCGGTCGGCTGTACCAGTACCTCGATGCACGATCACCTGCTGACCTTCATCGTCGATTTCCGGCAGTGGCTGAACTGGGCGCCGCCGCTGCTGGCCTCGGCGATCGTGCTGCTGGTGGTGGCGGTGCTGGCGCTGCTGCTGAGCCGGGTGATCACCAGCCTGTTCCTGCGCTTCCCGGGGGAGCGCGGCGCCTTCGTGCGGCTGTTCGCGCGCGGCATGCGGCGGCCGACGCGCGGCTTCATCGTCATCGTCGCGGTGGGTTCCGCGCTGCCGGCGGCGGGATTGCCCGACGCCTGGTTCTCGGCGGCGGCGCAGGCCCTGCTGGTGGCGCTGGTGCTGCTGCTCGGCTGGGGCGCCGGCACCGCCGTGCGCATCCTGAGCGACGGCTACCTGTCGCGCTTCAAGACCGGCGAGGAAGACAACCTCCTCGCCCGCAAGCACATCACCCAGGTCGGCATCCTGCGCCGCGCCGCCGACATCCTGATCTTCACGGTCACCGTCTCGGCGGCGCTGATGACGTTCGCGCCGGTGCGGCAGTACGGCGTCAGCCTGTTCGCCTCCGCCGGCGCCGCCTCGCTGATCGTGGGTCTGGCGGCGCGGCCGCTGCTGACCAACCTGATCGCCGGCGTGCAGATCGCCATCACCCAGCCGATCCGCATGGAGGACGCGGTCATCGTCGAGGGCGAATGGGGCTGGATCGAGGAGATCACCTCGACCTACGTCGTGGTCCGGCTGTGGGACTGGCGGCGCATGATCCTGCCGATCTCCTACTTCCTGGAGAGGCCGTTCCAGAACTGGACCCACAACTCCGCCTCGCTGATCGGCTCGGTGTTCTTCTCGCTCGACTATCGCGTCCCGGTCGAGCTGATGCGCGCCAAGCTGCTCGAGATCGTCAAGGACAGCCCGCTCTGGGACGGCAAGGTGGTCAACCTGCAGGTGAGCGACGCGATGGAGCACACGGTGCAGATCCGCATGCTGGTCAGCGCGCGCAATGCGCCGCAGACCTGGGACCTGCGCTGCGAGGTGCGCGAGAGGATGCTGCTGTTCCTGCAGCAGGAGTGCCCCGAGGCGCTGCCGCGCACCCGGGTGCTGATCGACCCGGGCAAGCCGCCGGGATGATCGATCCCGAGCTGATCATCCCGGAACGAGCCGCCCGGCAGCGGCCCGTCAGCTGTCGGCGCCGCTCAGCTCGGTCTCCGGCCGCGCGGCTTCCGATGCGACCGGAACGGGTGCCGCCGCGACCGGTGCCGCCGCTGCCGCCCGTTCGCGCGGCTGTCGCGGTGCGCGCTCGCGGCGCGGCTCGCCGACCGGCTTCTCGGGCATCACCCGCTCGACCGCGGCCCGCTCGACGGTCTGGCTCTCGGCCGCATCGGCAGGCGCGCGCTGCTGCTGCGTCGCCTCGCTGCGCACCGTCTGCGGCTGGAGACCCTGCCGCTCGGAAGGGCCCTCGCCGCCCTGCCCGTCCGCCGCCTGACGCTCGACGTTCTGATGCCGCTCGTAGGTTGGGCGCTCGTTGTTCTGGCGCTCGCTGTTCTGGCGCTCGCTGTTTTGGCGGTCGTAATTCTGACGGTCGTTGTTCTGGCGCTCGTAATTCTGGCGCTCGCTGCCGTTGCGCTCCCCACCTTGGCGCTCCCCACCTTGGCGCTCGCGACCCTGGCGCTCGTCCGGGTTGCGTTCGATGATCTGCGGCTGCGGCGTGCTGCCGGTGATCAGCGGGTCTTCGGTGCCGCGGTCGTCGCCATCCTGCTCGTCGCCGACCCGCCCGCGCTGCTGGTTGTTGTTCGGGTATCCGGCATGCTGCACGCCCTGGCTCTGCTGGGTGGCCTGGGCGATCGCGTTGAGGATGCGGAAGTAATGCTCGGCGTGCTGGAAGTAGCCCTCCGCCATCACCCGGTCGCCGGAACTGGTGGCGTCGCGACCGAGCTGCAGATACTTCTCGAACAGCTGCTGCGCGGTGCCGCGTATGCGCAGGTCCGGTCCGTTGCTGTCGAAGACGTGGTTGCGGTTCAGGGGGATCTGGCCGTTATGGTGCCGTATCGGGCTACCGCCGCCGCCACCGCCGCCACCGCCGCCGGTTCCCGGACGATGATTACGGCCTCGCATGCGTTTCATGTTCATCAGTCTGTCGAAGCACTTTCCTGATCGGCATCGCCCGGCATCGTCCGGGCACCCTGGGGCGCCATCACCCCGCGACTTCGAGATCCACCGAGCGATGGCATCGACCCGGATCCGGCCATTGGAACACCGACGATCCTGCCTGGGCCAAGTGCCAGCACGCCGGGAGGGATCGATGATCCAACAAGCCGGTCGCCAGCGGGCGGAATGGAGCCTACCTGTCCGAAGGCGGATCCACTGCGCGGGGTGAGCGTAACCCGATGCGGCATTCCTGCCAAATGGTTTCTGCCGAACGTATTCTGCCGGACGGTTCCAGCCGAGCGGTCTGTGCCGCAGCGGGCATGGCCCCCGGGAAAGCGGGCTCAGGCGCGGCGGAGCGCCAGCGCGCGTGCGACGCCGGAGAGATCCGGCCGCACCGAGACCACGGCGAGACCGGCGTCGGCCGCGATCTTCCGCACCGCCTCGAGCTGACCCGCACCGAGCTCGATGATCGCGATGCCGTCCGCCGCCAGCAGCCGGTCGAGACGCGAGAGGATGGCACGGTAGGCATCGACGCCGTCCGCACCCCCATCCAGCGCCGGGCGCGGCTCGAACCGCGAGACCTCCGGCATCAGGCCGGGGATGTCGCGGCTGCGGATATAGGGCGGGTTGCTCAGCACCAGGTCGAAGCGGCTGGCCTGCGCCGACAGCGCCTCGTCCCAGCAGCCGCACAGGAAGGCACTGCGCGATCGCAGCCCGACCGCCGCCGCGTTCGCGGCGGCGAGCGCGCAGGCGCACGGCGCGCGATCGACGCCGATGCCCCAGCCCCGCGGATACTCCGACAGCGCCGCCAGCAGCAGGCAGCCGGTGCCGGTCCCCAGATCCAGCATGCGCAGCGGCAGCCGGCGATCCGGCCGCAGCGCCAGCAGGCTCTCGATCAGCGACTCGCTGTCGGGACGCGGGATCAGGGTGGCCTCGGACACCGCGAGCTCGAGGGTCCAGAACCCGCGCCTGCCGGTGATGCGGGCGAGCGGCTCGCGCGAGGCGCGTCGGCCTACCGCGGCACGGAAAGCGGCGCCGGCAGCCGGCTCGACCCGACCCCGGCGATCGCGCAGCCGCATCGAGGCGGCATCGACCTCGAGCGCGTGCGCCAGCAGCAGCCGCGCCTCGCGCCGCGGCGACTCGAGGCCGGCATCGGCGAGGCGATCTTCCGCCCACGAGATCAACTCGCCGATCGACGCTCCGGCGCTCTCGTCCTGCGGCCTCATCCCGTCCTATCCTTCGCCACGATGGCCCGCTCCGCGATCCCCCGAGTGCTGCTCGCAGCCGCCATGCTCGCTTGGCCCGGGGTGCTGCGCGCCGCGAGCTTCACCGTGCATGACGGGCGCGCGGCACCGGAGCTGGGCGAGGCGACCGAGCTCTATATCGACGAGAAGCTGGTGGCCTCGTTCCGGCTGGATGGCGGCCGGCGCCAGATCGACCTCACGCTCACCGTGCCCGACCGCAGGGACGGCCGAGGCCACGAGGCATACGGCTACGCGCTGTGCGGCGCCATCACCATACGCACCGCGCAGGGCGTGATCGAGACCCACGAGGTGAACGCCACCGGCCTGCTGCACGACCCGGACGGCCACCGCTTCGAGGCGCTGGGTGCCGCGGACTTCACCCGCTTCTACCTCGCCGATCCGGCCGATCCGGCCGCCGCCGAGAACACCGTCGCCCGTTCCGGGCTGTGCCGCGCCTCGATCTCCTGAGCGCCCGGTGCCTCCGCGTCGCGGGCTCAGGACCCGTCGGAGGCCAGCAGTGCCGCCTGCTCCTCGGCGGTCAGCGCGTCGATGAACTCGTCGAACTCGCCCATCATCACCCGGTCGATCTTGTGCAGCGTCAGGTTGATGCGGTGGTCCGACACCCGCCCCTGCGGGAAGTTGTAGGTGCGTATGCGCTCGCTGCGGTCGCCGGTGCCGACCTGCGACTTGCGGTCGGCCGAGCGGATCTCGTGCAGCTGGGCGCGCTGCCGCTCGTAGAGACGGGCGCGCAGGATCTTCATCGCCTTGGCGCGGTTCTTGTGCTGGCTGCGCTCCTCCTGCATCGCCACCACGATGCCGCTCGGCATGTGGGTGATGCGCACCGCACTCTCGGTCTTGTTGACGTGCTGGCCGCCGGCGCCGGAGGCGCGATAGACGTCGATGCGCAGGTCGCTCTCGTTGACCGTCACGTCCACCTCCTCGGCTTCCGGCAGCACCGCCACCGTCACCGTCGAGGTGTGGATCCGGCCCTGGCTCTCGGTGGTCGGCACGCGCTGCACACGGTGCACGCCGGACTCGTATTTCAGCCGCGCGAACACCCCGTGCCCGTTGATGTTGGCGATGCCCTCGCGCAGCCCGCCGAGCTCGCTCTCGTCGTACTCCAGCAGCTCGAAGCGCCAGCCGCGGCCGTCGGCGTAGCGCCGGTAGGCGTCGAACAGCTCGGCCGCGAACAGCCCCGCCTCGTCGCCGCCGGCGGCCGGACGCAGCTCCAGGATGGCGCTGCGCGCGTCGGCCTCGTCGCGCGGCAGCATCGCCAGGCGGATCTCGTGACGCAGCCCGGGCAGGCGCTCGCGCAGGCTCGCGAGCTCGGCCTGCGCCAGCTCGCGCATCTCCGGATCCTCCAGCAGCGCCGCCGCCTGGCGCTCCTCGGCCTCGGCGGCGCGCAGCTCGTTGATGCGGGCGACCACCGCGCCGAGCTCGGCGAACTCGCGCGAGGCGCGGTTGAATCCCTCGCCGGACAGGCCCGAGGAGAGCTGGTCGCGCAGCTCGTCGGACCGGGCGACGATACGGTCCAGCCGGTTCTCGAAGTTCATGGCGTCGCGAGCAGCTGTGCCACGACCCGGTCCAGCGCCACCTCGCTCTGCGTGCCTCGAGCCAAGTCCTTGAGCTGCACGGTGCCGCGGGCGAGCTCGTCGTCGCCGAGCAGGAGCGCGAATGCGGCACCGATCCGATGGGCGCGCTCCAGGCGGCGCTTCAGGTTGCCGCGATACGCCGTCTCGGCGCGCAGCCCGGCGGTGCGCAGGGCGCGCAGCAGCCCGAGCGCGGCGTCCTGGGCCGTCTCGCCCACCGGCACCACGGCGATCGTGGGCGGCGGCGGCGGCGCCTCCCCCAGCAGCAGGCACAGCCGCTCGATGCCGCCGGCCCAGCCGATCGCCGGCGTCGGCGGGCCGCCCATCTCCGCCACCAGCCCGTCATAGCGGCCGCCGGCGAGCACCGTGCCCTGGGCGCCGAGCCGATCGGTCGTGAACTCGAAGGCGGTGTGGCTGTAGTAGTCCAGGCCGCGCACGATGCGCGGGTTCTCTCGGAAGCCGACGCCGAAGCCGTCGAGCGCGCGTCGCAGCCCGTCCCAGAAGCCGCGTGCCGCCGGCGTCAGGTAGCCCTCGATGGTCGGCGCCGCCTCGACCAGCGCGCGGTCGGCGGCGGACTTGCTGTCCAGGATGCGCAGCGGGTTGCGCTGCAGGCGGGACCGGCTCTCCTCGGAGAGCTGTTCGCGCACCTCGTGGAAATAGCCCACCAGTGCCGCACGCCAGGCCTGCCGGCTCTCGACGTCGCCGAGCGTGTTGAGCTCGAGCACCGTCGCACCCGCGATGCCGAGTGCCGACAGCACGTCGCGGCCGAGCGCGATCGTCTCGGCGTCGGCCAGCGGCTCGGCGACGCCGATCAGCTCGGCGCCGATCTGGTGGAACTGCCGGTAGCGGCCCTTCTGCGGCCGCTCGTAGCGGAACATCGGCCCGGCATAGAACACCTTCTGCGGCAGCGACTGGGTCAGGCCGTTGCTGACCAGGGCGCGGCAGATCGCCGCCGTCCCTTCCGGACGCAGCGTCAGGGAGTCGCCGCCGCGGTCGGCGAAGCTGTACATCTCCTTGGTGACCACGTCCGAGGTCTCGCCGAGGGTGCGCGAGAACACCCGCGTGTCCTCGAAGATCGGGGTCGTCCACTCGTCGAACCCGTACAGGCCGGCGATCCGCCGGGCGGTATCGACGACGTGGGCATGACGGCGCTGCTCCTCCCCGATCAGGTCCCTGGTGCCGCGCACGGGCTGCAATGCGTCCAACTGCTGTTCCTAGGCCGACGCCGGCGCCCGATACCCCGAACTGCTACTCGGCGGCCAGCTCGGCCAGCTTCTTCGCGTCGGTCTCGGCCTGGAACTGCGCGGCCTTGTGCTCGACCAGCTCGACGATGTGCTCGACCATGCGCTCCGCCGGCATGGTGTGGTCCTGCCTGCCGGCGGAATACACCATGTGCCGGCCGGAGCCGCCGCCGGTGACCCCGATATCGGTCATCAGCGCCTCGCCCGGCCCGTTGACGACGCAGCCGATGATCGACAGCGTCAGCGGCGTCTCGATATGGGCGAGACGCTCCTCCAGGGTGGCGACGGTCGCGATCACGTTGAAGCCCTGCCGGGCGCAGGACGGGCAGGAGATGATCTTCACGCCGCGATGGCGCAGGCCGAGCGACTTGAGGATGTCCCAGCCGACATGCACCTCCTCCTCGGGCTCGGCAGAGAGCGAGACCCGCAGCGTGTCGCCGATCCCGGCCCAGAGCAGCGAGCCCAGCCCGATCGAGGACTTCACGGTGCCGGCGCGCTTTCCGCCCGCCTCGGTGATGCCGATATGCAGCGGGTGGTCGCACACCTCCGCGAGTTGCTGGTAGGCGGCGACGGCGAGGAACACGTCGGACGCCTTCACGCTGATCTTGAACTCGTGGAAGTCGTGGTCCTGCAGGATCTTGGCGTGTTCGAGCGCGCTCTCGACCAGCGCGTCCGGGTTCGGCTCGCCGTACTTCTCCAGCAGGTGGCGCTCCAGCGAGCCGGCATTGACGCCGATCCGGATCGAGCAGCCATGCTCGCGCGCCGCCCGCACCACCTCGCGCACCCGCTCCGGGCTGCCGATGTTGCCGGGATTGATGCGCAGGCACGCCGCCCCGGCGCGCGCCGCCTCGATGGCGCGCTTGTAGTGGAAGTGGATGTCGGCGACGATCGGGACGTTCACCTCGCGCACGATCTCGGCCAGCGCCGCCGTGCTCTCCTCGTCGGGGCAGGAGACGCGCACGATGTCGACGCCGGCGAGCTCGGACAGCCGGATCTGCGCGATCGTCGCCGCGGCGTCTGTCGTCAGCGTGTTAGTCATGGTCTGCACCGTGATCGGCGCGTCGCCGCCGACCGGCACCCGGCCGACATGGATCTGGCGCGACCTGCGACGTTCGACCTGCTGATACGGACGGTAGCTCATGGCTCGATGCTCCGGATGAGAGCGGTCGCCGCCGTGCGCCCGCGGGCGCACGGCGGCAAGGCCCTGCGCCCGCTTCCTGCCAGGAACCGGCCCGTTTGGCCAGTCCGCCGGCGCGGCGTGCTCCGCGCCGGTGCCGCCTGGCCCCGGCTAGGCGGCGCCCTGCTTCAGCCGCGCCGCGAACTGCTTGCGGAACTTGGAGACCTTGGGGGCGATCACCGCGCGGCAGTAGCCGGCATAGGGATGGCGCGCGAAGTAGTCGTGATGCTCGGATTCCGCGGGGTAGAATGCCGGCAGGTCGGCGATCTCGGTGACGATCGCCCGGTCCCAGATCCCGGCCGCCTCGATCTCGGCGCGCACCGCCTCGGCGTCGCGACGCTCCTGGTCGGTGGACACGAAGATCGCCGAGCGGTATTGCGTACCGATATCGGCGCCCTGCTGGTTCGGTGTCGTCGGATCGTGGATGGTGAAGAAGATCCGCAACAGGTCGGTGTAGGACAGGATCGACGGGTCGTAGTTCACGCGCACCACCTCGGCATGGCCGGTGTTGCCGGAGCAGACCTGCTCATAGCTGGGGTTCGCCGTGCGTCCGCCGGCATAGCCGGACAATACCTCGGTGACGCCGTTCAGATCGTCGTACACCGCCTCCAGGCACCAGAAGCACCCGCCGCCCAGAACCGCCTGCGCCATCGCGCCCTCCTCGAGTTCGTGCAGGTCAGATGGCGACGATCGGGCCGCCGGAAAGACCTTGACGAGTTTCTATCTGGTGAACGGGAATGGGAACCGCGCCGGTCGGTGCGGCGCTGCATCATGGAGCTGGAGAACGATTCGATGTCCGCAAATCCCCTGGAAGACGATCCCGAGCGGGAGCATCGCATCCGCGAACGCGCCTACCACCTCTGGAACGACGATGGCCGTCCGCACGGGCGGCACGACGAGTACTGGGAGCGCGCCCGCGAGCTGGTCGGGATGCAGGACGCCGCGGGCGCCGGTCAGCTGCCGAACCCGGAAGTCGCCGGCAAGGACCCGAACCGGGCCGAGCCGATCGAGGAGGCCTTCATCCAGGAGAATCTCGGCGAGTTCCCGGATCGCCTGGCCGACCAGGGCGAGGTCGACCCGACCCCGAAGCCGAGGCGCACCGCCCGGGCGAGCGTGGAGGCGCCGGAGCGGGTATCGGACATCCCGCAGAAGGGCCGCGCGACCGCCGCCGAGAAGCTGCCCGCCAAGCCCGCCCTGAAGGCCCGCGCCCAGCAGGCCGAGCCGGCGCCGCCGGCGCAGCAGGCCCAGCAGGCCAAGCCGACGCTGAAGCCGCAGGCGAAGAAGCGGCTGAAATAGCCCCGGTCGCTACCGCACCCGAACCACGGCAGCCCGCCTCCATCTCCCGGCACCCCTCATTTCGGGACGATCCGCACGCCGCGGCCGTCGCGCGTCCGCGGACGCAGCACCGGCATGCTGCGGGACGGCAGGTGCGGCGCCGCGTGCGTCATGCCCGGATCGATCCGTCCGGGCGGCGTCACGACGCCGTCGCCCCGGGCGCCGAGTGCCGGAGGCGGCACGGCGACACGATCCTGCGCCACCGCCGGTCCGGCCGAGGCGATCGACCCGGCGAGCAGGCACAGTCCGAACCACCTCATGACGGCGCGGCTACGGCCGCCATGCACGCGTCGCCCCGATAGGATCCCGCTGGCCATCCCGAACCTCCCGCGCCGTCTCCGGTACGACAACGGACCGGAACGGTAGCGGTTGCCCCCGGGTGACGGGGCGGCCGCTCAGAAGCTGCCTCGGAAGCGCTCCGGCAGGCGCCACAGCGCATCGCCGCTCAGGTGCAGGTCGATGCGGTAGAGCTCGGTCTGGCGGGTGGCGGCACTCTGCACGACGCGGGCCAGCCAGCTGCGCAAGGCCGGATCCTCCAGGCCGAGCGTACGGTCCTCGTCTCGGGGCAGCGCCGCCATGCCGAGCAGCATGTCGCGCCAGCTCGTGTCGGCCATGCGCTGGTGCGATCCGGCCTGCGGCGAGATCCAGGCCTGCCGGCGCGTCCGCGTCAGCCGCATCAGTCCGGACTGCAGGTCGGCGTAGCGCAGGTGGAACAGGAACAGCTCGTCGAAGCGCGGCGGCGCATCGATGTTATGGAAACCCGGCGCCCACTGCACCCGGCGACGGATCAGCACCGGCTTGCACATCGCCGAGGTGAAGCGCAGCCAGTGCCGCTGCAGGCTCACCGGCCGGCTCCAGTCCAGCACCGGCTCGTCGTCGGGGCTGTGCACCACGTCGAGCCCAATCGCGGAGATTACCGCCTGCGCGTCGAGCGCGACGGCGTAGTCCGCGAGCGAGGCGTGCAGCGCCGGGTCGGCGACCAGGATCTCGTCGACGTCGACGTAGATCACGCTCTCGTACCAGGTCAGCAGCGACGCGCAGAGATGCGAGATGAAACCGCAGCGCCGGCTGTCGTCCTGCGGCGAGCGCGGGATGCGCACGATGTTCAGGCCCGCGACCAGCCGCGCCGGATCGGTGCTGCCGTCGTCGGAGCCGTGATCGACCACGTAGCAGTGCGCCGGTGCCACCTGGGCGCAGTAGTGACGCGCCCAGAGCGGCAGGAACATCGGCTCGTCATAGACCATGGTGACGATGGCCAGCGGCGCCCGGCCCGGAGCTTCCGCGGAACCGGAACCCACCGCGCCGATCACACTATGTTCCGGGTCGATATCATTTCGTTAGCAAAGCAGCTTTGCCGCCGCCGGGCCACCCCGATGCGGGCCGCGCTGCCGCCTATGGCGCCATACTTGACCTGCGTCGCCGCCCGTCCATACCGTAAGCGCATGGGGCGCATGCAAAACCTACATCCCGGCGACGCACCGCCGTCGGGGACGCGATCCGCGGGCCAGCGCCGCCAGCTGATGCTGCGCAAGCCGATCGCCGACGTCGAGGCGGAGATCGCCTCGCACGGGCTGAAGCGGACGCTGGGTCCGCTGAACCTGACCATGCTCGGCGTCGGCTCGACGATCGGCGCCGGCATCTACGTGATGACCGGGAGCGCCGCGGCGCACTATGCCGGGCCGGCGGTGCTGCTCTCGTTCCTGCTCGCCGGGCTCGCCTGTGCCTTCACGGCGCTGTCCTACGGCGAGCTGGCCTCGGTGATGCCGGTCAGCGGGTCGGCCTACACCTACGCCTACGTCGCCGTCGGCGAGGTGTTCGCCTGGGTCACCGGTTGGCTGCTGCTGCTGGAGTACGGCATCTCGACGGCGGCGGTGGCGGCCGGCTTCTCCGGCTACGCCACCAGCCTGCTCGCCGATTTCGGCGTGCACGTGCCGGCGCTGCTGCACAGCCCGCTGATCGAGACCGCCCAGGGGGCCGCGGGCGGCACCACGCTGGTCTGGAGCGGCGGCCTCGACCTGGTGGCGGCCTTCGCCAGCCTGCTGGTGACGGCGATCCTGGTGATCGGGGTCACGGAGTCCGCGACGGTGAACAGCGTCATCGTGGTGATCAAGGTCTCGGTGCTGGTGGTGTTCGTAGCCTTCGGCGTCAGTGCGGTGCGCCCGTCGAACTGGACGCCGTTCATTCCCGCCGGCACCGGCGGGTTCCATTTCGGCGTGCCGGGCATCTTCCGCGCGGCCTCGGTGATCTTCTTCGCCTATGTCGGCTTCGAGGCGGTGTCGTGCGCCGCCGCCGAGGCGCGCAACCCGAGGCGGGACGTGCCGATCGGCATCCTCGGCTCGCTGGCGATCTGCACCGTGACCTACGTCCTGGTCGCCGCCGTGCTCACCGGCATCGTCCCCTACCAGAAGCTGGGGGTGCCCGACCCGCTGGCGATCGCCGTCGACGCCATGCACCGACCCTGGCTGGCGCTGCTGATCAAGATCGGCGCGGTGACCGGGCTCTGCTCGGTGATGCTGGTGCTGCTGTACGGCCAGTCGCGCATCTTCTACACGATGTCGCGCGACGGCCTGCTGCCGAAGCTGTTCCACCGGCTGCATCCGCGCTTCCGCACCCCCTGGCTCGGCACCATCCTGGTCGGCGTCGCCACCGCCACCGCCGCCGCCACCCTGCCGATCGACATCATCAGCGACCTGGTGAGCCTCGGCACCACCGTCGCCTTCGGCATCGTCAGCTTCACCGTGATCTGGCAGCGCAACGCCAGGCCCGACATCATCGCACCGTTCCGGGTGCCGCTCGGCGGCATGCGCGTCCGCGGATGCTGGATCGGCACGGTGCCGGCGCTGGGCATCGTGTTCTGCGTGATCATGGCGGCCCCGCTGCTGATCGACCTGACCACCGCCCTGTTCCACGGCAACCCGGTGCCGGCGCTGCTGCTGCTGGTCTATGCCCTGCTCGGTGCGGCGACCTATGTCGGCTACGGCATGCGCCACTCCACGCTGGCCCGCGCCGACCGGGGGGCTTGACCCGGCGGGCGCGCAGGCGCCAGACCCCGGTGCCGCAGCCACGCCGGGTCCAGCCGGCACGGGGGATGAGATGAGTGCCGCCGACCTCGACCTTCCCTACGAGACCCGGGCGATCCTCACCGCCCTGGACGTGCCGGCCGCGCGGTTCGACCGCGCCGGCGGCCAGGTGGTGCGCACGCCGCTCACCGGCGAGGCGATCGGTCGTGTCGAGCACGCCGACGCCGCGGCCTGTGCCGCGGCGATCGGCCGCGCCGAGCAGGCGTTCGGGCACTGGCGGCGGGTGCCGGCGCCGCGACGCGGCGAGCTGGTGCGGCTGTTCGGCGAGGAGCTGCGTGCCGCCAAGCCGGCACTCGGCCGGCTGGTCACGATCGAGGCCGGCAAGGTGCCCTCCGAGGGTGCCGGCGAGGTCCAGGAGATGATCGACATCTGCGATTTCGCGGTCGGCCTGTCGCGACAGCTCTACGGCCTGACCATCACCAGCGAGCGTCCCGAGCACAGGATGATGGAGCAGTGGCATCCGGCCGGCGTGGTCGGCGTGATCTCCGCCTTCAACTTCCCGGTCGCGGTGTGGGCGTGGAACGCGGCACTGGCGCTGGTGTGCGGCGACGCGGTGGTGTGGAAGCCGTCGGAGAAGACGCCGCTGACCGCGCTGGCGACGATCGCGCTGTTCGAGCGCGCGGCCGTGCGCTTCGGCGACGCCCCCGACGGGCTGTGCGGGCTACTGCTCGGCGGCCGCGACGCCGGTGCGGCGCTGGTCGCGGACCGGCGCGTGCCGGTGCTCTCGGCCACCGGCTCGACCGCGATGGGGCGCGTGGTCGGACGCGAGGTCGCCGGCCGCTTCGGACGCGCGATCCTGGAGCTGGGCGGCAACAACGCCTCGATCGTCTGCCCGTCTGCCGATCAGGAGCTGGCGCTGCGCGCGGTCGCCTTCGCCGCCATGGGCACCGCCGGGCAGCGCTGCACCAGCCTGCGCCGGCTGATCGTGCACGAGGACATACACGACGCGTTCGCCGCCAAGCTGCGCGCCGTGTTCGAGACGGTGTCGGTGGGCAACCCGCTGGCCGACGAGAACCTGGTCGGGCCGCTGATCGACCACGCCGCCTACGAGGCGATGCAGGCGGCACTGGCGCGGGCGCGGGCGGCGGGCGGCACGGTGTTCGGCGGCGAGCGGGTGATGCCGGAGGGCGCGGGCGAAGGCTGCTACGTGCGCCCGGCCCTGGTGCTGATGCCGGGGCAGATCGGCCCGGTGCTCGAGGAGACCTTCGCGCCGATCCTGTACGTGCTGCGCTACGCCGACTTCGACCAGGCGCTGGCGCGGCATAACGGGGTGCCGCAGGGGCTCTCCTCGTCGATCTTCACCCGCGACCTGCGCGAGAGCGAGCTGTTCCTGTCCGCGATCGGCTCGGATTGCGGGATCGCCAACGTCAACATGGGGCCGTCCGGCGCGGAGATCGGCGGCGCCTTCGGCGGCGAGAAGGAGACCGGCGGCGGACGCGAGTCGGGCTCGGATTGCTGGAAGGCCTACATGCGCAGGCTGACCAGCGCGATCAATTACGGGCTCTCGGTGCCGCTGGCCCAGGGCGTGCGGTTCGACATCCCGGTGCCGGCCGAGGCGCCGCTGCCGGGAGAGCAAGCCAAGGGATCCGCCCTCGACCCGCTGGGGCGGTAGACCGCGGACCCCGATCCCGGCCCTGCCGGCGGCAGGCGAGGATCACGGCGCGATCGCGTTCGCCGACGCCGCACTCTGCGACGCGTAGAGTGCGGACGGATCGAGGATGTCGCATCCCAGCGCCTCCTCGAGCGCGCCCTGTCGCGGCGACGCGGAGGCGGTCGCGGCCGCGCCGCCGGCGAGGTTCGAGCGGAAGATCCCGGCGGCACTCACCGGCAGGAAGTCCTCGTAGAGGATCGGCTCGGCGCGCACCGATCCGGCCTCGATCGCCTCGTCGAGGCTCTGCGCGCCGAGCGGCACGTCGGCGACCGGCACGAAGCGGTAGTACGCGAGCCCGTCGCGTCGCAGCGCGGCGTGATCGTCCGGGAACGCCTCGAAGGCGCTCGCGTCGCCCTCGGCCAGCAGCCGGTCGTAGAGCGCGCGTCCGGCGGGGGTGAGTGCGGCGCCGCGCTGCTCGATCTCGCCGAAGCGGGCGGTGTGCTCGCCCTGCTCGGCGCCGAAGCGCACCGGCTCGGACAGCGCCCTGAAGCTGGTCTGGCGCAGCAGGATCGGGCAGCGCCGACGCGGCGGCCCCTCGATCTGCGGCTTCACCGACAGGCCGTGCGCCTGCATCGCCGCCTGTGCCGCGTCGATGTCGAGCACGCGCGGCGTCAGGTGGTTGATGTGCGGACCGCGGAAGCAGGCGACGTCGGCGACCAGCGGGTGTGCCGCACGCAGCGCCACGTAGGTCGGCAGGTCGACGGTGGCCGTCTCGTGCCAGCGAAAGCTGTGCAGCGCCTCGGCCACGAACTCCTCCCCTGCCGCGTCGTCGAGCTCTCCCTCGGCCTCGAAGCGCTCGATCAGCGCCACCGCACGCGGGGTGACGATGCGCCGCCGGTGCAGGATCTCCGTCGCCTGCGCCCGCAGCGCCGGATCCTCGATCCGGTCGAGCCGCAGCAGAGAGGTGAACAATCGGAACGGGCTGCGTCGCAGCGACTCCGGTGCGGTGGGGCGGAAGGCGGTGGAATGCACCGGCACGCCGGAGGCCGTGAGGTCGTAGTAGCCGACCGGGGACATGCCCAGCACCGCGAACAGCCGGCGCAGCAGGCGCAGCTCCTCGGGCAGGCCGACGCGGATCGCGCCGTGCCGCTCCTGGTCGAGCCGCTCGCGCTCGCCCGGTCGCGCCGGATCGCCGGCGCGCGCGCCGTCCTGGTCCAGCACCTGCCGGTTGATCGTCGCGACCAGCTCCAGCAGCGTGCCGTACTGCGGCACCTCGCGGCGGTACATCGCCGACATCGCCCGGGAGAACGTCTCCCGCATCGCGTCCGCTTCCATTGCAGTTCCTCCCGACCGTGCCTTCTTCCGGCATCCCGTGCCGGCCGGGTCAGTCGCCGCGCAGCAGTCGCGCCAGCTGCACCAGGATCGCGGCCGTTGCACCCCAGATATCATGATCCGGATGCGGCCACGACCAGCTGCCGCGACGCAGCCCGTCCTCGATCCGGCGCGGCGCGTCCGGGTCCATCAGCACCGCCAGGTCGAGGCCGAAGATGGCGTCCACCTCGTCCGGAGCGGCGATCCAGCGCGCCTCCGGCGACAGCACGCCGACGAAGGGCGTGATGCTGTAGTTGCTCGCGTGCGTGCTCTGCCGCGGCAGGCTGCCGAGCAGGCCGACATGCGCCGGATCCAGCCCGATCTCCTCGCGCGCCTCGCGCAGCGCGGTCGCGGCGAGATCCGCATCCTCCGGATCCGGCCGGCCGCCGGGGAAGCTGACCTGGCCGGCGTGGGTGCGCAGCAGCGCCGAGCGGCGGGTCAGCAGCACCATCCGCCCCGGGGCGGGCACGATCGGCACCAGCACCGCCGCCTCCCGGATCGTGCCGCGCGCGAGGCGCGCGTCCGGCCGCAGCGGCCGGAGCTCGCGCAACCGGTCGCGCAGCCAGGCCTCGTCGAAAGGTCCCGCGGCCGGCCTGCTCAAGCCCGGTGCGCACCCGGGTCGCGTGGGCCGACCCGATCGCCGTCGATCGTCAGGGAGCGCGGGTTCGGCTGCATGGCCGCACTATCACCCAGACCACCCTCGCCCGGAAGAGCCCGGCGGCCGGCGACTTCCATCGCCACGGCGCACCCGCTATTCTGCGCACGCGTCGCCGCGCCCGATCGCGTCATGCTTCGGGCGAATCCAGAATCTCCGAGAGCCGTCGATGATCTCCCATCTGCTTCGCCTGAACCTGCTGATCCTCTCCCTCGCCTGCCTGCCCTGCCTGATGCCGATGCACGCGGCGCACGCGCAGATGAGCCTCGGCGGTGGCGGCGGCGGTGCCGGCAGCGGCAGCGATCCGGCCGAGGACGACGCCAAGGCGGCAGCGGCCGCGAACGCGCCGCCTCCGGCGCTGCCGGGTGCGGAGTCGAACGATCCCGCGGCACCCACCGGCCACGCCTCCACCGACATGAACCCGACCGCGGCGCTGTTCGATGCGATCAACCGCGGCGATCTCACCGCGGCGAAGGAAGCCCTGACGCGTGGCGCCGATCTCGCCGGCACCAACGTGCTGGGCGAGAAGCCGATCGAGAGCGCGATCGACCTCAACCGCAACGACATCACCTTCCTGCTGCTGTCGATGCGCAACAACGAGGAGCAGCCGGGCAGCGTGCAGGTCGCCACCGACACCGCCGGCGCCGACAAGCCGGGACATCTGGCGATCCGCGGCCGCAGCTCCCACCGTCCGGTCGAGCAGGCCTCCTACGCGGCGTCGCACGCCGCCCAGGATGGCGGCGTGGCCAAGCCGGAGGTCGGGTTCCTCGGCTTCGACGGAAGCTGATCGCGGATCGGCCGGGCACGCATGGGCCAGGCGCCGAACCCGATCGCGACCGTCCTCGCCGGCCTGCTGCTCGCGGCGGCTGCATACTGCTTCCTGATCCTGCACCTGCCGCTGGCCGCGATCCCGCTGGCGCTGATCGGTGTGCTGCTGCCGTTGGCGCTGCGCATCGCGCGCGAGTGGGAGCGCGCCGTGGTGCTGCGCGCGGGCAAGCTGAAGGGCGTGCGCGGTCCCGGCCTGTTCTGGATCGTCCCGGTGGTGGACAGCGTCGCCGGGACCGTCGATCTGCGCATCCAGACGACGCCGATCGCCACCGAGCAGACGCTCACCCGCGACACCAGCCCGGTCGACGTCGACGCCATCGTGTTCTGGCTGGTGCGCGATCCGCGTCTCGCGATCACGGCACTCACCGACTATGCCGGCGCGGTCTCGCTGGTGGCGCAGACCAGCCTGCGCGAGGTGATCGGCGCCAACGATCTCGGCACGCTGCTGGAGGACCGTCGCCGCATCGATGACTGGCTGCGTCAGGCGATCGCCGAGAAGACTGTCGCCTGGGGCATCACCGTGCAGTCGGTCGAGATCCGCGACGTGAAGCTGCCGAGCAACCTGCAGGACGCGATGAGCCGGCAGGCACAGGCCGAGCGCGAGAAGTCGGCGCGGGTGACGCTGGCCTCGGCGGAGCGTCAGGTGGCGATCGAGCTCGAGGAGGCGGCGCGCACCTACGACCGCAGTCCCACCGCGATGCAGATCCTGCAGATCAACCGCATCTACGAGATGAACAAGGATCGCGGCGCCACCATCCTGCTGCCGACGACGATGGCGGACAGCCTGTCGCAGCTGATCGGGCAGAAGGCCGGCCAGGGCGCCGCCGACCCGTCGGGGATGGGGGCTTCAGGCAGCGCCCCCTAGGCTGGCGCCGCAGGATCCCCGGCCCGTGTCTCCGCCGGGGTGCGAAGCGTCAGCGACAGCGCGTGCAGCCCGTCCGCGAGCTCGGCCGACAGCGCCTCGTGCACCAGCCGCGCGCGCTGCACCCGGCTGAGCCCGGCGAAGGCGGCACTCACCACGACCATCACGTAGTGGGTCTCACCGCCCGCGCCGCGGACCCCGGCATGCCCCGCATGGCGGGCGCTCTCGTCCTCGATCTCGAGCCGTTCCGGCGCGAGCCGCTGCATCGCCGCGTGCAACCTGTCCAAGCGTCCTGCCATGGCAAAGCTCCCCTCGCCCGTCCCGTCGCCAGCCCTTGCATGCCATGCCTGCACGCGCACATAAACGGCCTGATGATGCGACGGAACACGCGACACCGGGCCTTCGATCCCGACCCGGACGCAGCGGGCCGCATCTGCGAGATGCCCGGCTGCGAGGAGCCGGCGGGCTACCGCGCCCCGCGCTCGCGCGACAACCTGCAGGAGTACTGGTGGTTCTGCCTCGCCCACGTGCGCGAGTACAACGCGCACTGGGATTTCTACAAGGGCATGTCCGCCGGCCAGATCGAGGCGCATCTGCGCGCCGACACCTCCTGGAACCGGCCGTCCTGGCGGCTCGGCCACCTCGGCGGCGGCCAGGCAGCACAGGCCTTCGACGAGGAGCGTGTGCTCGATCCGCTCGGCCTGCTCGGTGCGGCCGGGCGCCAACGGCACCGGCAGAAGCCGGTGGATCCGCGGCCTGAGGCGCTGCGCCAGCCGCTCGAGACGCTGGGGTTGTCCTGGCCGGTCTCCCTGACCGAGCTCAAGAGCCGCTACAAGACCCTTGCCCGGCGGCATCATCCGGATGCCAACGGCGGCGACCGGGCGGCTGAGGAGCGGCTGAAGACGATCAACGTGGCATACAGCGCGTTGCGGACGCATCTTCTCGGCGCCCGGCAAACCGGACTCGCCGAGACGGGTTGAACAGGGGCCGGCTGGCGCGGGCCGGCACGCGAGGGTCGATGTCCCCTGGCGACAGAACGGACGGGAAGACTTCATGGACGAGATCGCGGCTCTGACGGCAACCGGAAACGACGCACGTGCGGGTGGCCATGGCGCCGATCTGGGCGAGCCGGGCCTGCTCGCGACGTCGCACCTGGGCGCGCCGGATATCCGCCTGTCGGCGCGCGAGACCTTCGGCATCGACAGCGACATGCAGGTGCCGGCGTACTCGGTGCGCACGGAGCACGTGCCGGAGATCGACACCGCCTACCGCTTCGACCGCGAGACGACGCTGGCGATCCTGGCCGGCTTCGCCTTCAACCGGCGGGTGATGATCCAGGGCTATCACGGCACCGGCAAGTCGAGCCACATCGAGCAGGTCGCGTCCAGGCTGAGATGGCCCTGCGTGCGCATCAACCTGGACAGCCACATCAGCCGCATCGACCTCGTCGGCAAAGACGCGATCGTGTTGAAGGAAGGCAAGCAGGTCACCGAGTTCCGCGAGGGGCTGCTGCCCTGGGCGCTGCAGCATGCCTGTGCGCTGGTGTTCGACGAGTACGATGCCGGCCGTCCCGACGTGATGTTCGTGATCCAGCGCGTGCTGGAGGTCGAGGGGCGCCTGACCCTGCTCGACCAGAACCGGGTGATCCGGCCGCACCCGGCGTTCCGGCTGTTCGCCACCGCCAACACCGTGGGGCTCGGCGACACCACGGGGCTGTACCATGGCACGCAGCAGATCAACCAGGGCCAGATGGACCGCTGGAACATCGTCACCACCCTGAACTACCTGCCGCACGCCGAGGAGACCGCGATCGTGCTGGCCAAGATGGGCTGGGACAGCAAGGACGGCCCGCTGCGCCGCCGTGTCGAGAGCATGGTCGCACTCGCCGACCTGACCCGCGCGGGCTTCATCAACGGCGACATCTCCACCGTGATGTCGCCGCGCACGGTGCTGACCTGGGCGGAGAACGCGCAGATCTTCTCCGACCTGGGCTTCGCGTTCCGCCTCACCTTCCTCAACAAGTGCGACGAGGCGGAGCGGGCGACGGTCGCCGAGTATTACCAGCGCTGCTTCAACGAGGAGCTCGGTGCCGGCCTCGGCCCGACGGCGGCGGCGGCGGCGGCAGGCCCGGCGAGCGGCCGGCGCTGAATGGCTGAACGCGATCCCAACGGGCGCGCCGAGGCCTTCAAGCGTGCCACCGCCGGCGCGCTGCGCGCGATCGGCGGCAAGGCCGACGTGCAGGTGACGTTCCAGGCCGGTCCCGGCACCGTGGTCGGCAACCGGGTGCGCCTGCCGCAGCCCGCGCGCAGCCTCTCCGGCGGCGACGTGGCGCGCGTCCGCGGTGCCGCCGACGCTGCGGCACTGCGGCTGCGCCACCACGACAGCGCGGTGCATGCCGCGCGCTCTCCGGGTACCCGCGACGCCCGCGACGTCTACGACGCGCTGGAGCAGGCGCGGATCGAGGTGATCGGCAGCCGCACCATGACCGGCGTCGCCGCCAACCTCGAGGCGCGGCTGGTGCACGAGTGCGAGCAGGCCGGCTATGACCGCATGACCCGCAAGGACCAGCTTCCGGTCGCGGCGGCACTCGGCCTGCTGGCGCGCGAGCGCATGTCGGGTGCGCCGGCGCCGCGGACGGCGCACCGGGTGCTGTCGCAGTGGCGCGACTCCATGGGCGGCAACGCGCAGGCGGCCCTGGACGAGCTGGTGCGCAGCCAGCACGACCAGGGCGCCTTCACCCGCGCCGCGCGCCGCCTGCTGGCCGCCTACGACCTGGCGGAAGCGGAGCTCGAGGCGGAGCCGGAGGAGGATTCCGCGCAGTTCGACGACGGCGAGGAGCAGGCCGGCGACCAGCCGCCCGCACCCGAGGATAGCCAGGGTGACGACGGCAGCGAGCAGCAGCCGAGCGCGCTGCCCGAATTCGCCCATACCGGCACCGAGCAGGAGGAGGACCCGTCCGAGGACCAGGAGGGTGCCGCGGAAGGCGAGGACCGCCCGGGCGGTCCGCAACCCTCGCGCGACAGCCACGAGCCGCCGGCGCCGCCGAGCTACCGCGCCTTCATCAAGCAGTTCGACGAGGAGGTGGCCGCGGAGGATCTGTGCGACGCCGACGAACTCGCCCGCCTGCGCCAGCAGCTCGACCAGCAGCTGCTCAACATGCAGGGCGTGGTCAGCAAGCTCGCCAACCGCCTGCAGCGCCGGCTGATGGCGCAGCAGACCCGGGCCTGGGAGTTCGATCTCGAGGAGGGCATCCTCGATGCCGGCCGGCTGGCGCGCGTGGTGGTCAACCCGACGCTGTCGCTGTCGTACAAGACCGAGCGCGACACCGACTTCCGCGACACCGTGGTGACGCTGCTGATCGACAACTCCGGCTCGATGCGCGGCCGCCCGATCACCGTGGCGGCGATGTGCGGCGACATCCTGGCCCGCACGCTGGAGCGTTGCGCGGTCAAGGTGGAGGTGCTCGGCTTCACGACCCGCGCCTGGAAGGGTGGTCAGAGCCGGGAGCGCTGGGTGGCGGAAGGCAAGCCGCGCGAGCCGGGTCGGCTGAACGACCTGCGCCACATCATCTACAAGTCCGCCGACACGCCGTGGCGTCGGGCGCGACGCAACCTGGGCCTGATGCTGCGCGAGGGGCTGCTCAAGGAGAACATCGACGGCGAGGCGCTGC
>CAXTAY010000023.1:0-59859 GCA_964242335.1 uncultured Acetobacteraceae bacterium | reverse complement strand
CGGCGAACTGGTGCTGGATCACGCGCTGGCGCTGGGCGCGCTGAATGGACATCGACGCGATCATCGCCCAGCTCAAGGCGGCGGCGCCGTTCTTCGGCGGGCGCGTCGCCGGCGGCGCGGAGTGGGAGCTGACGCGCGACCAGGCATGGCTGTCCTTCCCGGCCGCTTACGTGATGCCGGAAGAGATCGATGCCGAGCCGAACAAGCAGGCGACCGGCCTGCGCCAGACCGTCAC
Source organism: uncultured Acetobacteraceae bacterium (assembly GCA_964242335.1). GTDB lineage: Bacteria > Pseudomonadota > Alphaproteobacteria > Acetobacterales > Acetobacteraceae > Lichenicoccus. The sequence continues at coordinate 59,624 of CAXTAY010000023.1, read as the reverse complement.
TCACGTGGTGGCGGTGATCGTGGAGCTTGATAATTCCGTGCCGGCAGTCGGCGCGGACCGCCGCGGCCAGACGCAGGCGACGGACGCCGTCGGCCCGCTGCTGACGCTGCTGTGGAAGGCGCTGCTCAATTTCCGCCCGAGCACGGAGAACTGCGCGCGCGGCTACTGGTTCGTCGGCGCGGAATATCTGCAGAGCGACCGGGCGCGATTGATCTGGAAGTTCAGGTTCGCGCTCGAAACGTTCATCAGCGACTGGGACGGCGTGCAGCTCGCGGCGGAGCCGCTGACGGACCTGCGCATCACGACCGACGACATCTTCACCGGAACGCAGCTCGGCGTCTTCGACGTGCCGCTGCCGCAATCCTGAACCTGGGGGCCTTCATGCTGCTCAAGCCGTCTGCGGGCCTCAAGGTCCGTCACAACATCACGCGTCAGCTGCTGCCGGACGAGGGCGTGGAAGTGCCCGACACGGACGGCATGCCGCACGACCCCTACTGGCAGTTCCTGCTGCGCCACGGCGACGTGACCAGCGAGGCGGACCATCCGTTCAAGGCGCCCGCCGAGCCGGCCGCCACGGAAGAGCAGCACGAGGCGGACGCACCCGCCGACAGCGACAAGCACTGAGGGCGCGGACGATGAGCGAGACCATCTCCTTCAAGAACTACCCGGCGAACCAGCGGACGCACGGCGTTTTCGCGGAGATCGACCCGCAGAACACCGCCGGGGTCACCAACCAGCGCACGCTGATCCTGGGGCAGAAGACTGCCGCGGGCACGATGTCGGTCAGCCTGCCCTATCTCGCTTCCGGGCCGGTCGACGCCAAGAGCGCGGCCGGCGTCGGCTCCGTGCTGGCGCTGATGTACGCGCAGTACTATGCCCAGGACAGCACCGGCGAGGTGTGGCTGCTGCCGCAGGTGGACGATCCGGCTTCCGTGGCCGCTACCGGCAGCCTCGCCTTCACCGGCTCGCCTACCGCGAACGGCACGCTGTCGATCTACATCGCCGGCGTGCTGTTCCCGCTGGCGGTGGCCATCGGCATGACCGCGACCGCCATCGCCACGGCCTACGCCGCGCTGATCAACGGGCTTCCGGACTGCCCTGTCTCCGCGGTGGCGACGGCCGGCTCCGTGGCACTCACCGCGGACAACAAGGGGCCGGTCGGCAACGAGCTTGACCTTCGCATCAACTATCGCGGCACCGCCGGCGGCGAGGTGACGCCGGCCGGACTGACCGTCGCCATCGTCGGCATGACCGGCGGCACTCAGAACCCGACCACCGCGGTCTCCGCCGGCCTGCTGGCACTCGGCGACACCGCCTTCGACTACATCGTGTGCCCGTACACGGATGCCGCGACGCTGAACGCTCTCGCGGCCTTCCTCAACGACACGGTCGGCCGGTGGAGCTGGCAGCAGATGCTGTACGGCGGCGTCTTCACCGCGGTGCGCGGCACCGCCGCGACGCTGACCACCTTCGGCCTGACCCGCAACGATTACACGATGACCTGCATGGGCTTCTACGACAGCCCGACCCCGGCCTGGCTCTGGGCCGCGGACTATGCCGGCGCCTCCGCCGTCAGCCTCAAGGCAGATCCGGCGCTGCCGCTGCAGGAGCTGGTGCTGAACGTCCTGGCGCCGCCGATCCCCTCGCGCTTCCCCATCGGGGTGCGCAACACCTTGCTGTTCGACGGCATCTCGACCTTCGTCGTCGGCGACGGGCAGCAGGTCGTCATCGATCGCGCCATCACCTTCTACCAGCTCAACACCGCGGGCGGTCCGGACATCACCTGGCTCAACGTGGAGACGCCGTACAGCCTGGTCGACCTGGTGCGCGACATGGTCGCCTATCTCAAGGCGAGCTACGGCCGCAAGAAGCTGGTGGCGGACGGCAGCAACATCGCCGGCGGCTCCAATCAGGTGACGGCGCAGGGCATCCTCTCCGCCGTGCTGGCGCGCTATCAGGGCTACTGCAACGAGGGCCGCGCGCAGAACTACGCGGCGTTCAAGGCGGGCGCTGCGGCGCAGAACGCCGGCGGCGGCCGGGTGAACATCCTGCTGCCGCTGCAGTTGCCGGACCAGCTTCGTCAACTGGTCATGAAGGTCAACTTCGTCGCCAACGGCTGATTACTTCACCTGTTCTTCCCGCAGCGCCGTGAGGGCGCCGCTTTCCCTTGATGGAGCCTCCGCGCGATGAGCGACACGATCTATAATGGACTCGCGCTGCCCGCCTCGCGGCGGGCCGGCGTCATCGCGATGGAGATCGCCGGCGAGGCGGTCGATGTCGCGGCGGACTTCGCCTACGACGCCACCACGGTCAAGCGCGAGATGCTGCTCGGGCAGAGCGGCGTGCAGGGCTATTCCGAGATGCCGAAGACCGGAATGATGAGCGCGTCGCTGCGCGACGCCGGCACCCTGAGCCAGGCGCGCCTGTTCGCCATGGTCAACGTGCCGATCGTCGCCATCCTGGCGAACGGCAAGAGTGTCTACGGCGACCAGATGACCTGCACGGAGTGCTCGGAGGTCAAGAACGCGGAAGGCACCTTCGAGGTCAAGTTCGAGGGCTACGTGACGGAGAGTTCATTCTGATGAGCGGCAGCGAGCCTCTTCCCGAGCCCAACCTGACGCTGACCTTCGACCCGCCGCTCAAGGCCGGTCACCTGGCCTGCTCGGAGATGCAGTTGCGCGAGCCTACCGGCGGCGAGGTGCGCGCCGCGGAGATGCTGCTGCGGCCCGGCGTCATGCCGGACACGATCCGGCAGTATCAGCTGTCGCTGATCTCCAAGGTCAGCGGCGTGCCGCAGGCGCTGATCGATCAGATGCCGATCACGCGCGTGCTCGAAGCGGCGGAATATCTCCAGCGTTTCGTGAACGCCAGCCAATCAACTTCGCAGAGCTGACCGCAGATCTCGCGAAGTGGTTCGGCTGGGGACCGAGGGAATGCTGGGACATCCCGGTGTCTGAGCTGATGTGGTGGCTCGACCGGGCCAACGCACAGGTCCGCGCCCAGGAGAAGGCCGCCAAGAAATGAGCGGATCATGGCTGTATCAGCTGCAGCCTGCCTCCTGGCGCGGCCTCCCGTTCGCCGTCGACAGCAGCACGGTGCGGCGCGGTCGCCGCACTGCAACCCACGAGTATCCGTTCCGCGACCAGGTCTGGGTCGAAGACCTCGGCCGCGGCGTGCGCGGCGTCAGCTTCACCGGCTTCGTCGTCGGCGACGATTGCTATGCGCAGGCCCGCGCGCTGCTCGACCGCAGCGAGGAGCCCGGCTCCGGCGAGCTGGTGCATCCCTCCCTCGGCACCCTCACCGTGGCCCTCGTCGGCCCGCTGGAGACGACGGAGCGCAAGGATCTCGGCCGAGCGGTGGAGATCCGCTTCGAGTTCATCGAGACCGGCGAGGCGATCTATCCGTCCGCGGACGTGGATACCAGCGATGCCGTGTTCGACTGCGCCGGCGACGCGGACATCGCCAGCTCCGGCGACTTCCTCAGCAGCATCGGCGACGCGGTGCAACAGGGCGTGCAGGTGGTGGCGGCCGGGCTGGCGACGGCACAGGGCTTCGTGCGCCAGGTGCAATCGCTGGCCCGCGATGCCTCCGTAGTGGTCGGCGCGGTTTCCGGCCTGCCCGGCAACTACGGTCGCTTCTCGAGCGGCGCGCGCGGCACGCTGCTGAGCGGCGCCGCCCTCGGCGGCTCCTCCGGCCTGCTCGGCGGCCTGAACCAGGCTCAGGGCGTGCTGAGCCAGGCGCAGGGCGCCATCGGCGCCGTGGTGGTGGCACAGGCTGCCGTGGACCATGCGGCGGGCACCGTGCTCGACCTGGCGGAGGCGCTATGACCACCGCGCCGGATAACGGGCTGGTGGCCAGCGTGCAGGCCGCCATGGAGGCGCTGCGCGCCTGCTGCAACGACCCGGCGGACGCGGTGCGCCTGCTCAGCACCCTGGCGGCCACGCCACCGCCGGCGACGCCTACCAGCAGCGCTCCGCTGGCCGCCGCGGTCGGCACGCTGCAGACCGCGATGGCCGCCATGTTCCGCCGCGCGACGCTGACCTCCCTGGCGCGTGCCTGTGCCTCCTACCAGCCGACCTCCTATGACGACGCGCTGAGCCTGCGCAGCGCCGTCATCGATCTGTTCGACGCGGAGATCCTGATCACCGCGGACGCGGAGCTGGACGGCAGCTACAATGCCCTGCGCACACTGCGCGCCTCCGTCGCCGCGGACCTGATCGCGCGCGGCTCCCTGCTCGCCCGGCTGACCACCATCACGACGCTGCAGCCGACGCCGTCCCTCACCCTGGCCTATCGGCTGTACGGTGACGCCACGCGGGCGGACGACCTGGCCGCGCGCGCGGACTGCGCGGCACCCGGCTTCCTGCCGATCTCCTTTCAGGCGCTCAGCTCGTGAGCGGCGCCGGCGCTCCGGACCCCAACGAGCTGACGGTGACGGTCGGCGGCGTCCGCTATGGCGGCTGGGAGGACGCGCGCGTCACCCGCGGCGTCGAGCGCATGCCATCAGACTTTGACGTGGCCTTGACGGAGAAGTATCCCGGCCAGATCCAGGACGTGGTGATCAAGCCGGGGCTGCCGTGCGTGGTTCGCCTCGGAGCGGATCCGGTGGTGACCGGCTACATCGACAGCTACACGCCGAGCATCGGTCCGGCGGAGCACACGGTGCGGATCACCGGTCGCGGACGCTGCGCGGACCTGGTGGACGGCGATGCCGGCTTCGACCAGAACGGCTCGACCGGCGGCCAGTACGGCAACTGCTCCGCCGGCGCCGTGGTAGCGGCGCTGGCGCAGCCTTTCGGCATCGGTGTCACGGACACGGTAGGCGACCCCGGCCGGCTGATCCCGCGCAAGAACATCATCTTCGGCGAGACGGTCTGGGAGATCATCGACCGGGTGACGCGCTACGCGGCGCGGCTGGCGATCGAGGACACCAACGGCGACCTGGTGCTGGCGCAGGTCGGCACGGTGCAGGCGGCGAGCGGTTTCCAGCAGGGCGTCAACGTGCAGAGCGCGTCCGCCACCTTCGACATGAGCGAGCGGTTCTCCGTCTACTGGCCGACGCTGCTCGGCGTCGACACGCTGTCGCAGACCGCAGCACCCGGCGCTGCGGACGGCTTCACCCTGACGCCGGTCTACGACCAGGGCTTCGGCATCCTGCCTCGGTTCCGGCCCAAGGTCATCGTCTCCGCGGAGATGCAGCAGGGCCAGCAGTTCGTGGCCCTGCTGCGGGCGCAGTGGGAGGCCGCGCGGCGCTACGGCCGCAGCCAGAAGGTCACGTTGACGACGGACAGCTGGCGGGACAGCGCGCAGAAGCTCTGGACGCCGAACACCCTGGCGCGCATCGACCTGCCCGCGCTCAAGATCGCGGCGTCGTGGGTGATCTCCGAGGTCAGCTTCAAGCGCGGCCGAGACGGCACCACGGCGGACATCACGCTGATGCCGCCGGGTGCCTTCACCATCGAGCCGATCTTGGTTCAGCAGTTCGATTGGCAGGTGGGCGCCGTCCCGACCGGAGGTGCCGCAGCACCGCAGGCGGACACGACCCGCACCTAGGAGACCGCGCGTGGCCAAAGGTGCATACAGCGTCGTCATCTCCGCGGTCGACCAGTTCACCAAGCCGCTAGACGACATCAACAAGAAACTGAAGGCGTTCAACGCTCCGTTCGTCAAGATGAACAAGAGCATGGCCGCTTTCGGCAAGGAGAGCGGCCTCTCCAACGTCGGCAAGGCGTTCGGCGAGATCGGCCGCAGCGCTGCCGGCGCGTTCAGCAGCATGACGCGCCTGCTCGACCCGCTCGGCGTGATCACCGGTGCTGCCAGCGTCGCCGGCATGTACGCGCTGGTCACCGCCTGGGCGGACTGGGGCTCCAAGATCTCCTACACCGCGGAGCGGATGGGGATCAGCGTCACCCACCTGAACGATTACGAGACCGCGGCACGGCTCGCCGGCGTGTCCGGCGACGCGATGGCGTCCGGCCTGACCACGCTCAAGGACAAGATGACGGACGCGCTGGGCCCGAACGCCAGCGGCGAGACCATGGGCTACTTCATTCAGCTCGGGCTCGGTGTGAAGGACCTGCAGGGCAACGTCGAGGACGTGCTGCCCAAGATCATCAAGCGCCTCGGCGAGCTGTACAAGGTCAACCCCACGCTCGCGGCACGGCTGTCGCGCAGCCTGCTCGGCAACGAGGAGCTGCTGCGCGCCTTCCGCGGCGGCTCGGCGGTGTTCGACCGCTACCTGGCCAAGGCCCGCACCCTGAGCCACTTCACTCAGGAGCAGGCGGATCGCGCGGACAGCCTGCGCGAGAGCCAGGTCGCGGTCACCGCGGCCTTCGAGAACTTCGGTAACCAGCTGGCCTCCGCGCTGCAGCCGGTGCTCGGTCCTTATCTTGACTTCATGGCAGCATTGCTAGCCGCGAACGGCAAGTATATTGCCCAGGACATCGCGCGTTACATCAAGCGTTTCATCGACTACCTGCGCGGCGTCGACTGGATGGGCGTCTCGAAACGGCTCGATGGATGGTATCGCACCGTCCGCCGGGTGACGGACGCGCTCGGCGGCGTCGGCAACGTGCTGATGGGCATCGGCGCGCTGATGGCGACCGGCTTCGCGCTCAAGCTGCTGTCGCCGTTCTTTGCGCTGGCCGGCGCGCTCGACATGGTCGGCCTCAAGGCCGGCGGCATGATCCTCAAGGTGCTGGCCGCGCGCAAGGCGGCGGCGGTGCTGACCACGGAGGAGGCCGCGGCGGCGACCGCGGCCAGCAGCATCGGCAGCGTCGGCACCGGCGCCGCGGCCTCCGGCGGCGTGGCGGCCGTCGCCGGCGTGATCGGCACGGTGGCGGCCGGTGCGGCGATCACCGCGCTCAGCGCCTACTTCGTCAGCCACGGCCTCGGGTGGCTGTTCGGCCAGGGCTGGAACGGCGGAACGCCTACCTTCTCCGGGCCGCTGCCGAACGCGGCCAACCGAGGGCACGACGGGCGCGCGATCCCGCGCACCGGCAGCTCCGGTCCGCAGCGCGGCATCGACCAGTCCGCGACCGGCAACGTCCTGGAAGACACCGGCGCCACCGCAGCGCAGTACGACGCCTTCAAGAAGGCGGTCGCGAGCAAGGAGCAGGCGCGCTACGACCAGATGGGCGGCTTCCACGACAAGTATGCTGGCCGCTACCAGATGGGCCGCCCGGAGATCGAGGAGACCGCCAAGCAGCTCGGCGTGGCGGCGCCGACGCAGCAGCAGTTCCTCGCTGATCCGGCGATGCAAGAGCGCTTCTTCGACGCCTACACCGACGCGCACGCGCGTCAGCTGATGAGCACGTCCAAGCAGTATGCCGCGGACACCCCGGCGCAGCGCCTGGCGATCCTGGGCTACGCGCATAATCAGGGCGTCGGCGGCGCCAAGGCCTGGCTCAACACCGGCCAGGTTCGGCAGGACGGGTTCGGCACCCCAGGCACGGACTTCTCGAACCGCGTCGACCAGTACGAGGCGGCGCTGCCGAAGGTGGCGACCGCGCCGCCGGTAGGTGCCGCTGCTCCGGTCGCGGGCGCGCCGGCGCAGCAGATGGCCGCGGCACCTGGTGCCGCCGGCGCACCTGGTGCCGCGGGCAAGGTGACCATCGAGGTGAACGCCAAGAACGGCGCGGACGCCAGGATCACCAAGACGGAGGGCGACGTGCAGCCCGCGCGCGGCGTGGCGCAGAGCAACATGGCCTACGAGACCAGCACGTGACGCCGCTCGGCCACCTCACCCGGCGGCTGCAGAACTTGCTGCAGATCGCGCGCACCACCACCGCTTGCGACGACAGCGGCGCGGTGCAGACGGTGCAGGTCAAGACCAAGGGCGGCGGCGTCCGCGACGCGGTGCCGGTGCAGTATCACTATGGGTTCAGCGCGCACCTGCCGCTCGGCACGGACGTGTCGCTGCTGAACGTCACCGGCGACAGCACCAGCGGCGTCATCGTCGGGTCCGGGCATCAAACCTACAGGAAAACCGGTCTAACCGCCGGGCAAACCCAGCTCTACGACCTGACCGGCACGACGTTCCTGCTGGACGCCGGCGGCGGCATCCTGGCCACGCCGTCCGCTCGCAACTTCACCATCCAGGGCGACCTCGCGGTGACCGGCAACATCATCGCCGGCACCGGTGCGAGCGGCACCTTCACGACGCCGACCGGCCAGATCGTGACCGTCCAGGACGGGCTGATCACCAACATCTACTGAGGTGGCGCCATGATCGGACAGGGTTCCGCGCAGCTCGATGCTGCCTGGTTCGCGAACCTCAGCGCGCGCATCTCCGGCATCCAGAGCTGCCCGGAGCTGCAGGACCTGGTCGCGGATGCCATCGCGGACATCAACGCGGTGAAGTCCGCGATCGGCGCGGAGCTGGCGCTGCTGCAGCCGGTGCTGGCCCTGATCGAGGCGCCGGGTGCGGACCTCGGCAAGATCGCGACCTGGATCAGCAGCTTCATCGGCAGCTTCCTGACGCCCTACACCCGCCCAGTCGCGATCTATGCCTCGCAGCTCAGCGCCATGGAAGCGCAGATCGCTTCGCTGCTGGCCGCCATCTCCGCCAAGGCGGCGGAGTTCACCGGCTGCGTCGTCGCCGTCTCGGACCTGGTCTGAGGCCTCGTGGCGGACATCCTGCTGGCATGGTCCATAGCGCTCGCCAGCGGCGACTTCACCGTGAGCCAGGGCGGCCTGAGCTGCAGCCAGAGCGGCGCGGACGATCTCAGGACGGCGGTGCTGGTCAGCCTGTTCACGGACCGCCGAGTGCCCGCGGACTACAAGTTTGCCTCCTCCGACACGGATCCGCGTGGCTGGTGGGCAGATACCTATACCGGTGACCTGATCGGCTCCCGGCTGTGGACGCTGAACCGGGCCAAGAGCACGGACAACTCCGTCCTGCAGCTCGCCAAGACCTACTGCATCGAGGCGCTGCAGTGGCTGCTGGACGATGACATCGCCGCCTCCGTGACGGTTCAGACGAGCTGGATCAATGCGAGCGCCCTCGGGCTGCTGGTGACCATCGTCAAGCCCTCCGGCCAGACCTTCGGCTTCGCGTACACCTGGGCGGGGTTCTGAGATGCCGTACTCTCGCCCCACGTTGACGCAGATCAACGCGTCCGCGCTGCAGGACATACAGAACGCCAAGCTGCCGGGCGTGGACGGCCTGCTGCAGCGCGCGGTGCTGCGCGTGCTCGCCTGGGCACTGTCCGGCCTGGCCTACGAGCATTACGGCTACCAGGACTACATCGCGCGCCAGTCCGTGCCCTGGACCGCGGAGGACGAGGCGCAGGTCGGCTGGGCCGCGCTCAAGAACGTGCAGCGCAAGCCCGCCATCGCATCGAGCTACCAGGTGGCGTTCCCGAACAGCGTCGCCGGCACCGTGCTGCCGGCCGGCACCGCGATGAACACGCCGGACAGCCTCGCGTTCTCGACCGTGGGTGCGGCCACGGTGGCGGCCGGCGGCACCGTCACCGCGACCATCCTCTCGAGCGGAACCGGCACCGCCTACAATCTCGCTGTCGGCGCTTCGATCAGCCTCGCCAGCTCGATCGCCGGCATCAACAGCACCGGCAGCGTCGCTGCGGTGATCACCTCTGCCACGGACCTTGAGACGCCGGACGCCTTCAAGGCGCGGATGTTGCAGAGCTACGCGGCGCCACCGCAGGGCGGCGCGCGCACGGACTACGTCGAGTGGGCGGAGGCGGTGCCCGGCGTCAGTCGCGCCTGGTGCAACCCGAACGGCGCCGGCCCCGGCACCGTCGTGGTCTACCCCATGTTCGATGACGCGGAGGCGGCAGCCGGCGGCTTCCCGCAGGGCGCGAACGGCGTCGCCACCGGCGACCCGCGCGCCGCCGCGGCGACCGGCGATCAGCTCACCGTCGCCAACGCGCTGTTCCTGGTGCAGCCGGTCACCGCCCTGGTCTACGTGGCGGCGCCCACGGCGCTGCCGGTGGCGATCTCCATCTATAGCGCGGTCAACCTGTCCGGTGCGGTGCAGGCGGCGGTCAAGCAAGCCATCGCGGCGATGTTCCTATCGCTGGGCTCGCCGCTCGGCATCACGCTCTACCCTTCCGATTTCGAGACCGCGATCTCATCGGTCGTCGGCGTCGGCCAGTACTCGCTGTCCGCCCCGGCCGCACCGGTGGCTTTCCCGATCGGGCAGATCCCGGTGCTCGGCACCGTAACCTTCACCAGCGCCACCGGGACCACGATCCTCCAGGGCACCGCCACCTGGGACGGGTTCACTTGGGATGACGGGAGCCTTTGGTCATGAGCATTCAGCCCGGCCAGACCGCGCGCGCGGAAGACGTGCTCGCGCTGCTCGCGTCTACCGGCCTGTCGCCGGCGGTGGGCGGCGTGGTGCAGATCGCGACGGAAGTCGGCAACGTCGGCCTGGCCACTCCGGCGACGCCTGGCGCCGGCTTCCTGGAGGTCTCGGTCAACGGCGCAACCGTTCTCGTGCCGGCCTACACGGCGACGCAGCTCGGGGCCACGGTCACCACCGGCGGCAGCACCGGCGGCAGCACCGGCGGCAGCGGCTCAACCGGCGGGACCACGACCACGCCAATTACGGTCAATACCGGAACAATCTCGCTCAGCGCTCCGCTCTCCGCAGTGTCCGGCACGCAGATCACCTTGACCGGCACCTTCAATTACTCCGCCGGGACACTCAGCGCGATCCAGGTGCTGATCGACAACACGCTGCTCACCGGCCTGACCGCGAGGGTCAACGGCCCGGCGTTCAGTGTGAACATCACCGTGCCGACTGCCGGCAACCACAACATCTCAGTGATTGACGGCGGCAACACCTCAATCCAGTCGGCTCAGGTGCCATGGGTCACCACTGCGCCAGTCCTGCCCGCGGGCACCTACAAGCCCGCGGTGTTCGATCCGACGACTATGCAGGGCCAGGATTTTACTCTGGTCCCAGCCAACTCGTCCTCCGCGTTGATCAACCGCGCAGTCTGGGGCAACGTCTTCAGCAACAGCGACACGCCTGCCGTTGGTTTTTACTTCTCCGGCGCGGTCGATGGCCTGTGGATCACGTCGAGCAACAATTCCAAGAAGGTCGCCGACCAGTACGGCTATTGGTCTCAGACCGGTTTCATGAACCTGGAGACCGGTCCCGCGGCCGGCTTCGGGTATGGCACCTTTCATTGGCGGATGCGCAGCTGCCAGCTGAAACAAGGGCCTGGCATCAACATCATCATGTGGCGCGGCGATGGCAAATGGCTGGAAGCGGACCTCGGCAACCAGTACACTGAGATCGATGTGGCGGAGGCTTGGGGCTACGACGGCTCCTCCACTTTCACCTTTCATTGGTATGATCCTACGGCGGGCGGCAACGGCCCCGTGTATCATAACATTCCGTTTCCAAACGGAACGGACAACACCACCTTCCACGATTACGACTTGATCTGGACCCGTGGCTCAATGGCGTTCTACCTGGACGGTGTCCAGGTCTTTAACGACACGAGCAGCCACATCCCGAAAGACTACGCGGACGGCGACTGCAACCGCACGCTCGGCGCTCAGGTGGTGATCCAGAGCCACTATGAGACCACCGCGGACATGCAGATGGCGCTCCAGAACTGCTGGTGGACCGCGTCAACCACGCCCCCGACTTCCATCACCTCCGTCGCTGCAGCTGCTGTCGGCAGCGTCACCACCCTGGCGCTGAGCTACCCGAACGGGCTCAACTTCAGCACCGGAGTGCCGGTGTCTGTCACCGTCACGTCGGCAAATGGCGCGGCTGCCGCCGGCGCGATCGTCTACTGGGCGATGTGGAACGGCGGCACCACCTCGGACAGCTACAGCCTGCACCCCGTGGCGCTCGGCGCTGCCGGCAGCGCGACTTTCTCCGTGCAGCCAGTCAGCAACGGCGATTATGTGATGGTCGTCGGCAACACGAACACGCTGATGCCGGTGGCCAGCGGGCGCCAGCTGTTCGTGCTCGGCGCCGCGGTGGCATCGACCGCCGCCACGGTCAGCGGCATCACCTTGTCATGGACCGGCGCCAGCAGCCGCGTCGGCGCCGGCCTGCTGTCCGTGACGGTGACCGCCAACAATGGCGCCGCCGCCGCCGGGGCTACGGTCTGGGGTGCCGTGTTCAACGGCTACAATGCCTACAGCAACTTCTCGACTACCCCGGTCGTGCTCAACGCTGCCGGCGTCGGAACGATCTCGATGTATTTCACCCAGACCGGCGACTATCCGGAGTTCACCGCCAACTTGAGCAATCCGGGCTCGAACTACGCCTATCTCGGCCCGGTCACGATCAACTAGCCGATGACCTATTCAGCGGCGGACTTTCTCTCCCTGTTTCAGCAGCTGCTGCCGCGCGGCCGAGTGTGGCCGCGCTCGCCGGACGCACTGCAGACCAAGGCCTTCGCGGCGCTGATGCCGACCTATGCGCGGCTGGCGGAGCGCGACGACAACTTGTTGATCGACGGGTTTCCGACCACGACCGATGAGCTGCTGCCGGAGTGGGAGCTGTCTCTTGGCCTGCCGGACCCGTGCGCCGGCGAGAGCGCCACCATCGAACAGCGCCGTGCACAGGTGGTCGCGCGCTTCACCAACACCGGCGGCCAGAGCATCCCCTACTTCATCGGCTACGCGGCCACGCTCGGCTACGACATCACCGTCACGCAATTTGCGCCCGCGGTGGCAGGAGGCTTGCGCGCCGGGCAGCCGGTGCGCGGCCTGGCATGGGCCTTCGCCTGGCAGGTCAACGCGCCCGGCATCACCACGACGCAATTCCGTGCCGGCCAGTCCGCGGCCGGCGAGCCGCTGCAGGTGTTCGGCAACGACGTGCTGCGCTGCGAGCTGGCCGCACTCGCGCCGGCGCACACCACCGTCCTCTTCTCGGAAAACACCGCCGGTATTTCAAGCATCGGCGAGTTCGCAATCGGCCTCGATGCCTTCGGAGGGTAACATGCGACATTCGCTCATGGCCGGCGCGGCGCTGTCGTGTCTGCTTGCCGCACCCTCCTACGCGCAGGCGCAGCATGTGCCGGTGCCGCTGGACACCAACGGCAACCCGGTGCCGATCAGCCAGAGTCCGCCCTACACCGTGTGGACACCGGCGGAGTGGGCGCAAGCTTTCGCGGCGTCGATCAGCGTCAAGCAGGGCTCCGGCATCCAGACCAGCCTGTCGCTGCCCATCATCGTCGGTGGCACCATCGACAGCACCGTGATCGGCGGCGCGACCCCGGCGCAGGGCATCTTCACCTCCGTGCTCGGCGACATGAGCCTGGGCACCGCGCTGCCGACCGGCGCCACCACCGCGCGCAGCCTCGCCGCGCGCCTCGGAGACGCGGTGAACCCGCGCGACTACGGAGCCAAGTGCGACGGTAGCACGGACGACGCTGCATCCTTCCAGGCGGCGGTCAATGCTGCGGTCTCAGCACTCCGCGCAAACGGCGGCAAGATCACCGTCCCGGCCGGCATCTGCGTGATCAAGTCCACTGTCACCGCCACGGTGCCGGCAGGCAAGTCCATCGGCTTCGTCGGCGATGGCGCCAGCCTGACGGAGTTCAAGGTGGCGGCCGGCGTGGACGGCCTCATCTTCAACCTCGGCGTCGGCTCCGGCGCCGCGATCGGCAGCTTCACCGTCGATCGCACCGGCAGCTCCGTCACCGGCAACACCGGGCTCGCGATCAACGCGACCGGTTCGAGCACCGGCACCGTCGCGCTGTCGCACGTAGCGACCACGTCAGACAACTACCCCGGCTCCTGGACCAACGGCATCGTGCTGACCAGCATCGACACGCCGTCCGTCGATGACATCCACACCGTCTCCGGCTTCCCGCCAGGCGACATGAGCAACGGCCTGACGATCAAGGGGCTGGCCGGCAACTATGCCATCGACAGCCACCTGTCACACATCTGGACCCAGGGCGGCAACATCGGGCTGCTGATCAGCGGCTATGTGCAGGGCGTCTACGTCACGGACATCACCTCGATCGCCGGCAACTACGGCACCAGCTGGACGGACGGTGCAGCCAACCCGCAGTACGTGGCGGAGCTGTTCTTCATGTCCAACGCGCATCTGAACGCGATCAAGGAAGACGTGCAGGTCGCCGCCGTTTCGATCAACCTGGACAATGGCCTGCTCTGGCGATGGACGGATGGCCAGGGCGACAGCACGCCCTGGACTGGCATCGACCTGAACAATGCCGGCGCCTCGACCATCTCGAACATCAACGCCAATGGTGGCAACGGCGGTTCCTTTACGGGATCGGAATACTTCATCCACCTGACCAACTCCTCCGCGGTCACCATCCACGGCAACACCGTGCTCACGATCAACGGCCCCTGGCTCGAAAACGATGGCGGCGGTGTGGCCAACATCGCATCGGGCAACGTGGCGAACGGCGTCGGCGCCCTGGTCGATAACAGCGGCGGCTCGAACTCCTGGGGCCCGAACTGGGTTGACGGATCGGCCGATTTCTCGACGGCAGGTGGGCTGGCCGCGATCAACGGCGGGCTGGCGATTGCGGGAAATTCCAGCGAGCCAACGCCGGCGCGTCTGGCGCTCCCCGGCGACTACATGGGCTGGAACTACGTGGCCGGCTTCGGCAACACCGATTTCTTCAACAGCCCCGGCAACGGCCGGCTCGGCGGCTTCGACTGGTTCGTGTTTCCGTATGGAGCCAGCAGCCCTACGAAGGTTGCGACGATGAGCGCCCTCGGCGACATCATCGCAGGCGGCCTGGACGGCACCCCGATCGGCCAGACGACTCCGGCCGCCGCGACTTTCGCCGCGGCCAATGCATCGAGCTTCAGCACAACCGGGAATTACTCGGTCACCGGAGGAGCCGGAGACGGCTTTATCGACACCGGCACGCACTCCGGCGCCTCGATCAACCTCACCGGCACGACCAATGGCGCGGAGGCAATCTCGATGTCCGCCGCCACTGGCGGCGATGGCGCGCTGATCTGGTATACCGGAGCCAACGAGCTGACCGCGAACCGGTGGGGTCTTTTCTATACCGATCAGACCAACGCGCTATTTCACCAGAGCTTTCCCGGCATGAGCTTTGACATCGGCGGCACCACCGGCGAGGAGAAGATCTCATCGACCGGAGTGAGCATCCTCGGCAACCTGACGGCAGGCACCTTTTATTCCGGCAAGAGCACCAGGTTATCGGATGTCAACGTGCCGGTGCAGATCGACAGCACGACGGTCGGGCAAGCGTTCTTCGGCGCGAACAAGGCCGGAGGCTATGGATTGCTGTTCGGCTACACCGGCAATTTCGGCCAGATCCGGCAGGTGACGACCGACCCGTTGCAGATCCTGGTGAACAGCACGGCCGTGGCCGCGCAGTTCAACAGCAATCTCTCGTCGTCGTTCTACGGGCCGGTGACGCTCGCCGCTGGCAGCATCGACAGCTCCATCGCCTCGACCGGCACCCTTGCCAGCGGCGGCAGCAACAATCCGGTGACCAACCAGAACGGCGTGATCCTGTACTGCTCGGGCACGCTCGCGAGCTACAGCTACACTTTGCCGTATAACGCGACGAATGGACAGGTCTTCCACCTGGTCTCGTATTGCACCATCACGGCACTGACGCTCAACGTCCAGTCCGGCAGCTACCTCAGCGGATCACCGGGCACGATATCGCCTACGACCCCGCTCGCCTTCGTCTATGACGCGGCGCACGCGACCTGGATGCAGTACCACTGAGCTGCAGTCGTCTTCCGCACATAGCCACGGTGGAACCCTCGCATGTATGGCATTGATGATCCGACCGCTGTCGCGGTGGCGCCGGCCGTTCCGGTCGCGACACAGGCGGGACAGGGCTTCTTCACCAACGGCAATCCCGGCGCCGGCTCTGCCGCGACGCTGGTGCCGGACTGGTGGCTGAACCAGCAGCAGGGCGAACTGCTCGCCATCACGGATGCGGCCGGACTGACGCGGCAGAAGGGCGTGCTGCAGGTGCTCCCGGCATTGCGGCTGCTGTTCGGTGGCGCCGGATCGGTCGCATCGCACGGCTATATGACGCTGGGCAGCGGCCTGATCGTGCAGTGGGGCTCGCAGAATACGGTCACCGGGTTCCTCGACCAGGTCAACTTTCCGACCGCCTTCCCGAACAACATCTTCAGCGTCATCGCCAATGAGGGCAACGCCGTGGGGTGGGGATCGCCGGCCGCGCCGACGCCCACGGTCTACGGCTGCAACCGGCTGCCGATCGCGCTCACCGGCTTCCAGGTCAGCGCCATCGTCATCAGCAGGACCGGTGTGCCGGTCTCTGCCGGCGGGCTGACCTTCGATTACATCGCGCTGGGGAACTGAACATGGTCTACGCCAAGATCAACGAGGACGGCTCCTGCGCCGGCTTCTACGACCCGGCCTTTTGCAAGCCGCCGCAGGGTGCGATCGAGATCACCGCGGAGCAGCATCGTGAATGGTTGCAGAAACAGAGCCGCCTGGTGATGCGCGCGGGCAAGCTGGTCGATGCACCGCCGCCGCCGCCGCCGGCGCCGGCACCGCAGGGCGATCCGGCAGCGCCGCGCTCCGCCGCAGAGCTGCATCAGGCGGTGAAGGCGCTGCGCGATGAGCTGGACGCGCTGCAGAAGCAGATGGCGTCTATTCCGGCCGGCGCATAGTCGTGTCGCCGCCTCTGCTGGTCCCGAGCGTCGCGCGCACCGTGGCGGTGGTGACGCCGAGCGGCGCCTACCTGCGCGGCACGCGCGCCGGCAGCTCACAACTGTTCTGGCCGGACAAGGCCTCCGCCGAGTGCTTGGATTTCAGCCTGGACCTTACGGCCTGGTTGCTGGACGCCGGCTCAGATAGCATCGCCGGCAACGTCGTGTGCGCCGCCTCTCCGGTAGGCACCGCCTCTGACTTGATCCTCAGCGCGACCACGACGGTCAGCACCGGACTTGCGACGCTGTTCATCTCCGGTGGCCAGCCGGAAGTCGAGTACTGCATCTCCTTCCTGGTCAACACCGCCGGCGGTCGCACGGCGCTGTTTGACGTGGCGCTGCGCATCAACGACGCCACGACCTGATTGACAGCGTCACACTCTCGTCTCGTCTCATTTTTGAATGTCGACAGCGTTGCAAACGATCACGGTCATTTTGATCGCCATGATGACGGGAAGCTGCGCAAGCTTCTCCATCGAGATCGCAAGCGGTGATCCAGTGCGCCACGGGGTGCATATCGCCGCCCGCCAACATCATTCGACTGGCGCGCTCGATAAAGCCGTGCATCATTTTTTCTATCTGGCGAGGTTGAAGTGGACGTATTGATACGCCCTCAGAACGTCGCGAGCGGGGGCCGCTCGTGAAGATGCCCACGGCGATCAGCTCCTGGCGGTTGAAGACGGACCGGCTCGGGCCATGGCTGCGTCGGCACCCCTTGCTCGACCGCATCGTCGTCGGCTTCACGATCCGCCCATGGCTGATCGATATCGGCTGCGGCATGTGTTCCGTGTGGTGGGGCTTCTGGGTGCTGCTGCATCATGGGGAGGTCGCTATGTCACGTGGCTTCGTCATGTTCAGGCCGATCATCGGCGAGCTGAGCAGCTTCGTGCTGATCCTCGGTGTGCTCCAGGTCATCATCGCGATCATGAAGAACCGAACGAGGCGCACCCTGATCGCGATGGTGTCCGTGGTGCTGTGGTCCGGCTTGGCAATCGGCGTGCAGTCCGCCGCCGGACAGGGGGCGTACACCGGTCACGCGCTGCTCAATGCGCTGATCATCCTGCGCGCCTACTAGGACCGCAAGATGCCTGAGCTGCCTGAGCTTTTCACCGTCATATGGGGTCAGATCCCGGAGGCGCTGCGGCCGTTCCTGCTGCCCGCTATCGTGGTCGGGCTGATCTATTACATGCTGCGCGACAAGCGTTCTCGCCTGGAGGCGGAGGCGGACGCCTGGGACACGAACGTGATGCAGACTGTGCGCGCGGACAATGATCGCATGACTGGACGCATGCGCGAGCTGGAAGAGAGCTACCCGAGGCTGCGCGGCCAGTATGACGCGGTGATCGCGCAGCTGAACAAGGACAACACCGCGGAGCACAACACCTTGACGCACGACCGGGACCGCGGCTGGGACCTGGCGCGAGCGTGGTGCGACTATGCACACCACCTGCGGCACTGGATCAACAATCAGCTGATGTTGATCCCGGAGAGCATTCGGCCGCAGACGCCGGCGCCGCTGCCTTCCTTCGAGGGGATGCCGACCAAGCGGCCGGACGAGTTCCCGAGCCGGTTCCAGACCGGTTCGCCGAGCTGAACCATGCGCGCCTCCCTCGCCTCTGCCTGCGCGTTCACTGCGCAGGAGGAAGGCGGGCTGAGCCTGGACCCCCGCGATGCCGGGAACTACGTCTCCGGCCGCGCCGGCAGCGGCGCGCTGATCGGCTCGAACAGCGGCATCAGCGCGGCCACCCTCGCCTCCTGGATCAAGCCGCAGGTGTTGACCGCTGACATGATGCGCCACCTGCCGGCGCAAACCGTGGATGCCATCTATCAGGTGCGCTACTGGCGAGCGGTGGCTGCGGACCAGCTTCCGGCCGGCATCGACTTGATGGTGGCGGACCATGCCTTCAACGCCGGCGATGCCGTGTCCGCGCGCCTACTGCAACAATGTCTCGGCGTCAAGCAGGATGGTTGCATAGAGGAACTGACCGTCACCGCGATCAACTGTGTTCAGGCGACGCCACTGTTAGATCTGGTGGATGCGGACGCGGTGCATGCCATGCAGCAGGCGCTCGGCCTCATCACGGACGGCGTCATCGGTCCGCAGACGCGCGCAGCAATTGATCGACACGGCCCGGTTATGACCTTACTCGTGGCAGCGCTGCGCACGAAGCAATCAGACTTCTATCGGGCGCTGCCGGATTTTCGCCTCTACGGAGCGGATTGGCTCGCGCGCGCGGACCGTCGTCAGATGGCCGCCTACCGTCTCATTTTTGACCAGACTTCCGCACCGGCTACCGGCGCGTAGGAGGCGCCAAGCATGACAACGGCGGTGAATGCTCCCAAGTTGATGAGCCGCATGCGGCTCGGCGTGAACTTCGATGGCAAGTCCATCAACGGCGCTGCCGGCCAGGCGGCGCTCAAGTCCGTCAAGGCGAACACGACCGGCGGGTGGATCCGCAACTTCTTCCGCATCGCGCCGACCAACAACATCGGCGGCTACGCGCTCGATGCGGACGGGCTGATCGCGACCTCGGAAATTAACGCCTGCCTGGACGCCGTCGCCTTCGCGATCTCCATCGGCCTGGTGGTGGATCTCGGCCTGATCGGCGACACGCAGGTCGGCACGGACTTCTCCGCCGCCAACCTGCCCAAGGCGGTGGCACAGATCAGCAAGATCGTGCCGCTGATCGCGGCGCGCAACTTCGACCCGACGATGTTCTGCGTGCACCCGGTCAACGAATACGGCGGCACCAGCTCGAACGCGGCCGTCAACCCGCTGAACGTGCAGTTCGACGCCATCATCCGGCAGCACCTGCCGAGCACGCCGATCGTTCGCAAGGGTGCCAACTGGGGCTATTACGACGAGGACGACGGCACCGCCGGCGGCGCCCTGACGCCGCCGCTCGATCCGGAATACCTGCTCGGCTGCCATGCCTACGTCGACTTGTCGAGCGCGGACGGCCTCACCGTCGCGAGCAAGATGCAGGCGGCGGCGGTGGCCGGCGGCTATGCCGGGTGGATCTGGGAGGAGTGCGGCTTCGGCGATCTGACGCGGTCCAAGATGGACCCGGCCAGCGTGTGGATCGCCAACTGGCAGAACATCATCCCGGCTGTGGCCGCGCATGGCGGCGCCGCGGCTGCCTGGTGCATCACCACCGGCTCGGACTGGCGCATGAACAACAGCGCCACGGACCTGACGCTGGACCCCGCCTGCGCCAGCATCATGTCGTGGATGAGTTCCGGTGGCGCTGCCTGGCCCACGGCCGGCACGACGGCTGCCCCGCCTACGCCGATCGCGCCGGTCAGCGGCGCTCCGGTGGCCACGCCCACGGCTCCTGCAATACCGGCGACGCCGCTCAGCATCACCTCGCCCGGCACCGTCACCGGTGTGGCGCCGGTGACCGTCCCGTTGATCATCGGCGGCCCGGCAAGCGAGACGATCTACTGGGTCGTGGCGGAAACGGCCACGAACAACCCCTGGCGCGGTGTTCCGGTCCTGGTCAACCTCGGCAGCGGCGGCAGTCTGTCGATCTCGCCGGTGTTCTGGGCCAGCGGCGACTTCGTCAAGCTGATGTCCGACCTCACCGGCAATCCCTCCTTGGAGTTGGACAGCACGAAGATCACCATCGTGGCGCCGCCGGCGGCCGTGGTCCCCGTGCCTGTGCCGGTCCCGGTGCCTGTTCCGGTGCCCGTGCCCGTGCCCGTGCCCGTGCCCGTGCCCGTGCCCGTGCCTGCGCCGGTGCCGGTGCCTGTGCCTGTGCCGGTGGCGCCAGCTCCGGCGGCTCCGGTGCCCTTGCCGCCCACGGCCGCAGCACCAGCGATGACGGAGGCACAGGTGCTCGCCGCGATCTCCGCCATCGAGGCGAACATGAGCGCCGCGAGCACCGCGCTGATCTCCGCCACCACGGCGCTGTCCCTGCTGACCGCCACCCTGTCGAGCACGAGCACGAGCTGATGGATCAGTTCATCGGCGCGATGATCGCCACCGCCGGGCCGGTCGGCATGGCGGTGGCGTTGCTGGTCACGCTGTGCGCCATCGCGGACGCCGTGCTGCCGGTGCCCAGGCCCGGCAGTCGATGGGTCGCGGTGCGCCTGGTGGTCTCCGCCATCGCGATCAATCGTGGGAACGCGGAGAACCGGGTGCTGCCCGGCACCATCGAGGCTGCGACGACGCTCGGCGACGTGCTGACCCGCGTCATCGAGAACCACGAGTCGGCGGAAGCGTCGCGTGCCCTGATCAAGGCGGCGATCCTGCCGATGCCGGGCAAGATCGCGGATCTGACCAACCGCGTGAACAACGTGGCGCAGCTCACCGTCGCGAGCCGGACATGACGGCCCTGCTCGCCGCGATCACCTCCGGGGCCGGGCTCTACCTGACGATTGCTCTCGCCGTACTGGTGGCCGTAGGCGCCGTTTTCCTGGCCGGGCGGTCCTCCGGGCGCGGCAAGGCACAGCTGGCCGCTGAGCGCGCTCAGGCGGCGCAGGAAGCCAAGGTGGTGCAGCTGCAGGCGCAGGCGTGGAAGGCGGAGGCCGCGGTGCCGGAAGATCCGGACGTGGTGCTCAAGGAGCACAAGCTATGACCGACGCCCAGACCGGCATCACCATGGGCTCTCTGCTGACCGCGCTGGTCGTGGGTGTCTGCCTCAACCTGTCCGCCTGCATCCCGCAACCTGAGCCGGGCCTGCCGCTCTGCCGCCCGCTGCCGAAGTGGTCGGCCGCGGAGCAGGACGCGCTGGCGGCGGAGCTGGACCATCAGGACGGCCCGCTGACGCACCGCGCCGTGCACGAGTTCGAGCAGCTGCGAGCGAGCAGCCGCACCTGCCTTGAGGGATCGCCCTGAGATGTCCGACAAGCCTGATGCGCCCTACATGACGAACACCATCGAGCGCGAGAACGGCGCGGTGCACGTGCAGCATTTCGGCCCTGAGCACGAGGTGCCGGGCTCGGATCAGTATTTCGAGGTGCCGCCGGGCTGCTCCATCGTGGTGCGCCATCCGCACGGCGCGGTCCGCATCCTGCACATCGGCGACCGCGCCTGATGGGCGTCCTGATCAACGTCAACTGGCGCGTCGGCATCCGTGGCACGACGACGGTCGGCTGGCCGCTGACGCCGAGCTGCTACGTCCAGGTGGCGGACATGGCCCTCGAGTTGAGGAAGGCCGGGTTCTCCGCGGTCCTGTTCGCGCCGTTCACCAAGGGCAGCGCCGGGCAGGACAGCGCCGGCTACGACCTCTACGACCCCTACGACATCGGCTCCAAGGTGCAGCCATACGACTACGCGCGCACCGCCTTCGGCACCGCGGACGAGCTGCGCGCCGCCATCGCCACCCTGCACGCGGAGGGCCTTGGCGTGTACGGCGACATGGTGTTGCACCAGTATCTCGGCGGTGACGCCAAGGGCAACTACACGCCGATCGGCGCGGACGGCAAGAGCAGGATCGGGCGCTTCCCGAAGACGGACAGCTGCTTCGTCGGCGCGCCGCCCCGCGTCGGCGTTGATGACGTGCCGGACCAGAACGGCAATTTCGCGTTCGGCGACATGGCCTCCTATCAGCACTCCGAGCCCGCAGGCTACATGCACGACGGCGCGGTGGCGGCGGCGCTGTGGATACAGCGCGCGACCGGCATCGACGGCTGGCGGATCGATGACGCCAAGGGCACCTATGCGCCGGTGATCTTCGACCTGCTGCACGAGGCGGAGCTGCTGCAAACCTACGCCTTCGGCGAGTATTTCGACGGCGCTCCGGGTCCGGTGGCGAACTGGGTGCGCGGCTACATGCGCGACCGCTGCGGCGTGATGGACTTCGCGACCAAGTTCAACATCGGCAACATCTGCAACAACAACAGCCGCGTGTGGATGGGCCAGCTCTCCAACATCGGCTACTGCATCCAGGACGCGGCGCACGCGGTGACGTTCATCGAGAGCGCGGACAGCGATACCAGCGCGGGGCAGCAGACGGTCTGGAACAAGATCCTCGGCTACGCCGTCATGCTGACGTTCCCCGGCTACCCGATGGTCTATTACAAGGACTGGCAGATCGCGGCGGACTGCTACGGCCTGAAACGCGCGATCAACAACCTGGTGTGGATCCACGAGAACCTCGCCCAGGGCGAGTTCGTGGTGCGGCTCGATGACGAGGAGCAGGTGTTCGTGCACGAACGGCTCGGCTTCGGCAGCGCGCCCGGCTGCCTCTGCGCCTTCAACAACGACCAGTTCAACGCCTACACTCGCACCGTGCAGACCAGTTTCGGCCCTCACGCGCAGGTGCACGAGTACACCGGCAACGGCAGCTACGATGACATCTGGACGGACGATCAAGGCCGGCTGACCTTCACCGTGCCGCGCAACAACAACGGCGCCTCCTACCTGGTGTTCGCTCACCCGCACCAGGCGCCGGCCTTCGCGCCGCCGGCGATGAGCACGACCCAGGTGTTTCAGGGAGCGCTCGACCTGGACATCATGCCGCTGCCCGGCGACGGCACCCTGCTGATCGGCGCCGTGACCTGTGCGACCGGATCGAGACTGTCCATCGAGTTCACGCCCGCGGAGACGCAGTGGGGCAACCTGGTCACGCTGCGACTCTCCGTGCTCGACCCGGCCGGCGAGGAGATCGCCTGGCTCGACTTCGACGACCAGGGCGAGGCGACGCAGCTGCTGAGCGCCACCATCGCCGCCGGCGGGCCGCATCGCCTGCAGGCGGTCACCACCGGGATGCCGCCGGATGGCACGGACTTCGCCCTGCTGGTCGACTACATGGGCGTGACCGGGTGAAGCTGGCGCCTCCCCCTGCCGCTTTCGGTCAATCGTGTTGGAACATCTCATGAACGCAAACGTCGGCACCCGCTCCTTCGACAACATGCGCAGCGGCGCCAACCTGGCGGAGACCAAGCTCACCCCGGCCTATCTGCGGGCCAACGGCGTTCGCCTGCTGTTCTCCATCCCGCTCGGCCCGGACCTGCGCGGCTCGGAGGGGCAGCCGCTGTACGGCGCCGGGCTGTCCATGGGCGACGGTAACGTGCACAACGTCGTCTTCCATGCCACCATGTTCAACCAGGTGGTGGCGGACGACGCGGACACCGGCGAGCGGCTGTGGCTGCAGGAAGTGGGCGTGCCGATCAAGGGCACCGCCGCGATGGACATGTACCTGATCAACGACTACTGGGGCATCCTCAGCACCCCGGTGATCGACTGGGCGATGGGCATCATCTACGTGTGCGCGATGACCAGCTCGACGGCGAGCTTCGCCAGCAGCGAGTATGTCGTGCAGGCGCTCAGCATCTATGACGGGCAGCCGGTCAAGCAACCGTTGAACCTCAACACCGCGGTCTACGCGCCGCCCGGCGTCGCCAGCGCGGCGTCGATGAAGATGGTCCCGCGCAAGCAGCGCTGCGGCCTCGCCCTCTCCGGCTCCCTGCTCTACGTCTGCAACGGCTCGTTCAACGAGGACGCGGACACCAACCAGGGCTGGATCGTGTGCGTGCAGACCGCAGGAGCCGCGCTGGCGATCGACAGCACCTTCTGCACCACCTTCCCGCCCAGCTCCGGCGGTGGCGTGTGGATGGGCGCCCAGGCGCCCGCCATCGACCCGGACACCGGCGACCTGTTCCTGATCGTCGGCAACGGCGATTTCGACGGCAAGCAGAACTGGGGCGAAAGCGTACTGCGGCTGCATCGCACGATCAATGCGGCTTCCTCGCCGGCAGTGCTCAGCGTCATCGACTGGTTCACCCCGTTCACGGACGCCGGCCGCGTCGGCAACGCGAGCACGCAGACGGACGAGAGTGCGGACGACGTGCCGGACCAGGTGGCGGAGCCTTCCGGCACCTCCAACATGGACAGCCCCGGCGACGAGGACCTGAACAGCGGCGGCCCGCTGCTGATCACCAAGGGCATGTCCGGCCTGCCGTGGAACATCATCGTGGCCGCCGGCAAGGACGGCATCGGCTACTTCATCGACGCGGACAAGATGGGCGCGCCGACGCTGGCGGACTTCGATCCTACGCTGATCCAGGCCGGCGTCTACGACAAGCTGCTGCTGCCGCCGTACGGCCTGACCTACTATCCGGCCGGCGTCGACATCGCCCCCACGGTGCTGAACACCATACCGACCACCGCCGGCGGCATGACCCACCACCTGCATTCGACCTGCGTCTTCTACCGCTCCGCGGCGCACGGGCCGACGATCTACTGCCACGGCGAGAACGGGCAGCTGCGCGCCTTCGCCCTGTCAGCGGTCGCGGGCAAGCTCGTGGTGACCTACCTGGCCGCCGGGCTTGAGCTGGCCTCCGCGGATTGCGCCGGCAGCCCTCCCGGCGGCATGCCCGGCGGCATGATCACCCTGTCCGCCAACAATGACATCGACGGCGTGATCTGGGACTGCATCCCCTACGGTAACGCCAACAACTCGATCACCCAAGGCAGGCTGATCGCCTACGACGCGGAGAACTTCGTCGGCGGCGTGATCGAAAAGCTTTGGGACAGCCAGGACTGGGGCCTCGCCTACAAGCACAACAAGTTTTGCATCCCGACGCCGATCAACGGCAAGGTCTACCTGCCGACCTATCAGGGACAGACGGACGTGCTCGGCTGATCGCATCGACGACCTGCATCGGAGAAGACGACGTGGAGCACTGCATCCTTGTTCGTATGGAAGACGGACAGGTGAAGGCGATCCTGGGCGCGGATGACGAAATCGCCGTGTTCGCAAATCAAGACGAAGCAGTGGAAGCGGCGGACGATCATCCGCTGTGTCGATCGCTGCCATACCAGCTTGTCTGCCTGGACGAGCTGTAATGTTCCTCGCCAGGTGCAAGAGCCCGATCGGTCCCTCACGGGCCGGTCGGGCTCTTTTGCGTTAGCGCGACGCGGCGATCGACGCTTGGAACATTCGCTGGCGCCACGCCTGCGTCTCGACCTTGGCTGGCGGCGGGACGCCGAGCTGCCCGCCGGTAGATAGCTCGTAGGCGTTGATGCGTTCAATCACGCGCTGCAGGCCCTGGCGAGTTTCCCTCACCGTTGTCTGAATATTCGATAGTGTCTGTTTCTCAATCATCGGCTTTCTCTTTCGTCCTGGGCGAATGGTGTTCAGCGCTGATCCACCTTTCAGAATTGAACGTGATGTAGGCGGACGTTTCACTGTTCCGGGAGCGGATCTCTAAGAGACCGTTCGTGCGAACAGCCATATGAATGATGTCCGCCTCTATGTTGAAGGTGTGCGGCTTGTCGCCGACGATATAGACGATGCGAAGATTGTCTTTCATGATGTCACCTGCATTCGTGGTCCGGAGGACGGCTCGATTGCAGTCCGTGCTTGCGTGAGTATTCCTTGATGAATTCTTCAAGCTCAAACGCAATGTTCTTCATGCGACGCAGATCAGCGGAGGTCGGGTCATCGCCGGCCTCTAACATCGTCATCATGGAGCCGAACACGTGTTGCGCACCAGCAAAGAACGTCTCGCGCATCTGTTCCAGTTGATCCTTCGGCGTATCCTGCGGCAGCGTGAGCTGACGCATGGAAACCCATCCCGCCTCAATCAGGCTGCCCTGCTCGATGAGCTGTCGTGCTAGCCGCTCCTGCACCGCGTGCCACTCTTTAGCGTTCAAGGCTGGTCCTTTCGTGATTGAGGCAGCGCCGACTAAGGCGTGGTAGCAGACTGGCCGGGCCAGGCTTGCTCGATAATTGAGATTGTCAGATGATCATTTCGCAGCAGAGGCGGCAACCAGTCTACGCATTCGCGCCACGGCATCTTTCGCCGCGCGGAAGTCGCCGGTGCTCAACGGCTTAATAAATCTGCCGCCATGTCCTCTGAATTGCAGTTGACATCCCTTGGTGACTGCCACGTTGAAACCGTGCTGTTCCGCGAACTGTATCGCAGCGTCCATGCCTCTGCTTCCTGGTATGCGCTTCATGTTCTTTCTCCTTGCGTTATTCGATCACTCAACATTATAGGGCGTCATCTTCTGCTTCTGGCGTTCCGTCCAGCGCTCGCCGAAGCTCCTGAAACTTGCGAAGACGTTCTTGTCGGCGGTCAAGTTCCGCGAATGCCGCTCGAAGCGCATCTCGGGTTTCGGTGTTCTCAGGCTCTTGTGTTTCTCCTGCGCCGTCAAAAACCGTGGTTTGCGCTGGATCAGCACTCATGACACCTCCTCGAATCTTCCGTCTTCAAACTCATTCTCCTGGCGTGCCCACAGCTTGCCGTCTTCTCCGCGATAGATGACCAGCGTGCAGCCTTCTGTTGCCGAGCCTGTCGCGTCCTGAAGTTCCGCGCGGCCAATCTCCTCATAGGCGGTGCCGCGCTTCTTGTGTCGCCACTGCCGGGTGGTTTGCGTTGAGTTAGGGCTCATGACATGTCCTTGATTAGAGCCTCGCGACATTCGGCTATGGCGCGCTCAAGTTCGTCGCAAGCGGCAGTCAGCCTAGTGCTGTAAGCCGCGCCAGAATACCGATGCTTCCAAGAAGCTGCCGCTTGACAGGATCGGGTGAAACTGGCGCACGCCGCCTCAAAGGCCGATTGGCGGTCGATGGTCGGTGTCGGGTCGGTCGTTGATGTTTCACTCGGCATCGATGACAGGCTCCGCTTTCGCAATCTGCGCGTTGACTAGGCTGGCGAGTGTCTTCCACGGGTTCCGCTCGGCGTCGCTACCCAAACAGCCGGCCGCGTGCTTGAAACCATGCAACGCCATCGATGCAATTTGAGGGCGCCCGCAGCACCTGCACCGGAGATAGTCCCCATCGAGTTCCCATCGTTCGGAGAACTCGCACAGAGCGGGGCGGGTGGTCTGTGATCCGGGGTCAGGCATCATCGTCCGCCTTCGTTTGATCCGGAACCTCCACCGCCTCCGCGCCGGCTGACAGCCGCACCCCGACGAGGCAATCGCCCTGTCGAAAAGTCATGCCCATGGATATGTAGACGCCCCATCGATCCATCTGGTCGCACGCGCCGTCGACCAGCAGATGCAGCCGTTCGCGCATGATCTCAATTTCTTCTTTTGTCATTGCAGCTCCACGTTCCTGTCAATGCACCGCATGTCCGGCCAGATCGTCACGCGGCGTTGTCCAGGCAAGCAAGCCGCAGCGCTGCCACCAGCTGCTCGAAGGCCGCTTCTTTCTTCTCCTCCTTGACGAAGGTGGAGAACAGCGAGGACAGCATGATGGTAGTGACCGCCATCACAGTTGCGCAATTGCCGCCGGCCGTGATCACGTCCGACATGAGCTTGCACCCGGCGTGCTTAGCAAGCTGACAGCATGCGTCCCATACCTCCTCGCTCGGCTCGTTCTCTTCATCTTTGGACATCGTATGACCTTATCATGGAGGTGAACTTGATCGTACGTCGGTAGGTATTGAGCTGCATGTCCGTCTGCAGATGCAGCAGCGCGCCGGCAGAGAACCCGAAGCTGTCCTCAATCGCGACGGCCAGCGCCACGGACACGCCAGCATAGCCGTTCAACACCGCGGAAAGCGCTGGCCGCTTCACCTTCAACCGGATCGCGGCCTCGCTGACGGTGCGCTCTGCGTCTTGTCCGCACACGATGCGACGCACCGTCATGCCCAGCATTCGATTGCCTGGGGCGATGGTTAAGCTCACGAGGGCTTCTTTAGGCGGCTCAACACCGCTCCGAACTCACCCATCGCCTCGTCCAGTTGCAGGATGCGCTTGCAGGCGATCTGCAGCGCCGTCGCGTGCATGTCCTCCGCCTGCGTCCAGGTAGAGCAACGAGTGCAGTGTTCATCCTCCATCATGTCGTTCAAGATCATGGTTTCGAAGATCTGCGGCGGCTCGCTGGAGGATGCGTGATCAAGGCCGACAAACACCGTGGAGACGAACAGCGGCCCGACATCGTTCGCTCGAACCCTGCGATTCGCGGTCGCAAACCACTTGGCCCAAGTCAAAAGATCGCAGGGCACCGGCTCGTGACCGCGCAAGATGTAGTGCCGCTGCTTGTAGGTCATAGCCCCAGCTCCGGCTTTGACTGACGCCGAAGCATCATGCGGCGCAGCAACCGCACCTCATTTTCCAGCATCGCGCAGCGGCCCTCGTCCTGCAGCAGCAGGCGCACTGCCTCAATCGAGGCCCTGTCGCCGTGCACGACGTGGCCGGACCAGGCGATGCAAGCCTCGGCAGATGTGGATACCGGCGTGTGCACTCACTCCTCGCCACCGCTGATCAGCCCCGCCCCTTGCAACGCCGCCATCGCCTGTACCGCGATCTTGAGCGGCACGTTGCGCAGGTGCAGGTCGAAGGTGGCTCGACCGGCCTGATCCACGACCATGGAGAACTGCGGCTGCTCCACGGGCTGCGCAGCTGCTGCCGGAGGCGGCAGCATCTGCAAGTAGGGCATGGAGATCTGCTCTCCTGCCGCAGGCGGCTTGCGCTTGGCATAGGTGCGCTTGACTTTGCGCGTCGGCATCGTGTCGCGGAGCGCTATCAGCGTCTGCAAGTCCTCGCGCAGCATCTCCGCCCAGATTGTCAGGGTATCGTCGCGCGGCCGTGAGTAGCCCTGCATCTGCCTGTAGGTCTTATGCGTGCGGCTGCCGTGACCGGCCAGCTCCAGCTTCTTGCGGAAGTCCGCTATGGTCATCTTGCGCTTAGCCAGGAGCGCTGCCATGCCTTCCACGAAGGGCCTGACCTTGGCGGCGTCGAACGCCCGCTGGACGCTCACGCGGCAGCCCTACGCTCTGTCTGCCGGCTGTAGTGCTTGGCATAGGCGCGGCGCCCGGCCGGGGTGTGCGTGTCACCGATCGCAGGCGGCTCGCGACGTAGCACGAAACGGTAATAGGCATCCCGTATCGCGCTGGATCGTGTCTTGAACGGGCCGCCTTCCTCGTTGTCATGTATCCAGTAGTGGCCGCAGAAGGTGGCAGTGTCATCGACGCCGCGGCGAGCGTTCCACCACTTGGCCGTTTCTCGATTTAAGTAGACGACCTCCACTTCCTCTAGCGTCTCCATTACGACGTGGTCGCGTAATGCTGTCATGGTTGCGGGTCTCTCTCGTCAAAGACGCCGGGATTGGCGACTAGCTTAGGAAACAGGCTCGGCGGGACATAAGCGGGTCTCGCCTGCAGGATGCGAAGTCCCTCCAGGCGGCGTTCCTCCGCCGCGCTGGTGGCGCACAAGCCGCCGATCAACAGCCCGATGGTCGTGCCGAGGAGGGCGAAGGCCATCCCCCACGGCAGCAGCCACCAGACGCTGATCACCAGGGCATGTCCGCGACGCGCTCGCCGATCGCCCAGCCGTCCGACGGCGACCAGGTGGCGACGAAGTAGCCCTTCATATCGGTGCCGAGCAGCTCCAGGGTGCGAGCCGCCAGCGGGCCGGTCCATTCATGGCGACGCTTCCTGTCGTAGACCAGGGCCGGCGCCGGCTGCACGCTGGAGAACAGCGCCACCTGCACCTTGACGACCTCCGTCTTCATTGCACGGTGGCACTCGTCGGCACCGGCGCCTTCATCGCCGCCATCGTCTTGCGGATGGTGGTGCTCAGCTTGATCAGCTCCTGGGTCTGATCCTCGCAGCCCTGCACGTAAGGGCCAGCAGCTCCCGGTGGCGCGTTGGTCTCCCCCAGCATTCGCACGATGGCGACGCCTTGATTGGATTCCTCCAGACTGGCCATCAAGGAAGCGATGGTGGCCGTGAGCACGGCGTTGCGCCCCTGCATATACAGTGGCCACTCCTCCAGGTGCATGTCGTCGCCTTCCTCTTTGGTCATTGAGTCGACCATCTGGGCGATGCGATCCACCGCCGCGACAGCCGCCTCCTTGAAGCCCGGCGTACTCAAGCTGAACGCCTCGTCTCGCTTGGTCGCTTGCAGCAGATCGTCTCGCCGCTGCTTCGGCATCTCCGCGACGTTGGCCGCTACCAGGACGGTCAATACGGAATGCGATGCGTTGATCTGCGACAGCATCCTCTTAAGGGCGTCAGAAGCCTTGTCCGTCTCGTCCATCGCTTGGTCCTCGTGTTGCAGGGTTGTCCGCTATCGGGTTTCGTCTCGTCCGGCGCGCAGCTCGCGCACGATCAGCCAGATGGCGAGCACGATGTTCAGCGCGCACATGGCGGCGATCATCGGCTGTCCGTTCCTGATGCTCAGGTAGAAGGTGGCGCTGCAGAAACCCAAGGTGAGAATGGAGAGCGTCACAGCGGGTCCAGGCCAAGTGCGGCGGCGCGCAGCCGCCAATCCGCATAATCGACCGGCCGCTGCAGCGTTCGCACATCCGTGCGCAGCGCCGTCAGCGCCGGGCTGAGCTTCCAGATGTCCGCGTCGACCCATTGCTGGAAGAACCCGCGCAGCTCCGCCCACTCGTGAGTGCGCAGCGGCTTGGCCTCAAGGAAGGCCAGGATGATCGCGCGCAGTCTCTGGTCCGCCTCGTGCCGGCAGTAGACGGCGGGCGGCGAGCCCTTGTCCAAGCTGGTCAGCGCGTTCGCCATAGCCGCATGCCCTCATCCTCCGTCCGCGTGGTGTAGTTCCATCCGGGATGCTGCGCCTTGTAGCGACTCGCGTAGCCGCGCACCGTGGCCTTGGTCCCGGCACCGAAGAAACGGCTCTCCCCGACCTGCATCGTGCTCAGCTGGGCGCGTACGTTGCGCCAGGACGCGTCCGGCACCAGTGGCACCGGCACGTCGTCGCGCAGCGCGCCGTGCGCTTCACCCGCCATCCGGTCGGCTGGGCGGCGTCCGCGGCAGCTGCAGAGCCGCCTTCACCGCCTTGTCCTTGATCAGCTGTTCCGCCTTGTTTCGCTCCTTCAAAACGCGCCTGCGGTCCGGCGCGGTGATCGCGAAGGCTCGTCTCCTGACGATGCGTGCGTCCATGCTCTGGTTGCGTGGGTTCGCCATCTGGACCCTTTCTCGTTAGGGCAGAGGTTATTGCAGCAACACTGCATACCGCAAGAGCCCCTAGAGTCTGGCAATGGCGGCTTTTTAACAATCAGCAGGCGGTGTCGTCACCGTCTCGGTTGCGTATCGCAGCACCCAGACTGTCCAGGGCCGCCTGCAGGCCGCCGAAGCCGCGTCGCCGGCTGCTGTGTGCCGCTTGCTGCGGCGAAATCGGCGGCGCCGGCGCGGTACGTACGGGGGGGATCTCCTCTTGCTTGCTTTCTTGAACCTCTAGCGTGACATTTTCTGCCGGCAGCACCCGCTGATACAGGTTGGAGATCCTGCGGCCGTGCACGAACACCGCACGCCAGGCCAGCAGGCCGAGCCGGCGCGCCACGGCGAGCTGACGGATCACGGTGTGGCGGCACAGGCCGAGGCGCTGCGCCAGCACGTCGTGGGAGGGAAAGGCGCGGCCGTGCCGCTCCTCGAAGTGCAGGATCTCCTTGAGCAGCAGCAGTCCGGAGCAGGACAGCTGGTGCTTGCGGCGCAGGCCATGGGCTCGGGCGAGCCAGATGCGCGATGGTGGTCTGGACATAGGCGCGTCTCCGCGCCGATCGGGGCCGCAGCGTTAAAAGCCCATCAAGAAGCCAGCCGCGTGCTGAACACCCTTGCGACGCAGGTCGCGGTGGGGCAAAAGGGGGTTGTGACCGACCTTCAGTTTAGCGGCTGGGGATCTTCGATGGGGGCTGCCTTCACGGGGCGGCCCCTTTCGGCGTTCTAGGGTTTCATGCAGGGTCCTTGCGTGCATCGCCGGGATGCGGATTGCACCGGTGGCGAACCGTAATCGCTGAGTCGCAGTACTCGCAAGCCTTGATCACGTCTCGACTGCATCATTCTCCAAGATGCGCCCCTTGGCGGGCGGGCTGGGCAATAGTCGCGGGCTGAGGCCCTGCATCACCCGCGCGTCGTTCTCGATGCCGAGGCAGAGCTGTCGCGCGGCGCGCCTGGCCGCCGCGCCCTGCCGCCCCGGCATCTCCCGCATGGCCGCCAGGGTGGCCGTGAGCAGCTGCGCCTGCTGGTCAAGCATTAGCCCACTGCGGTCCACCTCAGCCGCCGCCTGCGGGGCCTGACGGGGCTTCGGCGGCAGCACGGCGTTGCCGGCCACCTTGTCCGCATAGTGCCGGATCGCCGCGCTCACCAGCTCGCCGTTGCTCATGTCCAGCTTGACCGCCAGCTGCGTCGCCAGCAGGCGGTCGGAGCGCGGCAGCTTCTTCACCGCCCAGGAGGCGCGAACGTCCTGCGTGCCGACGACGCTCTGCGCGGTCTCCGCCGCGTCGCTCGCCTCGATCGTTCGTGCCGTCACCGTGCTCATCTGCTGCATCCGCGAAAGGTTTAACTGTTTTTCGCCGATGTTTGACAGGAAGGCAAACGAGGTTGACTCTGGGCGGCGGAGGCGCGGATGTCCGAGGGCGAGTTCGAGAGCTGGAACGAGGAGGTGGCGTATCGCGCCATCGCCCGCGGCGAGCATAATCCGGACCCGGCGGAGTATCAGGCCGGCTGGGAAGCACACGCCTGCGGGCTGTCGCTGTTCCACGGGCCGCGGCCGACGACGACGGTGCGCTCGCTGTCCTGGAGGATAGGATGGAACGATCGCGAGCGGCGCTTCCTGCAGCAGCGCCGATGAGAGCGGGCCAGATCGAGACGCCCTGGAGCGAGGAGCAGGTCACCTTGCTCAATCAGTGGCAGCGGGATGGGCGCGTCCATCCCTACACGTGCGGTCAGCGCGACGGCCACCGCGGCGACGGCGTGCTGATCGCCAAGCGCGACGGGTGGCACTGCACGGAGTGCGACTACACTCAGGACTGGGCATGGGATCCGAAGCGATGAGCGACACGGCAGCCATCGAGGCGCCTACCCTGCAGCTGACCGCGTTCCCGGACGGACCGGGACCGTACGATCGCTGGGAGCTTACCGTGCAGAAGTCCGGCCGGCTGATCGCGCACGGCTCGATGCCGCTCGATCACCGCGCGCTCAGCCACGCATGCCACATCTTTACGGAGACTTACAGCGAGTTGGACCAAAAAATCGATGAAGTTGACCAGCGGGTTGACCCGTCGAACCAGGCGCAGCGACCGGCCGCCGGCACGGTCGCGTTTGAGCTGACGCGGTTCTAGGCGAGCTAGAACGGGATCTCGTCGTTCAAGTCGGACTTGTGCGCCTTGCTGCCCGGCTTCGCCGGCGCGCGGGTGGCGGCGCCGGAGCCGGAGCCGCCGGCGATGTAGTCCGCCACGCTGTTCTTCTTGGCGTACTGGCCGGACTTGTCCTCATCGATGCGCAGCTTGAGCCGGCCGGACCGCCCCTGGAAATCGATCGCGTCCAGGTTGCCGGTCTCGTAGACCTCGATGATGCCGCATGCCTCGCAGCAGTGCCGCAGCTTGTAGGCGACACTCTCCAGCAGGTAGTCGCTGACCAGGATGAAGCGGCCTACACCGTTGAACACCTTGAGCCGCAGCGCGATCATCTCGTTGCCGCTGCTCTTGGACACGGTCTCGATGGCGTCCGTGATCTCGAAGTCATACTCGCCGGCCGGGAAGAGGTTGCCCTCCTCGATCTCGTGCTGGGTCTTCGGTTCTATCCTCATGCGGCGATCCTCCCCTTCAAGTACTCGATGTATTTCACGACCTTCTCCGCCTCGACTTCCGCCCAGCTCTCCGCGGAGGCGGCGGACAGCCACTTCTCCACCTGGCCCTCCGGCAGCTTGACCGCGCCGATCAGGCGCTTGATCTCCTCCACCTGCTCCGCCGCCGCCAGCGCGATCGGCTTGCTGTCGCTCTCGATCACGTCCGTGCCGTAGCGGCTGGCAAACTCCGGATAGGTGAAGTCGAACACGTCGCCTTCCTTGAAGCCGAGCAGGCGGCTCTTGCCGATCTTGCCCAGCCGGCGGTTGCCCTGCTTCATCACGTTGACGCACAGGTCCAGCTCGTACGGCAGCTTCGCCCAGCAGTCCGGACCGACGCCGAGGGCCGCGCGCTGGCCGCGGTCGTCCAGGCCCCAGATATCCGTCTGGTGCGCGATCAGGATCACGTTCATGTCGATGCGCTGCAGCCAATTGACCAGGCGGCGGGCGTACTGCGCCGCCGGCTTCTTGTCCGCGCCGAACTCGTTCTTGATGCCGGCGATCGCCAGGCGTTCCGTCTCGTTGGCGATCGCGGAGTTGTACAGCTTGGTCACGCTGTCGATCACCAGCGTCTTATAGCTGTGACGCTCGCTGGCCAGCGCCATCACCTGCTCAATCACCACCTCGAAGTCGTTGGCGCCCTCGTTCGGGCCGAGGTAGACGCCGCCGCTCTGGTCCAGGATTGACGTGTAGTGCGACCGGTTTGCCCCGCCTTCCACGTCTATGAAGTAGACGGAGGGAAACTGCAGGGAGAACCAGGTTTTACCGACGCCCTCCTTGCCGTAGGCGACCAGCTTCGGCTTGCTGGGCTCGGCCGCCTTCGGCGACACGGCGCGCAGTTTCGGCTTGCCGAGCGTGGCCCGCACGGGAGCGAGAGGCATAGGATCACTTTCTCCAGGGCGGCAGCAGCGCCGGGTGGATCTTCACGTGCGGGATCAGGTTGTGGCGCAGCGCGTCGACCACCAGGATCACGTTGGGCGGGTCGAGCCCCAGCTGCGCCAGGCGGTCCGCGATCTCCGTCTCCAGCTCCATCGCCTGGGCGCGTGCGGTCTCCCATACCGCGTCCTCGATGATGCCGTAGACCGCCGCCTCGTCCATCACCCTCACACCGCCACCGAGGCGAGCGACAGTCTCGGGTAGCCGGGCGCGCGCAGCCGCAGCGCAGTCTCCGGCACCGGCGGGATGTGGATCGACCGACAGCGCTCCACCATCTCCCGCATCGCCGCGCTGGCGTCCTCCGCGTGCATCCGCATCCTGGCCGCGCCCAGATCGTCGCCGGCCTGCCGGTAGTGCTCCGCCATGTTGCTGAAGCGTGTCGCCGCCGCGCGATGACAACGTATCTTGGCCTCGATCGCCGGATGGATGATCACTGTCGCGCTCATCTGATACCCCCATGGAGAGTTCAGACTATGCAGCCATGCTGCAAGTCGCAACGCCCATGTTTCGAGCCAGGGTCGATGGCCAGCCGGAAACACGGCAAAAGTTGCGCTAACGGATTGTCTGCGAAATCGTCGTTGCGGGATCTAGTCGAGCGGAGTTTCGCGAGCTATTAACGAAGATCGCCTAACCGCAGGGGTATCGGATGATGCGGTGCACAAACGGGTTCAGGGATGCGCAGACCCCGGCACCCCTCACTCCCCCAAAAATGCCGAGGCCCGCACCGATTGGGCGCGGGCCGGAAGCTTGGCCAGCAGCGCCCCGCGACCGAGAAGAATGTAATCCAAGTTGACGCTGTATTGCGCACGGATCTTCGCAAGAACCAGAATGTCAACTGGGCTGTCGCCGCGCATCCAGTTGCCGAGCCTGCTGTGACTGATCTCGCATCGTCGGGCGATCTCCGCGAAGGATTGCCCGGTGGCCTGCAGGCTGATGCGCAGGCGGTATCCGATATCTCGAAGCGCCAAATCGCGGTCCATAAAATCGTGCCCTGATTTATTAACGAGACGCGCGTCAATATGCAGCATGTCTCTCGGATGTCAAAATCTGGACGCGCTTTGCGTGCTTGAATGGGCTGCAGCAGCGCTGCATAACGGAACGAATGGCCTACGATCCTCCGCTTAGAAAAGCCCTGGGTCGCGTCGGTGGCCCGTCCGCTCTGGCACGCGCGCTCGGCATCAACCCCAGCGCGGTCACGCAGTGGACGTGCGTGCCGGCGGCACGACTGCCGCGCGTGATCGCCCTCACCGGGCTAACCGGCGACTACCTGCGGCCTGACCTCTATCGGAAAAGGGTGCCTCATGGTGGACGGCGGCAACGGACAGCCCAGGACGGCGGCAGCAGACCGCGGCTATGATTGGAACGCCGCGGAGCTGGGCACCCTGCGGGTGCTGCTGCAGGCGGGCCAGAGCAACGCCACCATCTCGGAGGTGCTCAACCGCAGCGTCGGCGCCGTGCAGTTCGCGGTGCAGAAACATCTCGGCGCGCTGTATCCCGGCAAGGGCGCCAGGCAGGCCGCGGAGGAGCGCAAGCAGGCGATGGAGGAGAGCGCCCGTCGCCGCCGAGAAGAGGACGCGCTGCAGAGCGCGCTAGGACTCAACGCCAGGAGCTATTACCTGCCGAGCCCGCACAAGGTGGAGCGCCCGAGCGCGCGGCTCTGCCTCGGCGGCTGCGGCCTGAGCTTCCAGCCGCTGCACCGCTTCAACCGCCTGTGCGCGCAGTGCACGCACAAGGCAAACAGCGCCGCGCCCGCGGAACATTCCATCGGGCACCGGTGACCCGTGGACAAGCGCCGCTTCACGGAGCCCGCGCATGTCCGCGCGCTGCGCAAGGCGCGCGACCATGGCTTCGTGATGATCTACGGCTCCTTCAGCGGCGAGCGCCGCGAGCTTGACGACGATCACTTCGACACGGTGCTGCCGCATTTCGACCGACGCAAGCACATCGAGCGACTGATCGCGGATGGCCTGCTGCGGCCGGCACGGTTCTTCAACCAGTACGAATGCACCAGCGCCGGCCTGCAGCTGCTGGCCAATTTCGAGACGGTGCAGA
The DNA here is from genome assembly GCA_964242335.1 of uncultured Acetobacteraceae bacterium. Taxonomy (GTDB): domain Bacteria; phylum Pseudomonadota; class Alphaproteobacteria; order Acetobacterales; family Acetobacteraceae; genus Lichenicoccus. The sequence continues at coordinate 22,498 of CAXTAY010000023.1, read as the reverse complement.
TGCGAGCGCTGTCGCCGGCGCCGGTGTCGAGCGGTCGATGAAGTTCCAACCGCTCGAGCAGGAGCTGCCGGCGCTGACGCCGGTGCAGCGCGGCGCGCGCAAGCGGCGCGGCACGCCGGAGGACGACCTGCAGCGCATGATCTGGCGGGCGCTGCAGCGTGTGCTGCACCCGGAGGTGGTGGCCTGGTCTTCCGAGCACCGCAACAACGGCACCTGGGAGGGCATGCGACGCCGGGCGCGCGGCTGCATACGCGGCGTGCCTGACATGGTGTTCCACTGGCCGCACGGGCAGATCTGCTACATCGAGCTGAAGGTCAAGGGCGGCTATCCCAGCGAGGACCAGAAGGCGCTGCGTCAGCGCCTGGAGCGTGCCGGGGTGCCGGTGTCCGTCTGTCGCTCGCTCGACGAGGTGCTGAGCTTCCTGCGGCACTGCGGCGTGCCGCTGCGGATCGCCGCACCATGATCTGCCTGCATCGCCAGTACGTGGAAGGCGGTGATCGACCGCCCGGTCGCTGGTGCATCGCCTGCGGCAAGAAGATCTTCCGCCATCGCCGCGCAGTGGATGAGATCCTGTCGCGCAAGGATCGAGAACGCAGCTTCGCTCGGCAATACACCGCCGTGGAGCGCGAGCTGTGCAAGAAAAGAGATCCCTAGCATGGACGTTCTTGAAGACAGCCCGCTAGCGCGGCCGTTGCCGCTGACGCTGCTCGCCTGGCGGCCGGTGCGACGCAACACCCTGCGCGGCTTCGCGCACGTGCAGCTCGGCCGGGCGCTGGCGATCAAGGACGTGGCCGTGCACTGGGGCTGCGATCGCACCTGGGTCAGCTTGCCCGGCCGCCCGGTGCTTGACCCGGCCGGCTACCACATGCGCGGCAACAACGGCCGGCTGGTCTATCTGCCGATCCTGGAGTGGACGGACCCCGTCACCGCCAAGCGCTTCGCAGAGGGCGTCATCGAGATGATCGACCGCGACCATCCCGGTCAGCTGGTCGCGTGAGGTGGCAAGCTCCCTGATCGAGGCGGCCATCGGCCTGCGGCGGCCGGTGTTCCCCTGCGACGACAACAAGAGGCCGCTGCACAAGGGCGGCTTCAAGACCGCGAGCCAGGACGCGGAAACGATCATGCGCGCCTTCAGCCATCGGCGCGCCAGCCTGATCGGGGTGCCGACCGGCATCGTCTCCGGCCTGGTGGTGATCGACGTGGACGTGCGGGACGGCAAGCCCGGCCTCGCCTGGTATGAGCAGCACGCGGACGCGCTGCTGACGCGCAGCCATCGCACCATGTCCGGCGGCCTGCACCTGCTGTTCCGCGCGCCGCAGGATCTGTCCATACGCAACAGCGCGAGCAAGCTGGCGCCGGCGATCGATGTGCGCGGCGACGGCGGCTACATCATCCATCCGCCCTCGCCCGGCTACAGCGTGCAGTTCGACGGCCAGGTCGAGCCGCTGCCGCATTTCGTGCTGCAGGCGCTGCTGTCGCCGGCGGCGCGGGAGCCGGCGCGCTACCGGCACCAGCCGAACGACCGCTCCTTCGGCCGCAAGATGCTGCTGCGCTCCCTGGCCAAGGTGCAGGAGGCCGGAGAGGGCCGGCGCAACTCCACGCTGAACGCGCACGCATTCCTGCTCGGCACCCTGGTCGGTGCCCGCCTGCTGGAGCTGGCGGACGTGTCGGACGAGCTGTTCTTCGCCGCGCGCCAGGCCGGTCTCACGGACAAGGAGATCAAGGCAACCCTCAACAGCGGATTGCGCGCCGGCATGGCCCGGCCGCGGGAGAGCAGGGATGGATGAGACCGGGAAGGTCATCGAGATGTCTTCCGCGCGCAATGACGGCCTGCTGGCCAAGCTGTCCAAGAAGCTGAGCCGCAACAAGGACGGCGCCGTGCTGCCGACCGCGCGCAACGCCGGACTGATCCTGGCAGGCGATCCGGCGGTGCGCGACATGGTTGGGTTTGACGAGTTTCGCCAGGAGCCGATGATGGTTCGACCGCCGCCGCCGATCGAGGAGGACGATGCGCCGGCGCGCGGCCCCTATCCCAGACCATGGGGCCTGCCGGACCTGTTCAAGGTCACCGCCTACTTCGAGGTGACCTACAGCCCGCGCTTCAAGATGGCCGTCATCGAGCAGGCGATGGCCAACGAGGCGCCGACGCGGCCGTTTCACCGGGTGCGGGAGTGGTTGAACGGGTTGACCTGGGACGGCGTGCCACGGCTGGACAGCTGGCTCAGCATCTGCTTCGGCGCCACGGACGGACCCTACGCGCGCGGCGTCGGCTGCAGCTTCATGATCGGTGCGACGCGTCGCATCCGTCATCCCGGCTCCAAGTTTGACTACCTGCTGATCCTGGAGGGACGGCAGGGCATCGGCAAAAGCACCGCGGTCAAGGAGCTGTTCGGCGAGACGGTCTATTCCGACAGCCTTCCTGCCGCACTAGAGAGCCGCGATGCGGCGATCGGGCTGCTCGGGATCTGGGTCCTGGAGCTGGCGGAGATCGAGCAGGTGGTGCGCGCGGAGGTGGAGATCATCAAGGCGTTTCTCTCCCGGTCAATCGATCGGTATCGCCCGGTCTACGGTCGGTCATACGTGGACGTGCCCCGGCAGACGGTGCTCGTGGGCACGACCAACGCCACGGACTACCTGCGCGATGTCAGCGGCAACCGGCGGTTCTGGCCGGTCGCGTGCCAGTTCGTGGATATGGCGTGGCTGCGCGCCAACCGCGAGCAGCTATGGGCGGAGGCGGCGGCGCGGGAGACCACCGGCGAGGCGGACTGGCTCAGCGGCGTGGATGCCCAGGAGTACGCGGCGCTGATCCAGGACGAGCGCATGGAGGAGGATGTCTGGACCGCCACCGTTGAAGCCTGGCTCGACGCGCCGCTGCTGCGGGAGGTGTGGCCATCCCTGGTTCTGACGCAGGCGCTGGGCATTCCGCTGGCGATGCAGGACCAGCGGCAGAAGCGTCGCGTCAACGCGATCTTGAAGCGATGCGGTTGGGACCAGAATGGGCGCAACCGGACCAGTACTGGGCGCAATCGAGTGTGGACGCGAGCCACATGACCCGCCTCGCACGTACTGGTCCGGTCCGGTCCACTTCCGGTCCGCGCTCCGGTCCACCGCTAAAGCTCTCTTATACATATCATTTTCTCTCCTGTGGACCAGAAGACCAGTATATGAGCCGTAAGAACAAACATGAAAATTTTGCTCGTAAAGGGGAGTTTGCAAACGACTGGTCCTCTGGGCCAACTGGTCCATCCGATCCGCAGGGCCTTCGCTGATGGCCAAGCGTAAGAGCAGGCCGGTGCCGGCGGTGATCGCCAGGCATGGACAGGATCAGCGGTTCCGCCGCGGCGAGCTGGAGGTGATCCCTCGTGCGCTCGATCCGGACGGCCGCATGGTCAGCCGGGCGCAGACCATGCCGGTCTACGTCAAGCTGCAGCGCCGCGGCACGCTCAGCCTGGTGCAGAGTGCGGCGGCGGAGCACTACGCCCAGCTGATTGAGGCGGAGGGCGGCGCGCGGTGGACGCCGCCGAAGGCGGACGGCGTGTTCACGCCAGCCTGGCAGCGCGCTTCCGCGGCGATGGAGCAGACGGATGCGGCGGACGAGCTGCGCCACATCCACGCCGTGATCGGACCGGCGGCGCGCAGCCTGGTGCTGGCGCTGGTGGTCGGCAACATGGACATCAAGGACATCGCCGCCTTGGAAGGTCAGTCCGCGGAGAAGACCAGCGGGCGGATCTGCGCCGTGTTGACCCGACTGGCGGAGATCTGGGTGGAGTATGAGGCCAGGCCGAGGCGGAAAAAAAACCCAGGCGCAGGCGCATCCGGTGCGCCATCTCGCCCGTAGGCCGCACGACCCTATGATCATCACCCTTGAGCACGCCTATCGCGCCGCGGTCGCCGACTACGTGGAAGCTCACGTGGCCTGGGTCACGGCGCGGCGCGCGTTCTGCTGCGGCGAGATGGACATCAGCACCTTGCTGCGCATCTCCACCTCGCACGGCCGCGCGCTCCGCGACATGGAGAGAGCGGAACGTATCTGGAATGAGACGCTGTCTCAGAATGCGTCACATGAGAACGTTCTTTGCGACGACCGGTGAGTTCGGATTATGCCGTGCTCACGTTCGGCTGGTCTTTCCTGATGTGGTACGAGCTGCCATGGTGCGCTTGCGCATATGCAGCCTGGTGGATCATCGATCTGTGCTTCTTCACCTGATTGACGGTTCCGGTTCCCAGACCAGTCGTGGCACCAGACGCGACGGGTCCCGCCGGAGGTTGAGCGGAAGCGGGTGGGAATACGCTTGACCCAATTTCACGTCAGGATCGTGGCTTGAGCCCGCAGCATGAGTTGGGCGTTGGCGGCCTGGAGTTGAGCGTCAGGGCGCAGTGCATCCTGATCGACAACGGTGTGACCACGGTGCAGCAGGCGCGCGAACTCGGCTACGCCGGACTGCTCAACCTGCCGCGGATGCAGTTCAAGCCGTTCTGCGAGATCTGGGCGGCGCTGACGGTAGAGGAGCAGATCGGCATCCTGGGCTCTGCGGCGGTGCTAAATCCGCGTCCGGATGCAATCGACGTGCTTGACTTGAGTCCGTCTCGAACATATCAAAATGATTGTGCTCAGAGTCGCGCCGGCGAGACGGAGCCCTCCGTGATCAACTTCCCATCGAGCAGCCCTGATCTCCAGGAGGCGCGCGATCGTGGCCGTCACCTCGGGTTCTTCGACGTGAGCTGCCGGTTCGTGCGCTTTCCCGGCAAGGAGACGGCGGCGATCTTCGACCGCATGCTGGTGGTGCAGACGGAATACCGCTTCGAGACGGACGTGATCCGCTATCTCGGCGTGCACCCGAGCTTCGACTACGTTCGCGAGGACGAGCTGCCGCCGACCTACTCGTGGATCGGCACCTGCCACGCTGACGGTCGCGTCAGCGGCGATTGGTCGCGTCCAGGTCAGCCGTATCGCGAGGCGGAAACCGGTTGAGGTGGCCGATCGCGCGCCCATCTTTCGGCCGCCGGCAGCGCAGACACGCGAGCAGCGCAACGCCGCCTACTTCGCGCAGCGGCCATCGAGCACGCAGCGCGGCTACGACCGCATCTGGCAGCGCTGCCGCGACGCCTTCCTGGCGCACGAGCCGCTGTGCCGGCGCTGCCTGCTGGAGCAGCGCGTCAGCTGGGCGACGGAGGTGCACCACATCCGGTCGATCGCCGTCGCGCCGGAGCTGCGGCTGGCCTGGCCCAACCTGATGCCGGTCTGCAGGCCCTGTCACATGGCGATCGAGGCGGAGCGCCGGTGATCCTGTTCACCGCCAGTCAGCCGCTGTGGCCGCGCATCGTCGCCGCGACGTGGTTCTGGCTCGTCGGCTTCGGCTGGCGGCTGATCAACCGGGCATGATCTCTGTCATGGTCGCCATCAACGACGTGGCGCTTGGACTGGTCGCGGCGATCCTGGCGCTGCTCGGCGCAGGCTACGTCTTCGTGCTGATGGGTTGCGTGCTCTGGCCTCGCGACTGGCGGCGTCGCTGATGGGCCTGTTCTACGCAGCGCCGCTGCACGGTGTCAGCTTCGTGATGTTCGGCGCCGTGATCGGCTGGTGGTGGGGACGCTGTGCTGCCGCGATCACGGTCATGAGGATGTGGCGTTGATGGCTGACCCTGCGATGTCCAAGCTCTCGCTGGTGGCGATGGTCGCTGCAGCAGGTTCCGCCGTGGTCTCGCTGCTCGCGGCCGGCGTGTCGCTGCACGCCGCGATCACCGCAGCACGCGCGACGGGCGTGTCCACGGACGGCGCGAACACCGCGGTCGACGGTGCAGGCGAGGCGATGGCTGCATCGCACGCGGCGCGCGCGGAGCGCGAGCTGGTGCTGAAGGAGCTGGTCGTGTCGACGGATCTCGCCGCGGCGGTGCGTCGTCACAGCGACCGCGTCACCAAAGCCGCAGCAGCGGCGCACCGCTCAGCGGCTGACGCCGCCGCGTTCGCCAAGGAGGCGGGCATCGCCGCCGCGGTAGCAGGCACCGGCGCACGAGCGGTGGTTGAGGCGGCGCGCGAGACGGGCAGCACCTGAGTTGCATTGCTCCATGTAATGACATGCATCAGACGCATGTATTGACACGGGGGCGGGTCTACACTTGGATTTCTGCTCGGTTGTAAACTGCCCCCCCGTTTTTTTATTTCCCTTGCAAATAGAGCGGAAAGCGTTTCCGTCTTTCGCCGGCGCGCCGCAGCCGCTACTTCTCACCGCATGAGGGGCGGCCAGCGCAAGGACATCTACCACGCGGAGGACGGAAGCCGCTTCGTGCAGACGAAGTCCGGATGGCGGAAGATCAAGCCGGCCCTGCGGCGCCCGCACCCCCCGGCGCCAGCTTCACCCGAACCAGATCTTGAGCAGGATGCAGGAGTTGAGCGCGATCTGAGCGCCGGCTAGCCAGAACAGCCGCGTCACGGTTCGCTCCACCAGCGTCAACCGGCTGTCGAAGTTCAGGGCCACTTGCATCACCTGCTCCACCGCGCGCGGTTCCAGGCCGCTGCGCAACAGCTGCTCCTGCAGGCCGCGCCATGGAGCCACCCTCACGGCCGCGCCGGCTCCGCGCCGGCCGCCGGCACGCACAGCGCCTCCCTGACCGCCGGGAAGCGCTCCAACAGGGTCATGAAGGCCGCGGCCTCGCCGGGCACCCTGGTACGGCCCTGCGCCCAGCTCTCCACCCGTCGCCGGATGGTCAGCGGGTCCGCGGTATCACCGAGCGCCTTGAACATCCGGGCCAGGGCGCCCTGCGACAGCTTCATGCGGCCCAAGCTCTCGCGGAACTCTTCCGTGGTCATAGCGGTGCCCTCCTGGCTCCGTGGTCACTTGCGACCGATGCTGTAGCCGCCAACGATGTTGCCGTTGACATCGCGCAGCACGCAATGCTCCGCGCCGAACTCAACCTTCTCCGCCGCATCGCGGAGGATGCGGCCCAGCTCCGCATAGCGATCGTTGCCGTCGAAGGCGGCGTTCTCGGTCTCAACGTTCAGCTTGAAGCTCATGGTCCTGTCTCCGCTGCTCCGGCATCATCGCCGGAGGCCGTCACGTCCTGCCCGGTGGCGGCGAGCCTTACGGCTCGCCTCTTACCTCCCGCAGGCTGGCGTCCAGGGCGTTAATCTTGCGCTGCATGGCAAACACCAGCTCCGTCAGGCTGCGCAGATCCGCCCGCGTGGTCACGGCGTGCGTCAGCACCGTCTCGCTGCTGGCCTGCGTCACCCGCAGGTCGTCCCGCAGCGTGCTCATGCTGTTCTGCAGCCGGTCCATGCGCGCCATGGTCTCCACCCGCAGGGAAAGCACCTCCGCGCGCAGCTCAGTCACCTCGCCGCGCAGTTCGTGCAGCCCGTCGCGCAGACCGCGCATGTCGGTCGCAAGCTGCATCAGGCGGTCCGTGGTGCGCTCCTCGGAGGCGGCCAGGGCCTGGAGGATTTGGGCAAGCAGGGTAGGGTTCTCGGACATCAAGGCCAGCTCCGCTACGCCGGCATCATCGCCGGCACGGTTGAAGCATACCAGCGTTCCGCTGGTAGGGCAAGTTCTTTCGCCGGATCATGAACCGGGGTTGGTGATCTAGTTAAGCCGGCGCCAGGCAGACAAAGATCTTGTCTGGATCGTCCTTGATGTTGTCGTAGATCTTGATCGTGGTCTTCGCTCGTTTCATCGCTGTCTCAAGATCCGGTGCGATCACTTCAAAGATGCACTGGCGCGTCTCGGTGTTCCATACCTGGAAGATGGGGCCGCTGGTGGCGCGGCGACACCCGCTCATGCCGCACCGCCCAGGCGCCGCAGCTCCGCCCCGGAGACAATCCGCTGCTCGCCGCCGGCGCGGACTTCCCAGTCACCCCGGCACCAGTGGCGCAGCACGAAGCCGGGAAAGTTCCCCCAAAAGATGCGCTCGCCCTCGCGGAAGTGGCACGGGTTCCAGTAGTCAGGCTTGGTGTCGTCGGTCATCGGTCGTCTCCTCGTCGGCATCATCGCCGGCGCAAGCAGAGACTACCAGCGTTCTGCTGGTAGTGCAAGGTCATTTCGCTGGACGCTTGCGCTGATGCGGCAGCTTGCCCTGTTCCGCTCGCTCGAGCAGCGCCAGCTCAAGGATGCGCCGCACCTCCGCGCAGGCTTCCTGATGCGTGGGAGTGCGCCCCAGCCTTTCGGCCAGGGCGTCCCATATCGTCCGCTGCTGCGGCGCGCTCACGCCTGCACCTGGTAGCGGCGCTCCGCCACCGGCTTGCCGTCATGCACCACCGCCACGCCCTGCTTGCGGCTCAGGATACGCAGGTTCGCCGGCAGCACCGGGGCGCGCCAGCCGGCGGCCTGCGTCAGCTCGGCCAGCGTGGCCCCGCCAGGGCGGCGCAGGGCGGCCAGCAGCGCCGGCACGGCGGCATTGCTGCGCAACGCCCCGCTGCGGGCCTCAGCGGCCTTCACGGGCGCCTGCTGCGCCTGCCGGTGCGGCATGGCTGCCACGGCGGCAGCGGCGGCAGCCTTGGCCGCCTTCTTCGGGTCGCCTTTGGCGGCGCGCAGCGCGCCGTGCGTCTGGCGCAGCTGCACCACCTCGCCGCTCACCAGCTCCACCGCCGCGCGGGGCTCCGTCGGCAGCTCACGGGGCGTCTCCACCACCGGCGCCGGCGTCGGCAGCAGCCCGGCCGCCTGCGCGGTCTGGTCCGCGTCATAGCCGCGCTTGGCCATCGCAGCGCTCAGGCGCTCAAGCGCGCGGGCCTGCGTCTCGAACTTCTTCACGGCCGGGCCGTCCGCAATCGCGTTGTAAACGGCTACCAGCTTGGCGGCGCTCAGCTTGGAGAAATCAAACATCGGGGTGGTCCTCGCTCGGTCGGCAACATCGCCGGCCACATTCAGAGGATACCAGCGATACGCTGGTAGCGCCACATCATTCTTGTGTCATAACAAACAAAGATGTCAGGCGAGCACGATCCTCTCGTACGCTTCCGGCAGGATCAGCATCGCCAACCGCGCCTGTTCTTCCGCGAAGCAGAAGAACCGCATGGTCCGCTCGCCGAGCTGGTAGCGGCGCACCCACCGGTGATTGCCGTCGATCACCGTGCTCTTGCCGTCCGGGAACCTGATCAAGATGCCCGGCTCCTCTAGCTGCGCCGGGCTCAACCGGTCCAGGTGCGCCTGCTCGATGCCGTTCCACCGCATCACGTGCTCCGTGCCCTCTTGATCCAACACGGCGGTGATGCAGTCCGCGATCTTCGCTGCCGCGTAGAGGTCCCGGATCAGCCAGTGCCGGGTTTCACCAGTCTCTTCCTGACGCAGGCTGAAGAACTGGTCCTCCGGCCGCAGCACGCGCGTGTGCAGCCAGGTCCCGCCGGGCCGGTGCCTGTAGCGCACGAACAGCTGATCTCGGCGATCAAGCCTGTCTGTCATGGCCTACTCCTCCATCAGCGCCTTGACGCGCACACGCCACTCGCTGAACCACTGCACCATGTCGCCGCCATCGACGGGCTCGTCCTCCTCGAACGCCTCGTTCTCGAAGGCGAGTGCCTCGGAGAGCAGTGCTTCCATCACGATGATCCTGGTCGGCATCGGACTAATCCTCCTCGACGGGTTCGCAGCATTCGTAGTTCGGATCCGTGAAGATCTCCGCCCGGAACTCCTCACGCCGGCGTTGTTCGCAGCCGTCGCAGACGTAAGCGCAGAAGATGCCCCTCGCGTCGTGCAGCGGCCGGCGCTGGCCCGGCGGGCAGACGTGCCGCACGGCGCTCATCCTCGCCCCCACGTGGCCCGGTCATACGCCGGCAGCTCGCAGACGATGTTCCCGGCGGTGGCGCCGATCAGCCGTTCCAGGAACAGATACAGCCGGGTCTGCGGCACGTCGCCTTCCGAGCACTGGTAGAGCAGGCACCGCATCGACGTGTAGCGCTGCATCAGGTTCTGTGACGCCTGGCCCGCCTTGAACGTGTAGTCCACGCTCTGCGGCGGCTCGTCGTCGTAGCGCGCTTCAAGTGCCAGGTGGTTCATCGCCAGCAGCGCGGAGCCCAGCAGGTCGGCGTCCGCGGCCGTGACCTGTCGCTTTGTGTCGAACTCGTATTCAATATACTGGTGTCGCGCCAGTTCGAGGATCTGTGCCACCACGTCGTGCATCACGTTGTCGCTGACCAGGTAGGCGCTCATGCTCGTTCGCTCCATCGCGCCGGTGCCGCTCACCGGCCGCTGAGAAAACCATACCAGCATTCCGCTGGTATGGCTAGCTTGTTTCTGCCTCAAAAGGAAAAGTCGTGGTAGTGGTCCCTGGCGCCGACCAGCACGCCGCTGCCGTCCGTGCGTCCGCCCTCACGCCAGGCGCCTTTCGCCCGACCGCGCGTCACCCTGCGGAACTTGTAGGTCAGGCCCTGCGGGTTCGGCTCATAGGCGTAGCTCTGGCTGTCCGACATGCCGCTGCTGTCCGTGCGCCGCACGGTGTCCAGGCGCACCGTAAAGCCGCGCTCGCTGACCTCTACAATGGTCCCGGCCTTGCGGTCCGTCCAGCCAAGCACGGTCACGCCCAGGCCCACTGCGGGCTCCGGAGCGCCGGTGCTGCTGCTGTAGAGGTGGTTCACCAGGCTGGTGGTCTGGCTGCCAAGCTTCATGGTCATGTCTGCGGCTCCTCATCCGTGCTGGTTGGCGCGGCCGGCGCGGAACGCGCGGACCGCAGGGCTTCGATCAGGTCAACGGCACCTGGCGCCGTGGACGGCTTGCGTGCATCGAGCAGCGCTCGGCGCAGATCTTTCGGGCTCATCGGCGCGTCCGGCGCCGGCTTCTCCGCCGTGGCGAACAGCTCGCGCAGCGTGCAGCCTCGCACCCGCACCACGCCGACGCCGTCGCCGCTCACCGCGTAGCCGGAGCCGAACTCCGGATGCTCACCCACTTGCTTTACGGCGTAGCGACGGGCGGCTGCGATGGTCTTGTAGCTGCGCGTTTCAGAGAACCTGTCAACGCTGCGGTAGCTCACGCGGATCATCGCGGGCATCTCCATCACCATCGGCAACATCGCCGGCGGTTCAGGAAGCATACCAGTGTTCCACTGGTAAGGGCTACATCAATCTTTCGGCTGGAGAACGATTTATGAAAGTGCGGCTGGTCGACATCAACCAGATCAAGCCGTATCCCGGAAATCCACGCATCGCGAAGTCAGCGGTCTCCAAGGTTCGTGCCAGCCTGCAGGAGTTCGGCTGGCAGCAGCCGATCGTGGTTGACAGCGAGATGGTGATCATCGTCGGTCACACGCGCCATCAGGCGGCGCAAGAGCTGAAGATGGACAAGGTGCCGGTGCTGGTGGCGGACCAGCTCACGGCGATGCAGGCGAAAGCGTATCGCATCGCGGACAACCGCATCGGCAGCGAGGCGCAGTTCGATCCGGAGCTGCTGCGCATCGAGATCGAGGAGCTGCAGGCAAACGCGGTAGACCTTGCCTCCCTCGGCTTCAACGCGCCGGAGCTGTCCGCGCTGCTGGCAGCGCCGGAGGACGGCACGCCGAAGGACGACGAGAAGGTCGCGGAGCCGGTGATCAGCTATAACCTGATCTTCGACAACGAGGGCGAGCAGGCGGTCTGGCACGACTTTCTGCGCTACCTCAAGAAGCAGATGCCGCAGGTCAGCACGATCAGCGCGCGGCTGACGCAGTTCCTGCAGGAAGGCGAGTATGGCGCGCGTCCGTGAGTACATCGACGCGGACGTGCTGACGGAGGCGCGTCGCCGCATCCTGCACATCCTGGACCTGCACGACACCATCGCGGTGATGTTCTCCGGCGGCAAGGACAGCCTGGCGGCCCTGCACCTGGTGCACGAGGTGATGCAGCAGGCCGGCGACCGGCGGACGCTGAACGTCGTGTTCCGCGACGAGGAGCTGATCCAGGACGAGATCGTGGATTTCGTGGATCACTACCGGCGCCAGGACTGGCTCAAGATGCTGTGGTTCACGGTGCCGCTGCGCTCGCACAAGTATATCCTCGGCGTCAGTCACAGCTACATCCAGTGGGACCCGGCACGACCGTGGGTCCGCGAGAAGCCGGCGTGGGGCATCTCGCTTGAGCCCGGCGACGATCGCGTGTTCGATCAGTACACGATGGACGGCTTCACCTCGCGCTACTTCGCCGGCAAGATGGCCTTCATCACCGGCATCCGCGCGGCGGAGAGCATCATGCGGTTTCGTGCCAGCGTGAACAAGCTCAACGACAACTACATCAACGCGGTGTCCGATCCGGCGGCTCGCAACGTGGCACTGTGCAAGCCGCTGTTCGACTGGTCCGAGAACGACGTGCTCAAGTATCTGCACGACGGCGGTCACGCGCTTTGTCCACTCTACGATCATCAGATGTGGAACGGTATCGGGCTGCGCGTATCCACGCCGCTGCACGCGGAGAGCGCTAAGCGCTTCGACATGCTGCGCGGCACCAGCCCGGACTTCTACGATCGCGTCATCACGGTGTTTCCGGAAATGCTGGCGCACGAGCGCTATTACGGCGACCTGGACAGCGATGCGGTCAAGCGGCGCTATGGCGAAAGCCTCGCCGGAGTGCTGGCGTGGATCAACGAGAACATCACGGATGAGGCATCCTTGGAGCTGGCCTTGAAGCGCTACTATTCCGCGGAGGGCCGCGCCAGGCAGTGGCCGGAGAGCTATCCGCCGCGGCACCTGCTGAACGCCTTCATGTCAGGCGCCTACAAGCGGGAGATCATTCCTGCCGGGAAGACGCGATGACGGATCCGATCAGCAACATCGAGTGGCGGCTTGCCGCCAGTCTGAAGGCGAACGAGTACAACCCGAACGTCGTGCACTCTCCGGAGATGAAGCTTCTGGAGCGCAGCATCCTGATGACCGGATGGGTGCAGCCGATCCTGATCGCCGCGGACGGCACGATCATCGACGGCTTCCATCGCGCCACGCTGGCGCGCAGCAGCCCGGCGCTGCTGGAGGCCTACTCCGGCCGAGTGCCCTGCGCCGTGCTGCAGGTGGATCGGCCGCAGGCGATGATCCTGACCATCCGCATGAACCGCGCCAAGGGCACGCACGTCGCGGTCCGCATGTCAGAGATCGTGCACGAGCTGGTGCAGCAGCATGGGCTGACGAGGGCGGCCATCGCTCTGGAGCTGGGAGCCACCCTGGCGGAGGTCGACCTGCTGCTGCAGGACGGCGTGTTCAAGGCGAAGAAGATCGCCCAGCACCAGTACAGCAAGGCGTGGTATCCGAGGGAGAGCCGTGCCGCTCGCTGATCCGCATGAGGTGGCCTTCGCGACCGTGGCGCCGCTGGCGCGCCGCGCGAGTGCCGATCGCGTCTCCATCAGCGACACCGGCAACACCCGATGGTACGTCATTCTTGGGGGGGGACGAATTGAGGCCGTCGCCGGGCTGATCCGCGTCGGCAGCGGCGCTCGCATCAAGGGGGTATGGGTGGAGCCCGCCTGTAGAGGCCGTGGCATCGGCGCGCACCTAGTGGATTTTCTGCTGCGCGTCGCCGATCAAGCATGCTGCAGCAGTGTTGAAGCCCTGGCTTACAACCCGGCGTTTTACGAGGCGCGCAATTTCAGGCGTTTGGGTGTAAAACCTAACGGGGCAGTAAGGCTGAGGTTGATACTTTGAAGAGCTACAATGGGTTTGAGCCGGCGCAGCGATACCGCGCGCTAGGCTGGTTGAGGCGGCAATATGCTGCCGGCACGCGTACGGAACCTACGGTCTGCGATGCCTGCGGTCAGCAGCACGGCATTCTCGAACGGCACTCCGAGGATTATTCTGAACCGTTCGGCGACCATATCGGCGCCTATGGCCTCTGCTACGTCTGCCACATGATGGTGCACTGCCGCTTCAACAGCCCGCAGGCATGGCAGGACTACAAGTCAGCGGTGAACAACGGCGTCACCTTCCCCGCTTCGCACGGCCGCAACTTCATGGTGATCACGGGGCTGTACCTGGCGCGCAAGTTCCCGATGCCGCAGCAGCAGGGGCCGGCGCCGGAGCGGCGGGTGCTGGACGAGATTGACAGCGGCGCCGGTCTGCGCCGCACGAGGTAGAACATCATGGCGACGCGCGGACGCAGGCCGAAGCCCACCGCGCTGCACGAGCTGCACGGCACCAAGAACGTCACCCGGCACCGGCAGCGCAGCGAGGAACCGATCCCGGTCGGCGACCTGCTGGCGCAGCCGCCGGACTTCCTGACGGACGGCCAGGCCGCCGCCTGGAGCTTCGCGGTGACCAACGCGCCCAAGGGCGTGATGAAGTGCATTGATCGCGGTGTGCTGCTGGTCTGGGTTGAGGCGGAGGACCGGCATCGTCGCGCCATCGAGGCGCAGGCGCTGCTGGATCAGCGGCAGCCGCAGATGCCGTTCCTGATCATGCACAAGAAGCGCGGCGAGCTGACGCTGTCGCCGTACCTGAGCGTCATCAACGCGGCCGGCGCCACCATGCTGCGCGCCGCCGCTGAACTCGGCTTCAGCCCGGCTGCGCGACCGCGCCTGGTAGGCGCTAAGACTGGAGACGGCGCCACGAATGAAAGCCCGTTCCAGCAACTTCGGCTCATGCAGGGAGGCAAAACGTAGCGACTATCCGCCCGGCGTCCGCGGGGCGATCAAGTACGCCGAGGACGTAGCCGGCGAGCGTATCGACGCCTGCGAGTTCGTGCATCAAGCCTGCGAGCGCTTCCTGCGCGACCTGAGCCTGGCGGAGGCCGGCGGCGGCCTTTGGGACTACCGGCCGCACAAGGCGGAAGCGCCGATGATGCTCGCCGGGTGGCTGCCCAACATCAAGGGGCCGCGCGCCGGCAAGCCGCTGGAGCTGATGGACTGGCAGCGCTTCGTCTACGCCAACGTGTTCGGCTTCTACGAGCGCGGCACGGAGGCCAGGCGGTTCCGCCAGGCGGTGGTGTTCGTGCCCCGCGGCAACGGCAAGACGACTTTCGCCGCGCCGATCGTGCTCTACATGACGTTCGCGGAGCAGGAGGGCGGCGCGGAAGGCTACGCCGCGGCGGTGACGCGAGCGCAGGCGCGCATCCTGTTCGACACCGCCCAGCAGATGGTGCGCAACGCCCCGGAGTTCCGCCGCGAGCTAGGCGTCGGGGTCAGCGCCAACGCGCTGCATCAGGACAACAGCGCCTCCAAGTTCGTCCCGGTGTCCTCGGACGCCAAGGCGCTCGACGGCCTGAACGTGCACGTCGCGGTGTGCGACGAGATCGCCAGCCATAAGACAAGCCACGTCTACGACGTGCTGCTGACCGCGATGGGCAAGCGCCTGCATCCGCTGCTGCTGTCCATCTCTACCGCGACCGGGAACAACACCGGCATCGGCCGGCAGCTCTGGGATTATTGCGTGCGCGTGCTGCGCGCCCAGCAGCATGACGACCGGCTGTTCGCGCTGATCTACACGCTCGATGAGGCGGACGATCCCTGGCTCGAGGCCAGCTGGATCAAGGCGAACCCGAGCTGGGGCCAGTCCGTGCAGCCGGACGCCGTGCGCGCCATCATGAGCCAGGCGAGGAACAACCCGGCGCAGGAAGCCGCGGCCCTGACCCGCCACCTCAACGTCTGGGTCGGCGCGGACAACGCCCTGTTCTCCGGCCGCGCCTGGCAGGCATGCGCGGACCCGACGCTGACCCTGGAGCAGTTCCGCGGCCGTCCCTGCATGATCGGCCTCGACCTCGCCTCCAAGACGGACCTGGCGGCGTTGTCCATCACCTTCTTCGAGCGCGCCAGGGACGGGCGCATTACCTACACGACGTTCAACCGCTGCTACCTCAATCAGGACGCGCTGATCGAGGCGCGAGTGGCCGCCTATCCCGGCTGGGCGGCGGCCGGTTGGCTCAAGATCACGCCCGGCAGCGAGACGGACTTCGCGGTCATCGAGACAGACCTGCTGGATTTCTGCGATCGCTTCCAGGTGATCTCCGTGGCCTACGATCCGTGGGCGGCGACGCAGCTCAGTCAGCGCATGCGCGAGCAGAACGTGCCGATGGTCGAGTTCCGCGGCTCCACGCAGAACTTCAGCGAGCCGACCAAGGAGCTGGACGCCGCGATGCACGCGAAGCGCGTCGCGCACGACGGCAACCCGGTGCTGGAGTGGTGCCTGGGCAACGTCGTCGGCCATTACGATGCGCGTTCGAACGTCTATCCGCGCAAGTCGCGGCCGGAACACAAGATCGACGCCGCCATCGCCACGATCATGAGCATCGGCCTGGTGCTGCATCAGGAGGCGGACGGGCCTTCGATCTACGAGACACGCGGGCTGCTGGTCCTGGGAGGCTGATTTGGGACTGCTCTCCTTCCTAGGCTTCGAGACCAAAACGCCGCCGCCGCCGGTGGTCGACCGCCGCGAACCGGTGGTGTTCGCCAAGGCGGACAGCTTCGCCTCCGCGAGCTATCCGTCCTGGTTCTCTGCCGGCATGGGAGCGCTGCCGAGCGCCACCGGCCTGCCGGTCACGCCGTTCACCGCGCTGCAGGCGACCGCCGTGTTCTCCTGCGTTCGCTGCGTCGCGGAGGACTGGGCCAAGCTCCCCGTGGACGTGCAGCGGCGCCGTCCGGGCGGGCGCGGATGGGACGTGGTGCAGGATCACTACCTGGCCAAGCTGATGCGGGCGCCGAACCGCTGGCAGGTTCCGGTGCAGTTCTGGTCCTTCGTGAGCACCAGCCTGAGCCTGCGCGGCAACGCCTACGTCGTGATCGTGCGCGGCCCCGGCGGTGAGCCGCGCGCCCTGGTGCCGGTGTCTCCGGACCGCGTGTCCGTGCTGCTCAGCCCGAAGGGATGGCTGTTCTACCACGTCAGCCACCCGCTGATCGGCGAGGGCCTGACGCTGCATCAGGACGACATGCTGCACCTGCGCGGCTTCAGCCTGGACGGCTACCTCGGCATCTCGCCGATCATGGCATCTCCGGAGGCGATCGGATTGATCCTGGCGACGCAGCGGCATGGCGCCACGCTGTTCCGGCAGGGTGCGCAGATCCAGGGCGTGCTCAAGGCGGCGAAGTTCCTCAGCCCGGAGGCCGCGACGCGGCTCGGTGCCAGCTGGGCCAGCACCTACGGCGGCGTGGACAACACCTCGAAGACGGCAGTGCTCGAAGAGGGGATGTCCTACGAGAAGATCGGCATGACGAGCCAGGAGAGCCAGTTCCTGGAGGTGCGGCAGTTCCAGAGCATCGAGATCTGCTCGCTGTATCGGGTGCCTCCCCACAAAATAGCGCGGCTGGAAAACGCGCACTTCTCAAATATAGAAAATCAAAATCAAGAATACATTGACAATACGTTACTTCCGCCGATCCGTCAGGCAGAAGAGCTGATCGTCGACAAGCTGCTGTTCGCCGACGAGAAGCAGAACTTCCGGGCTCGATGGGATTTCAACGCGCTGCTGCGCGGCGACCGCAAGAGCCGCGTCGATGCCGGTGTGGCGGCGGTCCTGAACGGGCTGCAGAGCGCCAACGAGTGGCGCCTGAGCGAGGGCCTGCTGCCCTACGCCGGCGGCGATGAGTACCGCGTTCCGTTGAACACCGGCGCGGCTGGCGCCGGCGGCGCCGGTGCCGCGCCCGCCGCCCCTTCCGGCGACGCGCCTGCAGCCGCGCCCTCTGGCGCCCCTTCCACCTAGGAGAGCCGGCGATGCCGCAGTTCATCGACCCCGGCCGCTTCAAGGCGGCTGCGCGCAAGGGTCAGGCCCCCCGTGACGTCGGCCTGCGCAAGCAGCTGGTCAGCACCATCGATCCGGCCGGCGAGCGTCGCCTGCGCTTCACCATCAGCACCGGCAGCGTCGACCGGGAGAAGGACGTGCTGGTGCAAGGCGGATGGGACCTGGAGGCCTATCGGCGCAACCCGGTGGTGCTCTGGCAGCACGATCACGACCACCTGCCGATCGGGCGTGGCCTGGACCTGGCCATCGAGAACGACGCCCTGGTCGCCACCGTGGAGTTCGTGCCGCACGACATTCCGCACGTCGGCGAGAAGGCCTCAGCGGTGCTGCAGCTGTGCCAGCTCGGCTTCCTGCAGGCGACCTCTGTCGGCTTCCTGCCGCTCGCCTGGGAAGAGGCGGAAGAGCGCGACGACGGCATGTCCTGGTATCCGCCGTTCAACTTCACCCGCATGGAACTGCTGGAGTTCTCCATCGTGACGGTGCCCTGCAACGCGGAGGCGCTGCTGCTGCTGCCGGACGTGCTGGCACCGGGCCCGACCGGCATCCCGGTATCGGATCCGGCGGCGGACGCGGCGCGCGCGGCGGAGCAGATCGCCTTGGAGAAGGCGGCGGCAGCGGAAGGCGACCGGCTCGGGGCGGCGTCCGCGGCACGCGCGCGCCGCCTGCACCGCTACCGCCTCGCGGAGACCTTCTAGCTCTTCAGATCCCGGCTCGCATCCCGCGCGCCGGCGCCCTCACTGGACCCCTGGGCAAGGTCTATCGCAGCGCCGTGAGGGCGCCGCATCCCATTGATGGAGCCTCCAAATGAAACTAGCCGACATGCTGCGCGCGCGCTCCGCCCTGGGCGCGAAGCTCAAGATCCTGCGCGAGAAGGAAGAGGGCCTTGCGGATGGCGAGGCGCCTTCGCAGGAGGACATCGACAGCGGCGTCGCGATCCAGGCGGAGCTGTCGATCCTTTCCGCCTCCATCGAGCGCCTGCAGGGCCTGATGGCTGCGGAGATGGCCAGCGCCGCCCCGGTGGTCACGGACACCGAGCTGGAGATCAGCGCGGAGGAGAAGGCACTGCGCGAGACGCAGCTGCGCCGCTTCACCGCCTACGGCAGCGGCGAGAAGCAGGCACTGGAGGAGCGCGGCTTCGGCGTCGCGCGCTTCATGATCGGGCTCTGGCACGCCAAGCACGGCAGCCTGGAGAATGCCGCGAACTTCGTGCAGCGTCGGTTCGGCGACAATGTGGCGGCCGGCGCGCTCAAGGCGCTGAACACCAGTGGCACCGCGACCGGCGGCGCGCTGATCCCGCAGAACTTCATCCCGGACCTGATCGACCTGCTGCGCGCCTCCACCGTGGTCCGCGGCAGCAACCCCCAGATCATCCCGATGCCGGGCGGCAACGCCACCATCCCGCGCCTCGCGGCCGGCGCCACCGCCGGCTATCAGGGCGAGCTGGACGACATCAACATCTCTCAGGAGACGTTCGATGACCTGCAGCTCAACGCCAAGAAGCTCACGGCGATGGTGCCGGTCAGCAACGATCTCATCCGTCGCAGCCCGATCGGCGTCGAGGCGATCATCCGCAACGACCTGATCCTGACGATGGCGCGTCGCGAGGATCTTGCCTTCCTGCTCGGCGACGGCTCCGGCAACAGCCCGGTCGGCTTGCTGAACCTGTGCGCCGGCGCCAACAAGCTGACCGTGGTGCCGTTCACCTCCCAGGACAACGCGACGGTGGTCGGCCAGGTCTCCGCGGTGCTGCAGGGCATGCTGCTGGTACTGGAGCAGGGCTTCAGCCAGATGATCCGCCCAGTCTGGATCATGCCGCCGGTGGTCAAGAACTTCCTGCTCACTCTGCGCGACGGCGTCGGCAACTACATCTTCAAGGACGAGATCAACTCCGGAACGCTGATGGGCGTGCCGTGGAAGACGACGGCGCAGCTGCCGACCAACCTGAACACCGCCAGCTCCGCGCCGGCCGTCAACAACGGCGCCTACCTGTACCTCACGGACTTCGCGGACGTGGTGATCGGCGAGACCTACAACGTGCTGGTGGATGCCTCCGATGTCGCTTCCTACAAGGACGGCGGCGGCAACATCGTGTCCGGCTTCCAGCGTGACCAGACGGTGTTCCGCGTGATCAGCGAGCATGACTTCAACATCCGGCATCAGGCTTCCGTGGCGATCGCCGTGCTCCCGGCCTGGAGCCCCGCCGGCTACACCCCCTACGGTGGCGCTGCCTTCTACGTGCAGGCCCCGAGCGGCGACGGCAGCGCCGCGCCGAGCACCTTCGGCATCCCGCCGACCGGCTCGAACAACCCGGCGAACTCCGCGGCGGCTGTCGCCGGCGGCACGTTGCCGGGCCGCGCATAAGGATCACCGATGGCAGACACACACGCAGTCAAGGAAGCGGCGGCGACGGCAGCTGTGCCGACGCAGCCGCGCGGCGAGGTCACCGTGCGTTTCGCTCGGCAGTACAAGGGCTGGGCGCGCGGCGTCGAGGCGGGGTTCACCCCGACCATGGCCGACCTGCTGCACACTCGCGGCATCGCCGTGATCATCCAGGACGACCGCGGTGTGCCTACCGGTGGCCGCATGATCAGGAAGGGGTAATCGACCATGGCCGATGAGATGAAGGACAAGGAGGCCGCGCCGTTCTCGACCGCGGCCAAGGACCACGGCATCGAGGATCGCGCCGGGCTGCACGAGAGCGGTCTCGGGCATCGCGGCAAGAGCTTCACGCCGGGGCTCACGGAAGTGCCGAACAGCAAGGTGCCGGACGGCGAGCACAGCCACGTCGTCGGGCCGCAGCAGAATGCCTGCGACCCGGTGCGCGCCGGGCTGGCGACCGACTTCGACCCGGCGACGATGCAGGAGAGCCGCGTCATCAGCCGCACCGGCGAAGTGGGCTCCGGGCCGCACATCGACGGGCCTCCCTCGGAGGTCAATGACGGCACCGCGGAGCCTGCACCGGAAGACGAGGAGACCACCTCCGGGCCGCAGCGCAAGGCGGGCAAGAAGCCGTCCGAGGGCGGCTGACGGCCCGGTCCGGAGCTGAGCCATGTACTCCGCCGTGGGTGTGCTGGTGCCGCCGCAGATCGAGCCTGTCGCGATCGACGTGCTGCGCCGGCACATCCGCGTCGATGCGGATGACGAGGACGATCTGCTCGCCATCTACCTGACCACCGCACGCACCATCGTGGAGCAGTTCCTCGGCCGCGCGCTGATCACTCAGACCCTGCGATGGGTCAGCGCGCGCACGCCGCCGCAGAACGCGTTCCCGCTGTTCCCCTTCACCGCCTTCATCCTGCCGCTGTGGATGCCCTATTCGCAGCTGTTCCACCGCCCCATCGAGCTGCCGCGCGCGCCGGTGCAGTCCGTGGCCGCGGTGTCCGCCGGCACCTGGGGCACGCTCGACACGCTGCTGGACAGCTCGCAGTACAATCTTGACGCGCAGATTGAGCCTGCGCGGCTGCTGCTGCTGCAGGGTGCTGGCAGTTTCCCGAGCGATCACCTCGTGGTGGATTTTGTCGCCGGCTACGGGCCGAAGGCGGCCAACATCCCGACGCCGATCCTGGTAGCGATCATGATGCTCGCGGCCTACCTCTACGAGAACCGCGGCGACATCGAGACTGAGCTGCCGAGCACGTTCAAGGATCTGCTGTGGCCGTATCGCGTCTATCAGTTCGCGCCCGGTTAAGACATGCCGGAGGCGGAGAACGTCGCCATCGGCCGCCTGCGGTGGCGGGTGCTGCTGGTCACGCGCGCGCAGGCGCCGCAGTTCCTCAACGTTGATCCGGGAGCCGCGACCGGCATCGATGAGACGCTGACCCTGCCGCAGCCGGTTCAGGCGGATGTGCAGCCGGTCGGCGCGCTGACCTTCTGGGGCGGCAACGGCGAGCAGATCGAGACTGGCATCACCCATCGCATCTTCCTGCGGTGGATCGACTACGTCGCCAACGCGGACGCGGTGCTGCGCACCACGAAGCGCCGCGACGGCACCCTGCGCACGGAGACGTTCCGAGTGCGCCGGGTCAAGGAAATCTGCGGCCGCAAGCGCTTCGCGATCCTGGAAGTCGAGCTGGAGCGCAGCGCATGAGCATCCAGCTGACCATTCGTCCGGACACGGTCAAGTTCGTCTACGACAAGAAGCACCTCAGACAGGTGCTGCGCGCGGCGGCCAACGAGGTGAAGGGGCTGGCGCGCAACCTGATCAGGAGCAGCCCGGCCGGCGGGCGCAAGTACGGCAAGCGGATCGCGTCCTCGCCCGGCGAGGCGCCGCGCAGCCGCTCCGGCAAGCTGGCGCGCAGCCTCAAGGTGATCGTGTTCAAGTCCGGCGAGGGTGCGGCGATCCGCGCGCCGGCGGAGAGCGTGTCTCAAGGCGGCGGCCAGGGGATGCCATACGCCCGAGCCCTGGAAGGCGGCGCCGCTCGCTACGGCAGCGGTCGGCGCCCGAAGGGCATCAAGCACCGCAAGCGCATCGGCGCGCCAGGGACGGGCTACCGGCAGGAACCGCGGCCGTTCCTCTCGACGGCGCTGCTGCGCATCTCCCCGTCCCTGGAGCCGCGCATCGCGACGGCACTGCGCGACGACGTGAAGCTGGTGCGGGTGAAGCCGTGAGGCTGCCGGTTTCTCCGCCGAAGCCGCTCGCGCATCCGCTTCCCGGTCGCTCGGCGCGTCCGCTCGGCTACCAGGGGCCGCGTCCAGTGTCGCAGGTGCCTCGCAACCCGGACGCGCTCAGCACGGACTGGCATCCGACCGGACGCGTCGAGATGCGTCGTCGCTGGTATGGCGCGCGACGCTTGGCGCGCGAGGAGGCCCGGCGCGCCTTCCGCCCGGTGGTCACCGGCTACACGCCGGCGAACTGGTGCTGGATCACGCGCTGGCGCTGGGCGCGCTGAATGGACATCGA
>CAXTAY010000022.1:10595-62849 GCA_964242335.1 uncultured Acetobacteraceae bacterium | reverse complement strand
TCCCGGCCCAGAGCATCCCGGCCCAGAGCATCCCGTGCCGGCGCCGCCCGGCCTGCTGATCACGGGGCTCACGCTCCGCTACGACGGCAGCACCGTCTTCGAGAACCTGGCACTCGAGATCGCGGGCGGCGCGTTCGTGGTCCTGCTCGGGACCAGCGGCGTCGGCAAGAGCAGCCTGCTCAAGATCGTCGCAGGGCTCGCCACGCCCGCGGCCGGCGCGGTCGCAGCCAGCGACGGGATGCCGCTCGCCGGCCGCGTCGCCTACATGGCGCAGCAGGACCTGCTCTATCCCTGGCTCGACGTGATCGGCAACGTGATGCTCGGCTCAAGGCTGCGGCGAGAGCGGCAGGACCGCGACCGCGCGATGCAGCTGCTGGATCGCGTCGGGCTCGCCGAGCGAGCCCGGGCACTGCCGGCGGCGCTGTCGGGCGGCATGCGCCAGCGCGTGGCGATCGCGCGCACGCTCTACGAGGACCGTCCGATCGTGCTGATGGACGAGCCGTTCTCGTCGCTGGACAACTTCACCCGCGCCCGCGTGCAGGATCTCGCCGCCGAGCTGCTGCAGGACCGCACCGTGCTGCTGATCACGCACGATCCGCTCGAGGCGTGCCGGCTCGGCCATCACCTCGTCGTGCTGGCCGGCCAGCCGGCCCGGCTCGGGCCGCCGATCTCCATCGGCGGACGCACGCCGCGCGCCCCCGACGACGAGGCGCTGCTGCACGTGCAGGGACGGCTGATGCGCGCCCTGACCGAGCTGGAGCCGCGATGAGGCGTCGCCTGTCGCGCGTCGCGCGCCCGCTGGTGACCCTGCTCGGCCTGATCGGGCTGTGGTGGGCGGTCAGCCGGCTCGGCGGCATCCCGGCCTATCTGCTGCCCGACCCGCGCTCGGTCGCGTTGGCACTCTGGCAGCAGCGCGAGCTGCTGTTCTGGAGCACGCTGACCACCCTGTCCGAGACCGTGCTGGGGCTGCTGCTCGGCACCCTGCTGGGTGCGGTGTGTGCGCTCGGCATCGTGTTCTCGCCGCTGCTGCAGCGCTGGCTGATGCCGCTGCTGCTGCTCAGCCAGGCGATCCCGGTGTTCGCGCTGGCGCCGCTGCTGGTGCTCTGGTTCGGCTTCGGCATGGCCTCGAAGGTGGTGATGGCGATCCTGGTGATCTTCTTCCCGGTCACGGCGGCGTTCTCCGACGGGCTGCGACGCACCGATCCAGGCTGGGTGGACCTCGCCCGCACCATGGACGCGTCGCCCTGGTCGATCCTGCGCCAGGTGCGGCTGCCGGCGGCGATGCCGGCGTTCGGCTCCGGGTTGCGCGTCGCCACCGCGATCGCACCGATCGGTGCGGTGATCGGCGAGTGGGTAGGGGCATCCGCCGGGCTCGGCTACGTCATGCTCAACGCCAACGCGCGCATCCAGACCGACGTGATGTTCGCCGCCCTGTTCGTGCTGGCGCTGATGGCAATCCTGCTCTGGATCCTGGTCGACCGGCTGCTCGGGCGGCTGCTCTATTGGGCGCCTGACACCACACGGCCGCCCTGAGGCCGTCCTGCTTGATCAAGCGGCAGGCTGCTGCGACGCTGGCCTGATGAGAACAATGGGGCAGGGGCTCTCGGGCTGCGAGATCTCGCGCGAGGCTGTCGTCAGCAGCGTGAGCCGCGCCGCCGCGCACGACTTCAGCAAGCGGGTCGAGCCCAGCATCCGGCTGATGACCGGGCTCGGCGTGCAGGGCGACGCGCATATGGGGGCGACGGTCAAGCATCGCTCCCGCGTGGCGCGCGACCCGACGCAGCCGAACCTGCGTCAGGTGCACCTGATCCACGAGGAGCTGCACGACGAGCTGCGTGCGGCGGGCTTTCGCGTCGCACCCGGGACCATGGGCGAGAACATCACCACCCGCGGCGTGGCACTGCTCGATCTGCCGCGCGGCACCCTGCTTCGCGTCGGGCCGAGTGCCGTGCTGGAGGTGACCGGCCTGCGCAATCCCTGCAGCCAGCTGAACCGCTGCCAGCCCGGCCTGATGGCGGCGGTGCTGGACCGCGACGCGCAGGGCAACCTGATCCGCAAGGCCGGCATCATGTGCGTCGTGCTCTCGGACGGCGAGGTCCGGCCGGGCGACCCCGTCCTGGTCGAGCTGCCGCCCGAGCCGCACCTGGCGCTGCAGGAGGTCTGAGCGCGGGCCTGAACGGGGTTCTAGCCGCCGGTGCCGCGATCCGGCCGCCAGCCGGGGCGTCCTGCGCGCCAGAACACGAAGCTGTACATGTCCGTATACAGCTCGTCGTTCTGCGTCTTGGTCGAGCCGATGCCGTGGCCGGCCTTGGCGTCGATACGCAGCAGCACCGGGTTGGCCGTCCCCGAGGCCTGCAGCGTCGCCGCCAGCTTGGCGGGCTCCCACGGGGCGACACGGGGATCGTTCAGACCGGTCGTGATCATCACCGCCGGGTAGCGGACACCCTTCCTCACGTGCTGGATGGAATCGTCCATGAACAGGTCGGCGAAGCCGTCGCGCCGGGTGATGGTGCCGAACTCGGGGATGTTGTCGGGTCCGTTGGGCGAGAACTCGGAGCGCAGCGTGTTGGCCGCCGGCACCGCGTCGATCACGCCGGCGAACAGGTCGGGCCGCTCGGTCATCGCCCGCCCCATCGTGATGCCGCCCGCCGAGCCGCCGAAGATGAACAGCTTGTCCTTCGTCGTCACCCCGCGCGCGATCAGGTCCTCCGCGCAGGCGATCAGGTCGCGCCAGGTGTTGGGCTTCTGGCGGTCCTTGCCGGCCAGCCGCCAGGCATCGCCGAGCTCTCCCCCGCCGCGCACGTGGCACGAGGCGTAGCTTCCGCCCTCGGTCAGGAAGCTCACCGCGCGCGGGCTGAAGTCGGCGAGCTGCGAGATGCCGTACGACCCATACGCCTGGATCAGCACGATCTGCGGCCCGCCGACGCCCTTCGGCTGCACCAGCGACAGCGGCACCATGACGCCGTCCCGTGCCCGCGCCTGCAGGTCGCTGACGACGAAGCCGCCGGCGTCCAGCGGCGGTCGGGTGCCGAGCTTCAGGTCGGTGAAGCGCCGGCCGGCCGGGTCGTAGGAGAACTCGGTCGGCGGCACCACCCAGCTGCTCAGCGCGATCGAGATGCCCGGCTGGCTGGGGTCGGTGAAGGCGCTGTCGACGTGACCCTCGAACGGCAGCGCCACCTCGTCGACGGCGGCACTGCCGTAGGCCAGGCGCAGCATCCGCGAGTAGGCACCCTGGCGCGCCAGCACGTAGAGCCCGTCGGCGGCGGCGTGGATGGAGTCGATGACGCGATCCGGCCGGGCCGGCACCAGCACCCGTGCCGCGGCCAGCTCCTGCCCCGCCGTCACGCCGAGCACCTGGAAGGTCGGCGCGTTCTTGTGCGACAGCAGGAACAGCTGGTCACCGTGCGCATCGAAGCTGTTCACGTCGTCGTCGCGGCCGACGAACGGCTTCCAGCGCAGCTTCGGGTCGCGCACCTGCGCGGCGGGGGCCAGCCACAGCGCCAGCTCGTTCTGCACGCCGTTGATGTCGATCGCGACCGCCACCGGCGAGGTCGGTGTCACCGTCAGGGCAGGTGTCTCGACGCTGTCGAAATGCGGGCCGTGGCCGACGGTCGATCCCAGTATCGGCAACGGCTCGCCCTTCAGGTCCCAGCCCAGCAGGGTCGCGTCGAAGAACTTGTGGGTCGGCGACTCCCCCGGCGCCAGCTTCTTCAGGCGGATGAAGTACAGCTCGCGGCTGTCGTTGCTCCAGGCGGTGGCGCCGGCCTGGGCGCGGTCCACCGGGCCCGCGATCAGGGCGCCGGTGGCGGCATCGTAGACCGAGATGGAAGCCGCTTCCGAGCCGCCCTCGGAGATGCCGACCGCGACCTTGCTGCCGTCGGGGGCGGCGAGGAAATAGTTGATCGCATACGGGTTGCCGCCGTGCGCCGCGCGCAGCGCCGCCACGTCGACGATGTCCCGGCGGCCGCGGGCATCCTTCACGATCAGGTCGAAATTGTCCGACCCCGGGGTGCGCTCCTCGTAGAAGGCGCGCCCGCCATAGCTGGCATAGTCCTGGATGAAGCCGAAGCTGGCGGTGAAGGCGGCGATCCGCCGCGCCAGCGCCTGCCTCGGCCCGATGCTGTCCAGGACCGCGCGGGTGTAGGTGCCCTGCGCCCTCATCCAGTCGATGGTCACCGGATCCAGCGCCTCCATGAAGCGATACGGGTCGGTGACCTTGCGTCCCCACAGCGTCTCGGTCACCGGCCGCGCCGCGATCGCCGGCGGCTTGCCGAACCCCAGGGGCGCCAGCGCGTCCGCGGACCTGGCCGTCGTCGCGGCCGCCGCCCGGCCCTGCACGAGCGCGCCCAGCGCAGCGAGGCCCAGGCAGGTGCCCAGTGCGACAGATCTGATCATGTGCTCTCCCGCCGCAGCTCGTCCCGAACGGCCTACTCTGTCGCCAGGCGGAGTCGCTTTCAATTCGTGAACACGCTGACGTGCGAAACGGCGCCGCCCCGGCACGGCACCCGAAGCGGGGCGGCGCGTTCAACGAGGCCATCCGCGTCGGACGCTTCGTCCGTCCGGGAGCTTGGCAGGAGATCGTGCATGACGTCCTCGAAGCATCCCACCCATCCGCCGGCAGGTCCGGACGATCTCGGTGCCGACACGCCGCGTCCGCCCGACGACCTCGAGCGCAACCCCGGCATCGGCGCATCCAAGGGTGCCTTCGCCGCCACCGCGGTCGATCCCGAGTCCGTCGAGGCCGACAACACGTTCGAGGGTGACGTGGCCAACGACGGCGCGAAAGGCGGCGGCGTGGACCCGAACAAGCTCGGACGCACCAACAGCTAGCTGGATCGGAGCGCGCCGAATTCCATGCGAGAGCCGGGATAATCGACCTTCGCGACAGCAGCCTGACGGCCGACGCCGTGATCCGCGGCCTCGATCTGCGGCCGCACCCGGAGGGCGGCGCCTACCGCGAGACCTGGCGTGACGTGCCGCCCAACGGCAGCCGTGGCTCCGGCACCGCGATCCACTTCCTGCTGCGTGCCGAGGAGGTGAGCGCGTGGCACCGCGTCGACGCGGCGGAGCTGTGGATCTGGCAGGCGGGTTCTCCCCTGGTGCTGACGATGTCCGCGAACGGTCACGACGCGCACGCCCAGCACCTGGGTCCGGACCTCGCCATGCGGCAGTCGACGCAGCTCCTGGTGCCGGCCGGATGCTGGCAGACCGCGGTCTGCCTCGGACACTGGGCGCTGGTGTGCTGCGTCGTCGCCCCCGCCTTCCGCTTCGAGGGCTTCGAGCTGGCGCCGCCGGACTGGCGACCGGTGCCGCGGGCTCAACCGACGTGATCGCGCCGACGGAGCAGCCCGGGACGTGGCCGTTGCGGCGGCACGTCGTGGCTCGCCACACCCGGCTGGCGGCTCAGGCGCCGAAGTAGCGCATGTTCCGCAGGTCGGTGAGCAAGCCCGGGCCGGTCGGATGCCATCCCAGCACGTGCTGCGTGTGCGCGCCCGAGGCCGGAAGGTCCAGTCCGACGAACGGCGCCATCCATCCGAAGTGACCTGCGGCCTCTCCCGCAGAGAGCGAGACCACCGGTATCTTCAGGCCCTGGCCGATGACTTCCGCGACGTCACGCACCGGGATGCCCTCCTCGGCGACCGCATGATACCGCGCGCCGGGCTGCCGCCGATCCAGCGCCAGCCTGTAGAGCCGGGCGACGTCGAGCACGTGCGCCGCCGGCCAGCGATTTTGACCCTCTCCCAGGTAGGCCGAGACGCCCTTCTCGCGGGCGATCGCGATCGCGGGGGTGATCAGGCCCTGCTTGACCGTGTCGTGGACCTGGGGGAGGCGCACCACCGAGACGTTGACCCCGGCGGCCAGCATCGAAGCCGCGGCCAGTTCCGAGGCGACACGAGGATTGGGGTGGTGGGGATTGAAGACGTCCTCGGTTGCCGGTTGACCCGGCGCCGCGCTGCCCATCCCGGTTCCGGAGGTGATGACCAGGGGCCGGTCGGATCCGCCGAGCGCGCCGCCGAGCGCCTCGATGACACGCCTGTCCTTCTCGCAGCTGGCCACGAATTTCGAGAAGTCGTGGTCGAAGGCGGTGTGTATCACGCCGTCCGAATCGGACGCGCCGTCGCGCAGGCTCTGCAGGTCCTCGAGATCCCCACGATGCACCTCGGCGCCGGCGGCGAGGAGCGACTGCGCCCCTGCATCCGACCGCGTCAGCCCGAGTACGCGGTGGCCGGCGCCGATGAGTTCTGCGACGACGAGGGAACCGATGAAGCCGGTGGCACCGGTCACGAATATGCGCATGGGTCAGTCTCCAGTTTCTCCGGACGTTGTCGGCGCGTTATTGATGCTGTTAAAGTAGTGAGGTTATCCCGGTATACCCGCTAACAGGACGTGCGATCTTGTCCGACCCGAAGTCGCTCGGCGCCTACCTCAGGAACCGGCGCACGAAGCTCGATCCCGCGTCGTTCGGCATCTCCGGCGGCCGACGCCGAACCTCGGGGCTGCGTCGCGAGGAGGTGGCGCAGCGTGCCAACATCAGCGCGACCTGGTACAGCTGGCTGGAGCAGGGCCGCGGCGGACGCCCATCGGCGGACGTGCTCGACCGGATCGCGCGAGCGCTGACGCTGACCGAGACCGAGCGCGAGCACCTGTTCCTCATCGGCCTCGGACGGCCGCCCGAACTCCGCTATCGTGCCAGCGATCCGATCACGCCGCGGCTGCAGCGCCTGCTCGACACGCTGACCTGCAGCCCGGCCATCGTCAGGACCGCGACCTGGGACGTCGTAGCCTGGAATCGCGCCGCCGCGTCGGTATTCACCGACTACGGCGCCCTGCCGCCGGATCGGCGCAACATCCTGCGGATGATCTTCTGCGATCCCCAGGTTCGCGCGGTCCAGTCCGAATGGCAGGCGGTGGCCCGCTTCGTCGTGGCTGCCTTCCGCATCGACGCCGCACGCGCAGGCGCCGACGCCGAGGTCGCACCGCTCGTCGAGGAACTGTGCCGATCGAGCACCGAGTTCGCGACCATGTGGCGCGACAACGACGTGCAGACCCATGGCGACGGGGTCAAGCATCTGCGCCATCCGCGAGCGGGACTGCTGGCCCTGGAATATTCCGCCTTCGCCGTCGACGGGCGACCGGACCTCAGCCTGATCGTCTATAACCCGGCGACATCGGCGGACCGGAGGCTCGTCGAGTCTCTGCTCGCGCTGACGCCGGCCCTCGCCGCCGAGTGATCGCCCGGTACCCCCCGGTAGCATCCTTGAGCAGGGCGCTTCAGGAGATGAGGCCGCTTCCTCGATGGGTCGCGACGATGTCTTCGCGGCCGCACACGTCACCGCGGCCTCTGCCTGGAGACCGGCAAAGGTAGCCTGCGCATCGCCGTTCGTGGCCGCGTTCCTCTGGCGCGTGTCCGGGCGACGAGCGCTCGTGACGCTGATGCTGGTGTTCCGTGCCGGCGACGTGGCGTGGCGGCCGCACCCGACCTCTGCGTCCTGACGATCGCGCGGAGCGCGACGACACTGCGCACGGCGCCTTCTTCGGCATCGCTCCGATCGTCGCGGCCGAACCGGCACCTCCCGCGACATCGGTGCGCGCGGTCGCGCTCCCGTCGCCTGGATGCCGCAACGTCTCGGAGCAGGATCGCGCGGCGTTCGGCACGAGCTCGCCGTCCTGACGTTCTTGACCTCTTGCTGGAACACGAGGCCGGGCTGACGCCGCACCGGTCCGCTCACTCTCGCCGCCATGGGTCGCTGGCGTCATCGTCTGTCTCGCGCTGCTGCCCGCGCTCCCCGGCGCTGGTGCTTCACGCTGACCTCCGCGTCCGCCCCGATCGGGCCGCGCGACTCTGCGGCCGAGGAAGCGGAGCGCTCGATTTTTGCAGGACCACGTGAAGACCCGACAGCCTTCGCCGCTCGCGCGACAGCTCGGATGTCTCGGACGCCGTCGTTCGGCGAGCGGCGGCAGCCCTCCGGATGCGGTCTGGCCGCTTCGCCATTCGTCGGGATCGCATGATCCGCACGGAGCGCGACCGCGGTGCGATGCGACCGCAGCCGACGTTCACGACAGCCGCGTGGTGACGAGATGATGCGGCGACAGCGATCCTCACACTATGGTGAGGAATGGACATCCCGCTGTCGCCGCCGGCGCCTCCGCCTTCCCACCTGATACGACGGCTCGGCCCGGGGCTGATCACCGGTGCGGCCGATGACGATCCCAGCGGCATCGCCACCTACAGCCAGGTCGGGGCGCAGTTCGGCTATGGCCTCGCCTGGACCATGCTGTTCAGCCTGCCGTTCATGATCGTCATCCAGGAGATCAGCGCCCGCATCGGCTGCGTGACCGGGCATGGCATCGCCGACAACCTGCGGCGTCACTATCCGGCCGCACTGGTTCGATCGATCGTGCTGCTGCTGCTGGTGGCCAACGTGATCAATCTCGGTGCGGATCTCGGTGCCATGGGAGCCGGATTGCGGCTGCTGCTCGGCGGCAGCGCCAGGCTCTACACCGTGATGTTCGGCATCCTCTGCATCGCGGCCGAGATCTTCGTCAGCTACGCGCTCTACGCCGGCTTCCTGAAATGGCTGACCCTGTCGCTGTTCTCCTACGTCGCCGTCGTGTTCGCGGCACACGTACCGTGGAGCGGGGCGTTGCTCGCGACCCTGGTGCCGCATCTGACGTTCTCCGAGGACAACGCCATGGCCCTGGTCGCGGTGCTCGGCACCACGATCAGTCCCTACCTGTTCTTCTGGCAGGCGGCGCTGGAAGTGGAGGAACGATCGCGTCGCGGCGCTCTGCCGCTCCGCCTCACGCCGCACGACGCGAGGCCGCAATTCGCGCGCATCCGGACCGATACCGTGCTGGGCATGGGCATGTCGAACTTGGTCGCGCTGTGCATCATCTACGCGACGGCGGCGACCCTGAACGCGTCGGGCGTGACCAACATCCAGACCTCGGCACAGGCGGCCGAGGCACTGCGCCCGGTCGCGGGCGAGTTCACTTTCGTGATCTTCGCGGCCGGCATCATCGGCACCGGTCTGCTGGCGGTGCCGGTGCTGGCTGGATCCACCGCCTATGCGCTGTCGGAGACCTTCAGGTGGCGGGAGGGGCTCGACCGACGTCCTCTGCAGGCGAAATCGTTCTACGCCACGATCGCCGCGTCGACGATGGCCGGCGTCGGGCTTAACTTCACGCGGCTGGATCCGATCAAGGCGCTCTACTGGAGCGCAGTGGTGAACGGCCTGCTCGCGGCTCCAGTGATGGCCGTGATGATGCTGATCGCGAGCAACGGGCGCATCATGGGGCGCCTCACCCTGTCCCGCCCGATGCTGCTCGCAGGCTGGCTCGCGACCCTGGTCATGTTCGCGGCGAGCCTCGGCTTCTTCCTGCTCTGAGTGCCGACCTGCTCGGAGCACGGGCGGCCCGACCGTCCGTTACGGTTTATCAATCTTTTCGACGGATGCTCTCTGCATGTCGCACCCGCTTCACAGGCTCGCCTACGGGATCAGATGGCGCCGGACGACCTCCGCGGGTCTCGGTGCGGCGATGCTGGCGGCGATGCTGGTGCTGGGCTTCCTGATCTGGTTCGCCTGCAGTGGCGCCGCCTTGCGCCGCGAGATGCAGCTGGAGAACGCGCGGGCGGTGCGGGTGGCCGAGCTGCGCGGTACCATCTCCTATCTGAACGAGTGGCTCACGATGTCCGCACGCCTCTCGGCGCTTACCGGCCAGTCGAGGTGGGTCGATCGCTACAACGAGGCCGGTCCCCGACTGGACGCCGCGATCGCCGAGGCGCTGGCGCTGGCGACGCCCGAGGTCAGGGCGGAACTGGCGCGCACGACCGACGAGGCCAACCAGGACCTGATCAGGATGGAGCGGACATCCATCGCGCGTGCCGCCGCCGGCGATCGCGGCGGCGCCATCTCGCTGCTCGACAGCCCGGAGTTCGCCTATCTGGAGGCCACCTACGCCTCGGGGCTCGACAGCTTCGGCCAGGACCTGACGACGCTCGCCAGGGTGCGGACGACGAGCCTGAACGACCGCGCCTGGATCGAGACGTCCGCGCTCGCCCTGACCGCCGTGCTGCTGGTCGCGGCCTTCTTCGCCGTCCTCGGACGCGCCCGGCTGCGAACCGCACTGGCGCGGACGGAGGCGGTCGCTCGCACCGATGCGCTGACCGATCTGCCCAATCGTCGTCGTCTCTACGAGGAGCTGCGGGCGGCCCTGGCACGTCTTGAGCAGGGCGACAGCGGCGTCATATTGCTGCTGCTCGATCTCGACCGCTTCAAGACGATCAACGACCTGCACGGACATCTGGTGGGCGATCATCTGCTGCAGCTGGTTGCGGCACGGCTTCGTGCGCTCGCACGCGGCGGTGACCTGGTCGCGCGGCTCAGCGGTGACGACTTCGCGCTGATCATCCCCTTCGACGCCGCCGATCCGTCCTTCCCGCCCTCCGAGGCCGCGACCCTGGTCGCACGTCGGATCATCGCCTCCCTGCACCAGCCCTTCGAGCTGACCGGTGGCGTCATGGTGCAGGTCGGCGTCAGCATCGGCATGGTGCTGGCACAGAAGGGCGGCGAGGACGCCGACACGTTGATGTATTGCGCCGACGTCGCACTGTATCAGGCCAAGGCCGATGGGAGCGGCCATTTTCGCTTCTTCGAGCCCGGCATGGATGCGGCGGCCCGGGCACGCGCACTGCTCGAAGGCGATCTGCGGGCGGCGCTGGCGAGCGACCAGATCATCCCCAACTTCCAGCCGATGGTGGAGATGGGCGGCGGACAGGTCACCGGCTTCGAGATGCTCGCGCGCTGGCCGCATCCGACCCGAGGCATGGTGTCGCCGGCGGAGTTCGTGCCGATCGTCGAGGAACTGGGCCTGATCGGGCTGATGACCGACCGGTTGCTGCGCCGCGCCTGTCGCATCGCCACCAGCTGGCCCGCGGACGTGTCGCTTGCCTGCAACGTGTCGCCGCTGCAGCTCCGCGATCG
This sequence comes from uncultured Acetobacteraceae bacterium, assembly GCA_964242335.1. Taxonomy (GTDB): domain Bacteria; phylum Pseudomonadota; class Alphaproteobacteria; order Acetobacterales; family Acetobacteraceae; genus Lichenicoccus. The sequence continues at coordinate 51,864 of CAXTAY010000022.1, read as the reverse complement.
CGGGCTGCCTGCCATGATCCGGACCGCGCTCCAGGATGCGGGGCTTCCGCCGCACCGTCTCGAACTCGAGATCACCGAGAGTGCCCTGGTCGGGGACCTCGATCTGGCGCGCGACATCCTGTGCGAGTTGAAGGCGTTGGGGGTGCGGCTGGCTCTCGATGATTTCGGCACCGGCTATTCGAGCCTGCGCCACCTGCAGATGCTGCCCTTCGACACCCTGAAGATCGATGCGAGTTTCGTGGGGGCGATGGTTCGCGACGTGGAGAGCCGCAAGATCGTCACCGCGGTGGTCGGGCTGGCCAAGAGCCTCGGCCTCGCCATCGTCGCGGAAGGTGTCGAGGAGCCCGAGACGGCGACAATGTTGCGTGAGCTGAGCTGCGATGTCGGTCAAGGTTGGCTGTTCGGCCGTCCCGGCTCACCCGAGGCGGCCAGCATGCTGTTCCTCGACATGGCCACCACCTGACCCGCGACGTGCCGCACCCGCACCCGCACCCGCAGGCGGCTGCCGGGATGGCATACGACGCGGCGAGGCGATGATGGCGGCGACCGGACGGCGAACCGCGATCCGCATCTACCTGGCCGGACCCGACGTCTTCCTGCCCGACCCGGTTCGACGCGGTGCCGAACTAAAGGCCCTGTGCACGGCGTGCGGCGCCGTCGGGCTGTTCCCGATGGATCATGAGCTTCCCGATGCCGCCGACCGGCCGCGCGCGATACGCGAGGCCAACATGGCGATGATCCGGCACTGCGACGCCGTCGTCGCGAACATGACCCCGTTCCGCGGGCCCTCCATGGATCCGGGAACCGCGTACGAGATGGGAGCGGCCGCGGCGCTGGCCAAGCCCGTGGTCGGCTACACCGCCGACCGGCGCTCCTACGTCGAGCGTGTCTCCGCCGTCATGCAGGTCCGCAGGACGTCGGACGGCTCGCTGCGCGATCCGGACGCGATGTCGGTGGAAGAGTTCGCCCTGCCCCTCGTGGACAACCTGATGATGGCGCGCGGCGTCGACGCCATGTTCGCGACCGCCGCCGAGGCGATCGCCTTCGTGGCCGCGAGGCTACGCGCATGATCGGCCGAGAGGCGCCGTCGATGTCGCCGATCAGGGCTGGGCGGAAGCTGTCCCGTGACCGCCGTCGTGCGGACGACGGCAGCCTGGGCTCCGTGCAGCGGCTGATCCGCTGCTGACAGGCCGGAACAGTTCCAGCGGATTGTCGATCCCGGTATAGCCGTGGTTGGCCGTGAGCAGGCTCGGCAGCGTATCGTGGCCGACGCGTCCGGCCTTGATGTTGTGGCCGCCGGTGCGTGCCAGCACCGAGAGGCTCCAGTCGCCGGTCGCGTGATGGTACCAGATCCCGATGCGTCTGCTGGCGCTCTGCTCCTGCTCGGCGAACCCGATATCCGGGACGCCGTCACCGTCGAAGTCGGCCACCTGCAGCGATCCCTGATGAACGTAGGCGATCGCGCCGATCACGTGCTTGATCCAGGTGCCGGTGCGGCGATCGACCGGCGCTTCGTACCAGACGAGGTCGCCGCGGGCATACATCGGCGCCATCGCGATATCGATGCGTCCGTCTCCGTTGAAGTCGGCTGCGGCCGTGGTCATGCCGCCATCCTTCGCGCTGAAGCCTGGATGACGATCGATCAGGTGCGGCGTCCATTGCTCCTGATACGGGTCGCCGCCGTGATGCGCCGGGTTCTCGAACCAGGCCAGGGACGTGCTCTGATAGGGCGCCACGACGTCCAGGTAGTGGTCACCCAACATGTCGACGAGCGAGGTGCCCTCGTCGGAGCGAGGGATCGTCGTGATCAGCGACCACGGTCCGCGCACGTGTATCGCCTGCAGGAACCGGGTGACGGATGACTCCACTCGCGGGTTGGCTCTGTGCCAGATCCCGCTTTCGGTGGCGATGTCGAGACTGCCGCTGTTGAACGCATCGCCGACGACGACGTCGTGCGAGGGGTGACGGGTGCCGATCCTGTGCATCGGCCAATAGGAACGATAAGGATCGTGACCGGACTTGACCGGGTTCTCCAGCCAGTAGGTCATTCCATTGAGGCCGCCCACGACGATGTCGAGCACGCCATCTCCGTCGATGTCCGCGGCCTGGGCATCCTCGTCGCCGGAGGCGGCCGACCAGCGGTTGATGATGTATCGCCGGAAACAGGGAGGACGGTAGATCGCGAAACCGTCGCGTCCGGCCTGTGCCGCGATCCCGGGGTTGCCGTCACCGGCAAAATCACCGATCACCTTCGGCTTGCGGTGATTGGGATAAAGTCGGGCGTCCACCACGATCCTGGTGAAGTCATGATGGTCCTGGGCCGGCACCGTATCGGCTCGTGCGGCAGATGGCGTGAACAGGGATGCCAGGAGCAGTGCATGCACCGCTATTGCAGGAAGGACGCCGCGGCAGGTTCCACGTCGCATCGGTGATGTCCTCGTCTCTCGATCTCGCGTTGCACGTCGTCTCCCGTCGTAGATCTCCTGAGGCTTTCCCGGATCCGGCGTGCACACGACGCGGATCTCGCACCGTCACGTTGGGACAGAGTGGTGAAAGCGCGTTCTCGCGACCATGCGATGGACGCGGTCATGGCGGACCGTGCCGACGCTGTCGGACGAGTGACGCAGAGAGCCCGACGTCGATGACGTATCGGAAGAACTCGCCATTGACACGCATCCGCACTGCCAGAGATGGCGGCGGGACTCATCGTGTCATGGAGGTTATCCGGCGGATTGGCGGCCGGAAGAGCCACCCGGGTTTGCACCGGGTCCGAGCGGGTTCCAGAGTCCTAGCGATCAGCGGGCGGCACCGCAACCCTTTCGTTTCATCGAGCCGTCAGGCAGCCGGAGTCGCGCCTGCCTCGCGAGCGCGTCGTCGCCCTCGACATGCGACGGCCGGCATGGTTCGGTGAAGGTCGCACCGCGCCGGGGATGTTGTCTCGCGTATGCCGACCTCCAGCAGGAACCCGTTGTGTCGATCCCTCCCCGGCGGATGGCGCCTCGTTCGCAACCTGTCGTGCTGGGCCGCGCGACTTTGGCTCGTGGCCGCACTTCTGGTCGCAGCCTCGATGGTCGGGCGGGCGGCGACCGTGGATGTCATCGTCGATGCCGATCTCGGCGATGACATCGACGATGCGTTCGCCGTCGCCCTGCTGCTGCACGCGCCGGAACTGCACGTGCTCGGTGTCACCACCGCCTTCGGTGACACCGCATTGCGTGCGCGCCTCGCCGCCTGGATGCTGCGCCAGGCCGGTCGAGCCGACATCCCGGTCGCCGCCGGACCGTCCACCCCGCCACGCACGCGCTTCACCCAGGCCCGGCTCGCGAGCCGCGGGGCGGTGCGCGACTGGCCGGACGCGGTCGCCTTCACGCTGGCGCAGCTGCGGGGTCATCCGGCGCACAGCATCACGCTGCTGGCGCTGGCGCCCCCGAGCAACATCGCGGCGATGATCGCGCGCGATCCCGTCGCTTTCCGTCGGCTCGCGCGGGTGGTGATGATGGGCGGCGCGATCCGGGTCGGCTATGGCGGCGGCAAGCCGGTAGCGGAATACAACCTCGCGGGCGATCCCGGCGGCATGCGTCGCCTGCTCGCCTCCGGCGTGCCGGTGTCGCTGCTGCCGCTGGATTCCACGCAGATCGCGCTCGCCGAGAAGGCGCGCGACGAGATCTTCGCCTCCGGAACCGGGCTGACCGATGCCCTGGCCCTGGCCTATGCGCAATGGGCGGTCGGCAACCGCTGGGGCACCACGCCGATCCTGTTCGACGTCGTGCCGGTGGCGGTGATGATCGATCCCTCGCTGTGTCCGATGCGCACGCTGCGCATCACCGTCGGCGATGACGGGATGGTGCACGAGGGCAGCGGCACGCAGATCTCCGTCTGCCTGGCCTCGCGCCCCGAGCGGATCCTGTCGCTGCTCTCCGCGCGGCTGGGCCAGCCCCAGCTTAATCAGCCCCAGCCTGATCAGCCCCAGCCTGATCAGCCCCAGCCTGATCCGCCCGAGCCTGATCCGCCCGAGCCTGATCAGCCCAGCACGAAGCCGTAGCGCACGAAGCCGTCCGCCACGTCGCCGATCCGGCTGATGGCGGAGTGCGCGTCGAGATGCTTCGCCATGTCGGGACTGCCGTCGAACACCAGCAGCACCGGCCTCGACGGCCTGACGAAGTGCCAGACCGGCTCCGCCGCCGGCGTGATCGGCCTGTGCTGCATCACGTAGCGCACCAGCACGTCACGCGTGAGGTCGGGAGCCGCCAGCACGATGCGGTCGGCCCCGGTCCCGGGAAAGCTGCCGCCGCCGTCGGCGCGATAATTGTTGGTGACGACCACGAACTCCTGCACCGGATCGACCGGCTCGCCCTGATGGCGAAGCTCGACGATGCGCTGCGACGTCGGATCCGCCAGTCGTCCGTCGGTGCCGTAGCGCCGCGGTCGCGACAGGTCGATGCCGTAGGTGAGCCCGGAAATCACGTCGAACATGTAGCTCGGCACGCGGGCATCGATCAGCGGCTGCGGCCCGCTCGCCTGCAGGTCGATGCGGTTGAACACCGAGCAGCCGCGTTCCAGCCATTCCCGCAGCTCCGCACCGCGCACCCGCACCGCGCAGACCGTGTTGGCGAACATGTAGAGGCCGGCGATGTCCTTCATGTCGAGCGGACCCGCGGCGATGTCGACGAAGGAGTCCGGCCCCGCGCCCCCGGCCTTGAACGGCGAGGCCGCCGACAGCACCGGCAGCCTCGCATACGGCGTCGCCGCCAGCAGGGGGCGCGCGTACCAGAGCTGGGCCGCATTGACCAAGGATACCGAGGGATCGGCCCCGACCAGCGAGAAGAAGCTGTTGATCGGCTGCGTCGTGCTGCCGACCGGCTGCTCCATCCAGCGCAACGTCGCGGCGTGCTCCGGTGCGGCGGCCGCGAGCACGCGCGCATCGTCCGGCGCCAGCGAGACCGGGGTGCGGCCGTCGCGCCGGTAGATCGGCCTGGCCTCGACCTCGAACCCGGCGATGCGCCAGCGACCCGCCGTGTCGCCGGCTAGGTCGCGCTCCAGGGTCAGGTCGATGACGCCGAGATGGCTGCCCCAGAAGCCCGGCATCACCGCGGGCTTGCCCGCCAGGGTGCCGCGCACCGCGTCGAGCCCGGCGGCATCGTGCCCCGGGGCGGTCGCGTAGTCCGGGCCGGGGAACACCCGGTGCGCGTGGCCGGTGAACACCACGTCGATGCCCGGTAGTGCTGCCAGGTGCAGCGACGCGTTCTCCTCGCCCTCCTGGCGCGGGGCCGTGGAGATGCCGGAGTGGCTGAGGGCGATCACCAGGTCGCAGCGTCGGCGCAGTTCCGGCACGTGGCGCCGTGCTGCCGTCACGATGTCGGTGGTGCGGATGCGGCCCTCGAGCTTGGCCTTGTCCCATACCATGATCTGCGGCGTGACTAGGCCGATCACGCCGATCCGCAGGGTGTGGGGATGTCCCGCCTCGTCGGTCACCTGTCGCCGCAGCACGATCGTGGGAGGGACGAAGGGGCCGCCCTCGACCGTCTCGATGTTGGCGCAGACGAACGGAAACGCCGCACCGCGACGCGCCGCCTGCAGGAACTCCAGGCCGTAATTGAACTCGTGGTTGCCGAAGGTGGCGGCGTCGTAGCCGAGCAGGTTCATCGCCCGGAACATCGGGTGGCCGTGCTCGGGCCGGAGATGGCCGGGCAGCGCCATGTAGTCGCCGAGCGGGTTGCCCTGGATGATGTCGCCGTTGTCGAACAGCAGGCTGTTGCGTGCCTCCGACCGCGCCGTCTTGAGCAGGGTCGCGATCTTGGCCAGCCCGACCGTGTTGTCCTGCCGCGCCGCATAGTAGTCGTAGTCGTAGACGAACATGTGCAGGTCGGAGGTCTCGAGCAGCCGCAGCTTCACCCTCGCTGGCGTCGCGGCCCGGGCCGCAGGGGCGAGCGCGCCGGCGGTGGTCGCGAGCACCACCGCGCGCCTGGTCATCTCGGTGCTCATGCGCCGCGCCGCGCCCTCGGGCGCACCGGCTAGATCTCCGCCTCGGCCCAGATGCGCGAAGCGTCGCCGCCCCAGGCGTCGTGATAGCGCCGCAGCCAGTGCTCCGCCTGGGTCGGGCCGCCGCCGACGACGGCGCGCAGCGGTTCCAGGTAATGCCGCTCGTCCGTGCCGGAAGCGTCCTTGATGCCGCGCGCCTTCAGTCCGTCCGACGCGATGGCGACCATGTCGCGTGCCAGATCACGCAGGCTGCCGGCGCCCCAGCGCGTCGACAATCCCTCCCGCGGCACACGCGCCCTCACCGCGACGTAGTCCTGCCAGGGATGAGGTCGAACCAGTGCCGCGGCCGCATGCAGCGCCGCCTCGTCGTAGAGCAGCCCGACCCAGAGAGCCGACTGTGCGGCCATCATCGCCGGGCTGCCGGCATCGGCGCCGCGCATCTCCAGGAAGCGCTTCAGCCGCACGTCAGTGAAGATCGTGGTGAGGTGGTCGTCGAAGTCGCCCAGGGTCGGCACCAGGTCGGCGAGGCGCGGCTCCGCGCCGTCCAGCCAGCGCCGGAAGGACAGCCCGGCCACGTCGACCAGCCCGCCATCGCGGCTGACGAAGTACATCGGCACGTCCAGCGCCCACTCCACGAAGCGCTCGAAGCCGAAACCCTCCTCGAAGAACAGCGCCGGCATGCCCGAGCGCGCGTTGTCGGTGTCGGTCCAGACCTGGGCGCGCTCGGAGAGCAGGCCGCCCGGCCGACCGTCGCGGAACGGCGAGTTGGCGAACAGCGCGGTCGCCACCGGCTGCAGGGCGAGTGCGACCTGCAGCTTGCGACGCATGTCGGCCTCCGACCCGTAATCGAGGTTCACCTGCACGGTGCAGGTGCGCAGCATCATGTCGAGGCCGAGCGTGCCGACCTCGGCCATGTAGCGTCGCATGATGGCGTAGCGGCTCTTGGGCATCCACGGCATCTGCGCGCGGGTCGCGGTAGGATGGAAGCCGAGCGGCGCGAAGCCGAGCCCCTGCGGTCCGGCCACGGCCCGAAGTGCCGCGAAGTGCGCGCGCATCTCCGCCTCGGTCTCGTGCACGCTGCCGAGCGGTGCGCCGGACAGCTCGAACTGCCCGGCCGGCTCCAGCGAGACCGAGCCGCCGGCATGCACGCCGCTGCCCTTCAGTCCGATCAGCTGCGCGTTGTCGTGGATCGGCGCCCACAGCCGGTCCGAACGCGATGCGAGGCCGCTCAGCACCGCCTCGATTCCGTCCGGCCGATATGGCGGCGGCGACAGGTCGGAGCGCTTGAAGCCGAACTTCTCGTGCTCGGTGCCGATCCGCCAGTCCGCGCGCGGCTTGCAGCCCTGCGCGAGGTGCTCCGCGAGCTGGACGGCGACGCCCGCACCCTGCGCGATCGGGGTATCGTCCTGGTCACCTGGGTTCGACATCGGGCTCCGTGGGCATGGCTGGCGGGAGCGGGGCCTGTCGCCCGCCACCCGGTCTGGTCTGGTTCACGAACTCAACGCGACGGCCGGCCGTCCGGCGCCAGCCCCCACCGCTCGCGCGCCGACTGCAGGCAGACGAGTCCCGCCACCGCGGCGGTCTCCGCCCGCAGGATGCGCGGTCCCAGCGAGATGAGCGTAACAAAGGGGCGGCTGCGCAGCGCGTCAAGCTCCGGCGGCGTGAAGCCGCCCTCCGGGCCGATCAGCAGCGCGGCGGGGAGCGGCCGCCCGGGTGCGTCCATCTTGGCCGGCACCCCCTCGACCGGCACCCCCTCGGCCGGCACCCGCTCGATCGCGGCGGCGAGCCCAGTCGCCTCCGGCCACTCCGACAGGAGTGCCTCCAGCCGACATGCGGCGGCGATCGCCGGCACGCTCAGGCGCTCGCACTGCTCGGCGGCCTCGGTCGCGATCGCCTGCAGCCGCTCGAGATTGACCCGCGCGGCATTGGTGCGCGCCGTCATCACCGGCCGCAGCCCGCTCGCGCCGAGCTCGGTCGCCATGCGCACCACGAGGTCGGTGGCATCGCGCTTGACCGGCGCGAACAGCAGCAGCGGACCCGTCTCCGGCGCCGGCGCCCGCAGCCGTGTGGTGATCGCGAAGCCGCCCTGGCCGCGCCGGTGCAGGCTCTCGATCTCGGCCTGCCACTCGCCGTCGCGCGCGTTGAACAGCCGGACCCCGTCCCCGGCGGCGCGACGCAGCACACGGCCCAGATAGTGCGCCTGCGCGTCGCGCATCGGCAGCGTCGCCCCGGCCTGCAGCGTCGCCGCGTCGGGATCGACGTAGAGCCGCGGCTGATCCGCCATCCTGCCCGCACTCCCGGTTGACCCCGCCGACCCGGCGCAGCATTGGAGGCGCACGCATAGCGGCGAACGCGCCGGCGAGGAATGGCGGCCCCATGGCGCACACCGACATCGTCTCCACCGGCTGGGTCGCGCGCCTGCCGCCGAAGCTGCGGGCATTCGCCCTGCTGGCCCGGCTCGACCGGCCGATCGGCACCTGGCTGCTGTTTCTGCCCGGCCTGTGGGGCATCCTGCTGCCGGCGGGAGTGCCGCCCGAGCGGCGCCTGCGCCTGGCGCTGCTGTTCGCCGCCGGCAGCCTGGTGATGCGTTCGGCCGGATGCGTCGTCAACGACATGTGGGACCGCGACATCGACCGCCGCGTCGCCCGCACCGCGGGTCGGCCGCTGGCATCCGGCGCGCTCGGCCTCCCCGAGGCCACGATCTTCCTCGGCGTGCTGCTGCTGGCAGGGCTCGCGGTGCTGCTCTGCCTGCCGCCGCTGTGCTGGGCGCTGGGGGTGGGCTCGCTGCTGCTGGTCGGGCTGTATCCGCTGGCCAAGCGGGTGACCTGGTGGCCGCAGCTGATGATGGGCTTCACCTTCGGCTTCGGCGCGCCGATGGGCTACGCCGCCGCCAGCGGACGCATCGACGCGGCCTGGGTGTTGCTCTACCTGTCGGCAATCCTGTGGGATCTCGGCTTCGACACGATCTACGGGTTCCAGGACATGGCGGACGATGCGCTGGTGGGCGTGAAGTCCACGTCGCGGCTGATGGCCGACCGGCCGCGCCGCTTCGTGGCCGCCGCCTACGGTCTGGCGCTGGCCGCACTCGCCGCCTCCGCCGTGATCGCCGGGCTGTCCTGGCTGTTCTGGCCGGCCCTGCTGCTGCCGGCGGCGCTGCTGGCGGCCCAGGTTCGGCGTCTCGATATCGCCGACGCGCCGCTCTGCCTGGCGCTGTTCCGCGGCAATCGCGAGGCCGGGCTGGCGGTCGCGGCGGCGCTGCTGCTCGGCCAGATCCGCCCGTGACGCCGGAACCGGCCGCAGGGTCAGACGCCACCCGGTTCGTGGCGGCGCACACGATCGTGGGCACCGTCCCCCTGCTGCCGCAGATCCGCCTGCACCTGGCCGACGCGATCACGCCGATCTGGCAGGCCTCGGAGGACTGGTCGACCCGCCACGTCGAGCCGCCGTTCTGGGCGTTCGCCTGGCCCGGCGGCCAGGCGCTGGCCCGGCACGTGCTCGATCATCCCGGGCTGGTGGCGGGGCGGCGGGTGCTCGACTTCGCTGCCGGTAGCGGTATCGCCGGCATCGCCTGCGCGATGGCCGGTGCGCGCATGGTCGAGGCGGCGGAGATCGACGCCCTGGCGATCGCGGCGATCGGACTGAATGCCCACCTCAACGACGTGACGGTGCTGCCGCTCGCCGCCGACCTGGTGGGCACGGCGTCGCGCTGGGACCTGATCCTCTGCGGCGATGTCTGCTACGAGGCGCCGATGAGCCGGCACATCCTGCCCTGGCTGCGACGCTGCGCCGAGACCACGGAGGTGCATGTCGCCGATCCCGGCCGCGCCTACCTGCCCGACAGCGGCTTGCGCACGCTCGCCCGCTACGACGTCGCCACCTCGCTGGAGCTGGAGGATCGCACCATGCGCCCGACCACGCTCTACCGGCTGCTGCCGGCGCAACCAGCAGTGATCGGCATCCTGGAGACCGATCCTGGCGACCGGCCACGTGGCGTCACGGGCAGCTAGAGCGCCGATCCGGCGGGCGGCTCGCACTCTCCGGACGAGCCATCCCGGCGCCGCTAATGCAGCGTCGGTCCGACGGCACCCGCACCGGCAACGCCCGGGTTGGCGAGGTTGCCCGAACCGACGGCGGAGTCGGAGCCGGCGGGACCCAGACCGGCCGGCCCGACGGTGGTCGGACCGGGCTGCATCGCCGGCAGGGCGGCGTTCTGTCCGGGACCTTCGGGCGGCGTCGCCCCGTTGCAACCGGCGAGCCCGGCCAGGGTGACGCCGAGGAGCGCGGTTGCCGTGATCAGGCGGATCGGGCGAGGCATGGTGCGGTCTCCGGTGAAGCGTCCGGTCAACGGCGGCACGGCCCGGGCGGTTGCCACGGCATCGCCGGATGCGGCCGCGCCCCATGGCGGCGCGGGCTCCCGATCCCACATGACGTGGATGGACCGCAGCTTTCCCGCCACCCGTGCCGCCGGGCTCTCCCGTCTCGCCGGATTCCTCCCACGCCTGGGTGCCGCCTACGCCGCCGGGCGCAACACCGACCATGGACCGGAGCGCGAGTCGGCCACTTCCGCCCTGTCGCCCTATCTGCGTCGCAGGCTGTTGCTGGAGCAGGAGGTCGTGGCCGCGGCGCTGGCCGCGCACGGTCCGGCAGCCGCCGGCAAGCTGGTCGAGGAGGTGTTCTGGCGCAGCTACTTCAAGGGGCACCTGGAAACGCGGCCGTGGCTGTGGACGGAGTATCGGCAGCTGGTCCTGCAGGGTCGCGACCGGCTCGCCACCGAGGGCGGCCTGCGCCGCGTGTTCCACGATGCGGTGGCCGGCAACACCGGCATCGACGGCTTCGACGACTGGGCGCGCGAGCTGGTGGCGACCAACTGGCTGCACAACCATGCCCGGATGTGGTTCGCCTCGATCTGGATCTTCACGCTGCGGCTGCCCTGGGCGCTCGGTGCGGATTTCTTCGCGCGTCACCTGATCGACGGCGACCCGGCGAGCAACACCCTGTCCTGGCGCTGGGTCGGCGGCCTGCACACGCGCGGCAAGGTCTACGCGGCGCGAGCGGAGAACATCCGCCGCCACACCGACGGCCGCTACGACCCGGTCGGGCTCGAGGAGGACCCGTCGCCGCTGGAGGAGCCTGAATATCGTCGTGCGATCGACCTGCCGGCGGCTGACCTGGCGCCGTCGACAGCGGTGGCGTTGCTGCTGCACCTCGACGACCTGCAGCCGGAGACCCTGCCGCTGGGAGCGGCGAAGGTGACGCGCGTGGCCGGGCTGCTCGCGCATGACGAGGGCACGACGGAGCGCGTGCGCCAGTTCGACCGCGACGCGATGGCCGATGCGCTGGCACGTGCCGAGGCGCATTTCGGCTGTCCGGCGGGCCTGGTGGAGGAGGGCTGGGCCGGCACGCTTCCGGTGGTCACGGCCTGGGCACCGGTGGGACCATCCGCCACCGCACTGCCGCCATGCCTGCGCCTGCGACGCGACTGGGACAGCCGGACCTGGCCGTCTGCGAGCCGGGGCTTCTTCCAGGTGAAGGCCGTCATCCCCGAGATCCTGGAAGAGGCGGGCCTCGCCGTCCGATAGGCGCGATGATGAGCGTGGCCAGACCGGCCTGCCGGCACGGGTCGAGGCCGACCGTCTCCTGCGGCGCGCTCGTCGTCTCCACCGCGACGGAGGAGTCCTCGTGAACGCGACCGCCCGGGTTCATGATTTCCGCGTGCTCAGCCTGGCGCCGGAGGTCCCTGTCCACGACCTCGCCCGCGTCATCCGCGCGCCGCACCGGATCGCCGGCAATTCGATGAGCCGGTAGGTCGCCTGGGCGGCGAGCCCGGTGACCGCGAGAACGAGCAGGAACAGCACGACGCTCACCGCCACCGCGCCGATCCCGCGAGGCGCCAGCAGGACGCCCGGGAGCAGGCGCCTGACCGCCTCGATGACGGCGAAATGCAGCAGGTAGGCGCTGAAGCTCGCCTGCCCCAGATGCACCATCGTGCGGTTGACGACGAGAGGCATCGGCCGCAGCGCCAGCGCCACGGCGATGCCGCCGAACGCGACCGCGGCCAGGATGTGCGAGGTCAGGAACGCGGCGGCCGGCGTCGGAAGCCGCGGCCAGGGCAGCAGGGCGATCGAGGCGAAGCCGAACACGCTCAGCCCCAGCAGGAGCGAGGCCCGCGGCACCAACCGGTCGCCGAGCCGCCGCCAGCCGCCGCCCGGAGAGAGAGCCGCCATGCACTCGTAGGCGAGCAGGCCGCACAGGAACACCGGCAGCTGGTTCGGCAGCCAGTAATAGAGGAACTGGTCGGTGGCCGCCGGACCATAGGTCCCCTGGTAGACGCGGCGTCCGATCATGTCCGCGATCCAGGCGAGGGGCAGGCTCGCGAGGGTCGCGCACAGGGCCCGTCGCGGCCCCCGCAGCGTCGCCATCAGGAGGGGAAAGAGCAGGTAGAAGGCGAATTCGGCCTCGATACTCCATCCGCCCGGTACGCCGATCCACGCGCCGCGAACGGTCGGCATCTGCGCCGGGCTCCAGCCGTTGGTGAAGGTCGCGAACTGAGTGACCCGCACGGCATCGATCGCGCTTCCTGGCAGCAGCCAGAGATAGCCGAATGCCGCTAGGAAATAGGCCGGCGCGATGCGGAAGATGCGTCGTGTCAGAAAGTCGCCCACCCGTGGCCGTGCGCTTGCCTCCCGGCGTCGCCAGGAGCGGGCGAGGGTGATGCTGCTCACCACGAAGAACAGCTGCACGCCGAGGAATCCGAGATTGCTGAACCGCTTCACCGTCCACGGAAGCTCGTGCACCAGCGGCAACGCATGGCTCGCGATGACCAGCGTGACGGCGTAGCCACGCAAGGCGTCGATGAAGCCCAGATTGCGGTTGTCGATGTCGTAACGATATTGCAATTCTTGAGTTCCGCTGGCGTATCGTTCGTACGGCGATGTCGGAATTCCGGGCAGGATCCTGGTCCGTGTCGATCGTCTTAATCTTCCACATCGCGCGCATTTTTACAACCGGGACGTGCATAAACGTTTCGGATGTGGTAGACCTCCGTGGCGCGGCAGACAGCGGCCGTCACAGCTGAAGAGGGTGGCAGCGATGATGATCGGAACCCGACGTCCCAGGCTGCGTGTCCGCTATGTCATGGCCGGTCTGGCGGCTGCCGCCCTGCTCGCCTCGGACGCGCACCTGCCCGCACGGGCCGACGCGATCACCGGCGCCACCGTGACCTTCTCGAGCGCGATGCTGTCGCTGAACGGCCCCGTCAGCGAGTTGGATCTGGACGGTGACGTCCGTCGCACTGCGACGATGATCGGCACCGATCCAGGCTCTGTGGGCATCGCCATGGCCTCGGGTGCCGCGATCGTGCAGGGAAGCGTCCTGAACCAGTATGCGGCGCCGGTCACGGGTGGCACCGCCGAAGATCCGAGCTTCTGGACGGGCTCCTATCTCTCGACCGGTACCGGATCGATCGCACTGTCGTTCAGTCAACCACAGGCCGCTCTCGACCTGCTGTGGGGATCCGTCGATCCTGGAAACGAGCTTGATCTGCTCAGCAAGGGCAGGCAGGTCGCATCCATCACCGGCAGCCAGGTCATCGCCGCCGCGAACGTCAACCTCTCGAATGGTGCGAGAGGCTTCGGGGGCAGCGAGTACGCGTTGGTCAATCTCGACGGCGGCGCCACCTTCGACACCGTGGTGCTCAAGGAGACGGATAGTTCTCCCTCCTTCGAGGTCGCCGATCTCGGCTATTCCAACCACACCCTGAGTGTTCCTGAACCGGCTTCGATGGCGCTGCTCGCGGTGGGCCTATTCGGTGTCGGCATGATCCGGCGTCGCCGCACGACGCCGCCGCACACCGGCGCGAGCGCTTCGTCGTTGTCAGACCGCAACAGAGGCAACGCCGAAGCGGTGCGGCCGCCGCACGACGACGAGTCTGGCCGGACCTTCTCCTGACGATGAGAGCTCCGCGGATATCCTGCTCGGCCGCAGCATGACGATGTCGGTGGCGCTGCATTCGGCATGTGCCGTGCTTTATCTCGTCCTGGCCGTGTTCGTGCTGCGCCGCGCACGGCTGGACCGGACCATCGTCGTGCTAGCGGCGAGCTGCCTGATCACGTCCGCCTGGGCCGGTGCGATCGTAACCGGCATCGCTCCCGTGGGTCGCCTCGGCAGCGCTCTCGAGCTCATCCAGTCGGCTGCCTGGTTCGGATTCGTCCTGCAGCTGTATCATCGCTCGGTGCCCAGCGGCATCGCGCGCTGCGGCAGGCTGAGCGGCCTTGGGTTCGTGACCCTCACTCTGGCGACCTGCCTTGCCCTCAGCTCCCAGGTCGGCCTGCTGCTGCCGCTCGGCATCGACGGCAGGCTCGGACTGGCCGCCTGCGCCATCCTGCTGATCGAGAACCTCTATCGCAACGCGCTCGACGACCTGCGTTGGCACATCACGTTGCCCTGCGTGGCCATCGGCGGTCTCTTCCTCTACGACATCGTGCTCTACAGCGACGCCGCGCTGTTCCGGCGCATCTCGCCGGTGCTGATGAACGGGCGCGTCGTGCTGATGACGCTGCTGACGCCACTGCTCGCGCTCTTCGCGCTGCGCCGCCGGCGCTGGAGCGCCACCATCGCGGTCTCGCATCGCGCGGTGTTCTACAGCGCGAGCCTCGTCGCGATCGGCATCTTCCTGCTGGCTCTCGCCGCGACCGGAGAGATCGTGCGCGAGCTCGGGCCCGGCCGGGAGAGCGAGTGGGGCATGGTGGTGGAGGTCAGCCTTATTTGCGGCGGGATCCTCGCGGCCGCGCTGTTTCTCACCTCCGCCTCGGCGCGATCGAGCCTGCGCAACCTGATCATTCACAACTTCCTGTCGCACCGCTTCGACTACCGCCTCGAATGGCTGCGCTGCATCGCCACGCTGTCAGGGACGGCGACACCCTCGCCCCTGCACACGCGCGTGATCAAGGCAGTCGCGCAGACGGTCGACAGCCCCGGCGGCTTGGTGTTCCTGCGTGAGCCCGATGACGGGGTGTTTCGCTGGGCCGGGTCCTGGAACCTTCCGGCGGCGATCGCACCGATTCCGGCGGAGCATCCGCTGGTGGCGCTGTTCCGCGACGGAAGCTGGGTGGTCGAGGCCCCGGCCGGCATGCCCTGGCTGCACCCTCCCGCAACGGCGCCATCGATGGCGGTGGTACCGGACGATCTCTGGCTGGCCGTGCCGCTCAGCCACGCCGGGCGGCTCTCTGGCTTCGTGCTGGTGGCGCGGCCGCGTGCGCCGTTCGTCCTCGACCACGAGGTGTTCGCGCTGCTGCGCATCGTCGGTCGGGAGGTTGCCAACACCATCGCCGAGCAGCGTGCCGCGGAGGCCCTGCTGCAGACCCGGCAGCTGCGCGAGTATGGGCAGCGCTTCGCCTTCGTGGCCCACGACATCAAGAACCTTTCGAGCCAGCTTTCGCTGCTGCTGGCCAATGCCGAGCGCCACATCGCCAACCCCGAGTTCCAGCGCGACATGCTCGGCACGGTCAGCGCCTCGGTGCAGAAGATCAACGTCCTGCTGGCGCGGCTGAAGGCGCCGCCGGAGCCCGATCCGGAGCCCGCGCCGAGCCTGACCGTAAGCGACCGCCTGCAGGCGGTCATCGACAGCTGCATGCCGGAACGCCGGTGTCGCATCGAGCTGGAACAGGGCACCGTGTCCGCCGGCGACGTGCATATCGCGATGGCGGCCGGTGCGCTCGAGGACGTCGTCACCCACCTGCTGAACAATGCCTTCGAGGCCTCGCCTTCGGAGGCTTCGGTGCGGATACGCTGCCAGCGGACATCGCGACGGCTGCTGATCGACATCGTCGATCAGGGACACGGCATGACGTCCGACTTCATCCGCGCGCAGCTGTTCCGCCCGTTCAGCTCGTCGAAGAGCGACGGGTTCGGCATCGGCGTCTACCAGGCACGCCAGCTGCTGCGCCAGGCCGGCGGCGACCTCATCGCGACCAGCGAGCCCGGCGTCGGCACCACGATGCGCCTGTCGCTCCCGCTGGATGCGGGCGTCACCGCCGAACAGGACATGAGACCAGCCATGCAGCACGCCCGATGAGCCTTCCCACCCTGCTGATCGTGGAAGACGACGAGGGCCTGTGCAGCCAGTATCGCTGGGCATTCCCCGGCTACAGGCTGCTGACCGCGCACGGCCGCGGCGAGGCCCTCGCCCTGGTGCAGAAGCACCGGCCCGCCGTGGTGGTGACCGACCTCGGCCTGCCGCCGGACCCGGACGGCGTGACCGAGGGCTTCGCCGTCCTCGACGCGGTGCTGCGCATCGGGCCCGAGATCAAGGTGATCGTGGCCACCGGCAACGGCGACCGCGCCCATGCGCTGCGCGCGATCGCGAGCGGCGCCTATGACTTCTACGAGAAGCCGGTCGATATCGAGATCCTGCGCTCGATCGTCGGTCGCGCGCTGCGCATCCACCAGCTCGAGGACGAGAACCGCCGCCTGGCGGAGGCCCCCGGAGCCAGTCCGGTCGCCCGCATCATCACCGCCAGCGATGCGATGCTGAAGATCTGCCGCACCGTCGAGAAGCTGGCCGCGACCAACGTGCCGGTGCTGCTGCTGGGCGAGAGCGGCACCGGCAAGGAGGCGCTGGCCCGCGCGCTGCACGATCTGGGCCCGCGCGCCAAGCAGCCCTTCGTCGCGATCAACTGCGGCGCCATACCGGCCGAGCTGCTCGAGAGCGAGCTGTTCGGGCACGAGCGCGGCGCATTCACCGGAGCGGTGAAGCAGACCATCGGCAAGATCGAGAGCGCCGACCGCGGCACCCTGTTCCTCGACGAGATCGGCGACCTGCCGCATCCGCTGCAGGTCAAGCTGCTGCGCTTCCTGCAGGACCAGGTGATCGAGCGGATCGGTGGCCGCAAGCCGATCCAGGTGAACGTGCGTATCGTCTCGGCGACGCATCAGGCGCTGGAGGCACAGATCGGCGACGGTCGCTTCCGGGAGGACCTGTTCTACCGCCTGAATTCGGTGGCGGTGCGCATTCCGCCGTTGCGCGATCGTCCCGGCGATCCGGTCCTGCTGGCGCGCTACTTCCTGCACCGGTTCAACAAGGAGTTCGGACGCAACCTGCGTGGCTTCACCGAGGCCGCGCTTCAGGTGATCGCCTCGCACCCCTGGCCCGGCAACGTCCGCGAGCTCGAGAACCGGATGAAGCGGGCGGTAGTGATGAGCGAGACCCGCATGATCGACGCCGAAGACCTCGAGCTGTCGCCGCGCGAGCACCGGTCGGGCACCGACACGCCAAACCTCGACCTGCGCACGGTGCGCATGCGGGCCGAGCACGAGGTCCTGCAGATGGCGCTGGCGAGAGGCGGCACCTTGAGCACCGCGGCCAGGCTGCTGGGGATCAGTCGGCCCACCCTCTACGGACTGATCGAGGCGCATGGCCTGACGAACGCGATCGGGCTGGAGCCGGAGAAGATGGAGCTTGGCCATGACGCGTAGACCACGCATGCCGGCGACGGCGCTCTCCCTCGCCCTGCTCTGGCCGGCAGCGGCGGGAGCCGCCGACTACCTGGGCGACGCCGCCCGCCTGGCGAGCGTCGGCAACCTGCCAGCGGCGCGGCTCGTGCTGCGCAAGGCGGTGCAGGCCGATCCCGGTAACGCCGCCGCCCACTACCGCCTCGGCATGATCGACCTGCAGTTGGGTGACCCGGAGGCGGCGGAGAAGGAAGGCCGCCATGCCCGGGACGCCGGCTACGATCTGGCTGCGACCCGGTCGCTGCTGACCTCGGCCTACCTGAACGAGGGCCGCGCGCGCGATCTGCTGCGGGATTTCCCGATCGGGCAGGACAAGCCGGAGGTCGCGGCAGCCACCGCCGTTGCGCGCGGCAAGGCGCAGCTGCTGCTCGACCATGCGGATGCCGCCGAACAATCCTTCGCCGAGGCTCGTCGTCTGGCACCCGGCAGCGCGGCACCGCTGCTGGCCGAAGCGCAACTCGCGAGCAGCCGCGGCGACGTCGCCCTGACGGGACGCAAGATCGACGCCGCCCTCGCGATCGCCCCGGGTTCCGCCGAGGCGTTGCAGCTTCGTGCCGCCCTGCTGGCGGCAAAGGGGGAAGCGGCCCAAGCGATCGCGGCTTCCGATCAGGCGGTCGCGGCGGCGCCGGGCCAGTATGCCTTCCGCCTGGACCGCGCCGGCGTGCTGATCGCCTTCGACCAGAACCAGCGCGCGCAGGCGGACGTCGATGCGGTGCTGTCGTCGATGCCCGGCAACGCGCGCGCGGTCTACTATCGCGTCATCCTGCTGATGCGGGCGGGGCAGTTCGCCGCCGCCAATGCCGACCTGGACAGGCTCTCGACGTTCGTCTCGCGATATCCCGGCGCCTACCTGGTGCAGGCCGTCGTCAAGCAGCAGGTCGGTCAGACGGCGCAGGCGCTCGACGCCGCGATCCGCTACGTGGCGCGCAGCCCGGGGGATGTCCGTGGCGTCGTGCTGCTGGCCCAGATGCAGATCAAGGCCAAGCGACCTGCCAAGGCGATCGAGGTCCTGACCCCGCTGGCGGAAGCCGGCTCGGGCGATCCGGCGATCTATGACCTGCGTGGCACCGCGCTGTGCCTGCTCGGCCGTCCCGCCGATGCCCTGGCGGACTATCGCAAGGCGCTGGCGCTGCGTTCGGATCCGGTCCTGTTCGCCCACCTCGGCGCGGCGCAGCTGGCGCTGCATCAACCCGACGCCGCGATCGTCTCGCTGCAGCACTCGGTCCACTTGGCGCCTGCGCAGCCGCAGACCGAAGCCCTGCTGACCAGCCTGCTGCTGGACGCCGGCAGTTTCGATGCGGCGCGGCAGATGATCGATCAGCTGAGGTCGCAGCAGGGCAGCAGCGAGACGGTGGGCATCCTCACCGGCGACCTGGATGTCGCGCGCTTCGACCTGCCCGGTGCGCGGCAGGCCTTCGAAGCGGTCCTGCGAGAGCACCCGGACTCGGTTCCGGCGCGCCTCGCGCTGGCTCGCGTCGCCCTGCTGCAGGGGCGCACCGAGGATCGGATCAGCCTGCTCGGCGCGGTGCTGCAGCGCGCGCCGGCGCTCGAACCGGTGGTCGACCAGGTGGCCGACCTGCTCCTGCGTCAGGGCAGGACGGCGGACGCGACCGCGGTGCTGGAGCGGGCCCACGCGGCGGCGCCGGCCGACCCGCGCTTCACGGTTCGGCTGGCTAGCCTCGCCATCGCCGCCGGAGACGCGCAGAAGGCGATGATCCTGGTCGACCGACGTCCCGCAGACGCGACGGATCAGGCGGCAGGGGACCTGCCCGTGGACGCCTCGACGGTGCCGCTCCTCATGGTCAGGGCGGTGGCGCAGACGGCGCTGAAGCAGCCAGAGGCGGCGCAGGCGACGTATCGGCGGCTGCTGGCTGCGGATCCGTCGCTGACGCTCGCGCGCATCCGGCTAACCCGGCTGCTGCTGCCGGCGCAGCCCGCCGCGGCACGCGCGGTGCTGGAGGAGGGCCTGGCGGCCGACCCGCAGAATGAGCAGCTGCTGCGCGATCTCGTCGACCTCGACGGCGCAGGCTCCGGATCCGAGCGCGGCCCGGGAGCCGTCCCTGCCGGTGAACCCGCCGCCGCCGCCCTGGCCAGCGCAGCCCGGCTGGCGCAGGACCCGGCCCATCAGCCCGCCAGCCTGACCCTGCCGGGCGACCTCTACATGAACGCCGGGCAATTCGACGAGGCGGCCGGCGCCTATGCGGCACCGATGCGGGATGCGCCCTCCACTCGGCTGGCGATCCGACTCGCCCTGGCACGCAACGCAGGAGGCCACGCCGTCGAGGCCGAGACGGGACTGCGCGACTGGCTGACGCAGCATCCCGACGATCTGGATGCGAAGCGGCTGCTGTCGGACCTGGACATCGACGCCCGGAACCTGGCATCGGCGAAGGCGCTGCTCGCCGACCTCGTGGCCCGCCGGCCGGACGATCCGGTGCTGCTGAACAACCTCGCGTGGGTCGACCAGCAGACCCAGGATCCGCAGGCGATCGTCCTGGCGCGGCGCGCCTACCGCCTGGCTCCGGGTGCGCAGACCGCCGACACGCTCGGCACCATCATGACCGCGCGGCGCGAGGGGGATGCGGGCGTCAGCCTGCTGCAGCTTGCCACCCTGCAGGCGCCGAACCAGCCGGCGATGAAGTATCACCTGGCGCTGGCCTACCGGACGGCGGGGCAGCCCGCGCAGGCGGTCAAGCTGCTCACGCCCCTGGTGGCGGGCTCCGCCGATTTCGCTGATAAGCCGAAGGCCAGGCAGCTGCTGGCGGCGCTCTCCGGAACGCCCTGACACCGAGGCGCGCGGCCGTCACAGCGGTGCCGCGCCTTCTCGCGGCGCGAGATAGCGTGCGAACCAGGCCAGCGTGCGGCGCCGCGCGTCCGCCCGGTCCTTCGGGTCCTTCATGCCGTGGCCCTGGCCGGCATAGACGACGAACTGCGTCGGCACGCCGAGCGTGTGCAGCGCGTGATAGAATTCCTGGGTCTGCGGCAACGGGCACTCGACGTCGGCGTCGCCGACATACTCGAAGGTCGGCGTCTTCACGTTCTTGATGAAGCTGATCGGCGACGACTTGGCGTAGGTCGCGGGATCGTCGTAGACCGAGCCGCCGAAGAACGGCAGCATCCACTCGTCGATGCCGTTCTCGCCGTAATAGGACAGCCAGTCCGACACCCCGGCGCCGGCCACCGCTGCCCGGAACCGGTCGGTCTGCGTCACCGCCCACATCGTCATGTAGCCGCCATAGCTGTACCCGGTCAGGCCGAGACGTGCGTCGTCGACCGGGGCGATGCGTTCCACCGCATCGATGCCGTGCAGGATGTCGCGCAGATCGCCGTAGCCGAAATCGCGCACGTTGGCGGCGGTGAAGGCTTCGCCCTGGCCGAAGCTGCCGCGCGGATTGGGCAGGAACACGCGGTAGCCGGCCCTGAGCAGGAACAGCGTGCTGCCGCGCGGCGTCAGGAAGGTCGGGATGCTCGCGGCCGAGGGGCCGCCATGCACGCTGACGATCATCGGACCCTTCGTCGCCCGGGCCGACGCGCCGGGGCGCGGCGTCGGAGACAGCAGCCAGCCCTGCACGTCGAACGCATCGCTGCGCCAGCTCACGCTCTGCGCAGTCGCGGGGGCGGTCCAGCCGGCATTGACGTGGGTCAGCTCGTGCCAGCGCCCGATCGGTCCGGCTTCCAGCTCCGGGGCGCGGGTGAAGCTCTGGTGGATGGCAGCGCTGACGCCGCCGCCGCAGGCAGGACCCAGTGTCCAGCCGCCGAAGGACAGATCGTCCTCGCCGGACCAGAGCGCGCGCGGCGCGGCCTGGCCCAGCCCGAGCAGCTCGGTGCGCGAGCCGCTCAGCGCCCCGCCGGTCAGGCCGGCACCGCATTCCCAGGACAGCGAGGTGACCGTCGCGTGCAGCCCCGGGGTGAGGTCGCGCGGTGCCGCGCCGCCATCGAGCGGCAGCAGGAACGCGTCGCCTCCGGTGGAGCCGAAGTCGCTCATGATGCCGCCGATGAACGCGACCGCGCTGCCGTCCGCCGAGACCACGGGCGTCGCCAGCTGTTCGCGCTGCGGCGGCGTGAACAGCAGGGTCGCGGCGGCATCCCGGAAGCCGTAGAGCCGGGCGAGCCACCAGTTATTGTCGCCGTTGCCGTGGGCGGCGGTGCCGACGAAGCGCGCCGCGGCCGGATGCGCGGGGTCGGGGCGCCAATCGTACTCGTAGACGTAGAGGTCGGCCGGCGACTGCCAGCGCAGCGCGCCGTGCTCGATCGTGGCGATGCGCTGTTCGTCCTCCGAGGCGCCGATCTCGCCGGTCTGGGCGGCAGCGGCCTGGGTGGCGCCCGGCTCCTTGTGCGCGCCGGCGGTGGCGAGCACCGCCAGCGCTCCGTCGGGTCCGTAGCGCAGCGAATCCAGCGTGCCGTCGAACGCGAGCAGCCGGGTCAGCCCACTGCCGTCCGCGGCCACCGTGTAGACGTAGCGCTGCTTCTGCCGGGGCTCGCGCAGCACGAAGGCGAGGCGCTGCCCGTCCCGCGACCAGGCGAGCGAGGAGGGCGCGCACTTCGGTCCGTGGCAAGGCAGCGACAGCCTGATCGCCGTGCCGCCCGATACCGGGCGGATCACGATGTCGTAGGCGGGTTCGGCGCCCTCGTCCGCCGGCAGGTCGGCTTCCAGCGACGCCACCCGGATGCCATCCGCCGACACCGCCAGCTGGGTGAAGCCGTGCAGCGGGCTCGCGACCGCGATCCGTGCCGGCGCGGCGGAGGCGAGCAGCAGGGCGGCGGGCAGGGCGGCGAGGCGGATCGACCGCGCGGCAGAACTCATCGGGCGGCATCCTCTCGATCGCGGAAGGCGACACTGACCCGGGGAGAAGCTCAGGTCGAGAGGCGGGTTCCGGCGGTGACGGCTTGGACAGGCGCGTCGCCACGGCCACCTTCAGGTG
The DNA here is from genome assembly GCA_964242335.1 of uncultured Acetobacteraceae bacterium. GTDB lineage: Bacteria > Pseudomonadota > Alphaproteobacteria > Acetobacterales > Acetobacteraceae > Lichenicoccus. The sequence continues at coordinate 29,455 of CAXTAY010000022.1, read as the reverse complement.
CATCCCCGTCGCGAAGGACCGACCGCATGCCGACCACGCCGCAGATCGTCTATCAGCCTTACCTGCCCGGCGCCCGCGGGTCGCTGAAGCCGGGCACGCCCATCACCTGCCGCACCGCCGAGGAGGGGATGCTGCGGGCCGAGAAGGCGCTGAGCGGCGGCTCGATCGCCGGCGCCAGGATCGTGCGGGTGTGGCACGACGCCGAGGCGGACGAGTTCGGCGATCCGGAGTATCTCGGCCAATGCGGCAGGGTACCTGAGGAGGCGTGAGCCGGAGCGCCTGGAAGGCGCAGACCGCGGACGAGATTCCCGTGAGGTCCGGCAACCTTGGCAAGCTCCGGGCGCTGTCGAGGCAGTGTGGCCGCGATAACGCGGCCATGACTTCAGGGAGCGCTCAATGCCGCAATTCGCCGCCACCATCAAGCACATCCAGGACGGCTTGAAGGGGTTCACCGTCAGCGCGGCGGTCAAGAACATCGAGGGCTGGGAAGCGACACTCGAGAAGATCGAGAGCCCCGCGGCCAAGACGATCGTCAAGGACCTCGAGAACCTCAAGAAGCACCTTCAGGCCGATACCATCAACGGCGAGCAGATCAAGAAGATCGTCCTCAAGCTCGGCAAGGAGACGGTGACGATCGCGGGCAAGTCGGACAGCAAGAACGCCGACAAGATCAAGGCGCTCGGCGAGGCGCTGACCGAGGCTGCGGAGTCGACCGAAGCAAAGTGAGCGGAACGGCGCGACCGGTCGGATGACGACCGGGTCTCGCCGGTCCGGCGGCCGCGGCGTACGTCACGAGGTGGCGTCCGCCGCGATCCACTCGGCGGTGCGGCGCAATCCATCCTCCCAGCCGACGCGGGCACTCCAGCCGGTCTCGCGGCTCAGGCGGCGACTATCGAGGATGTTGACCGGAACGTCGGCGGTGCGGCCCTCCCGGTGCGTCAGGATCGGCGCCCGCCCTGTGATGCGCGCCGCATCCCGCAGCACCTCGGCGACGCTGCGGCCGATGCCGCTGCCGACGTTGAACACGCGGCCCGGCCCATCGTGGTTCAAGCAGGCCAGCATCGCCTCGACCACGTCGTCGATGTGGATGTAGTCGCGCACCACCTCGCCGCTGCCCCAGATCTCGACCGGCGCATCGCCGAGCAGCCGCCGCAGCAGGGCGGCCACCAGGCCCTGGCCGTGCCGTGCGTCCTGATGCGGGCCGTAGGCGTTGGCGATGCGAAGCACCCGCGACTCCAGCCCGTAGAGGTGGCGGTAGAGCGAAAGGTATCGCTCCACCACCAGCTTGCCGATGCCGTAGGCCGAGATCGGTTCGGTCGGCGCGTCCTCGGTCACCGGCCGCGCATCGGTGATGCCGTAGACGGTGCCGCCCGAGGAGGCGAACACGAAGCGGCCGACCTGCTGGCGTCGGCAGGCTTCCAGCAGCCGCACCTTGGCCGGCACGCCGTCGGCGACGATCTGTGCCGGGTTGTCGTTCGAGCTGTTCGGCAGGCCGGCACCGATCAGGTCGAAGACGTAGGCGTGTCCGGCGACCAGCGGATCCAGGGCGCTCGCCATCTCCAGGGTGCCGCTGACCCAGGGCATGCCGGCCAGCACCACGGGCGGGAACAGGGCGCGTCCGAAGCCGGTCACCGGGATGCCCCGGGCGCGCAGCCCAAGGCACAGGTTGGTGCCGATGAAGCCGCCGGCACCGAGCACCAGGCAGCGCGCCTCGCTCATGCCCGCAGCCTGGCGTCGCGGGTGCGCAGGCGCAGCCAGGGGTGGCGCTGCTCGATGAGGCGCACCATCGCGCGCTTGTTGTCGGATTGCTCGGTGATCGCGTTCACCATCGAGCCCGGGTGGACGCGATACTCCGCCAGGATCTGGGGTGTCGCGACGCCGAACTGGCCGAGCTCGACCAGGTTGAGCCAGAGGTCGAAATCCTCCCAGCCCATCGCGTCGCGCCGCACGTAGTAGCCGCCCGCCGCGGCCCAGGCCCACTTCGCCACCATCGCCATCGCGTCGATGTAGTTGCCGCTGCGCAGGCGCGCCGGCTCGAACGCGGCCTCGCCCATCACCAGCTCGGCGCCGCCGAACTGGCGGATCCGCGGGTAGGCGAACGCTGCCTGCGGCACCTGGCGCAGCGCGTCGAGCAGGGTGGCGCAGGCGTCCGGCAGCAGCCGGTTGTCGGAATCGAGCGCCATCAGCCAGGGCGTCTCGGCGGCGTCGAACACCACGTTGCGCGCGCCCCCGAGACCGGCATTGTGCCGCGTGCGCAGGATCCGGATGCGGTTGAAACGGTCCTGGTGGCGCTTGGCCCACTCGATCACCAGCGGCACCGACTGGTCGGTGGATCCGTCATCGACCACGGCGAGGTCGAGCAGCTCGAGCGTCTGCGCCCGCACGGAATCCAGCGCCTCCAGGATGTGCCACTCGTAGTTGTAGGAGGTCATCACGACCGTGACCTCGGCGGCGCCGAGGCGGTCGTGGCTGAACAGCAGCTCGCTGTCCGGCACTTCCGGCAGCGACCGCCCGCCGTAGCTGCCGCGTCGCAGCTCGAGCTCGACGCAGCGCGCCGCCGCCGGGCTGCTGTCGGCGTCACCGGCGCTCGCCGGGTCCAGGCCGCCGAGCAGGGTCGCGACCAGTTCCGCCTGGCGGCGAGGTCCGAAGCGCCACAGCACGTCGTGGTAGGCGTCGCGGCCGACACGTTCGCGCAGCGCCGGCTGGTCGATCAGCTGCAGCAGGATGCGCTCCCACTGCGCCTCGTCTGCGGCCAGGAAGCCGGTGATGCCCTCACGTATGGCCCGACGATACGGCCCGGTCGGACTGGCCACGGTGCAGACGCCGGCGAGCGCCGCCTCGAAGTATTTCAGCTCGCTCTTGGCCTCGCAGAACGGGTTGCCGTCCTCCAGTGGGCAGAGCGACACGTCGAACCGCGCGAGCTCGTCCGGAAGTGCCTGCAGCTCGACCATGTCGCGCCACTCGATCTGGGCGGCGAGGTCGGCCAGCTCCGGGAACTCCTCCATCTGCAGCAGACTGCGATGGTTGTCGCGCTCGCGGAACAGCACCAGCAGCGCATTCGGCCGTGCCTGCAGCACGCGCGCCAGCGCCGGCGCCGCCCGGGCGAAGTCCTTCTGGTGGGTGCGCGTGCCGCCGGCATAGCCGAGCCGCACCCGGCCGTCATCGCCGCCGAGCTGCCGATGGCGGCGGGCGTAGCGGGCGCGGCCCAGCGTCGCCGCGTCGAAGGTGTTGGGCAGCACGTGCACGACGTCGCGCTGCTGGCGCATCTGCTCGGCCAGCTCCTCGGTGGTGGCGATGCACAGGTCGGCCGCCTGCATGGTGTGCAGCATCGCGGTGAAGTAGGCGCGGGTCTCCGCCTCGTTGCTGCCGATGGTGCGTATGCCGTCGATCACGTCGATGCGTGCCAGCTCGGGCCGCGTCATCAGGTCGTCGACGTCGAAGGCGACCCAGCTGCCGGCCTCGCGCGCGAGCCGGATCATGGTCTCGACGTGCTGGCTCATCGGCGCGCGCCACAGCACCAGCAGGTCGGCCTGGGCTAGGTTGTCGGGGTTGACGTCGAACAGCCCGACGGTTTCGGCCTCGTAGCCGGCGGCGCGGGCGGCGGCAGCGTTGCGCAGGCAGCGATAGGTGGCGCCCGGCGTGCCGGCCTCTCCGACCACGAACATGATCCGGCGCAGCTGGCGCCGACGCGCCGGACGCAGCGCCGGCGGCGACGTCGTGGCCGGAGGCGTCGCGGCATCGACCGGCGCCTGCGTCGCATCGATCGCCGGTTCGATAGGTAGTTCGGCGGGCGGCTCGGCGTCCACCTCGGCGGGCGCAGGCAGTGCCGCGGCCTTGTCTGCCTCGGTGGGCCGCGCGCGCGCCGGGCGCACCGCGTCCAGGACGGTGCGCAGCGGCCCGGTCAGCCGCCAGAAGAACGACCCGCGCAGCAGCGCCATCTCGTGCGTGCGCAGCGCCAGCGCCGCGTCGCTGTCGCGTAGGCGCTGCTCGTAGCGAGACTGCAAGTCCTGCACCTGCTCCTGGGTCTGGCGCGAATGCGCCCGCAGCGCCGCCCGCGCCTGGTCGCGTTCGGCTTCCAGCGTGCGGGCCGCTTCCGCCTCGCTCTCGGCGAGACGGGCCAGCGCGTCGCCCTGGCGCGCCGAGACGTGATGGGCGGCGCGGGCGTCAGCTAGCGCACTGCGCGCCAGGCCGAGCTCGACCGCCTGGGCGCGCAGGAACGCGTCGGCCTGCACCAGCTTGTCCGAGAGTGCCAGCTTCTCGCCGGCGAGGCCCTCGACATGCGTGCGCAGCGCACCTGCCTCGGCCTGCTCGGCGAGCAGGTGTGACAGATGCCGGTCGCGCAGGGTCAGCGCGTATTCCCTCTCCCAGCGCTCGCCGGCGAGCGCGAACCGCTCGCGCAGCAGGCCGGCCGCGTCGCCGCCGAGACGGCACAGCCGCAGCACCGCCTCGGGCGCCTCCGCGCCGACCGCCAGCACGCCCAGTCCGTGCGCGTGCAGGAACTCGAAGGACGGGTAGCACCCCCGCAGCGTCTCCCAGAAGCGCCAGACGCCGAAATCGCGCTCGCGCACGTTGGTGTCGTGCAGCAGCACCACCGCACGCGCCGACAGCTTGGGCAGCCAGCTGCGAAAATCCTCGGTGATGTCGGAGAGCAGGTGGCGGCCGTCGATGTGCAGCAGGTCGATGCCGCCCTGGGCAGTGCCGTGCGGGCCGGCGTCCGGGAACCGCTCCAGGGCCTGATCGAACCGGCAGCGCAGCAGGCGCGAGAAGCCGCCGAAGCGCTGGTCGTGGAAGCGGGAGAACTCCTCGTAGACGGACTCGCCGTAGAAGCCGGCATGCTCGTCGCCCTGCCAGCTGTCGATGGCGACGCAGCGGGTCGGCAGGTGGCACGACAGGACCGCCTCGCAGAAGCCGGCGTAGGAGATGCCGGCGTGGGTGCCGAGCTCGACGAACACCGACGGTCGCGCCGCGCGCATGATCCAGCTCGCGAATGGCAGGTGCCCGTACCACGCGCTGTCCGCACCCAGCCGGGTCGGCCGCTGGAACAGCGGCTCGAGGGCAGGGTCGATGAGGGCGCCGAGCGGATCCCCTGGCTCAAGCATCGCTGGTCCCGTCGGCTCGATCACCGTACAGCCTTTGCTGCAACACGCCGTGTCGCGCAAGGGCGTCAGGTCCGGCAGCGAGGCGGCGCGGGCCGCGGACGCGGTCGTTGCGTAAACTTGTCATCAAAAGAGATACTGCGGTAGTCCTGTCTATATTTATAGGACGGGATAGCTTCTTAAACCTTGTAATCATCCGGCTAGGCAAGAAATGACGTTGCGCTGCAAAAGAACATTCTGATAGACCTGCCGGCAGCAGACGATCGACCCGCGGAACGGTCGATCGGCGCGCCGCGCAGCAGGTAAGGGATCCCGCATGGCTGTAGTCACAGTAGTTGGAGCGGCGGGCGCGCATATCCCGGTGACCGTCAACGGCGGCGTCGCGTTCTCGCTCGCTCAGGCCTACGCTGCCGCGGTTAACGGGGCCGCCGCCGGCGGGACCTTGTTCGCCCGCACGCTGACGTCCGGAACCACGCCGCCGACGGTAACCAGCGGACAGCACGGCGAGGGGGTGATCCTCGCCTCCGGAAGCTACAGCTTCCCAGCCGGATACAGCTACCTCACCAACGGCGCCGCCGGTGGCGTCATTATCGACCAGACCGGCATCAGCGGCTCCTCGACCAGCGTGCTGGCGAGCAACGGCGGCACCACGCTGCTCGGCGGCGCCGGCGGCGGCCTGTTCGTGGGCGGCGGCGGCAACAACGTGTTCGAGGGCCTGAGCGCCAACAGCGGCAACTACGTCATCGCCACCACGGACGGCAACGACAGCGTCTACGGGAACTCCGGCAACGACCTGATCTATACCGACGGCGGCAACAACCAGATCTTCACCGGCAACGGCAACGACACGGTATATTCCAGCGGCACCGACAGCGTCATCGCCGGCAGCGGCAGCGACGTGGTGGCGCTGACCGGCTCCGGTAGCACCGTCTACGGCGGCACCGGCTCGCTGCTGATGTCCGACAGCGGTTCCAACAACCTGTTCGCCGGCGGCGCCGGCTCGACCATCCTGTTCGATGGCAGCTCCGGCTCGTACTACCTGGCCGGACCGAGCACGGTGATCGGCGGCACCAGCGACACCATCACCGCGTCCGGCAACACGACCGTGTTCGGCGGCAACGGCACGGTGGTCAACGAGACGGGCACCGGCACGCTGGCCTTCATCGCCAATCCGGGCCTCAGCGGCACCATCAACGGCGGCAGTGCGGCCACCGTGTTCGGCGCGAGCAACGCCAACATCGTCTATTCTGGCTCTTCGGGGGTCAGCTACCTGATCGCCGCCACCGGCAACGAGACGCTGAACGGCTCGGGTTCGACCAACGCGCTGGACCTGTTCGGCAACTCCAGCCAGGCCGACCTGCTCGGCGGTGCCGGCGCCGACAGCCTGACGGCGGGTTCGGGCGCCACCTCGATGACCGGCGGCGCCGGCTCGAACATGTTCCTGTTCACCGACGGCGTCGGCGGCCAGGCGACGATCACCGACTTCGCCAGCTCCGCTGGCAACATGGTCGGGCTGTTCGGCTACGGTGCCGGCGCGGTGCAGACCGCTCTCTCCAACGCCACCGACAACGCGCAGGGCGGATCGGTGATCTCGCTGAGCGACAACACCACCATCACCTTCAGCAACCTGACCGCGGCCGAACTGCAAGCCCGGAGCAACCAGTTCTTCTCCACCTGATCGAGCTCCTCCCGGGCTCCCGCCCGAGGTCAGCCCTATCCTGACGCCGCCGGACCCTCTAGGGTCCGACGGCATTTTGGACGATCGGCCGCCTGCGCATCCGTGCCCGGCCTGCACCGGGAGCGGGGAGGGATGCGCGAGGATCAGGATCCGGCGCCGGACGCCGAGGCGGAGAGCGGGGATACGACCCTGCTCGACAGCTACCGGCACAGCCTTCGGCTGCAGGAGATGCGTATCGCCTCGCTGCAGGCGAGCCTCGAGGAGCGCGTGCTGCGCGTGGAGGGCCTGGAGCGCTCGGCCTCCTGGCGCGTCACCGGTCCGATCCGCCTGGTCCGCTCGCTCGCCGCGGGGCGCCTGCCGTCCGGACTGATGCTGCGTGATATCGGCCGGCGGATCGGCGACATCGCCGAGACCGAGGGCGCGCGCGGGCTGCGCAAGCGGCTGGCGATCCGGCTGCGCCACCACGTGATCAACCGGTTCCGCCGCGAGCGGCAGCACCCCCGCCCCGGCATCTCCGAGGCACCCTGGACCGCGGCCGCGGACCTCGCCCGACTGCGGCGTTCGGTTCTGATCGTGGCCGAGCTCAGCGTGCCGCAATGCGCGAAATACCGGGTCTGGCAGAAGCAGGAGCATCTTCGCCGGCTCGGCTGGCCGTGCGCGGTGGTGGACTGGCACGAGAGTGCCGCCGCGCTCTCGGCGCTGCAATGCTGCACCCACGTCGTCTTCTACCGGGTGCCGGCGCGTCCCAGCGTGCTCGGCCTGATCGAGGAGGCGAGGCGCCTCGGCCTGCAGCCGGCCTGGGAGGTCGACGACCTGATCTTCGACGAGCCGCTCTACCGACGCAACGCCAACCTCGCGACGCTCCCGTCGAGGCTGCGCGACGAGGTGCTGGCAGGGGTGCGGCTCTATCGTCAGGCGATGCTCACCTGCGGCCGCGGCATCGCCTCGACCGAGGTGCTGGCGCGCTGCATGCGCGAGGCCGGCCTCGCCGAGGTCGCGTGCATCGAGAACGCGCTCGACGACGAGACGCTCTCGGTGGCCGACGCGCTGCGCCGCGAGCGGGCCGGAAGGGAAGGAACGCCGACCGCGGGGAGTACGATGATCGTCTACGGGTCCGGCACCAAGACCCACGACGCGGACTTCGCGGTGGCGGCGCCGGCGATCGGGCGCCTGCTGCGGGTGCATCCGGCGTTGCGTCTGCGCATCATCGGCGACCTGAACCTGCCGGAGTCGCTGGCGCGCTTCGCCGGCCGCATCGAGCGGCTCGCCGGGACCAACTACGTCGCCTACCTGCGGCTGCTCTGCGAAGCCGACATCGCCATCGCGCCGCTGGAGGCGACGCTGTTCAACGACGCCAAGAGCAACATCAAGTTCCAGGAGGCGGCGATCCTGGGGATGCCGAGCGTCTGCTCGCCGCGCGCCGCCTTCCGCGACGTCGTGGTGCAGGACAGCAACGGCCTGCTCGCCGATACCGATGCAGACTGGGAGCAGGCGCTGGACCGGCTGATCCGCGACCCCGCGCTGCGCGCCCGGCTCGGCCGTCAGGCGCTGGAGGACGTGGTGCGGCGCTACGCGCCGGCGCGGATCGCCGCCGAGCAGGTGCTGCCGCTGTTCGGTGCCGCCGAGCCGCCGCCGGATCCCGGGCGGGCCGCCAGGCTGCGCGTGCTCATGGTCAACGTGTTCTTCTGGCCGCGCAGCTTCGGCGGCGCCACCATCGTCGCCGAGCAGCTCGCGCGCCGCCTGCAGGCGCGCGACGATGTCGAGATCGCCGTCTTCACCTCCCACGGCGAGATCGAGGACCGCGCGGAGGCGCTGCTGCGCTACGACTGGCAGGGGATGACGGTGTTCGCGGCACCGCTGCCGCCGGGCGGCGACCACGTGGCGGGGTTCGACAACCCGGCCGCGGTCCGGCACTTCGCCTCGGTGCTGGACGCGGTGCGGCCGGACGTGGTGCACGCGCACTCCATCCAGGGCTTCGGCGCCGGCATCCTGCGGCTGTGCCAGGAGCGCGGCATCCCCTACGTCATCACCCTGCACGACGCCTGGTGGCTGTGCGATCGCCAGTTCATGGTGCGCGGCGACGGCCGCTACTGCTTCCAGACCCGCATCGACCTGCGGGTCTGCCAGGCCTGCGTGCCGGGGGCGCGCCATCTCGAGGCCCGGCGCGCCATCCTGCGGCAGGTGCTGCATGGCGCGGCCCACCTGCTCTGCCCGAGCGAGACGCATCGCGGGCTCTATCTCGCCAACGGCGTGGCACCCGCCTCGGTCGGAGTCAGCCGCAACGGCATACGCGCGCCGTCGAGGCCGCACGCCGCACGCAGGCCCGGCACGCCGCCGCGCTTCGGCTTCGTCGGCGGCAACGAGCCGATCAAGGGCTTCCACCTGCTTCGGGTCGCCTTCGAGAGCCTGGCGTCGGGGAAGTGGGAACTCGTCCTGGTCGACAACACGCTCAACCTCGGCTTCAGCTCGGTCGACGTCACGGACTGGCGCGTCTCGGGACGCGTCGAGGTGGTTCCGGCCTACGGCCAGGACGGGCTGGACGAGTTCTTCGACCGGATCGACGTCCTGCTGTTCCCCTCGCAGTGGAAGGAGAGCTACGGCCTGACCGTGCGCGAGGCGCTGGCCCGCGACGTCTGGGTGGTGGCGACCGCGCCCGGCGGGCAGGCGGACGACATCGTCGACGGCGTGAATGGACGCCTGATCCCGCTCGACGGGCGCTCGGACGGCCTGGTCTCGGCGATCGGGGAGATCCTGCTGGCACCGGCGATGCTGGACGGCTACGTCAACCCGCATCGCCTGGCGCTGGCGGACTACGACAGGCAGACCGAGGATCTGCACGCGGTGCTGCACGGCGCCGCGGCGCGGTAGCGGGCGGATGCGAACTCGTCCGACGGCGTCTCAGCCGTTGAGCACCGAACGCAGGGCAGCCATGCGGTCGCGCGTCAGCAGCAGGTAGAGCAGGCGCATGCGCAGGCTGCTTCCCGGCCGCGCGCTCCGGTCGCGTGTTATCCGCTCGTTAATCCAGGCCTCCGGAAACTCTCCATAGCGGTGCAGCATCTTCGGCCAGATCGCCAGCCACGGGATGCGCGTCGGATTGTCGCGCAGCAGTTCCACCTTGATGAAGGGCACTCGGCCGCAGCGAAGCACGGTGATCCAGTCGACATGCATCGGATTGACCGCGACCAGCCGGCGCAGCCCGACCCGTCGATCCGGCAGGCAGGCGCCCCAGGCGAGGCTCTCGGCGCGGATCGCGGTGCCCAGCCCGATCTCGCCGTGCAGGATGATCTCGGCCTTGCTCATCTGCGCGAACGGCAGATCGAGCACGCGCGCGATCGCCGGACGGCGCAGCGCCTCGCGGCTCATGCAGAGGAACCAGGACTGAAGATGCCAAGATACTTCGTGAGACTCGACCATGCCCCAGACGTCGTAGCGCTGCGCCTGCATCGCGTGCACGATCGGCGCCAGTTCGTGCAGCGGGCCGAAGACGCTGTCGTTGGCGAGCAGGACGCTGTCCGCGCCGTCGGCGCATCCGGCGCGGAGCAGGTCCTGCCAGGCGCCGAAGTCGAGACCCGCGTTCGCCCTCGGATGGGCAGAGACGCCGAGGCGGTCGAGGATGTCACGATCCTCGTCCACGAGCTGCTCGACGCCGGACAGTGCGAGGTGCACCGACAGGCCGCATCGCCGCAGCTGCGTGAGGTAATGCAACACGGAGCTGGAGAGCCGACGGTCCGGCGCATAATGCGCGAACAGGCAGACGCCGCTTCGCGCGATCGGCTGCTTCATCGCGAGCGGACTGTGCGAAAGTGCAGAGCGGGTGCCACCTGTTGCCGATAGGACGCGCGCTTGCTGATCTCATCTTGCAGTTTGTTCATGATCGGAACTTCCTGCTGGCCAGCGGGATTTTTCAGCTGTAGACACGGTTCGTATGCGGGTTACTTCGGATATCTCGATTCGAGTGCAGTTCCCGCTGCCACGAGTAGGAGTAGGCGGTTTTCATGAGCAAGGCTTTTATTGCCGGCGTCCTTCAGGACTCCATCGACTGCACCGGCGTCGCCGCCAACCAGGCTGCGAGCGACCTGATCGGGGCGATCGTGCGCGAGTTGAAGAAGGAGGGCGGTTTCACCCTGCCGTCTTTCGGCACCTTCACGGTCCGCAAGACGAAGGCTCGAAAGGCGCTGAACCCGCGCACCGGTGAGCCGGTCAAGGTGAAGGCCGGCAAGACCGTACGTTTCAAGGCCAGTCCGAACCTCAAGAAGGCTGTCTGATCCGCAGCGGCCTGCCGGCTGGCCGGTCCGGCCACGGCAGGCCTCTCGTTACTTGCATGCATCATCATCGGTCCGGCAATGGCTGGGGCGGGAGGATTCGAACCTCCGCGTGGCGGAATCAAAATCCGCTGCCTTACCGCTTGGCTACGCCCCATCGGCCGGTTCGGCGCGGCCCTTGATAAGTCGGCTCAGGCAGGCTCGGCAAGTCCCGACGATCCGCCGGATCGTCGGCTACGCCGGGCGATCCTGCTCGCCGGTCAGATCTCGGGCGCGATCAGTGCCGGCGGCGGCGCCTCGGGCGGGCTGTCCTCGGTCGGCACCACGCTGCCGCCCAGCATGCGGCCGAGCGACTCCGCACGATCCAGCGCGCGGTCGAGTGCGGCCATGGTGCCCGACAGGTCCGGGCTGTCGTCCCGATCCCAGGCGCGCAGGGTCTGCATCCACACCCCGACCAGGCCTGCGACCCGCAGCGCGCCGGTGATGCCGGTGGTGCCGAGGCCGGCGGCCTGAGCCATCCAGGCCATGCTGCGGCCGGTCCCGCCGGCCAGCATCAACGCCAGCGCAGGCTCCAGCGGCAGGCCGCGAAGCAGGGCGCGGACGCCGCCGCGATGCTGCTGCAGCACGTCGAAGCGCCGCATCAGCGCGTCGAACAGCCTCTCGCGCACGGTGCCGGTGATGCTTTCGCCGGCCAGCGCCGTCCGGTCGGCCTGCAGGCCCAGCCTGGTCAGCACGCAGGCGCGCACCGGGAACCGCTCGCGCGCCCGGTCCAGCGGCAGTCCGGCCTCGCGCGCCGCGTCGGCCACCGTCATTCGCGACCAGCCCAGCGCCTCGGCCTGGGTCATCGCCATGCCGATCAGGGCTGCGTCGAACTGCTCGTCATCCATTCGTCGGGCTCCAAGGCGAGGGCGGGGCTCTGTCGCACGTGACCGGCGCCGCCGCCACGACCGGCTTCGCTCAGAGCCGCCAGCATTTCAGCATGTGCGCGTCAACGTGCCAGGGCGCGCGAGCGTTGCGTCGCCGCCTCTATGCCGGCGCGCACGCTCTGCGGCCAGGCGGCCTGCTGCATCAGCACCGCCAGCGCCTGCTCGGTGGTGCCGCCGGGACTGGTGACGGCGCGACGCAGCGCCTCGGAATCCTCCGGGGCAGCCTCAAGCAGGGCGCCGGCGCCGCTCACCGTGCGACGTGCGAGTTGCCGCGCCAGTGCCGGCGCGAGCCCCTGCTCGCGCCCCGCGGCCTCGAGCAGTTCGGCCAGCAGGAACACGTAGGCCGGCCCGCCGCCGGAGATCGCCGTCACCGGGTCGAGCAGCGCCTCGTCCTCGACCCAGGCGACCTCGCCGACCGCGCGCAGCAGCCGGTCGCACAGCACGCGCTGCGCCTCCGCGATCCCGTGACCGGCGCAGGCGACGGTGATGCCCTGGCCGATCGCGGCTGGCAGGTTGGGCATCGCGCGCACGATCGGCGTCGGCTCCGGGAACTGCTCCGACAGGCCGGCGAGCGTACGTCCGGCCATGATCGACAGCACCACCGCCGTCCCGGCCAAGTGCGCGACCGCCGGCAGCGCCGCGGCGGCGACCTGGGGCTTGACCGCGAGCACGATCACCGACGGCCGGAAGTCCTCCGGCAGGCGGCCCGCCTCGTCGATGCGTAGGTGCGGTGCCGCGACGTGCACCGGCGCCGGATCGATCACGATCGACGGCTCCAGCCCCTGGCGCTGCCAGCCGCGCAGCAGTGCGGCTCCCATCCGGCCGCCGCCGAGCAGCAGCACCGGGGGGATCCCAGGTTCAGGCACGAGCATCAGGCATCAGGCCTCACCGGCGCACTCCAGCATCGCCGCTTCCAGCGCCTCGGTAGGCGTCTTGCCGCCCCAGAGCACGAACTGGAACGCGGGGTAGAAGCGCTCGCACTCGGTGATGGCGATGTCGACCATGTCCTCCAGGCTCTCGGCCGACGCGCCGGGCGCGCCGCGCAGCAGCACCGAATGACGGAACAGCGGCATGCCGTCCTCCGGATCCATACCGAAATGACCAATCCAGAGGCGTTCATTGGCCAGCGCCAGCAGCTCGAACAGCGCGCGGCGCTGCTGCGGCGGCACCTTGAGGTCGAAGGCGCAGGTGAAATGCATGGCGCTGATCTCGCGCGACCACGAGAAATACAATCCGTAGTCGCACCATTTTCCGGGTGCCTCCGCTGCCATTTCGGTGTCGTTACGGCGGTCGAAGGCCCACTCATAGCCGCCGACGATCTGCTCCATCAGGTCGAGCGGATTGGCGGCGGTCTGGGGGGTCTCAATCGTCAGAGCAGGCATGCGGGGCTCCCCGAGTATGGAGGACGGCCCGGCATGCACCGGGCCCCTACGTCTGCGTGACGGGCAGGGCTCTGCGACTCCGACGCTCGCAAGGCGCGTCCGCCCGGGGGCAGCGCCCCGTCGGTCAGCCTATGGATGCCGCGCCACCTCCGCAAGCAGCATCAAAATCGGTGGCGTGAGCGGCCGCGAATGCTGCGGCGACGACCTTCCGGCGGGCTAGCCGCCGGCAGGTGGGCCGCCGAGCGCACCGTCGCTGCCGTGCGGGTCGTGAGAGTCCGTCGGGGCGGCCGGAGGCGTCTGTGTCGCCGCGGGAACATCGCCGGGTGCATGGCCCTCCAGGACGGCGAGGCGCGCTTCCAGTGCCGCGATCCGGGTGTCGGCCTGTTCCTGGCCTGCACGCGCCTGCGCCGCGAGCTCGCTGACCACCTCGAACTCCTCGCGGCGCACCAGGGCGAGCCGCGCCAGCGCCTCGTCGACGCGGGTGCGCACCAGCGCGCCCAGCTCCTCGCCGACGCCGGCGATCGCCGAGAATGCACCGCCGGCGACCCCGGCGATGTCGTCGAAGAACTTCGCTCTCTCTGCCATGACACGATCACTCCCGTATGCCCTGTGCATATCGTACCGCCCGAGAAGCGCGCCAAGATCCCCGTCCGGCGCGGCGCCGGATTTGCTCACGGGCGCTGGCTCGCCCTGTACGCCGCGACCCTGTAAGGAGGACGCATGATCCTCGTCACCGGCGGCGCCGGCTTCATCGGGTCCTGCCTGCTGGCGGCGCTGACGGCGCGTGGGCAGCGGACCTGCATCGTCGACTGGCTCGGCAGCGGCGACAAGTGGCGCAACATCGCCCGCCATCCGCCGGAGCGGATCATCGCCCCCGACGCCCTCGACGCGTTCCTCGCTGCCCAGGGGCCGGGGCCGCGGCCCGGCGGCATCGAGGCGGTGGTGCATCTCGGCGCGGTCAGCGAGACCACGGCGCGCGACGGCGACCTGGTCTGGCGCAGCAACGTGGAGCTGCCGCGCCGGCTCTGGGAATGGTGCACGCGCGCGCGCGTGCCCCTGCTCTATGCCTCGTCGGCCGCGACCTACGGCGCCGCATCGGGCGTCGGCGGCTTCGGCGACGACCCGGCGCTGCTCGGCGGTCTGCGGCCGCTCAACCTGTACGGCTTCTCCAAGCACGCCTTCGACCTGCAGGTGCAGGCGCTCCTGGCCCGCGGCGAGGCGGCGCCGCCGCAATGGGCCGGGCTGAAGTTCTTCAACGTCTACGGCCCGAACGAGCTGCACAAGGGCAGCATGATCTCGGTGGTGAAGGTGAAGTACGACGAGGTGGCGGCCGGAGCTCCGGCGAGGCTGTTCCGCGCCGACCGTCCGGGCCTGGCCGACGGGGCGCAGGCACGCGACTTCATCTGGGTGGGCGACGTGGTCGATGTGCTGCTCTGGCTGCTCGACCACCCGCGGGTCAGCGGCCTGTTCAACTGCGGCACCGGTGTCGCGCGCAGCTATCTCGACCTCGCCCACGCCGTCTGCGACGCCGCCGGACGGCCGCGCGCGGTCGAGTTCGTCGACATGCCGGCGGCACTGCGCGGCCAGTACCAGTGCTTCACCCAGGCCGACATGAGCCGCCTGCGCGCCGCCGGCTACGACCGGCAGTTCACCTCGCTCGAGGCCGGCGTGTCGCGCTACGTCGGCGAGCATCTCGGGCGCGGCGAGCCGCATCTCTGAGCCCCTCCCGCGGCGAGCCGCATCCCTTGCCCGATCCCCTGCCTCGCCGGAGTGCCTGATGCTGCCCGTGCTGATGTTCCCGCAGTTCGACCCGGTGCTGCTGCATCTGGGCCCGATCTCGATACGCTGGTATGCGCTGGCCTACATCGTCGGCCTCGTCGCCGGCTGGCGGCTGATGCGTCGGCTGGTGACCTGGCCGCCGGTCGCCGCCTCGCCGCTGGAGGTCGACGACTTCCTCACCTGGGCGACGCTCGGCGTCGTGCTCGGCGGCCGGCTCGGCTATATTCTGTTCTACCAGCCCGGCAGCTACCTCGCCCATCCGGCCTCGATCCTGCAGGTCTGGCACGGCGGCATGAGCTTCCACGGCGGCGCGCTCGGCGTGATCCTCGCCCTGGTGCTGTTCTCGCTCAAGCGCCGGCTGCCGATGCTGCTGTTCGCCGACCGCATCTGCACCGTGGTGCCGATCGGGCTCGGGCTGGGCCGGATCGCCAACTTCATCAACGGCGAGCTGTGGGGGCGGCCGGCGCCGCCGTCGCTGCCGTGGGCGATGATCTTTCCCGAGGTGGACCCGCTGCCGCGGCATCCGTCCGAGCTGTACCAGGCGCTGCTCGAGGGGCTGGTGCTGTTCTGCGTGATGATCCTGGCCGCGCGCGATCCCCGGGTGCGCTCGCGGCCCGGCCTGCTCTCCGGCCTGTTCCTGGCCGGCTACGCGGTGGCGCGCGGCATCGGCGAGCTGTTCCGCCAGCCGGACGCCTTCCTCGGCTTCCTCGCCTTCGGCGTCACCATGGGACAGCTGCTCTCGCTGCCGATGCTGATCGCCGGGCTCGGGCTGATGCTGCACGCACGCATGCGGCCGGCACGTCCGTCATGAGCGAGCCGGAGCGCCTCGACCGCTTCATGGCGCGCGCCAACCAGACGTACTACGCGACCCGCGATCCGTTCGCCGACTTCACCACCTCGCCGGAGATCAGCCAGGCGTTCGGCGAGATCCTGGGCGCCTGGGCCGTGGTGGTGTGGCAGTCGATGGGTCGTCCGGACCCGGTGATCCTGGCCGAGGCCGGCCCCGGCCGCGGCACCTTGATGGCCGACGCGCTGCGCCTGGTCGGGCGGGTGGCGCCGGACTTCGCCGCCGCGCTGCGCCTGCATCTGCTGGAGACCTCGCCGCTGCTGCGCCGGGTGCAGCAGGCAGCACTGCCGGGCCGACGCGTGGTCTGGCATGACGACGTCGCGACACTGCCCGACGGCCCGCTGATCCTGCTCGCCAACGAGTTCCTCGACGCGCTGCCGATCCGCCAGTTCCGGCGCACCGCATCCGGGTGGCTGGAGCATCACGTCGCGCCGGGCGGCTCGATCTGGCGCGACGCCGGGCCGCCGCCGGGTCCGGCCGGAAGCCGTGCGGTGCCCGAGGGCGGCTGCATCGAGAGCTGTGCCGCGGCGCTGGCGTTCGTCGCCTGGCTCGGCGAGCGGCTGCACGCGCAGGGCGGCGCCGCCCTGCTGCTGGATTACGGCCCCGGCGAGCCCGGACACGGCGACACGCTGCAGGCGCTGCGCGACGGCGCCTTCTGCGATCCGCTGGAACAACCCGGCGCGGCCGATCTCACCGCCCATGTCGACTTCCCGGCGCTGCGCGAGGCCGCCCGCGGCGCGCGGGTGCACGGCCCGGTGCCGCAGGGGCGCTTCCTCGCCGCACTCGGCCTGTTCGAGCGGACCCAGCGTCTGGCCCGGGCACAGCAGCCGGGGCAGGGCGGCGGACTGGTCGCGGCGGCGCATCGCCTGGCCGATCCGGCGCGGATGGGCACGCTGTTCAAGGCGATGGCGCTGTGCCACCCCTCGCTCGCCGCGCCTCCCGGCTTCGAGGCCGGTTTCGAGGATAGCCCCGCATGACCCCGCCGCTGCTCTCCAGCCCGCTGCTCGCCGGTATCCCGCACGGCTTCTTCACCCGGCTCGGCGGCGTCTCCGGCGGGCCGTTCGAGAGCCTGAACTGCAGCGTCTCCTCGGGCGACGACCCGGCCCTGCTGCGCGAGAACCGCGCCCGCGTCGCCGGCGCCGTCGGCGTGGCACCGACGTCGCTGCTCGGTGTTACCCAGGTGCATGGCACCGACTGCGTCACCGTGGCGCATGCATGGGCGCCGGGCGAGGGGCCGCGCGCCGATGCGATGGCGACCCGCGTGCCCGGCCTTGCACTCGGGATCATCACCGCGGACTGCGCGCCGGTGCTGCTGGCGGACCCGCGCGGCGGCATCGTCGCCGCGGTGCATGCTGGCTGGCGCGGCGCCGTCGGGGGGATCCTCGAGGCGACGGTGCAGGCGATGCGGGCACTCGGCGCCGAGCCCGCGGCGATCGCCGCCGCGGTCGGACCCTGCATCGCGGCGGCCTCCTACGAGGTCGGCGAGGACCTGCGCGGCAGCGTGCTCGCCGCGGGCGGCGATTCCGAGCGCTTCTTCACCCCGGGGCGGCGGCCGGAGCATCATCAGTTCGACCTGCCCGGCTACTGCATCGCACGCCTGCGCGGCTGCGGCGTCGGCACGGCCGCGTGGCTCGGCCGCGACACCCTGTCCGACCCGGCGCACTTCTTCAGCCATCGCCGTCGCACGCTCGCGGGTGGCGGCGCGATCGGCCACCAGATCTCGGTGGTCGCCTGTCCGGAGCCGGTCTCGTGATGCGCGGGTCGGCGACGGGCGCCGTGCTGGCGGCCGCGCTCCTGGGGCTGGCCGGCTGCGGCGACCTGCCGCATCCGTTCCAGGGCAACCCCGGCGGCATCGCCATGCGGCTGGCGGTGCCGCCGCCGCCGCGGCTGTCGATCCCTGCCTCGACGCAGGCGCTGCTGCCCGCCGACGCCCCGGCGCGTTTCGCCTCCGACCTGGCGCAGGCGCTGCTCGGCCAGGAAGTGCCGGCGGAGGCGCAGGCGCCGAAGCCGGGGGACTGGCGGCTGCAGTTCGGCGCCGCGCTGCGCCAGGGCCTGCTGGTGCCGAGCTTCAGCGTGTTCAGCCCGTCCGGCGAGCTGCGCGGCAGCATCGAGGGCACGCCGGTGGCCGCCGAGCCCTGGCTGCGCGGCGATCCGGGCACGCTGTCGAACGCCGCCCAGGATGCCGGGCCGAAGCTCGCCGACCTGCTGACCGGCATACAGGCGGCGCAGATGCAGTCCGACCCGCACAGCCTGATGCATCGGCCGGCGCGGATCTACTTCACCGGCGTCACCGGCGCGCCGGGCGACGGCGACATCTCGCTGGCCCGGCAGATGGCGGTGTCGCTGCCGGACGGTGGCAACGTGATCCAGAACACCGCCACGGGTGCCGACTTCACGCTGCGCGGACAGGTCAAGCTGCATCGCCTCGATGCCAGGACCGACCATGTCGAGATCGTCTGGACGGTGCTGGACGCGTCGGGTGCCGAGGCCGGCCGGGTGGCGCAGCTCAACGACATCCCGGCGCACACGCTGGACGGCTACTGGGGCGACGTCTCGACGGTGGTGGCGCAGGAGGCCGCGGGCGGCGTGCGCCAGGTGATCACCAACAACTCCGGCCGCACCCACAAGCCGGTGCCGCCGCCGCATCCCGGCACGACACCAAAACGAGTAACGTGACAGCCTGGCGACGCGTTGCTAGGAAGGCGCCGCACCGGAGCCCGCTGCCATGAAGATCGTCGCCTGCAACAGCAACCGGCCGCTCGCCGAAGCCGTCGCCGCGGCGCTGAACCTGCCGCTCTGCCGCGCCGTGGTGCGCCGCTTCGCCGACCTCGAGATCTTCGTCGAGATCCAGGAGAACGTGCGCGGCGAGGACGTGTTCGTGGTGCAGAGC
>CAXTAY010000022.1:0-10585 GCA_964242335.1 uncultured Acetobacteraceae bacterium | reverse complement strand
TGCGCGTCAGGACCGGAAGTCCGGCCCGCGCACCCCGATCAGCGCCAAGCTGGTAGCCAACCTGATCACCGAGGCCGGCGCCAACCGGGTGTTGACGCTGGACCTGCATGCCGGCCAGATCCAGGGCTTCTTCGACATCCCGGTGGACAACCTGTTCGCAGCACCCCTGTTCACCCGCGACATCAACGAGCGCTACCCGGCGCGCGACCTGATGATGGTCTCGCCCGACGTCGGCGGCGTGGTGCGCGCGCGCCAGCTGGCGAAGCGGCTCAACACCGATCTCGCGATCATCGACAAGCGCCGCGAGCGCGCCGGCGTCTCCGAGGTGATGAACGTGATCGGCGACGTGACCGGCCGGCACTGCATCCTGGTCGACGACATCATCGACAGCGGCGGCTCGCTGTGCAACGCCGCCGCTGCGCTGATCGAGCACAGGGCGAGTTCGGTGAGCGCCTACGTAACCCACGGCGTGCTGACCGGCGGCGCGGTCGCCCGCGTCTCCGGCTCGCCGATCGAGATGATGACCATCACCGACAGCATCCTTGCCACCGAGGCGGTGCGCGACAGCGACAGCGTGCGCCAGATCAGCATCGCCCAGCTGCTCGCCAACGCGATGCGCGCGATCTCCGACGAGAGCTCCGTCAGCTCGCTGTTCGATTGATGCGCCCGATGCTCGCACACAGGCCGTTCTGGTACCTCCGCCACGGCGAGACCGACTGGAACGCGCGCGGCCTGTCGCAGGGCCGCACCGACGTGGCGCTGAATGCGCGCGGCCTGTCGCAGGCGCAGAGCGCGGGGGCGATCCTCGCGGCGCATTCGGATGGCACGGCGCCGATCGCGCGCATCGTCTCCTCGCCGCTGAGCCGCGCGCACCGCACCGCCGAGATCGTCGCCGAGGCGATGGCGCGGAGCGGGCACGCCATGCTGCCGATCGCCGTCGATCCGGAACTGCGCGAGGTGTGCTTCGGCGTGCAGGAAGGCGAGCCGATGGGAGAATGGTACGACTCCTGGATCGCCGGCGACTACACGCCGGAGGGTGCGGAGCTGTTCGCCGACCTTATGGCGCGTGCCGCCGCCGCCGTGGACCGCGCGACCGCGGGAGACGGCACGGTGCTGATCGTCTGCCACGGTGCCATGTTCCGTGCGCTGCGTGCGGTCATGGGTCTTCCGGCCAACGTGCGCCTGCCGAACGCGGTGCCGCTCTGGCTGCAGCCGGGCGAGCCCCCGGGCGAGCCATGGTCGTTGACCGAGCTCTCCTAGACGGCTGCCGGGGGAGGCCAAGGGCTCCGCCCTTGACCCGCTGGGGCCGCAGGCCCCAGACCCGATCCTCGGGAATGGATTTTCAAAGGCTTGCCTTTGATGGGGTCAAGGGGCAACGCCCCTTGCTCTTCTCAGCTTCCTTGCGTCCATCAGCGGGATTGGCTAAACCGCCGCACCGTGTCGGCACCCCTGGAGGCTGACGCGTGATGTCAGGAGAGCGGTGTGACGAATTTCACGACGATCGAGGCGTCGGCGCGCGCGAAGGCTGGTAAGGGGGCAGCGCGTGCGACGAGGCGGGACGGGCTGGTCCCGGGGGTCATCTACGGCGCCAAGCAGGATCCGAGCCTGATCGCGCTCGATCCGCGTCTGGTGCTGCGCGAACTGACCCGCACCGGCTGGCGCTCGCGCCTGTACGAGATCACCGAGGGCGGCGGCACGCCGACCCGCGCGCTGATGCGCGACGTGCAGCTGCATCCGGTCAGCGACCGGCCGATCCACGTCGATTTCCAGCGCCTGGCACCCGGCGAGCGGATCAAGGTCGCGGTGCAGGTCACGTTCTCCGGCGAGGAGAGCTCGGTCGGCCTGAAGCGCGGCGGCGTGCTCAACATCGTGCGCCACAGCGTCGAGGTGAACGTCGACCCGGACCACATCCCCGAGCGCTTCGAGGTCGATCTGTCGGCGCTCGACATCAACGACAACGTGCGCTGGTCCGACATCAGGAACGCCGAGCATGCGAGCCCGGTGATCACCGACCGTGACTTCGTGATCGCGACGGTCGCGGCACCCACCGTCGTCGCCGATCCGGAGGCCGATGCGGCCGCGGCGGCTCCCGCGGCACCGGTCAAGGGCGCGGCTCCGGCCAAGGGTGCAGCTCCCGCCGGCAAGGGTCCCGCCCCGGCCAAGGGTGCGGCCCCCGCCAAGGCTGCGCCGGCCAAGCCCGCCGCGAAGAAGTAGCCGCGGCACGATGCTGCTCTGGGTCGGGCTCGGCAACCCCGAGCCCGGCATGGCCAGGCAACGTCACAATATCGGCTTCATGGCGCTGGACCGGATCGCGCATCGCCACGGCTTCACGCCGTGGCGCCGCCGCTTCAAGGGCGAGGTCGCCGAGGGAGTCGTCGGGCGGCAGAAGATCCTGGCGCTGAAGCCGCTGACCTACATGAACGCCTCCGGCCTGTCGGTGCAGCAGGCAGCCGCGTTCTACAAGATCCCGGCGGAATGCATCACCGTCCTGCACGACGAGCTCGACCTGACACCCGGCCGACTGCGCGTCAAGCGCGGTGGCGGTGCCGCGGGACATAATGGCCTGCGCAGCATGGACCAGGTGCTCGGCACCCCGGACTACTGGCGGGTGCGGCTCGGGATCGGCCATCCCGGCGTCAGGGAGCGCGTCACCGGCCACGTGCTGGGCGACTTCGCCAAGTCCGATCGGGCCTGGCTCGACGCGCTGCTCGACGAGGTGGCGGAGGCCGCGTCGCTGCTCGCCGACGGGCAGCCGGAAGCGTTCATGACCCGGGTGGCACTCCGTCTGGGCGAGGAGAAGGTCTGATGGGTTTCAACTGCGGCATCGTGGGGCTGCCGAACGTGGGCAAGTCCACCCTGTTCAACGCGCTGACCGCGACCGCGGCGGCGCAGGCGGCGAACTACCCGTTCTGCACCATCGAGCCGAACATCGGCCGCGTGGCGGTGCCCGACCCACGGCTGCAGACGCTGGCGGCGATCGCGAAGTCGGCGAAGATCGTGCCGACCAGCCTGGAGTTCGTCGACATCGCCGGCCTGGTGCGTGGCGCCTCGCGCGGCGAGGGCCTGGGCAACCAGTTCCTCGCCAACATACGCGAGGTGGATGCGATCATCCACGTGCTGCGCTGCTTCGAGGATGACGACGTTACCCATGTCGAGGGCTCGGTCGATCCGGTGCGGGACGCCGAGACCGTCGAGACCGAACTGATGCTCGCCGACATGGACAGCCTGGAGCGGCGCCTGCCGTCGCTGCAGAAGCGGGTTCGCACCGATCGCGAGGCGGCCGCCCAGGTGGCCCTGATGGAGCCGATCCTCGACGCGCTGCGGCAGGGCCGGCCGGCACGCTTCGCGATCCCGGCGGGACAGGAGGAGGCAGCGCGCCGGCTGCAGCTGATGACCTCCAAGCCGGTGCTCTATGTCTGCAACGTCGAGGAGGCCGCCGCCGCAAGCGGCAACGCCGGCTCCGAGCGCGTCCGCGCCAAGGCCGCGGAGGAGGGTGCCGCGGTGGTGGTGGTCTCGGCGGCGATCGAGGCCGAGGTCAGCCAGCTGCCGGAGGCGGACCGGCGCGAGTTCCTGGACGGGCTCGGCCTGTCCGATAGCGGGCTCGACCGGGTGATCGCGGCGGGCTACCGGCTGCTCGGCCTGACCACGTACTTCACCTGCGGCCCGAAGGAGACGCGCGCCTGGACGATCACGCTCGGCATGCGCGCACCGCAGGCGGCAGGCGTGATCCATAACGATTTCGAGCGCGGGTTCATCGCCTGCGAGACGATCGGCTACGAGGACTACGTCTCCTACAGGGGGGAGCAGGGAGCCAGGGAAGCCGGCCGGATGCGCGTCGAGGGACGCGACTACGTGGTCCGCGACGGCGACGTGCTGCTGTTCCGCTTCAACGTCTGAGCCGGCGGCATGTGGGTCTGGATGCGGGACGCTCCGACGATCCGTCGCACGAACCGGTCCCGGTCGCACTTGGTTTACGTTTCGGACGGTAAACTGGGATAAGAAGCTCCGTCACGTCTGATGGCCCGCATGCGCAAGCAGACTGCCTCCGCCCGTCAGATCTTGGTCATCAGGGCGATCCTGCTGGTCGTCCTTCTCATCGCGGCCGCGGTACGGCCGGCGGCGTCGCAGAGCCTCGCCTTCCGCTCCTTCGGCGAGGAGAGCGGCCTGCTCGACGGCACCATCGGCTCCCTCGCGCAGGATCGCGACGGGTTCCTGTATGCCGGCACCGAGAACGGCCTCTACCGCTACGACGGTTTGCGCTTCAACCGGCTCGGTCCGGCCGAGGGTCTGCCGGAGAACGGCCAGGTCGAGCTGGTGCGCGCGGCACCCGACGGCCATGTCTGGGTGGTGTTCACCGACCGGGTGTACCGGCTCGGAGCGGGCGCCACCCTGTCGGTCGCGCTCGACTCGCGCGCCGACGACGAGTACGGGCACCGCGCCGCGGTGCTCGGTCCTGACCTGCTGCTGGTCCGCAACCGCCGCCTGCTGCGCATCGCGCCGCAGCCGCATCCGGGAGGCGGCGAGACCCTGTCGGTGCATCCCCTGCTCGCCGATGCGGCGATACGGCACGATCCGGGCCGGGCGGCGCTCGATGCCGGCTTCGACTTCGTCCAGGTGGAGCACGATCATGTCTGGGCATCCTGCGGGCAGGCACTCTGCCGGCTGGACGGCGGCACCGCCGTGTTCGGCCCGAGCTCCGGCCTGCCCGCGGATCGCTGGGCGGCCCTGCTCCGCGATCATGCCGGCACGATCTGGCTGCGCAGCCCCGACCGGATCGCCTCGCTGGCTCCCGGCGAAGGCCGGTTCCGGGTCGTCGAGGTGCCGGGCGGTCCCGGCCGCTTCGTGCGCAACCCCGGCCAGCTCGACCTGGTCGAGGACAGCGCCGGGCGGGTGGTGACGCAGAGTGCGCACGGCCTGCTGGTGCACGAGCGCGGGCGCTGGGTCGCGCGCGACTACGAGGAGAGCTTTCCGTACTCCGCGGCCACCGCGATGCTGGTCGACCGCGAGGGCTCGCTGTGGATCGGCAGCAACGGCCGCGGGCTGGCGCGCCTGATCGGCTTCGGACTGTTCGAGAGCTGGACGCGCGAGCAGGGCCTCTCGGACGACCAGGTCTGGAACATGAGCCGCGACGGCGGCGGCACCATGTGGGTGGCGGACGATCTCGGGGTCGATGCGCTGCTCGACCGCGGCGACGCCGCCGTGCAGCGCACCGCTACCGCTCGGCCCGGCACCGCCCATGCCGGCACCGCCCACGCCGTCACCGCCCAGCCCGACGATGCGGCATCGCCGTGGCACTACCCGTTCCGCTCCTTCTCGCTCGCCAGGTCGGCTGCCGGCTGGCTGTGGATCGGCCGGCAGGATGGCGGCCTGATGCGTCGCGACCCGCGCACCGGACGAAGCGAGACGGTGGCGCAGCTCGCCCGGGTGCGCACCATGCTGCTCGATCCGGCGGGCCCGCTGTGGATCGGCACCAATGACGGGCTGGGCAGGATCGACCAGCCCGACGTGGCCGGGGTCCCGGCGGTGGCCCGGGAGACGTTGCTCAAGGGCCGCATCTTCGCGATGGCCCTCGATCGCGCCGGCGAGCTCTGGGTGCTGACCGAGAAGACCCTGTTCCACCGCGACCACGGGCAACGATGGCATCCGGTGCTGCAGACCGATCCGGAGGGCGGCTACCAGACCCGCTCGATGCTGTTCGCGCCGGACGACACGCTCTGGCTTGGCAGCTTCACCACCGGCATCACCCGCCTGCATCTCGACCACGACAGCGTGGTCGGGCGCGACCGGCTGCCGTCCGACCACCTGCTGTCCCGGGACGTCGAGATGATCTACGGCGACGCGGACGGCCGGATCTGGATCGGCACCGACCGCGGCCTCGACGTGACCGACGGCACGCATTGGCGTCACCTCGACGACCAGGACGGGCTGGTCGCCAACGACATCGACGAGCACGCCGCCTTCACCGACGATGACGGCTCATCCTGGTTCGGCACCGTCAGCGGCCTGTCGCACGTGATCGACACGCGCGCGCTGTTCCGCCCGACCGGCCTGCATCCGGTGATCACCCGGGTCGCCCTGGACGGCCCCGGGTCGTCCCTCTCGCGGCCGAGCGTCGATCCGACCCACCTGCGCTGGTCGGGGGATCCGCTGGTGATCGACTTCACCGCGCTCGATTTCCGCTACGAGCGATCGATCCGCTTCCGCTACCGCCTGCGCGGCGTCGACCGGGACTGGGTCGAGACCACCGGCCGCGAGGCGCGCTATCCGAACCCGCCCTCCGGCAGGCTGGTGTTCGAGGTGAGCGCGATCGACCCGATGCATCGGCTGGCCTCGGCTCCGGCCCGGCTGGTCATCAAGATGCGGCCGCCCTGGTGGGACACCTGGCCCATCGCCGTCGCCGGAGCGATCGTGGTGATCGGCACCCTGGCGCTGCTGTGGCGGGCGCGGGTCAGCTACCTGATGGTGCGTCAGCGCCAGCTCGAGGCGCTGGTGCGCGACCGCACGCGCGAGATCGAGCAGGCCCGGACGATCCTGTTCAAGCAGGCCACCTACGACGCCCTGACCGGCGTGCTGAACCGCTCGGCGGTGCTGGAGCAGCTGCGCCTGGCGATGGAGCAGGCCAGGACGAACCAGGCGCCGCTGGTGCTGGCGCTGCTCGACCTGGACTACTTCAAGCGCATCAACGACAGCTTCGGTCATCTCGCCGGCGATGCCGTGCTCGGCGAGGTCGGCCGGCGCCTGCTCGCCGGCACGCGCGAGAGCGATCAGGCCGGCCGCTACGGCGGCGAGGAGTTCCTCCTCGTGCTGCCCGGACTGAGGCAGGGCACGTTCGAGCGCATCGAGGCGCTGCGCGAGTCGGTGTTCGGCGAGCCGATCCCCTTCGAGGACGGCATGATCCGGATGACGTGCAGCATGGGCGTGACCTGGATGCAGCCCGGCGACGACGTCGTCTCGATGATCAGGCGCGCGGACGCCCTGCTCTATGCCGCCAAGCGGAACGGACGCGATCGTATCGTCTTCGATCCGGCACTGGCGCTGGTCTGAGGCGAGATCGGGCGCGCTCGCCCGCCGAGCCTCAGATGCGCGCGCGGAAACCTTCCAGCGCCACGTTGTGGCCGGCCCGCACCGCCACGGTGACGCCGCTGCCGGGCAGCACCCGGGTGTCGGGCGGCAGGCCGTCCATCGGCGGCGCGTTCGGCCCCTGCACCGCCAGCACCAGGAAGCCGTGCGCGGCGCTCTGCTCGATCTCGGCGACGGTGCATCCGGCGAACGGCGCATCGGTCTCGACGATGACCACCTCGAGCTCGAGCCCGAGCTGGCGCAGGCTCGCGGAGGCCTCGCGCTGCGGCGCGCGCACCCGCTCGCTCAGTTCCGGGAACAGGATGATCTCGGCGATCCGCTCGGCGCCGATCTGCGTCGGCATCACCACCCGGTTGGCGCCGGCCTGCAGCAGCTTGCGCTCGGTCGCGGCCGCCTCGCCGCGGGCGATGATGTTCAGGTTCGCGTTCAGGCTGCGGGCACTCAGGGTGATGAAGACGTTGGCGGCATCGTCCGGCAGCACGGTGGCCAGCACCGCCGCCCGCTCGATGCCGGCGCGCCGCAGCGCCTCCTCCTCGGTGGCGTCGCCGAGCAGACAGAGATGGCCCTGGGCCTGCACCTGGGCGCGACGCAGCTCGTTGCGCTCCAGCACCACGAAACGCTGCCGTCCCGCGCTCAGCTCGCGCGCCAGCATCAGCCCGATGCGTCCGTAGCCGCAGATGATGACGTGGCCGCGCAGCTCTTCGATCTGGTTTTTCATGCGCCGGATACCGAGGATCTGGTTGATCTGGTTGAAGGTGATGAACTGCACGAGCGCGCCGGTGACGAAGATCGTGCCGGAGCAGCCCAGCACGATCAGGCTCATGGTGATGACGCGCAGGCCCGGCGTGTCGATCGGCCGCACCTCGCCGTAGCCGACGGTGAACACGGTCAGGATGGTGAAGTACAGCGCGTCGCCGAACGACCAGCCCCAGTGCACGTAGGCGGCGATCGAGCAGGCCATGACCGCGAGCACGAAGCTCACCCCGCCGATCAGGTTCCGCAACGGCCCGCGGCCGCCCACCTCCGGCAGCATCGACGTCACGGCGCGCCCGGCTTCGGAGCGCGCGAGCTCGGATCGCCCGCGCTCAGATTGACACCGACGATACGACTGCGAAAGATGCGGCCATCCGCGTCGAGGGTGACATGCCGAAACCGGTTCTGGCCTGGCTTCCCGAGGCGCACGACTTTGCCGCCCGGATCAAGGCGCTGGAAGCGGATGCCGTCGCTGCCTCCGCATCGTCCGCGGCATCTACCTGGGCCGCCCTGGTCGCGCTGGCGAGCCAGCGGCTGGATTTCCTCCGCACGGGACGTCTCGATGCGGTGCTGCGCCGGATGTTCCCGCACGCGCCGCCGGACCTGCCGACGCGGCCGGTGCGGCTCGCGGTGCTCGGCTCGTCGACGACGCTGCATCTTCCGGCTCCGATCCGTGTCGCCGCCCTGCGCCGCAACATCCACGTGACCATACACGAGGCGGAGTACGGCCAGTATCATCAGGAGCTGGCCGACGTCGAATCGGAGCTGCACCGTTTCCGCCCCGACATCGTCCTGCTCGCCCTCGATGCGCGCCACCTGACCGAGGGGCTCGATGCGATGGCCGATGCCGAGGCCGCGCGCGCGGCGCTGGAGGCGGTCCGCGCGCGGCTGCGGCGATGCTGGACCCTGGCGCGCGGGCTCGGCGCCGCGGTGATCCAGCAGACCGTGCTGCCGGTGCTGCCGCCGCTGCTGGGCAGCAACGAGCAGCGCCTGTTCGCCTCGCCGGCGCGCCTGATCACCCGGCTGAACGCGGCCCTGCGCGAGGATGCGGACGCGGCCGGCGTGCACCTGCTGGCGCTCGACGAGGTCGCGGCCCGCGACGGCATCCTGGAGTGGCACGATCCGGTGCTGTGGCACCGCTCCAAGCAGGAGGTCACGCCGGTGGCCGGGCCGGTCTACGGCGACCTGGTGGCGCGGCTGCTGGCCGCACTGCAGGGACGCTCGAGCAAGTGCCTGGTGCTCGACCTGGACAACACGCTGTGGGGCGGCGTGATCGGCGATGACGGGCTGGAGGGCATCGTCGTCGGGCAGGGATCCGCACTGGGTGAGGCGTTCCTCGGCGTGCAGCATTACGCGAAGTCGCTGGCCCGCCGCGGCGTGATCCTGGCGGTGTGCTCGAAGAACGACGAGGCCCGTGCGCTCGCCGCCTTCGACAGCCACCCGGAGATGCTGCTGCGCCGCAACGACATCTCCTGCTTCGTCGCCAACTGGGACGACAAGGCGGCCAACCTGAGACGGATCGCGCGCGAGCTGAATATCGGCCTCGACAGCCTGGTGTTCCTCGACGACAACCCGTTCGAGCGCAACCTGGTGCGCCGGGAACTGCCGGAGGTGGCGGTGCCGGAGGTGCCGGACGACGACCCGGCGCTGATGCCGGCGATCCTGGCCGCCGCGGGCTACTTCGATGCGGTCGGGGTGACCGAGGAGGATCGTCTCCGCACCACGCACTACGCCGCCAACCGTGAGCGCGCCACGCTGGAATCCGCCGCCACCGACATGCCCGCCTACCTGCGCTCGCTGCAGATGCGGCTGGTCTGGCGTCGCTTCGACCGCATCGGCCTCGGCCGCATCGTGCAGCTGATCAACAAGACCAACCAGTTCAACCTGACCACGCGGCGGCGCACCGAGGAGCAGGTGCTCGCCGTCATGGCCGATGCCCGCGCCTTCGGGCTGCAGATCCGCCTGCTCGACCGCTTCGGCGACAACGGCATCGTCGCGATCGTCATCGGCCGGATCGACGAGCGACGCGACTGCCACATCGATACCTGGCTGATGTCGTGCCGGGTGCTCGGCCGCGGCGTCGAGCAGGCCACCCTCGCCCTGCTGGCGGAGCAGGCGCGAGCATTGGGCGCGCTCCGCCTGGTCGGCGAATACCTGCCCACGGCGAAGAACGCCATGGTATCCGACCACTACCGCAAGCTCGGTTTCACCCGCAGCGGTCCGGAGGCGGGGGGCGCGCATACCGCCTGGCTGGCACTCGATGATTTCGTGCCGGGCGAGTGCTTCATGACCATCGTCGAGGGAGAGTGACGTGACCGACGCCGAGATCTATGCCGGGCTGACGGAGGTATTCCACGACGCCTTCGGCGACGACAGCCTGGTGCTGACGCCGCAGACGTCGGCCGACCGGGTGCCGGGCTGGGACTCCGTCAAGATGGTGTCCATCATCCTGGGCGTGGAACAGCGCTTCGACGTCAGGCTGCGCTCGCGCGAGGTCGACAGGCTGAAGAATGTCGGCGATCTCGCCGAGCTGGTTAAGATCAAGGCGGCCTGACCTTGTTCGAGATGCACGGAGCCAACGGTCTTTGACGCTGTCGCCCACCTCCCCCGACCTGGTCCGTGAGACCGCCGCCCCCGCCCTGCCGGATGCCGCGCCATCGACGTTCGCGGCGATGGCGCGCGAGGCGCGGGCGGCGGCGCGCGTCCTGGCACGGGCGCCGGCGGCGCGTCGCGACGCCGCCCTGCACGCCGC
>CAXTAY010000021.1:2472-64605 GCA_964242335.1 uncultured Acetobacteraceae bacterium | reverse complement strand
TTGTCGCGCAGGTAGTCGAAGCCGAACTCGTTGTTGGTGCCGTAGGTGACGTCGGAGTGGTAGGCCGCGCGCCGCTCGTCGTCCGACAGGTTGGGCACGATCACGCCGGTGCTGAGCCCGAGGAAGCCGTAGAGCTGACCCATCTCCTCGGCGTCGCGCCGGGCGAGGTAGTCGTTCACGGTGACCACGTGCACGCCGCGGCCGGACAGCGCGTTGAGATAGACCGGCAGCGTCGCCACCAGCGTCTTGCCCTCGCCGGTGCGCATCTCGGCGATGCGCCCCGAGTGCAGCACCATGCCGCCGACCAGCTGCACGTCGAAATGGCGCATGCCGAGCACCCGGCGCGAGGCCTCGCGCACCACCGCGAAGGCTTCGGGCAGGAGCTCGTCCAGGCTCGCACCCTGCTGCAGGCGGGCGCGGAACTCGACCGTCCTGGCGGCCAGTGCCGCGTCGTCCAGCGCCCGGACCTGCGGCTCCAGGGCGTTGATCTCCGGCACCCGGCGCTGATGCGACTTCAGCGAACGGTCGTTGGCGGAGCCGAACAGGGCACGGGCTAGACTTGCGAGCATGTTGGCCTTCCGGCGGTGGCACGCGCCCGGTCGAGCGACCGGGCTCGCGAGGTTGCCCGGCCCGGCGCGCGGGCATGAGGTCCATTAGGTGCCTTGAGATAAGACTGGGGTCCCGGCGGGTCAACCAAAGCCGACGCCGTGCGTAGCCAAGGCGGGGCGAAGCCGGCGTCCGCGCCGTCGGGGCTCGCCTTGTCCTGGCTTTTGGGTTCGGGCATGTTCCGGCCAACGCGAATTTCAGGGTTCCCCTATCATGCGGCTCACCAGCCCGGCGGCGGCCCTCGCGGCAGCCGCCCTGCTCTCTTCCGCGCTCGGCAGCGTCGCCGTCGTCGCCCAGACCAGCCACCGCGCAGCTCCCGACGCGCCCGCGGGCGCCTCGGGCAAGGCCGGGGCGCCGGCCAATCCGAACCCGGTGGTCGCGACGGTGAACGGCGACGCGGTGCATCTGGACGACGTGCGCGCGGCGGCGCAGACGCTGCCGGACGACATGCGCAACATGCCGCCCGGGGTGCTGTTCCCGATGATCGTCAACCAGGTGATCGACCAGAGGGCGCTGCTGATCACCGCGCGCAAGCAGGGGCTGCAGAAGGACCCGTCGGTCGAGAAGATCATGCAGACCGCGTCCGACACCGCGCTGCAGAACGTCTACCTGACCCGGGAGATCGCGCCGCAGGTCAACGACCAGTCGATCCACGACGTCTACGACAAGACCGTCGCCGGACGGCCGGGCGACAAGGAGGTGCATGCGCGCCACATCCTGCTCGCCAGCGAGGCGCAGGCGAACGACGTGATCAAGCAGCTGCAGGGCGGGGCGGATTTCGCCAAGCTCGCCTCGAGCCTGTCCACCGACAAGGCCTCGGCGGCGCAGAACGGCGGCGACCTGGGCTGGTTCAAGCAGGGCGACATGCTGCCCGAGTTCTCCGCCGCCGCGTTCTCGATGGGCAAGGGCGAGATCTCCAAGAAGCCGGTGCAGACGCGCTACGGCTGGCACGTGATCCAGGTGCTCGATACCCGCACCGCGACGCCGCCCACCTTCGATTCCGTCAAGGACCAGATCCGCCAGAAGCTGATCCAGCAGAACGTGCGCGCCGTGGTTGAGCGCGCCCTGAGCGGGGTCAAGGTGGTCCGCTTCAAGCCGGACGGCACCAAGGTGACGGCCGCCGACCAGGCGGCGACCGGCGGCGGTGCGCCGGGGGGCAACTCGCCGGTGCCCACCCAGGGCGCCCCCGCGACCCCGGGCAGCGCGCCGAACTCGGACTGAGGACGGTGCCCACGGCGGTCTCGCCGCTCGCCCGCCCGTTCCCGGCGATGGCCCGGATCGAGGGCGTGCGTCTGGCGGCCGGAGCCGCGGGCATACGCTATGCCGGCCGGGACGACCTGGTGCTGGCGGCGTTCGCGCCCGCGACGCAGGTCGCCGGCGTGTTCACCCGCAACAAGTGCCCGGGAGCGCCGATCGACTGGTGCCGCGACGCCCTGCCGGGCGGCACCGCGCGAGGGCTGGTGGTCAATGCCGGCAACGCCAACGTCTTCACCGGACGCGCGGGCGTCGAGGCCACCACCGCGACCGCCGCCGCCGCCGCGTCGCTGCTCGACTGCGCCCCCGCGCAGGTGTTTCTGGCCTCGACCGGGGTGATCGGGGAGGTGCTGCCGCACGCGAAGATCACCGCGGCACTGCCGGCGCTGCAGGACAGGCTCTCGGACGACGGCTGGGAGCAGGCGGCGCGCGCCATCATGACCACCGACACCTTCCCCAAGGGTGCGGTGCGCGCGGCGCGGATCGGCGATACCGAGGTGCGGATCCAGGGCATCGCCAAGGGCAGCGGCATGATCGCGCCCGATCTCGCGACCATGCTGTGCTTCATCGCCACCGACGCCGCCTTGCCGGCGGCGGTGCTGCAGCCGCTGCTGCGGCGCGCGGTCGAGCGCAGCTTCAACTGCACGACGGTGGATTCCGACAGCTCGACCAGTGACACCGTGCTGCTGTTCGCCACCGGCAGCGCCGGCAACGCGCCGGTGCGCGATGCGAGCCAGGCGGAACTGGAGAGCTTCGCCGCGGCGCTCGATGCGGTGCTGCTCGAGCTAGCCCTGCTGGTGGTGCGCGACGGCGAGGGCGCGGGCAAGCTGATCCGCATCGACGTGACCGGTGCCGCGAGCGACGCGTCTGCGCGCCGGGTGGCGCTGTCGGTCGCGAACTCGCCGCTGGTCAAGACCGCGATCGCCGGCGAGGACGCGAACTGGGGCCGGATCGTGATGGCGGTGGGCAAGAGCGGCGAGCCGGCGGATCGCGACCGGCTGTCGGTGGGCATCGGCGGCACCTGGATGGCGCGGCACGGCGCGGTGGTGCCCGGCTACGACGAGACCCCGGTGGTGGCGCACGTCAAGGGCTTCGAGGTGACGATCGCGATCGAGCTCGGCCTCGGCCAAGGCGCTGCGACCGCCTGGACCTGCGACCTCACGCACGGCTACGTCGACATCAACGGCAGCTACCGCAGCTGAGGGACGATGACGACCAACGCATTCGATCAGGCGCAGGGACCATCCTCCCGGCCGGGCCCCGGATCGGGACCCGGTCCCGGCCCGGGCTGGGATCACCCCGACCGGGTATGGGGCTATGCCGGCTTCTGGTGGCGCGTGCTGGCCTGGACGATCGACAGCGCGATCCTGTCGGCGATCGCGTTACTGCTGCATCAGCTGCTCGGCGGCGGGCTGGGGATGATCGGCGTGCACCCGTCGCCCAGCGGCGTGCTGAATGTCGGCTACCTCAGCGGGGCCGGCTACGTCAGCGGCGCCGCGGCCGACGCCCTGCAGCCGACCACCTGGCATTTCCGGCCCCCCGGGCTGGTCAACCTGGTCAGCCTGCTGGTGCCGATCGGCTACTATGCGCTGCTCGAATCGTCATCCTGGCAGGCGACGGTCGGCAAGCGCGTGTGCCGGCTTCGGGTGACCCGGCTGGACGGGCGGCGCATCACCCTGCCGCGCGCGCTCTGCCGCTATCTCGGCAAGTTCGTCTCCGCCTTCATCCTCGGCATCGGCTTCCTGATGGTGGCGTGGACGCAGCGCAAGCAGGGCCTGCACGACCTGATGGCCGAGACCCTGGTGGTGCGGCTGCGCCAGCCGAGCGACCTGGTGCGGTTCAACCCGCCGGGCTGAACGCCGGACGACGCCGCTACTCCGCGGCGGCGGGATCGGACACCGTGTGCAGCGTAGTGCGGACCGGCGGCGGACGACGCGGCGCTGCCGACGGTGCCGCCGGCTGAGCCGGCAGCTCGCACTGCAGTGCCGCCAGCTCGGCGGTGGGCATCAGCTCGTCCTCAGTGAGGAACAGGCCGAGCCGTCGCGCCAGCGTTCCCAGCCGCACGCTGCCGGAGACCATGGTCAGCGGCATCGATAGCACCAGCCCGACCAGGATCGGCGAGGCCCAGGGGAGCGCCGAGGGTCGGCCCAGCCAGAGCCCCAGCGCCGCCACGCTGCCGATCGCGGTATGCCAGCGCATCCGCCGCCAGGCCTCGCGCCAGCCGACCGGGCGATCGCCGCGCGCCGGCGCGTCCCACGCCACCACCCGTCCGGAGAAGGTGCTGAGCACGAAGCCGGTCACCGACACCATGATGATCGGCGAGAGCAGCGTCGCCGCGACCTGCTCGAGCAGCGCGCTGGCGAGCAGCCGCGCGCGGCCGCCGAAGCCGCGCGCGTCCTGCGGCCGAAGCAGCGCCCGGATCAGGCTCGCCAGCCGCGGCCCGAACAGCAGCAGCAACGTGAGCCAGACCAGCAGCTGCACCAGGCCGGCGGGCGGCGGCGCCTGCGAGGCGGATCCGCCGGCGTCGAGCAGCAGCGCCAGGCTGAGCAGCAGGCTGATCGGCGAGGACAGGTAGTACAGGATGCCGATGCCGATATGCAGCCGGCTCTCCGGACGCAGCCGCGCGGCACCGATCAGGCGCAGGTGCTGCAGGTTGCCCTGGCACCAGCGTCGCTCGCGCGCCAGGTGGTCGACCAGATTGCTCGGCGTGGTCTCGTAGGAGCCGGGGATCTCCGGCGCCAGCCGCACCGCCCAGCCGGCGCGCAGCAGCAGCGCCGCCTCTATGGTATCGTGGCACAGGATCTGGCCGCCCATCGGCGCCCGCCCGGGCAGCACCGGCAACTCGGCGTGCCGGGTGAACGGCGCCAGGCGCAGGATGGCGTTGTGCCCCCAGTAGGTGCCGCGCCTCCCCTGCCAGAGGTGCTGGCCGGCCACCGAGAGCGGCGTGTTCAGCCTGGCCGCAAATTGCTGCATACGGGCGAACAGGGTGCGTCCGCCAACCAGGTAGGAGACGGACTGGATCAGCCCTGCCCCGGTATCCTCCGCGAGCGCGTCGATCAGGCGGCGGATGGCGTGACCGGTCATCAGGCTGTCGGCGTCGAGCACGATCGCGAACGCGTAGTCGCGTCCGGCGCCGCGACAGAACTCGCCGATATTGCCGGCCTTGCGGCCGGTGTTGCGTGCGCGGCGGCGGTAGCGAATCTCGATGCCGGAACGCGATTCCGCACGAGCCGGGAACAGTCGGCGCTCCGCCGCCGCCAGCGCCGGGTCCTGGGTATCGCTCAGCACGAAGATGGCGACGTCGTCCTCGGGCCGCAGCGCCTCGGCCATCACCCGCACCGCTCGTGCGATCGGCTCGGGCGCCTCGTTGTAGATCGGCAGCAGGATCGCGGTGCGATGCCGTCCGCGGCGCGCCGGCACCGCGCCCGCGGCCGCATCCGGCCGGCGCGGCAGGATTCCGAGCAGCGGGCCGAGTGCGGTCAGCGTCATCCGCGTGTAGCCGACCGCGAGCAGCACCGGCAGCAGCGTCGCGAGCCAGCCCGAGGAGGTCCGGAGCACCGCCGCCGTGCCCGCCGTCGCCAGCACCGTCAGCAGCAGGGCGGGCACGATGAGCAGGTGGACGCGCGACGCGGCAGCCGGCATGGACTGATCCTGGATGGTCCGGCCCGAGGCGGCGGCATGGCCGTCGCCCGGATCCTGTTGCGTGGGGGCGGTTCTGCCCGTGCAACGTGAGCGAGGGCTCGGCGCGCGCGTTTTAATCCGCATCCGTCTCGATCGCCGCGGCCTGGCGCAGTGCCGCGGCGGCAGCGGCCAGGGTCGCGGCGATGCTCTGGCCGATGCGCGGGTCGGTGCAGACGATGGTCGGGCTCGGATGCGGCATCTCGAGCACCAGCAGCGTCCCTCGGCAGGATGCCCCCGGGAGCAGCGCCGCCGCCGCGGTGCGCGCCACCCTGCCGGCCAGCACGACGACCTCGAGCCGCGGCAGCAGCGCCAGCAGCGGCGGCAGCCAGAGCAGCCCGGCGCGGATCTCGTCGGGCCGCGGCGGCCGGCTGCGTCCGGACGGGTCGTCGTCCATCCACGGCACCGCGTTCCAGATCAGGGTGCTGCGTCGCGCGAGCCCGGCCGCCTCCGCGAAGCGGCGGATGTTGCGCGCCGTGGGGGTGGCGTTGTCGCGCGAGACGAAGCCGACCCGCCGCACCGCCGGCGCCGGCCGTTCGAGCAGCAGCAGCAGCCGCGACGCGGTGCCGCCGTCGCACGGATCGGCGTCCGGGACCGCCCTGCCGGTCTCGGCGCGGATGCGGGCGGCGAACAGCGCCAGCGGGCGCATCGACGGCCGCAGCAGCGCCGCGCGGCGGTGCGCGAGCTCCAGCGACGTCTCGACGAGCAGGGGGTGGCAGCACGGCGTGGCGTCGCGGGAAGGCTCAGCACTCATTGAGGAGCAGGTGGGAGAGCCCGGCCGCGGTTAACAGGCCGCTCAGGATCGGGGTCTGGGGCCGCCAGCCCCAGCGGGTCAAGGGCAGAGCCCTTGCCTGCCCTCCTCCGGCTCCCGCTAGTGCGGCTTGCGCACCGCCTGCACCTCGATCTCGATCAGCCAGCCAGGGTTGGCCAGCCCCGCGACCTGGAAGGCGGAGCGGGTCGGCAGGTTGGGCTGGTCGTGGGTGCCGAAGAACTGGGTGTACGCCTTCATCAGGCCGGCGAAGTCGATGTGGCCGAGCTTCGGGTCGGCGGCGACGTAGGCGTGCATCTGCACCACGTCGCCCAGCGTGAGGTGCAGCCCGGCGAGGGCGGCGCTGATCTTGCCCAGCGCGCTGCGGGTCTGCGTCTCGGTGTCGCCGTAGGCCGCGAGCGTCATCGCCTTGGCCGACTTGTCGGCGACGTCCGCACCCATGCCGGACAGGTAGATCGTGCTGTATCCGGGCGGCACCTCGATGCTGGCGGCGATCGGGAACGTGGGCACGTTGTGGCGGATCACGTCGTCCGCCGCGACGGCGGCGCCGCCGGCCGCCTGCAGCATCGCCAGCGCGACGAGGATGGTCTTCATGCTCAAGGCTCAGTGCTCCGTGATCGGGGCCGGACCGCGCACCGCGGCGACGTCGGCGGCGCTGACGGGATCGCCGTAGGCGTTGCCGAAATGGGTGCGGATGAAGTTCACCACCAGCGCGATCTGCTGGTTGCTCAGCACGCCGGCACCCTCGGGGTTCTTCAGGTCGCCGTTGAACCACGGCATCCCGCCCAGTCCGTTCAGCACCACGTAGACCGGGTAGCCGGAGCTCGCGAGCTTCTTGTTGCCGGCCAGTGCCGGGATCGCCGCGGCGCCTACCGCGCCGGTGCCGCCGGGCATGTGGCAGCCCTGGCAGACATGCTGGTAGACCGCCTCGCCGGTGCTGGCGTCGATGTCGCCGCCGAAGCCGTTGCTGGCGACGTCGGCGCGTGCTGCCCGACCCGTCGCCAGCGACAGCAGGGCCGCGAGTGCGGTGCCGGCGACGATGCGGGCGATCGCGCGGTTCGGAAACCGCGGCCTGGAAGGGATGCGTAGCATCAGGCGGCTCCCACGGCGCGCTGGTGAAGCTGGGTGATGGCGCTGATCGAGGACAGCAGCGCGCCCTCCTGCCAGCAGCCGATATAGGAGGCATGCTCGCCGGCCAGCACCACGCGGCCATCCATCGTGGTCAGGGTCTTGTAGTGGGCCTGGCGCGCATCCTCGCTCCAGGTGCCGCAGCAGCCCAGCGACCACGGCATCCGGCTCCAGGCCACGCCCACCCCGGTGACGAACTCGTCCTTGTACTGCTTGTGCAGCACCGCACCCTGGTCGAGTGCGGCCTGCACGCGCTGCTGCGGCGTCTTGCCGGCGAAGTCGTAGGCGGCGGCGCCGAACATGTAGCCGCCGAGCAGCACCGCCTTGCCGGACGAGAAGTAGCCGTGGCTCGGATAGGAGATCTGGCTGATCTGCTGGTCGGTGAAGCTGATGCCGCCGTAGATCGCCTCGTCCTCCTCCCAGAACCGGCGCTTGAACTCGAGCCCGACCTTGACCGAGGAGGCGTACGGGACGGCGGCGATCGCGTCGCGCATCGGCCCGCTGACCTGCACGTCGATCTGGCTCAGGATCGAGAGCGGGATGGTGCAGACGCAGTAGTCCGCTTTGGCGTGGCCGACGGCGCCGCCATGGTTGTTGTCCTTGTAGGTGACGGTGACGCCGGCATCGTCCTGCTGGATGCGGGTGACGTCGATGTTGTGGGTGACCAGGTCGCCGACCTGCTTGGCGAAGCCGCGGCCGATCATGTCCATGCCGCCGACTGGCTGGAACATGGTGGTCTGCACGTCGTAGACGGTGTTGAACGACAGCCAGTGCCACAGGCCCGAGCGCATCACCTCGTCGCGGGCGAGCGGCTGCGAGGGGATCGGCGCGCCGTCCGGGCCGCCGCCGCGCGGCTTGCCGTAGCCGCGCCGCAGCGAGGCCATCGGTCCCTTGACGTAGTCGTACTCCGCGTTCAGCAGCCCCCAGCCGCGCATCGCGGCGAGCAGGTCCTTGCGCTCCTCGGCGCTCACCGGCTGGTCGAGCTTGTTCTGGTTGATCGCCTTGGCGAGCAGCTCGGCGGTGTAGCCGGTGAAGTCGCTCAGCACGTCGCGGTAGCGCTGCGGCACGCCGCCGAACGTCTTGCTGTTGTGCAGGTAGCTGTTGTGGTTGACCTCGATGAACGGCTCCAGCGCCACCCCGAAGGCGCGGCAGTAATGCAGGATCGCCTGGTGATGGTAGGGAATGCGCCAGGGCCCCGGATTGATGTAGTTGCCCGGCGCGAAATCCACCTTCTGGGTGTAGCCGCCGAGCTCGGTGAGGCTGTCGCCGCCGCGCAGCGTGAAGTTGCGGCCGCCGGAGCGGTTCTGGAACTCCAGGATCCGCACGCTGTAGCCCGCGCGTCGCAACTCGTGCGCGGCCAGCATTCCCGCCAGCCCGGCGCCGAGCACCAGCACGCTGGTCCCGGTCTTGCCGCCGCTGAGCGACGGCGGTCCGGCGAAATCGGTGCCTGCCGCATGCCCGAGCTGCGTCATCGCCTGGTACATCGCGACGCTGCCGGCGGTGACACCGATACGTGTCAGCAACTGTCGGCGCGTCGGCTGAATTCTCATCTGCGTGTTGTTCAAGCATCCTGCTCCAAAATAGTGCAGTCTCCTGCACAAGCTTGGGTCGTTACCGGAATTACGCCCGCACTGCTGGTCAACGTCTCACTTCCTGATCATTTGGTCGACCCGTTTTGTGCGGCGCGGCGGAGCAGCGGGCGGCGCTGCATGATCCGCCGGCAGCGGTATCGGCGCCCCGGCCAGCCGGACCCGGCCGACGATCCGCTACCGGATCCGTCGGAGGGCGGGCGCGGATTCGCCGCTCGCCTTGGCCTTGCGAACGTCTATGCTGACGCCCAGGGCACCCGCAAAGTGCATCGCTGCAGACCGAGGGACGATGGATCACGCCTTTGCCACCGACACGCCCCCGCCGCTCGCGCGCGGTCCCGACCTGAGACGGGTCCGAAGCCATCCCGACCACTGGTATCCGCTCGCCTGGTCGCACGAGCTCAAGCCCGGCGGCACCATGGCCGCCACCTATGCCGGCGAGCCGATCGTGCTGGTGCGGCCCAAGGAGGGTGCGGTGTATGCGCTGGAGGATCGCTGCGCGCACCGGCAGGTGCCGCTGTCGCGCGGCACCGTGGACGGCCAGTCGATCCGCTGCTGCTACCATGGCTGGGCCTATGCGCGCTCGGGCAAGTGCGTCGACGTGCCGTATCTCGGCAAGGACAAGCTGCCCAACGGCGTGCGCGCCTATCCGTGCCGCGAGCGCAGCGGCCTGATCCTGGTGTTCCCGGGCGATCCCGCGCGTGCCGACGCGGTGCCGCTGCCGGTGTTCGGCGCCGCCGACGACGACGCCTACAAGACCCGGCGGTTCGGCCGCGTCATCGGCTGCCACTACAGCTTCATGCACGAGAACCTGATGGACATGAACCATCAGTTCATGCACGCCAAGCAGATGGGCCAGATCCGCCCGCGCTTCCTGGGCCAGGACGCCGGCGAGGACTGGATCGAGGCGCGCTACAGCTTCGCCCGCACCGGCGGCAAGCAGCCGATCGGCGAGGCACTGATCTTCAAGCAGCGTCGCGGCACCGAGAAGCAGCACGCCGACCGCGACGTCATGACGATACGCACCGAATATCCCTACCAGACGCTGCGGATACGCACCTCGGGCGCCGAGCCGGTGATGGATCTGTGGATCGCCTACACCCCGCAGGATGTCGAGCAGCGTCGCAACCGCACCTTCGGGCTGCTCTCGGTGCGCAAGCCGAAGATCCCGGGCCTGCTCAACGCGGCCTGGCCGCTGCTGGTGCTGTTCACCGAGCGGATCTTCCGCGAGGACCGCGACATCGTCGAGCTGGAACAGGCGGCGCACGATGCGCAGGGCGAGGATCGCAACCAGGAGGTGTTCCCGGTGATCCGCAACCTGCGCGGCCTGCTGATGGCGCGCGGCATCGAAGCGGCGTGACCGCGGAGGCGGGTGCCGACGGCCTCGCACTCCGGCTCGCCACCCCGCGCTTCCTGCTGCGGCCGCCGCGCCCCGAGGACGCGGCATCGATCCACCGGCTGGTCAATGACTGGGGGGTGGTGCGCATGCTGCCGCGCCTGCCCTTCCCGTACCCGCGCAAGCTGACCGACGAGTGGATCGAGGCCGCCGCGGGCCAGGCCGCCGCCGGCACCGCCTACCACTTCGTCGTCATCTCCGAGGCCGGCGCGTCCGCCAGTGTCGCGGCACCGGGAGCGGCGCCAGGCGCGGCGTCGGGCGCGGCCTCAGATGCGGAACCCACGCCGGGTGCGGAGGCAGCGAACCAGCCGGGCCTGGCACCCGCCGGCAGCCTGCTCGGCTGCGTCGGGCTGCGCATCGATGCCGCCGCGCGCAGCGGCGATCTCGGCTACTGGATCGCGCGCCGCTACTGGAACGGAGGCGTCGCGAGCGAGGCCGCCGGAAGGCTGGCGCGCTGGGCGCTGGCGCGGCTCGATCTCGACCGGCTGGTCGCCCAGGTCGCGACCGACAACCCTGCCTCGGCGGCGGTGCTGCGCCGGATCGGATTCCGCGAGGTCGGCGCCTCGCGGCAGCTCTTCCTGGCCCGCGGCGGCAGCCATCCGGTGCTGCTGTTCGAAGCCGGGCACGCCGACCTGCGCCCGGATGCCGCGGCCGCGGGGCGCGACCGGCCGCCGGCCGTGGCCGCCCGCCCCGCGGACCGTCCGGTGCTGCTGGTCGCCGCCTGCGCCCTGATCGACGGCGA
This sequence comes from uncultured Acetobacteraceae bacterium, assembly GCA_964242335.1. Lineage (GTDB taxonomy): Bacteria > Pseudomonadota > Alphaproteobacteria > Acetobacterales > Acetobacteraceae > Lichenicoccus. The sequence continues at coordinate 53,443 of CAXTAY010000021.1, read as the reverse complement.
TGGCCGCATCCTGCTGGCGCGGCGTCCGGAAGGGCGGACGATGGCCGGCCTGTGGGAGTTCCCCGGCGGCAAGGTGGAGGCGGGCGAGACGCCCGAGCAGGCGCTGGTCCGCGAGCTGCGCGAGGAGCTCGGCATCGAGCTGTCGCAGGCCTGCCTCGCGCCGTTCAGCTTCGCCTCGCACGGCTACGACGACTTCCACCTGCTGATGCCGCTCTATCTGTGCCGGCGCTGGAGCAACTCGCCACGACCCAGGGAGGGCCAGACCCTGGCCTGGGTGACGCCGGCGCGGCTGGCGGAGTATCCGATGCCGGACGCCGACAAGCCGCTGGTGCCGATGCTGCGCGACTATCTTTGAGCCCGTCCCGCGCTCCCGAAGCGCGCGCCTCACGCCGCCGGCGTCTGCGCCAGCCCGAGCGACATCTGGCCGGGCTTCGGCGGCGCGCCGACGCGGCGCGCCTGCTCGGTGCGCGCGCTGAACCGCATGTCGACGTTGCCGCCGGACTCCGTCTCGATGATCCGCACCAGGGCGTCGTCGCCCAGGTCGGCCCAGCGACGCCCGCGCGAGGGCCCGTACGGCACGCGCACCAGCAGGGCGGGCTCCTCGGACCAGATCAGCAGCTGCGACAGCGAGGCGAGTGACAGCATGTCGCGCAGGTGGTGCGCGGTGACGTAGGCATCGGGCGCCGCGCGGTGCGCCGGCAGGCCGAGCGCGCGGTCGAGCCCGGCCGGCCGGCGCCAGTAGCGCAGGCCCTGGTTGGAGTGTCCGGGTGCATCGGGCCACAGGCGCAGCGCGCACTTGTAGGTGCAGATCCAGCGCGCCCGTCCGGACAGCGCCGGCAGGCACCAGCGCTGCTCGAAGGCGGCGCGGTGCGCGACCAGGGCAAGCGGCGTGGCCCCGGGATCGCCGCGCAGGATCGGCGGCGCGGCCTCTAGCCAGGACGGCGCACCGGCCACGTCCTCGTCGACGATGTGGTGGATCGCCGAGGTGGCCGGCGAGATCGGGACACCGGGATCGACCAGTCGCGCCCGCGGCGGACCCGACAGCCTCCAGCCGCCGACCTCCTGCTCCCCGTCCTGCACCAGGTCCTGCACCAGGTCCTGCCAGCCGATCTCGACCACGCCGCCATCGTCCAGCGAGTTGCCGGTGGTCTCCAGATCGATCACGCGCAGCATGGGGACGCGCAGGAGGGGTTCGCGAAGGGTGGGCAAATCCGTCATGGGCCCCATGTAGGCATACTGGTCGGGGCCGGCCATGCCGAAATCGCCTCGCCTGGACAGCATTGGGGCACGAGCGCATGAATCCGACAGCCTGCATCCTGGTGATCGGCAACGAGATCCTGTCCGGCCGCACCCAGGACGCCAACATCCAGTTCCTCGCCAAGCGGCTGGGCGAGCTCGGCATCGCGTTGCGCGAGGTGCGGGTCATTCCCGACATCCGGGAGACCATCGTCTCCAACATCGTCGAGCTGCGCGCGCGCTTCGATCACCTGCTGACGACCGGCGGCATCGGCCCGACGCACGACGACATCACCAGCCCCTGCGTCGCCGAGGCGTTCGGCGTGCCGTGGGAGATCCATCCGGAGTCGTTCGCCAAGCTGGAGGCGCACATGGCTCCGGGCAGCTTCAACGCGGCCCGGCAGCGCATGGCCACCCTGCCGCGCGGCGCCGTGCCGATCGACAACCCGGTCTCCGTGGCGCCGGGCTTCTCGATCGGCAACGTGCACGTGATGGCCGGCGTGCCGCGGATCATGCAGGCGATGTTCGACCAGCTGGCACCGCGCCTCGCCGGCGGACGCCCGGTGGTCTCGGCCAGCTGGCACGCCGACGGCCTGCTCGAGGGCGCGATCGCCGAGGGGCTGGAGGCGATCCAGCACCGCTTTCCCAGCCTCGACATCGGCAGCTACCCGTATGAACGCCCGCACCGGCGCGGCGTCAGCCTGGTCAGCAAGGGTATCGACGCCGCGGCGGTCCGCGACGCCGCCGCCGCCGTGCACGACCTGATCGCCGGACTAGGCATGGTCCCGATCGAGGGTGAACCGGCGGCGTGAGCCGGAGCTGAACGCGCGAGGCGGGGCCAGCCGGCGGCGACACCCTGAGCCGGCATCAGCCGGCGGCGAGACTGTGAGCCGGCATCAGCCGGCGGGATCGCGCCCCATCGCGAGGTATTTCTCGCGCCGCCTCGCCCGCAGCGCCGCCGGCTCCAGCGCCAGCAGCCCCGGCAGGGCGGCGGCGATCGCCCGCCCGACGGCGCCGATCGCCGCGGCGGCGTCGCGGTGCGCTCCGCCGATCGGCTCGGCGATGATCTCGTCGATCAGGCCGAAATGCTTGAGGTCGTTCGCGGTCAGCCGCATCGCCTCGGCCGCCGCCGGCGCCTGGGTGGAGTCGCGCCAGAGGATCGCCGCACAGCCTTCCGGCGAGATCACCGAATAGATCGAATGTTCCAGCATGAACACGCGGTCGCCGGCACCCAGCGCCACCGCGCCGCCGGAACCGCCCTCACCGATCACGGTGGCGATGATGGGCACCGGTGCGGCGAGGAACGCGTCGATCGAGCGCGCGATCGCCTCGGCCTGCCCGCGCGCCTCCGCCTCGATGCCCGGATAGGCGCCGGCGGTGTCGACGAAGGACAGGATCGGCAGGCCGAAGCGTCCGGCCAGCTCCGCCAGCCGGCGCACCTTGCGATAGCCCTCGGGGCGCGCCATGCCGAAATTATGATGCAGCCGCGTATCGAGGTCGTCGCCGCGCTCGGTGCCGATCACCACCACCGCGCGCCCCTCGAAGCGGCCCAGGCCGCCGACGATGGCGCGATCCTCGGCGAAGCTGCGGTCGCCGGCGAGCGGCAGGTAGTCGGTGATCAGGGCGGCGATGTAGTCCAGCGCGTGCGGCCGCTGCGCGTGGCGCGCCACCTGCACCTTCTGCCAGGGGGTGAGCTTGGCGTAGGCGGCGCGGAGCTGCTTGTCGGCCTTGTCGGTGAGGCGGGCGACCTCGTCCGCGATGTTGATGCCGTCGGTCTCGGAGATGCGGCGAAGCTCGTCGATCTTGTCCTCGAGCTCGGCCACGGGTTTTTCAAAGTCAAGAAAGTGGCGCATGGCGGGCGTTTAGCACAGTTCCCGGCGACGCAAATCCCTGGCCTCCGCGGCCCGGCGCGGCGCTACGAAGCAGCGCGCATCGCCAGCGGGTGATGCGCTTCGACCAGGTTCTGCAGCCGCTCGGCCAGCACGTGGGTGTAGATCTGGGTAGTTGCGACGTCGGCATGACCGAGCAGCATCTGCAGGCAGCGCAGGTCGGCCCCGCGGGCGAGCATGTGGCTCGCGAACGAGTGGCGCAGCACGTGCGGCGAGACCCGGTCGGCGGCGATGCCGGCACAGCGCGCGGCCTCGGCGAGGATCAGGTCGAAGCCCTGCCGGCTGAGCGGCCGCCGCGGGTCGCGGCCGGCGAACAGCCACGGCGAGTCGGCCGATCGCGCCTGCGCGGCCTCTGGCGGCCGGCTCGCCAGCAGGTCGGCCGCCGCCTCGCGCGCCGGCTCGGACAGCGGCACCACCCGCGCGCGGCCGCCCTTGCCGCGCACCAGAAGCATCGGCGCGTCCGCGACCAGCGCCTGGCGGCGGAGCGACAGCATCTCGGAGATGCGCATGCCGGTCGCATACAGGATCTCGATCGCAGCACGCGCCGTGCGCTGCCGGCCCGGCGGCATCGGGCCGCCGACGGCGCAGGCAACGAGCAGGCGGTCGACCTCCCCCTCGGACAGCACCCGCGGCAGGATGCGCGGCAGCCGCGGCGCGTCGAGCTGCTGGCAGGGATCGTCGGTGCGCAGGCCCTCGCGCAGCAGGTGCAGGTGGAACTGCCGCAGGCAGGACAGCCTGCGGGTGGCGGTCCGCGCCGACAGGCCGCGTGCATGCAGCGCCGCCATGTAGCCCTGCAGCACCGGCACCGAGGCCGCCGAGGCGCTCTCCCCGGCCGCGTGCGCGTGCGCGGCGAAGTCGGCGAGGTCGGCGGCGTAGGCCTTCAGCGTGTGCGGCGAGGCGCCGCGCTCGGCGGCCAGCATCTCGAGGAAGCTCTCCCGGTGACGGTCCATGTGCGCGGCTCGGGCCGGGGCGTTCATGCGGAGCCGGCGCTCGGGCTAGTGCCCGAAGCGGTCGTTGGGCAGCACCACGTGCTGCTCCTGGACGTGCGGCTTGGGCGGCACGGCGCCCAGATAGAGGAAGCCGGCACCCAGGGCGGCGACGGTCACGCCGAGCAGGATGACCAGGATGCGGATCATGCGACGCTCTCTACTCCGAGGTGGCGGGCTCCGGTCTGGCAAGCCCGAGGTGGCGGCTCGGCGGTCCGGCAGCCGCACCGCCGACCGATGGCCTGGGCCGAAGGCTCTATGCTAGCTTCACGGGCATGTCACGCAGCAGCATCGCGCTCGAGGACCGGCTGCGCGCATCGCCCTCGGCCGACGCGTCGCCGACCGCGGGTTCGATCGTGCTGGTCGGGCTGATGGGCGCGGGCAAGACCACGATCGGACGCAGGCTCGCGACGCGGCTCGGCCTGCCGTTCCGGGACGCCGACGGCGAGATCGAGCAGGCGGCCGGACGCAGCATCGCCGAGATGTTCGCGCTCTGGGGCGAGGCGGAGTTCCGCGAGGGCGAGCGGCGCGTGATCGCACGCCTGCTGTCGGCGGGACCGATCGTGCTCGCGACCGGCGGCGGCGCCTTCCTGGACGCGCGCACCCGCGACGCGATCCGCGCGCAGGCGCTGTCGGTCTGGCTGCGCTGCCCGCTCGCGACCCTGGTCCGCAGGGTCGCCGGCCGCAGCCACCGGCCGCTGCTGGCGGCGGGCGATCCGCGGCAGATCCTCGAGGGGCTGATGCGGACCCGACATCCCGTCTACGCGGAGGCCGACATCGTGATCGATTGCGAGGACGACAGCACCGACCAGACCACGCGCCGCGTGCTCGCCGCGCTCGCCGCGCATCGGCCGCCGCACCGGGTGCACGTGGCGCTCGGCCGCGGCTACGACATCGCGATCGGCGCCGGGCTGATCGCGCGGGCGGGGGCGCTGCTGGCGCCGGTGCTGCCGCAGAAGCGGGCGATGATCGTCACCGACGAAACCGTGGCGGGCCTGCACCTGCCGGCACTGCTGGGCAGCCTGCGCGAGGTGGGCGTCGAGGCGGGTGTCGTGGTGATACCGCCGGGCGAGGCCAGCAAGAGCCTCGACGGCTTCGAGCGGGTCACCACGGCGCTGCTGCGGGACGGCGTCGAGCGGCGCAGCACCGTGATCGCGCTCGGCGGCGGCGTGGTGGGCGATCTCGCCGGGTATGCCGCCGCCTCGGTGCTGCGCGGCCTGCCGTTCGTGCAGATCCCGACCACGCTGCTGGCGCAGGTGGACAGCTCCGTCGGCGGCAAGACCGGCATCAACACGCGGTTCGGCAAGAACCTGATCGGCGCCTTCCATCAGCCGCTGGCGGTGCTGGCCGACATCTCGGCGCTGGCGACGCTGCCGCCGCGCGAGCTGCGCGCAGGCTACGCCGAGATCCTCAAGGCCGGCCTGATCGGCGACGCGGCGCTGTTCGACTGGTGCCTGGCGCACGGCGAGGCGATGCTGTCCGGCGACGGTGCGCTGCAGGCCGACGCGGTCGCGCGCGCCTGCGCCTTCAAGGCCGGCATCATCGGCGACGACGAACGCGAGGAGAAGCCGGAGAACGGCCGTGCGCTGCTCAATCTCGGCCACACCTTCGCGCACGCGCTGGAGGCGGAGCTGCGCTACGACGGCAGGCTGCTGCACGGCGAGGCGGTGGCGATCGGGCTCGGCCTGGCGCTGCGGTTGTCGCAGCAGCTCGGCTACGCCGCCCGCGACGACGCCGGCACGGTGATCGCGCATCTCGAAGCGATTGGCATGCCGGCGCGGATCGCCGGCCTGTCGGGCAGCACGGCGGCGATCTTCAGCGCCGCGTCGCTGCTGGCGCACATGCGGCGCGACAAGAAGATACGTGATGGTCGCTTGGGTTTCATCCTCTCGCGCGGGATCGGCCGTGCCTTCACCTGCCGCGAGGTGCCCGAGGCGGCGGTGTCGGCGCTGCTGCGTGACGAAGGTTGCACAGCGTGAGGCTGCGAAACCGTTTCGCTCGATTTGTCACTTTACGGCAACAGATGGCGTCGACGACGGCTCCCGGAGCGCACCCGGACGCGAGGGCGATTCGTCGTTCTTCGCGTCCACAACATGAGGAACCGCGGAGTCATGACAGGCAGATAATAAACTGTGATGTTTCCGTCACAGCCGGTCCGGAATGACCTTGGAGGGCCGTTACACGCTCTCCAATCGCAACCGGAGCTTCTATATCGGGCTTAAGCATCATGCTGAGGCTGTGCCGCCGATGGTTGGCGGCCGCTCGAACGGATGACCAAGAGGACGAGAAAATGCGTCTGCGCGCGACGTTACTTGCAACCACACTCCTGGCGGCGGCTCCTGTCGCCGCATTGGCCGATCCCGTCATAGGTCCGTATGTGAGCCTCGGCGCCGGCTACAATCTGCAGCAGAGCGTGGGCGTGCACTACTCGCCGACCACCTTCGCCGACCCGGGCGCTGCCGACGGCAGCAAGTCCACCTTCCGTTTCGGTGACGGCTTCAACGGCGAGGGCTCGTTCGGCTTCGGCTTCGGCAACGGGCTGCGCACCGAGTTGCAGGGCACCTACTTCTACAACAACGTCAACCACAACCACTTCACCAGCGTGCCCGGCGCCACCACCGGTCACGACGAGAAGTACGGCGCGCTGATCGACGTGCTGTACGACCTCGACTTCGGCATGTTCGGCCTCAGCATTCCCGTGCAGCCCTATGTCGGCGTCGGCGCCGGCTACCTGTGGCAGCACGAGTCGCCCTTCACCACCGTCTTCGACGATGGCAGCGTCAACCGGACCGGCGGCACCCAGGGCAGCTTCGCCTACCAGGGCATCGTCGGCGTCGCCTACAACATCGTCGAGGTCCCCGGACTGGCGCTGACCGGCGAGTATCGCTTCACCGGCACCACGCCGCAGGAGACCGGCTCCGCCTACCAGTCGACCTCCTACACGGCGACCGGCATCCACAAGGGCAACGCCGACTTCAACGACAGCTTCAATCATTCCTTCATGCTCGGCATCCGCTACGCCTTCGACACCGCGCCGCCGCCGCCGCCGCCGGCTCCCGTCGCGGCCCCGGCTCCGGCTCCGGCCCGTACCTACCTGGTGTTCTTCGACTGGGATCGCTCGGACCTGACCGGCCGCGCCCGGGAGATCATCGCCGAGGCGGCGCAGGCTTCCACCCGCGTGCAGACCACGCGCATCGAGGTCAACGGCTACGCCGACACCTCGTCGATCCACGGCGGCGCACGCGGCGCACGCTACAACCAGGGCCTCTCGATCCGTCGTGCGCAGAGCGTGAAGGCGGAGCTGATCCGCGACGGCGTGCCGGCGACGGCGATCGACACCCAGGGCTTCGGCGAGACCCACCCGCTGGTGCCGACCGGGCCGAACACCCGCGAGCCGCAGAACCGGCGCGTCGAGATCGTCCTGCACTGACCGACCTGGGCGGGACTATGATAGGGGGCACCGCGAGGTGCCCCTTTTCATTTACCCTTCATCAATGGTTGACAGTCATGATCATGGGCGTGGTGCTGCATGACGGCCAGATGAACGGGACAGCCCAAGCATGAACACCGACACCGCCGAAAGCTTGACGTCCGCCCCGTCGACCCCCGCCACGCAGGGTGCGATCCGAATGATCGACGGCCTGCCCCGCGCGGGAATGTTCGCGCTGACGCCGGCGCGGCGCAAGCTGGCGGCCCAGTTCCTGCGCTTCGGCATCGTCGGCGCGCTCGGCTTCATGTGGGACTGGCTGACGGTGCACACGATGCGCCACCTGATCGGCCTGACCGGCGCCCTGATCCTCGCCTACTTCGTGGCCGCGTCGATGAACTGGCTGATGAACCGGCTCTGGACCTTCCGCGGCACCGGCTCCGCCGGCAGCATGCTGCGCCAGTGGGGCACCTTCCTCGCCGCCAACTCGCTGGGCTTCCTGCTCAACCGCGGCACCGCGCTGATCCTGGTCAACACGGTCGCGATCTGCAACACCCACACCGTGCTGGCGCTGATCGCCGGCACGCTGGCCGGCATGTTCTCCAATTTCACCATGTCGCGGCGGCTGGTGTTCCGCTAGGCGATCGCGGCGTCGCTCGCCTCCCCGCGAGCCCGGCTGCGGCCGCGCGTGGGATCCCGGTTCCGCCCGCCCTGAGGCTCCGCCGTTCGGGATTCTCCGGCCGTCCTCGCCTGCTGGCGCAGGCTCGGCGCGTGCGCTAGGTGGTGGACGCAGCATAGCAGGATCGTCCGACGCCCCCATGCCCACCAGCAACGACATCCGCGCCGCCTTCCTCGACTACTTCTCGGCGCACGAACACCAGCTGGTGCCGTCATCCTCGCTGGTGCCGCGCAACGATCCGACCCTGCTGTTCACCAACGCGGGCATGGTGCAGTTCAAGAACGTGTTCACCGGCCAGGAGACCCGCCCATACCGGCGCGCCGTCTCGGCGCAGAAGGTGGTGCGTGCCGGGGGCAAGCATAACGACCTCGACAATGTCGGCTACACCGCCCGGCATCACACCTTCTTCGAGATGCTCGGCAATTTCTCCTTCGGCGACTATTTCAAGCCGTTGGCGATCGAGCTCGCCTGGCAGCTGGTGACCCGCGAGTTCGGGCTGCCCGCGGACCGGCTGCTGGTCACCGTTTACGCCGAGGACGAGGAGGCGGCCTCGCTGTGGAAGCGGATCGCCGGCCTGCCGGAGAGCCGTATCATACGCATCCCGACGGCGGACAATTTCTGGCGCATGGGCGATACCGGGCCCTGCGGACCCTGCTCGGAGCTGTTCTACGATCATGGCGACCAGGTTCCCGGAGGCCCTCCGGGCTCCCCGGACGAAGCCGGCGACCGCTTCGTCGAGATCTGGAACCTGGTGTTCATGCAGTATTTCGAGGATCCGCCCGGCACCCGCGCGCCGCTGCCGCGCCCCTCGATCGACACCGGTCTCGGCCTCGAGCGCTTCGCCGCGATCCTGCAGGGGCATCGCGACAACTACGACACCGACACGCTGCGCGCCCTGATCCTGGCCTCCGCCGAGGCCACCGGGCAGGCGCCGGACGGGCCGTTCAAGGTCAGCCACCGCGTGGTCGCCGACCACCTGCGCTCCAGTTCGTTCCTGATCGCCGACGGCGTGCTGCCGTCGCGCGACGGCCGCGGCTACGTGCTGCGCCGGATCATGCGGCGCGCGATGCGCCACCTGCACCGCATGGGCACCACCGAGCCGGTGTTCTACCGGCTGGTGCCGGCGCTGGTGCGGCAGATGGGTGCGGCCTATCCCGAGCTGGTGCAGGCGGAGGCGCTGATACGCGAGACGATGCGCCTGGAGGAGGACCGCTTCAAGGCGATGCTGGAGCGCGGCCTGGCCCTGCTCGCCGAGGAGACCGGCCGCCTCGGCGACGCACCGCTCCCCGGCGCGGTCGCCTTCAAGCTCTACGACACCTTCGGCTTCCCGCTCGACCTGACCCAGGACGCGCTGCGCGAACGCGGCCAGTCGGTCGACCTCGAGGGCTTCGAGGCGGCGATGGACGCCCAGCGGCAGCGCGCCCGCGCCGCCTGGTCCGGCTCCGGCGAGGCCGCCACCGAGCAGGTCTATTTCGAGCTGCGCGACCGGGTCGGCAGCTCGGAGTTCCTGGGCTACGGCACCGAGCGGTCCGATGCCGAGGTCACGGCGCTGATCGTCGGCGGCGAGATACGCGACCGCGCCGTCGCCGGCGAGACGGTGGGCGTGCTGCTCAACCAGACGCCGTTCTACGCCGAGAGCGGCGGCCAGGTCGGCGACGCCGGCCGCATCGCCGGGCCGGGAGTGCGCATCGAGATCGACGACACCCAGAAGAAGCTGGGCGAGCTGTTCGTGCATATCGGACGCGTGGTCAGCGGCGAGGTGCGGCCCGGCCTGCCGGTGACCGCGACGGTGGATCATGGCCGCCGTGCCGGCATACGCGCGCATCATTCCGCGACCCACCTGCTGCACGAGGCGCTGCGCCGCCGGCTGGGCGCCCATGTCGCGCAGAAGGGCAGCCTGAACGCGCCCGACCGGCTCCGCTTCGACGTCAGCCAGCCGCGCCCGATCGAGGCCGACGAGCTCGCCCTGGTGGAGGCGGAAGTCAACGAGCGCATCCGCGAGAACAGCGTGGTCAGCACCCGGCTGATGACGCCCGAACAGGCGGTGCGGCAGGGTGCGATGGCGCTGTTCGGCGAGAAGTACGGCGACGAGGTGCGCGTCGTCTCGATGGGGCTGCCGGACCGGATCTCGGACCAGGCCGACGGCCGCGCCGCCTACTCGATCGAGCTGTGCGGCGGCACCCATGTCGGGCGCACCGGCGATATCGGCCTGTTCCGGATCACCTCGGAGAGCGGCGTCGCCGCCGGCGTGCGACGCATCGAGGCGGTCACCGGTCGCGCCGCCGAGCAGGCGGCGGCACTCGCCGAGCAGCGCCTCGCCCACGCCGCGAGCCTGCTCCGGGTGCCTGCCGCCGAAGTGCCGGAGCGCCTGGCCAGGCTGGTGGAGGAGCGTCGGGCGCTGGAACGTCAGCTGTCCGAGCTGCAGCGCCGGATCGCCCTCGGTGGTGCGGGCGACGCCGCACCCGCGCCCGAGACGGTCGGCAGCGTCCCCCTGGTCGCGCGCAACCTGGGCGACGTGCCGGCGCGCGAACTGAAGGGGCTGGCGGAGGCGATCGGCAGGCAGATCGGCTCCGGGGTAGTGGCGCTGCTCTCCACCGCCGATGCCAAGGGCAGCATCGTCGTGGCGGTGTCTCCCGACCTGACCGCTCGGCTCGACGCGGTCGAGCTGGTGCGCGCCGCCGCCGCGGCGATCGGCGGCAGGGGCGGCGGCGGGCGGCGCGAGATGGCGCAGGCGGGCGGTCCGGACGTGGCGGATGCCGAGCGGGCCTTCGCTGCAATACGCCACCTGATCGGAGACCGGCGCGACGCATGAGCCGGCCGCGTCCTCTGCTCGCGGCCGGACTGCTCGCCGGGCTCGGACTGGCCGCGGGCGGCGTGGCCGCGTCGGCCGACGACGAGCATCGCCACCCGACGCGCCCGCCGCGCGCGAACGCCCGGGCGCACCGATCGGCGCCGGTGCCGCCGGCGGAGAACCTGGTCGTGCACGGCCAGAAGCGCTTCAGCCCGGCGCCGATGCCGGACCAGGCGATCCACGATCCCGCGGACACGCAGCGCGACGCCAATACCGGAGCGCCGATCGGCCGGTTCGGCCGCGCCTACCTGGACGCCAACCCGGTGCCGCCGGTCAATCCCGGCCTGCAGGGCGACCAGAGCCCGATCGCCGCCGGGGTGCAGCGCTGATCCCCCGCCGCGGTGAGGCGCAGGCGTCGGGCAGGTGACGTCAGGCCCGGTTTCGGATAGATCTCTCGACACCGCAACGATGGGGTAGCGGCGGGGCGCGTCGGGATGGGCGGAATCAGGGCACGGCTGAGCAAGGCCTCGCCGGACTGCGTCATCGCCATCTACCGCTACGGCCGCATCCACCGCACGATCCCCAACCTGCTCAGGCCGAAGACCTTCAACGAGAAGGTGCTGCACCGAATCGTCTTCGAGCGCAGGCCCTGGATGACGATGGTGGCCGACAAGTACAGGGTGCGCGACTACGTGCGCGAGCGGGTCGGCGCGCATATCCTGCCGGCGCTGTACTGGGTCGGCACCGATCCGGCGGCGATCCCCTTCGACACCCTCCCCCGGCGCTTCGTGGTCAAGCCGACGCACGGCTCGGGCTGGGTGGAGATCGTCCGCGACAAGGACGGCCTCGATCGCGACGCGCTGCGGCGCACCTGCAGCGCCTGGCTCGACCAGAGCTACTACGAGATGACGCGGGAGTGGATCTACAAGGACATCACCCGGCGCATCCTGATCGAGGAGCTCATCGACGACGGCAACGGCATCGCCCCGAACGACTACAAGCTGTTCGTGTTCGGCGGCCGGGTCGCCTTCATCCTGGTCACCATGGGGCGTTTCTCGGTGCGCGCGCACATGCTGATGGATCGCGACTGGAACGAGGTCGAGGTGCGCTTCGCCTATTCGAGCCTCAGGCGGCAGGTGCCGCCGCCGCCGCATCTGGCGCAGATGATCGAGGCCGCCGAGGCGCTGGCGCAGGGCATCGACTTCGTCCGCGCCGATTTCTACGACACGGCGAGCAGGCTGTTGTTCGGCGAGCTGACGGCGACGCCAGGCTGCGGGCTGGACCGCTTCGATCCGCCCTCGTTCGACCGCACCCTCGGCGCGCTGTGGAAGCGGGGTCGGACACCGGGACCTCCGACCGTGGCCGCAACCGAGAGGCTGCCTGCCGGTTCCTAGGACATGGTCCTGACCTCGCCGGCGCCGCCGGACTACAGTCCGATCAGCGACTACGCGCTGATCGGCGACACCCGCACCACCGCCCTGATCGACCGCCACGGCTCGGTGGACTGGCTGTGCTGGCCGCGACATGACAGCCCGGCGCTGTTCCTGCGTCTGCTCGATGCGAAGCGCGGCGGGTCCTGCATGATCCGCTTCGACGAGCTGGTGTCGACCTCGCGCCGCTACCTGCCGCACACCAACATCCTGGAGACCTGCTTCGTCACCCGCAGCGGGCGCGCGACGCTGATCGACCTGATGCCGGTCGACCCGCCGGACACGATCGCGGCGGAGGGTCCGGACGGCGACACCGAGAGCCGGCTGATCCGGCTGCTGCGATGCGACGACGGCGTCGTGTCCGGCGGCTTCAGCGTCCGACCGACCTTCGACTACGCACGCGCTGCGTGCAGCCTGCGCCTCGACGCCACCGGATGCGCCGTGTTCGAGAGCGGCGGCGAGACGCTGCGCGCCACCGCCACGCATCGCCTGCACCTCGAGGACGGGCGTGCCCGCAGCGACTGGACGCTGCGGCCGGGCGAGCAGAGCTGCCTGGTGCTGACCCACGGCGAGGAGGGCCAGGCGCCGCCGTTCGCCGGCATCGGGGACGCCGTCGAGCGGATCGAGCGCACCCGGCGCTACTGGGAGCGGTGGAGCCAGACCTGCAGCTACCACGGCCCGTATCGCGAGCAGGTCATCCGCTCGATCCTGTGCCTGAAGCTGCTCACCTACGCGCCGAGCGGCGCCATCATCGCGGCACCGACCGCCTCGCTGCCCGAGGCGGTGCCGGGGAACCGCAACTACGACTACCGTTTCGCCTGGCTGCGCGACGCCTCCTTCACCGTGACTTCGTTCACTGCACTCGGCTACGTGCGCGAGGCCGCCGAGTATCTGCGCTTCCTGCGTCATGCCGACCCGAGCCGCGGCCGGGAGCCGAGCCTGATGTACGGCATCGCCGGCCCGGTGATCGCCGAGCAGACGCTCGACCACCTGGAGGGCTGGCGCGGCACCGGTCCGGTGCGCATCGGCAACGCCGCCGAGGGACAGACCCAGATCGACATCTACGGCGAGCTGCTGATGGCGCTGCACAGCTTCCTCGAGCTGGTCGAGTACGACCCGCCGCAGAAGGTGCATGACCGCCTGCCGGAGACGATCCGCAACCTCGCCGAGCAGGCGATCGCGCGACGCGACGATCCCGATCACGGCATCTGGGAGATACGCGGCGAGGCCAGGCATATCCTGCACAGCAAGGCGATGAACCGGATCGCGCTCGAGTGCGCGAGCGCGATCGCCCGTCGCACCGGACTGGTGGAGCCGCACGAGATCGAGCGCTGGGAGGGCTACGCGCGCGAGATCGCCGAGCAGTATCGCGCTCAGGGCTGGAACCGGGAGCGCGGCGCCTACACCATGGCCTACGGCTCCGATGCGCTCGACAGCGCGCTGCTCCGGCTGGTGCTGTTCGGCGCCTTCGAGCCCGGCGAGCCTCGTGTGGTCGCCACACTTGAGCGGATCGAGACCGAACTCGGCGAGGGCGACCTGCTGTACCGCTACCGCATGGAGGACGGCATGGAAGGCCGGGAGGGCACCTTCACCGCCTGCTCGTTCTGGCGCGTCGGCGTGCTGGCCTTGATGGGGCGCCGGCAGCAGGCCATCGCGCTGTTCGAGCGCCTGCTGGCCCGCGGCAACGATCTCGGCCTGTTCGCCGAGGAGATCGATGCTGCGAGCGGGGAGCAGCGCGGCAACTTCCCCCAGGGCTTCACCCACATGGCGCTGATCAACGTCGCGGTGCGCAACCTGAAGTGACGCGCAAGCTGAAGTGAAGCAGCGGCGGTTCAGGCCGCCGCGCCGCCGCCTTCGACGTAATCGAGGCCGATATCGAGCACCGTGACGCTGTGGGTCAGCCATCCCGCCGAGATCAGGTCGACGCCGGTCCCGGCGATCGCCGGCGCGGTCTCCGGGGTGATGCGCCCGGAAGCCTCGGCGACGGCGCGGCCGCCGATCATCGCCACCGCCTCGCGCAGGGTCGCCACGGTCATGTTGTCGAGCAGGAAGGCGTCCGCACCGACGCCGGCACCGCCCACCGACAACCCCTCCTCGAGCTGTGCCAGGGTGTCGGTCTCGACCTCGATCTTGACCAGGTGGCCGATGCGGTCGCGCGCGCGCCGGATCGCGGGCGCCACGCCACCGGCCATGGCGATGTGGTTGTCCTTGATCAGCACGGCGTCGTCGAGACCGAAGCGGTGGTTGCTGCCGCCGCCGGCGCGCACCGCGGCCTTCTGCACCGCGCGCAGGCCAGGGATCGTCTTGCGGGTGCAGCAGATGCGCGCCCCGGTATGGCGCACCGCGTGCACCAGCCGCGCCGTCGCGGTGGCGATGCCGCTGAGGTGGCACAGGTAGTTCAGCGCCACCCGCTCCCCCATCAGGATGCCACGCGACGGCCCCTCGACGCCGGCGATCACCTCGCCGGGCGCCACCCTGCCGCCGTCGGCGACATGGGCGGTGAAGCGCAGCCGAGGCTCGACCAGGCAGAAGGCGAGCCGGGCGAGGTCCAGCCCGGCCACCACCCCCGGATCGCGCGCCGTCAGCACCACGCGGGAGAGCTGTCCGGGCGGCACGATGGCATCGGTGGTGATGTCGCCGGCGCGCCCGAGATCCTCCAGCAGCCCGGCACGAACCATCGGCTCGAGCATGATGTCGGGCAGCGACGTCACGAGGCGCGCCGCTGCGACCGCGTCGCGGTGGCGGCAGAGAGCGCGTCGTCCGCGTAGCTCAGGGTGCGCACCGCCTGCGGCGCGGCGGAGGGATGGTCGGTGCGGAAATGGCCGCCGCGGCTCTCGCAGCGGGCATCGGCGGCGCGCGCGACCATCAGCGCCAGCAGCGCCGCATCCGAGACATGCGCGTGCACGGCCAGCTCAGCCTGCGCCCGCTGCAGCCCGAGGCCATCGCGCAGCACCCCGACATCGCGCGACATCACCCGGCGCACCGTCTCCAGCGCACGCTCCGGCAAGACCACGGAGGACCCGGAGGTCCGCGTCGCCGGAGCAGCGGCGGCGAGGCTGCCGTCGATCGACTGCGCGACGCGGCCGCCGCAGACCGCGGCTTCCAGCAGCGAGTTGCTGGCGAGCCGGTTGGCGCCGTGCAGGCCGGTGCAGGCCGCCTCGCCGCAGGCCCAGAGGCCGGCCAAGCTGCTGCGCCCGTCGGCGTCCACCGCGATCCCGCCCATGTGGTAGTGCGCCGCCGGCCGGATCGGGATCGGCGCGGATGCCGGATCGATGCCGTGCGCCAGGCACGAGGCGGTGATCCCGGGGAAGCGCGCGTGGAAGCGCGGGCCGAGTGCCGCGCGCGCATCGAGATAGACCTGGTGGCCGAGCTCCAGGTGGCGCCACACCGCGCGCGACACCACGTCGCGCGGCGCCAGCTCGTTCTCCATGAAGCGGGCGCCGGTCTCGTCGATCAGCACCGCGCCCTCGCCGCGCACCGCCTCGCTGACCAGCGGCATGGGTGCGGCGCCGATGCGGCCGCGCTGCGCCGCCGCGAGTGCGGTCGGATGGAACTGGACGAACTCCAGGTCGCCGAGTGCCGCGCCGGCGCGCGCGGCGATCGCCGCCCCCGAACCGGTGGAGCCGAGCGGGTTGGTGGTGTCGAGGTACAGTCCGCCGAGACCGCCGGTGGCGATCACCACCTGGCCGTGCAGGCGCCGGATACGCTCGCGCTGGCGGATCTCGGCACCGCGCACCGCACCGTCCTCGACCAGCAGCCGCACCAGCGAGGCGCCCTCGAGCACGGTGATCGAGGGCGTGCGGCCCACCGCGGCGGCGAGCGCGCGCATGATCTCGCGCCCGGTGCCGTCGCCGTCGGCATGCACGATGCGCCGGCGCGAATGCGCGGCCTCCAGCCCGAGCGACAGCGCCCCGTCCGCACCGCGGTCGAAGCGCACGCCGAGGGCCGCGAGCCGCTCGATCGCCTCCGGGCCGGCCTCGACGATGCGTCGCACCGCCGCCACGTCGCACAGCCCGTCCCCGGCGGCGAGCGTGTCGGCCACCTGCAGCGCGGGTGCGTCGTCGTCGCCGACCGCGGCGGCGATGCCGCCCTGGGCCCAGGCGCTCGAGGCTTCGGTCGCGAGCGGGGCGGTGCTGAGCAGCACGCAGGGTCGCGGCGACAGCCGAAGTGCCACGATCAGGCCGGCGAGGCCGCTGCCGGCGATGATCGGCCGGCCCGACGGGAGGAAGGCGGTCATATCGCGAGCATCCGCTCGACGGCCTGGCGCGCGCGCACCGCCAAGTGCGGCTCGATGAACACCTCGTGGGTCATGTTCTCCAGGCTGCCGCGCAGGTTGGCCAGCGTGATCCGCTTCATGTGCGGACACAGGTTGCACGGGCGCACGAAATCGACGTCCGGATGCTGCACCGCGAGGTTGTCGCTCATCGAGCACTCGGTGATCAGCACGACCTGGCTCGCGCGTCCGCTGGCGACGTAGTCCGACATGCCGGCGGTGGAGCCGGCATAGTCGGCTTCCGCCACCACCTCGGGCGGGCACTCGGGATGCGCCAGCACGACGATGCCGGGATGGTCGGCGCGCAGCCGGCGGATCTCGCCCGGGGTGAAGCGCTCATGCACCTCGCAATGTCCGGCCCAGGTGATCATCTCGATCCCGGTCTCGCGGGCGAT
The DNA here is from genome assembly GCA_964242335.1 of uncultured Acetobacteraceae bacterium. Lineage (GTDB taxonomy): Bacteria > Pseudomonadota > Alphaproteobacteria > Acetobacterales > Acetobacteraceae > Lichenicoccus. Next base: position 36,337 of record CAXTAY010000021.1, on the reverse strand, counting down.
GTTCTGTGCCAGGTACTCGTCGGGGATCATGATCACTCGGCTCACGCCCCACTCGCGGCTGATCGCCTCGACCACGCGACGGGCGTTGCCCGAGGTGCAGCAGACGTCGCTCTCCGCCTTCACCGCCGCCGAGGTGTTGACGTAGGTGACCACCGGCACGCCCGGATGGCGCTGGCGCAGCAGGCGCACGTCGGCGGCGGTGATCGATTCTGCCAGCGAGCAGCCGGCGCGCAGGTCGGGGATCAGCACCCGCTTGGTCGGGTTGAGCAGCTTGGCGGTCTCGGCCATGAAATGCACCCCGGCCATGACGATCACGTCGGCGTCCAGGTTCTGCGCGTCGCGTGCCAGGGCGAGGCTGTCGCCGACGATGTCGGCCACGCAGTGGAAGATCTCCGGGGTCTGGTAGTTGTGCGCCAGCACCACGGCACGTCGCTCGCGCTTCAGGCGCAGGATGGCATCGACATCGTCCTCGAACAGCCGCCACTCTGCCGGCGGCACGACGCGTCGGACGCGCGCGTAGAGGGCATCGGTGCGGGTCGGCAGTTCCTGCAGCATCTTGCATCCTTAATGCTCAAAGTGAGCATAAAGCGGGCCATAAAAGAACGCCGTGGCGGCGTCCCTTCTTATACTGGCATTGAGCATAAGCACATCAAGGGGCTCCTGTCTCGTCCCGCGAAATCGCGCGGCCATCCAGGGGAGCGGGTCAACCGAGACGGGTCATCGGCAGCTTGCTGCCGGCCACGTGTCGCGCCTGCAGCACCTCGCTGCGGAAACGGAACAGCTTCGCCGGCCGTCCGACGGCGCGGTCGGCGAGGGCACCGGTCTCCTCCACCAGACGCTGCTGCTCGATCAGCCGCCGAAAGTTCTGCTTGTGCAGCCGGCGCCCGGCGAGCGCCTCGAAAGCGAGCTGCAGCTGCAGCAGGGTGAAGCTCGCCGGCATCAGCTCGAACACCACCGGCCGGTACTTGATGCGCGCCCGCATCCGCGCGATGCCGGTGGCGAGGATGCGACGATGGTCGCGCGACATCGGCAGGCCCGTCTCCGGCATCGCCGGAGCCTGCGCCGCCTCCCCGACCAGCCCGGCCTCGTACAGCAGCTCGTAGCGCTGCAGCACCAGCTCCTCGTCCCACGGCATGCCGTCCAGCCCGAAGCCGATCGCGCAGCGCTGCCGGCGCCGCCGCGCAACGGTGCCGTCGGCGGCGTCCGCCCAGTCGAGCAGCGCCGTGCCCAGGGGGCGCGCGGCCCGGCCGCCGGCGGGGCTGCGCTGGTCCTCCCAGGGGAAGTAGGCGTACCAGTCGCGCCAGCCGGCATCGCTGGCGCCGATCCGGGTCAGCGCCAGGTAGCTGATCGAGATCGCCCGCACCGGGCCCTCCGCACGATCGCCGTCGGCGAAGGTGTAGAGCTGCTCGACGTGGCCGAGCGGATGATGCGTCTGCTGCTCGACCCAGCTGCGCAGCCCGGACTGCAGCGACCGGTGCGCCGGCTCGAGCGGGCCGAACGGCAGCGCGGTGCCGTTCGACAGGGTCAGCACGCGCGGCCGGTCTTCGCCGACGGCGACCAGGACCGCGATCAGCTCCGCCTGCAGCAGCGTCTGGCCGGTCTGGTCGTCCGATGGCTGATCGAGGATAGGCCGATCGGGTGGTGCCGAGATCTCGTTCAACGAGTGTCCTTCCGCATCGCGCATCGTCTACACTCTGGTCCGGCGAGCACCGTCTTCCGCATCCGCGGACCCGACGCGGCTGGCATGGGGATGGCAAGATGGCAGATGATCCGGCCTCGACGCTGATCGGTCTGCTCGAAGGCGTTCAACATTTCAGCACCACGATCTTTCCGGAGAACCGGGAGATGTTCGCGGACCTGGCGCGCGGCCAGTCGCCGCACACCCTGTTCATCACCTGTGCCGACAGCCGGATCAGCACCGGCATGATCACCCAGAACGAGCCGGGCAACCTGTTCGTTCTGCGCAACATCGGCAATATCGTGCCGGCTTATGGCGAGATGCTCGGCGGCGTCTCGGCGGCGATCGAGTACGCGGTCAGCGCCATCGGCGTCGAGAACATCATCGTCTGCGGCCATTCCGACTGCGGCGCGATGAAGGCGATGCTCGACCCGGTCGGGCACAAGCTGCCGAGCATGCCGACGGTCAGCTCGTGGCTGCGCAGCGCCGAGGCGGCGCTGGCCGTGACCCACGCGCTGCGGCCCGGCGACAACGACCAGGACGTGCTGACCACCCTGGTCGAGCAGAACGTGCTGCTGCAGCTGGCGCACCTGCGCACCCACCCTGCGGTCGCGGCTCGCCTCGCCGACGGCACGCTGACCCTGCAGGGCTGGATCTACGAGATCCGGCACGGCGTCATCTGGGTGCTCGACGAGGCGGCACGACGGGTGATCAGCGTGCGTGCGGCGCTGGCGCAGCTGCGCATGGAGGCCGGCGACGCGGAGGATCCGTCACCGGCGACGCCGCCGGACGCCCCGGCCTGATCGCCGTGCGCCGCAGGCTGGCCGCCCTGCCGCGGGTGCTGCCGCTGGTGGCATTCTGCCTGGCTGCCCCGGCCTCGGCGCGGGAGCTCAAGCTGACCACCTGGAACATGGAATGGCTGACCGCACGGCCGGACGGCGATCCGTCGCTACCCGACGACGCCCATCCGAAGCAGCCGGACGACATCGTCACCCTGGCCGGCTACGCGCGGCGACTGGACGCGGACCTGATCGGGATCGAGGAGGTAGACGGACCGGAGATCGCGGCGAAGATCTTCCCGCCCGACCGCTACCGCATCGAGATGACCCACGACGCGGTGGTGCAGCGCGTCGGGCTGGTGATCCGGCGCGGCTACGACGTCACCCGACATCCCGATCTGACGGGACTGGATGCGGCGAGCGCGGGCGCGCGCTACCGGCTGCGCAGCGGCCTCGACGTGACCGTCGCCCGCGACGGCGCCAGCCTGCGGGTGCTGGTGGTGCACCTCAAGACCGGATGCTGGGATCGGCCGCTGCAGGGCCATGGACCGCCGGCCTGTCCGGTGCTCGCCCGGCAGCTCGGTGTGCTGGAGGGCTGGATCGCCGCGCGGCGCGACGAGGACGTGCCGTTCGTGGTGATGGGCGACTTCAACCGCGACCTCACGGCGCGCGACCCGTTCCTCGACGCGCTGCAGCAGACCGCGCCGATCGCGCTGGCCACCGCCGGCCACGCCAACCCGTGCTGGGGCGGCGAAGCGTTCATCGACCATATCCTGGCCGGCGGCCCGGCACGTCAATGGCTGCAGCCGGCGAGCCTGCGCGTGATGGTCTATCGCGAGACCGATCCGGAGATGAAGGAGCGGCTGTCCGACCACTGCCCGGTCAGCGTGCGGCTCGACACCGCGCGCTGAACCGGGATCGGTCGCTGCGGCAGGTCAGAAGCTGCTGTCGTCGCCGCCGCCGCCCCAGTCGCCACCGCCGCCGCCGGAGTCGAAGCCGCCCGCATCGGGCGCGCCGAAGTTGGGATCGACGTCGGTGCCCTGTCCCGCGAACGGGTCGCCGCCGGTAGCGCCGCCCCAGGCGCCGCCGGCATCGCCCGCCGCATCCCCATAGTTGTTGACGATGGTCTCGCCGCCGGCGCCGCCGCCGAAGCCGCCCATGCCGCCGCCATGGCCGCCGAACATGTCCATCAGCGCGTTGCCCGCCACCATGCCGCCGGCGACGCCGGCCGCCGTGGTCAGCGCCGAGCCGAGGAAGCCGGAGCCGCCGCCCTGGCGCTGGAACATGCCGGGCTGGTAGCCCGGCGAGTAGGCCGGCTGAGGCGGCGGCGCGGTCTGGTAGCCGGGCTGCGGCGCGTAGCCCTGCTGCGGCGGCGCCTGCCTGGCTCCACCGCCGAACAGCCCGCCGAACAGGCCGCCGCCGCCACGCTGCTGGCCCTGACCCTGACCCTGGGCCGCCTGCTGCAGCTGCGCCTGGGACTGCTGCAGCTCCCACTCCAGCCGGCGGATGCGGTTCTGCGCCTCCGCCAATGCGGCCTCCTGCACCACCGCCATCTGGGTGATGCGGTAGCGTGCCTCCGGGTAGCGGGTCAGGTTCTCGCCGATGAAGCGGTCCGCCTCGGGATCGATCGGCGGCAGCGCCTGCGTGGTCGCCGGCACGCTGGCACTGAAGCCGCCGCCCTGGCCCTGCGGCTGTCCGCCCACCCTGGCGATGAACCGGGCGATGAGATCGCGTTCCTCGTTGGTCATGATCGCATGATCCACGTTATGAGACTGAGATGTGGCGGTCGTCCGCGGGATCGTCAAGCAGGGCCGGATCCGGGCCCGGCGTCGCGCGATGCGGGCTGCAGCCGCAGGCGCGGCCACTCGATCGCGGCACAGCGATCCATCACCACCTGCAGCCCGGCGGTGCGCGCCGCCGCCGCCGCCGCCAGATCGACCACACCGAGCTGCATCCAGATCGTGCGCGCCCGCAGCCGGATCGCCTCCCGGACCAGCGGGCCGACATGCTCGGGCGCGCGGAACAGCTCGACCATGTCGAGGCCGCCACCGCCGGGCGGCACCGCCTGATCCAGCTCGGCCACCACCACCTGGCCCAGGATGAGCTGCCCGGCCAGACCCGGATTGACCGGTGTGACGGCGAAGCCCTGCTGCAGCAGGAAACGCATCACCCCGAAGGAGGGCCGCTCCGGCTTCGCCGACGCACCGACCAGGGCGATGTGCCGGGTCCGCCGCAGGATGTCGCGTATCGCCGCGTCGTCCAGTCCGTCGATGCCCATGCCGTGCTCCCCGGCCACGCGATGCGGGACCGCTTCCTTGCTGCGACCTCGCCCCTCACCCTATGGTGCGCGCCCCGCCGCGACCGACCCGGAGAGCGCGCTTGCCCATGGCGCCGGCATTCAAGCCACCCAGCTTCCAGACGCTGATCCTGAAGCTGCACGAGTTCTGGTCCGCACAGGGCTGCGCGATCCTGCAACCTTACGACGTCGAGGTCGGTGCCGGCACCCTGTCGCCGCATACCAGCCTGCGGGCACTCGGCGCCAGGCCCTGGCGCACCGCCTTCGTGCAGCCCTGCCGGCGTCCCTCGGACGGGCGCTACGGCGAGAACCCGAACCGGCTGCAGCACTACTACCAGTACCAGGTGCTGCTGAAGCCGACGCCGCCGGAGAGCCAGGCGCTGCTGCTCGACAGCTACCGCGCGATCGGCATCGATCCGCTCGCGCACGATATCCGCTTCGTCGAGGATGACTGGGAGAACCCGACCATCGGCGCCTGGGGCCTGGGCTGGGAGGTCTGGTGCGACGGCATGGAGGTGACGCAGTTCACCTACTTCCAGCAGGTCGGCGGCATCGCGACGGTGCTGCCCTCGACCGAGCTCACCTACGGGCTGGAGCGGCTGGCGATGTACGTCCAGGGCGTCGAGCGCGTCTACGACCTCGACTATGACGGACGCGGCCTCAGCTACGGCGACGTGTTCCTGCGCGCCGAGCGCGACTATTCGCGGCACAATTTCGAGCTCTCCGACCCGGCGATGCTGCACCGGCACTTCGACGACGCGGAGCGGGAGTGCCTGGCGCTGGCCGCCGCCGGCGTCGCCCAGCCGGCCTACGACCAGTGCCTGAAGGCGAGCCACCTGTTCAACCTGCTGGACGCGCGCGGCGTGATCAGCGTGAGCGAGCGGGCGAGCTATATCGGCCGGGTGCGCAGCCTCGCCCGGCTGTGCTGCGATGCCTGGCTCGCGGGCGAGGGCTGACGTGCCGGACCTGCCGCCCGACCTCCAGCCGAACTTCCTGATCGAGCTGTTCAGCGAGGAGATCCCGGCCGGCCTGCAGGCCGGCGCCGCGGAGACGCTGGCCCGCCTGCTCGTCGAGGCGCTGGCCGCACTGCGCCCGCGCGAGATCTCGACCTTCTCCGGGCCGCGGCGGATCGCGTTCGCGGCACGGCTCGACGCGCAGGTGCCGGGCAGCACCCGCACCGAGCGCGGACCGCGCGAGGGCGCGCCGGAGGCCGCACTCGCCGGCTTCCTGCGCAAGCACGCGGCGCCGCGGAGCGCGCTGCGGCTGGAACGCGGCTTCTGGCTGCTCGATCTCGAGCGGCAGCCGGTCGCCGCCGCGACCCTGGTCGAGAGCGTGCTGCCCGACCTGCTGCGTCGCTTCCCGTGGCCCAAATCGATGCGCTGGGGCGGCACCAGCGCCTTCACCTGGGTGCGGCCGCTGCGCCGGATCCTGTGCCTGCTGGACGGGGTCGCGGTGCGGTTTCGCCTCGCCCACGGCGAGGATGCGCCGCATCCGGACGACGGGCACGGCCTGGTCGCGGCCGACCTCTCCGAGGGGCACCGCTTCCTGTCGCCGGGCGCCTTCTCGGTCACCGGGCTCGCCTCCTGGTGCGAGGGACTGCGCGCCCGCCACGTGCTGGTCCGCGCCGAGGATCGCGCCACCCTGATCCGCGAGGGCGCGGCGGCCGCCGCGGCGGCGGAAGCGCTGGTCGTCGTCGCCGATGACGGGCTGCTCGAGGAGGTGACCGGACTGGTCGAGTGGCCGGTGCCGCTGCTGGGGCGGATCGACCAGGACTTCATGGACCTGCCGCCCGAGGTGATGCAGGTCAGCATGCGGGTCAACCAGCGCTACTTCACGCTGCGCACGGCGGACGGCGCGCCGGCGCCGCGCTTCGCCTTCATCGCCAACACCATCCCCATGGACGGCGGCGCGCTGATGATCGCCGGCAACGAGCGCGTGCTGCGCGCGCGGTTCTCCGACGCCCGGCACTTCTGGGACCTCGACCGGGCGACGCCGCTCGAGGCGCGGCTGCCGCTGCTGCAGGGCGTGACCTTCCACGCGGCCCTGGGCAGCCAGCATGCGCGGGCGCTGCGCCTGGAGCGGCTGGCCGGCCTGATCGCCGCCGAGCTCGGCGGCGAGCCCACGCCGGCGGCGCGTGCCGCCCGCCTCGCCAAGGCCGACCTGCTGAGCGGGATGGTCGGCGAGTTCCCCGAGCTGCAGGGCGTGATGGGTGAGTACTATGCCCGCCATGACGGGGAGCCGGAGCCGGTCGCGCGCGCCGTGCGCGAGCACTACATGCCGCGCGGCGCCGGCGATGCGACGCCGCGCGCGCTGGTCTCGGTGGCGGTGGCGCTGGCGGACCGGATCGACAGCCTGGCCGGCTTCTTCGCCGCGGGCGAAAAGCCGGGCGGATCGGGCGATCCCTACGCGCTGCGTCGCGCGGCACTCGGCCTGATCCGGATCGTGCGCGACAACGCGCTGCGGCTCGACCTGTTCGCGCTGTTCGAGACCGCGGCGCAGGCGCTGCCGGACTCGCTGCGCGCCGCACCCGACCTGGCGCTGCTGCCCGGCTTCATCACCGAACGGCTGCGCGTGCAGCTTCGCGCGGAAGGTGCCAGGCACGACGTGCTGGCGGCGGTGGGTGCCGCGGGTGCGGATGGTGACCTGGTCCGCCTGCTCGCGCGCACCGACGCGGTGACCCGGCTGCTCGGCAGCGCGGACGGCACCGACCTGCTGGCGGCGATCAAGCGCGCCGCCAGCATCCTGCGCATCGAGGAGAAGAAGGATGGCCGCTACGACGGCCCTCCCGATGCGGCGCTGTATCGCCAGGACGAGGAGCGCGCGCTCGACGCCGCCTGGCGCGCAGGCTCGGCGCAGGTCTGCGCCGCGCTGGCGCAGGAGCGTTACGAGGACGCGATGGGGGCGATGGCGGGGCTGCGCGCGCCGCTGGACCGGTTCTTCGAGGCGGTGACGGTCAATGTCGAGGAGGCATCGCTGCGCCGCAACCGGTTGAGCCTGCTGGGCGCGATACGCGAGGTGATGGGACGGGTCGCCGACTTCACCCAGATCGAGGGCTAGCGGGTTGCCGAGACGGAGCAGGCAAGGGCTTCGCCCTTGACCCACCGAGGCCGGTGGCCCCAGGCCCCGGTTCACGAGAGGTCGGGTTCCGACGGCTCCGCCTTTTGCTGACGCTCGGCCTGTCGGCTTTGTTTACGATCCCCCCGCACCCGCGTCGTCGGCGCCCTGCAAGCCTTTCACGACGCTCGATTGATCGGCGTGGCCCGGCGCTTGCAACGGTGTCGCAACGTCCTCGAGGGCGGGGGTGGGCCCGGGTCCGGACGGTTGGGAAGAACGCGATGCGCCCGCTCACCACGTTGCTGCTCGGAACCGGCATTGCACTCGCCAACGTGGCGACCGCCACCGCCGGCCCGCTCACCGCGACCACCATCCTGCAGGACTTCAACGCGATCATCTACCAGAACGCGTCGACGCAATCCGACATCGAGGGCGCCGCCGTGATCGGCGGCAATTTCTCGGGAGCGACGATGTACAACGATCCGCTGGGCAGCCAGCCGGCAGGCTTCGGCGCCCTGACCGTCTATGGCAGCACCAGCGGCAACTCGATCAACATCAATAACGGCGGCCGCGCCTATGTCGGCGGCAGCAAGGGTGCCCAGGTCAACTTCAACGGCGGCGGCGGCTATATCGGCGCACCGGGCGACGGCATCGCCGATTTCGAGGCGCAGCTCGACGCGCTGTCCACGTCGCTGTCGCAGCTCGCGGCCACCGGCGGCCTGCCGACGACCGGCAACAACGAGGTGATCAACGCGATCGCCGGCGCCAGCGGCATCGCGGTGTTCGACCTGACCGCGGCACAGCTGTCGGCGATCCCCAGCTTCAGCGTGAACCTGAACGGCGCCTCGACGGTGGTGTTCAACGTCGATGGCAGCTCGGCCAGCTTCAACGCCAACGACGAGAGCGGCAGCAGCGGCGCCGGCCACATCATCTGGAACTACTACGACGCGACCGGCACCGTCGCGATCAACACCCTACTCGGCGGCACGGTGCTGGCACCCCGACGCCAGGGTGACCAACAACAACCAGATCGACGGCGCCCTGGTGGCGCAGCAATGGGCCGGCAGCGGCGAGCTGCACGACGTGCCGTTCGCCGGCACCGTGCCCAGCGGTCCGACCACCGTGCCCGAGCCCGGCAGCGTCACGCTGCTGGCCACGGCGGTGATCGGCCTGAGCCTGCTGCGCCGCCACCCGCGCCGGAGCGCCTGAACTCCTGCCGGGGTCCGGGGCCTGAGGCCCCGGCGGGTCCAGGGCAGCGCCCTAGCTCTTCCTACAGCAGCCCCGCCAGACGCAGATGCTGCAGCAGCATGATGGTCTTGGCGTCGACGATGCGACCGTCGGCGGTCATCGCCAATGCGGCCTCGAACGAGAGCTCCAGCACCTCGATGTCCTCCCCCTCGCCCTTCAGCCCGCCGCCCTGCCCGGTTCGGTCGGAGGCGTCGTATTCGCCGATGAAGAAGGTCACGCGCTCGGTGATGGCGCCCGGGCTCATGAACGCCTCGTAGATGCGGCGCGGCGCACGGATCCGCAGTCCCGCCTCCTCCTCCGCCTCCTTGAGGATCGCCGTCCGCGGATCGTGGTCATCGAGCAGCCCGGCGATCGCCTCGATCATCGGCTCCGGATGGCCGTTCACGTAGGCCGGATAGCGGAACTGGCGCACCAGCAGGACGGTGCCGCGTGCAGGATCGTAGGGCAGGATGACGGCGCCGTTGCCGTGGTCGTAAGTCTCGCGGGTCAGGGACTGCCAGCTGCCGTCGCGGCGGCGATAATCGAACCGGGTGCTGCGCAGGACGTAGTGCCGGTCCGACAGCAGCTGCACGTCGCGGACCCGGATGCGCTCCGGCTCGTCGCCCGCCATCAGCGTGCGCCCATCAACGCGGCGACAGCACCATGATCATCTGGCGGTTCTCCATGCGCGGCATCTGCTCGACCTTGGTACGCTCGTCCATGTCGTCGCGTATGCGCTCGAGCACCTTCACGCCGAGATCCTGGTGCGCCATCTCGCGTCCGCGGAAGCGCAGCGTGACCTTGACCTTGTCGCCTTCCTCGATGAATGACCGCATGGCGCGCAGCTTCACCTGGTAGTCGTTCTCATCGATGTTCGGTCGGACCTTGACCTCCTTGATCTCGATGACCTTCTGCTTCTTGCGCGCCTCATTCTTCTTCTTCTGCTGCTCGTACTTGAACTTGCCGTAATCCAGGATCTTGACCACCGGCGGCTCGGCGTTCGGGCTGATCTCGAGCAGGTCGAGGCCGACCGAGAACGCGCGCAGCATCGCGTCACGGGTCGTCATCACGCCCTGCATCTCGCCTTCCTCGTCGATCAGACGGACCTGCGGGACTCGGATCTCCTCGTTCACGCGGGGGCCCTCTCGGGTCGGCGCCGCGGCCATCGGTGGTCTGGCTATCTTCTTCTCCTGTGGCGGTTACAAGCACGCGGCGAGACGCGGGATTACTTCGTCAACCGCGCGATCACGCTTCTTGGCGCAAGAACGCCTCGGCGATCAAGCGCGCTGCGTCGTCGCGGTCGCAACTCCGCCATGCGCCGGCCGGGATCGTGCCCTGCACGTGGCTCCGGACGTCCCGTCTCAGCCGGCGGCACGCTGGAGATCGGGTGGCGTCGCTTCCTGCGCAAGGGCGGCGACCGCATCGGCGAGCGGCATCAGCGTCTGCGCGGCACCGCCGAGCCGGCGCAGCGCCACCGTCGCCGCTTCCGCCTCGCGCCGGCCGACCACCAGGATCGCCGGTACGCGCGCCAGGCTGTGCTCACGGACCTTGGCGTTGATCTTCTCGTTGCGGCCATCGACGTGGACGACCAGCCCGGCACGGCGAAGTGCTGCCGCGACCTGGTGGGCATAGGGCTCGGCGTCGCTGACGATCGACGCCACCACCACCTGCACCGGCGCCAGCCAGAGCGGGAAGCGTCCCGCGTACTGCTCGATCAGGATGCCCAGGAAGCGCTCGAAGGAGCCCAGGATCGCGCGGTGCAGCATCACCGGCCGGTGGCGCGCGCTGTCCTCGGCGATGTAGCTGGCATCGAGGCGTTCCGGCAGCACGTAGTCCACCTGCAGCGTGCCGCACTGCCAGTCGCGACCGATCGCGTCGCGCAGCACGAACTCGAGCTTGGGGCCGTAGAAGGCGCCTTCGCCCGGGTTGAGCTCGTACTCGACGCCGGCGAGACGGCAGGCCTCGACCAGTGCGGCCTCCGCACGGTCCCACTCGGCGTCGCCGCCGGCGCGCGGGGTCGGCCGGTCGGCGAACTTGACCCGGAAGCTGTCGAAGCCGAGGTCGCGATAGACCTGCGTCAGCATGGCGACGAAGCGCGCGGTCTCCGGCGCCACCTGCTCCTCGGTGCAGAAGATGTGCGCGTCGTCCTGGGTGAAGGCGCGCACCCGCATGATGCCGTGCAGCGCGCCCGACGGCTCGTAGCGGTGGCAGGCGCCGAACTCCGCCATCCGCCAGGGCAGGTCGCGATAGGAGCGCAGGCCGTGCCGGAAGATCTGCACGTGGCAGGGGCAGTTCATCGGCTTCAGGGCGAGGCTCTTGTCCTCGTCCTCGACGGTGGCGATGAACATGTGCTCGCGGTAGTTCTCCCAGTGCCCGGAAGCTTCCCACAGCGAGCGGTCGACCAGCTGCGGCGTGCGCACCTCGTCGTAGCCGGCCGCGTTCTGCATCCGCCGCATGTAGTCCTGCAGCACGCTGTACAGGCGCCATCCCTTGGGGTGCCAGAAGATCGAGCCGACCGCCTCCTCCTGGATGTGGAACAAATCCATCTCGCGGCCGATGCGGCGATGGTCGCGTCGCTCCGCCTCCTCGAGCTGGTGCAGGTGCGCCTCCAGCTCGGCGGCGTCGCGCCAGGCGGTGGCGTAGATGCGGGTCAGCATCGGGTTGCGATGATCGCCGCGCCAGTACGCACCGGCCACCTTCATCAGCTTGAAGGCGCCGCCGACATCGCCGGTGCCGCGCATGTGCGGGCCGCGGCAGAGGTCGAGCCACTCGCCCTGTCGGTAGATCGAGATCGGCTCGCTCTCCGGCAGGTCGCGGATCAGCTCGGCCTTGAAGCGCTCGCCGCGCGCCTCGAAGAAGGCGATCGCCTGCTCGCGCGGCCACACCTCGCGCGAGAACGGCGCGTTCGCGCTCACGATCTCGCGCATGCGCGCCTCGATCGCCGGGAAATCCTCCGGCGTGAACGGCTCGTTGCGGGCGAAATCGTAGTAGAAGCCGTGCTCGATCGCCGGTCCGATGGTGACCTGGGTGCCGGGATGCAGCGCCTGCACCGCCTCGGCCAGCACGTGCGCGGCATCGTGCCGGATCAGCCCCAGCGCCTGCGGATCCTTGCGGGTGACGAACACCACGCGCGCGTCGCGGTCGATCTCGCGCGACAGGTCGGTGAGCTGGCCGTCCAGCTCCATCGCCAGCGCGGCGCGTGCGAGGCCGGGTCCGATCGACGCCGCCACGCTCGTGCCCGTGACCGGCGCGTCGAACTGGCGCACCGATCCGTCGGGCAGGGTAATCGCGGGCATGGCGTGGTTCTCCTACGGCGAGCTGTCGTAATGGCGTCAGCCAAGCAGGGCTGCAACCCTGTCCACCGGCAGGGCCGCGAGGTCGTCGGCGCGCAGCACGCTGACCGCATCGGGATCGGGGCCGCGCGGCGCGGTCAGGGCCGGGTCGCTGTGGCGCGAGAACAGCACGATCGCCCGGCAGCCCATGGCGGCGGCGAGATGCATCGGCCCGGTGTCGTTGCCGACCGCAAGCGCCGCACGCGCGGCGACGCCGCCGAGCTCGATCAGGCTGGTGCGTCCGGTGAGGTCCAGTGCGCGCGGGCAGTCGCGCAGGATCGCCGCCGCCAGCGGGGCATCGTCGGCCGCGCCCACCAGCACCGGACGCAGGCCGCGCCCGAGCAGATGCAGGCCCAGGGCCGCGAACCGGTCGGCCGGCCAGCGCTTGGCCGGACGATGCGGCGCAGCACCCGGCACCAGCAGCGCGTAGGGCTCCGGCAGCGCGTAGAGCTCCGGCAGCCCTGGGCCGGCGGCGGCGAGCCAGGAGAGATCGGGGAACGGCACGGCCTCGATGCCGGCGCGCGCCAGCTGATCGGCCTGGCGCTCGCGGGTGTGCATGCGGTCGCGGTCCGGATGGTCGTGCGGATGCGAGGCGCCGCGGGCGATGCCCGACCAGCCCGGCAGGCCGCGCAGCCGGAAGTAGCGCGAGGAGCGGCCGGAGGTCTGCAGGTCGTAGACGAAGTCGAACCCGCGCAGGCGCCGGCGCAATGCCGCCAGGCCGCGCAGGTCCCACCAGGACGGGCGGTCGTCGAGCTGCACCGCGTCGAACCAGGGCGAGGCAGCGCAGAGCGCGGCGAAGGGGGCCGCGGTGAGCAGCGTCACCGTGTCGGCGGCATGGTGGGCGCGGATCGCGGCGAACGGCGCGAAGGCCTGCACCAGGTCGCCCAGGGCGCCGAGCTTCAGGACGAGGATGCGAGGCACGGTTGCGGCGCCTCCGGCTCCGGCTCGGGCAGCAGCGGACGGCATTGCGTGCGGCCGAGCAGCTCGTCATAGACCGCGAGGGTGGCGCGCTGCATCCGCTCGGCGCTGTAGCGCTCGACCACGCCGGCGCGGGCCCAGTAGGCGAGGTTGTCGCGATCCTCGTCGTCCAGCGACAGCACGTAGCTCAGCGTTTCCGCCAGTGCGGCGGCGTCGCCGGAGGGGAACAGGTAGCCGCTGACCCCGTGCTGCACGGTCTCCATCGGCGCGCCGTGCGCCGCCACCACCACCGGACGGCCCATCGCCTGCGCCTCGACGACGATGCGTCCGAAGGGTTCCGGCCGCAGCGAGGGGGCGACCACCACGCTCGCCAGCGCCAGTGCCGCGGGCATGTCGTCGCACTGGCCGGCGAAGCGCAGCCGGTGGCTCAGGCCGAGGCGGCCGGCCTGCGCCAGCAGGCGGCCGGCGTGGCCGCTGCCGCGCTGCTCGGGGCCGACCAGCACGCACACCCACTCCGGCGTGTCGGGCGGCAGCCGCGCCAGCGCCTCCAGCAGCAGCCCCTGCCCCTTCCACGGCGTGATCCGGCCGGCGAGCATGATCACCGCGGCCGCCTCGGGCAGGTTCCAGTCGCGCGCCAGGGCGTGCACGCGGTCGCCGCGCACCGCGCGCAGGTCGAAGGCGGCGGTGTCGGCGCCGCGCGGGATGGTGCGCAGGCGGCCCGGTTCGACGGCGTAGTCGCGGGCGATGCGCCCGGCGACGAAGCCGCTGATCGCGATCACCCGATCGCCGCGCGCCATCACGCTGTTGTAGTGCCGCTTGAAGGGGAGGTTCTCGCCGTAGACGCCGTGCCAGGTGGTCACCAGGGCGGCACCGGTGCGACGCGCCGCGAGCAGCGCCGACCAGGCCGGGGCGCGCGAGCGGGCGTGCACGAGGTCGACCGCCTCGGTGCGGATCAGCCGCGCCAGCCGGCCGGCGTTCAGCCAGATCGTGACCGGATCCTTGCTCAGCAGCCCGATGGTGACGTGCCGGCCGCCGGCGCGCTCGACCAGCGGCACCATGCGGCCGCCGGAGCTCGCCACCAGCGCCCTGCCCCCGGCGCCGGTGATCGCGCGCACGATCTCGATCGTGCCGCGCTCGACGCCGCCGGCGCGCAGTGCGGGAAGCACTTGCAGGACCACGGCAGGGCGGGCTTGTCTCGACATCCGCCACGGCCGTAGCACGACGTTTCGCTGCTGTCCCGTTCCTGTCCCCCGCCCGCATGCCGACGGATGAGCCGCGCATGTCCGATCAGACCCCGATCAGCTGGCTGACCCGCCCGGACGGGCTTCGCCTTGCGACCCGACGCGACCCCGGCCGGCAAGCCGAACCCACGCCCGGCATCGTGTTCCTGCACGGGCTGAGGAGCGACATGGAGGGCGAGAAGGCCCGGCATGTTCGCGATCACGCGGTGGCGCGCGGCACGGCGATCACGCGACTGGACCTGTCCGGTCACGGGCGCAGCGAGGGCGCGTTCGAGGCGTGCACCGTCAGCCAGTGGCGCGACGACGCGCTGCTGGTACTCGACCAGCCCGGCGACGGGCCTGGTGACCAGCCTGGCCCGGGGCGCAGCATCCTGGTCGGCTCGTCGATCGGCGGCTGGATCGCACTGCTCGCCGCCCTCGCGCGGCCGCAGCGCGTGGCCGGGCTGCTGCTGGTCGCGCCGGCGCCGGACATGACGCGCCGGGTGGGCGACGCGCTGACGCCGGCGGCGCGCGAGGCGCTGCGCCGACACGGCGTCTGGCTGCGGCCGAGCCGTTACGGGCCCGCGATCCCGATCACGCGGCGCATGCTCGAGGACGGCGAACGGCTGTGCCTGCTCGACGCTCCGATCGCGATCTCGTGCCCGGTGCGCATCCTGCACGGGCAGATGGACGCCGACGTGCCGTGGCAGGACAGCCTGCGCCTCGCCGAAAGGCTGCAGTCGCCCGACGTGCGGACGATCCTGCTCAAGCAGGGCGACCACCGGCTGTCGAGCCCGGAGCAGCTGGCCCTGCTGGCCGAGACCCTCGATGGGCTGCTGCTGCACGACGCGGCGCGATCAGGCTGACGACGCGGCTTCCGCGGCCAGGATCGCGGCCAAACCGTCTCGATAGGTCGGGTAGCGCCAGCGATACTCGAGCAGCTGCTGGGTCAGCCGGCTGGACACCTTGCGGTTGTCGGACCAGAACGAGCGCGCCATCGGGCTCATCCCTGGCCAGGCCTGATCCAGCGGCAGGGCCGGGGGCACCGGCAGGCCGAGCAGCCCTGCCGCGTGCGCGGTGACGACGGCACTCTCCTCGGGCAGATCGTCGGTCAGGTTGAGCACGCGCGCCCCCGCCGGTGGCCGGCGCATCGCCGCCAGCGTGGCGCCGGCGATGTCGTCGCGGTGGATGCGGCCGAAGCAGTGCCCGGGGGCGAGGATGCGCCGCGCCTCCCCGGCGCGCAGCGCGTCGAAGGCGCTGCGGCCCGGCCCGTAGATGCCGGCGATGCGCAGGATGTCGACGACGCCACCGGTCGAGGCATCCGCCAGCTCGCGCCATCGCCGCTCGGCCTCGATGCGGCGCTGCCCGCGACGCGAGGCGGGCGACGGCTCGCTGCGCTCGTCGACCCAGCCGCCGTCCCGGTCGCCATAGACCCCGGTGGTCGAGAAGTAGCCGATCCAGCGCAGCCGGGAGGCGGCCGCGATCGCGTCGGCGTAGCGCGCGAGCACCGGATCGCCCTGCTCCGCGGGCGGCGCGGAGGCGAGCAGGTGGGTGGCCTGCGGCAGCAGCGCCGCCGCGTCCTCGAACGCCAGCCGGCTCACCCCGTCCGGCTCGCGCGGGGCGGATCGGCCGGTGGTGCCGAAGACGCGCCAGCCTCGCGACACCGCCAGGCGCGCCAGCGCGCCGGCGGCGTAGCCGAGGCCGAAGATCAGCAGCGTGCCGGGATCGTCGGAGGGGGGGCCGCCGGATGAGGGGTCGCCGTTCAAGACGGATCAGAAATCCAGGTCGGCATAGTGCGGCGGCGGGTTCACGCCGGTCATCCGGTCGTTGAGGATCGAGCGGAAGCTCGGGCGCGACTTCATCCGCGCGTACCAGTCGCGCGTCGGCGGCGACAGGCTCCAGTCGATGTCGCCGATGTAATCCAGCGACGACAGGTGGGCGGCGGCGGCGAAATCCGCCAGCGACAGGCTCGGGCCGGCGAGCCATTTGCGCGTCTCCGCCAGCCAGCCGATATAGTCGAGATGGCCGGCGACGTTTGCGTAACCCGCCCGCAGCGCCGCCGCGTCCGGGTTGCCGCGGCCCACCAGGCGCTTGATGATCTTCTCGTGCAGAAGGTTGCGCGTCACCTCCATCGCGAACTTGCCGTCGAACCAGGCGACCAGGCGACGTACCTCGACCCGCTCCGCCAGGGTGCGGCCGAGCAGCGGCGTGTCGGGATAGGCTTCCTCCAGGTACTCGCAGATCACCGCGGAGTCCGGGATCGACAGCCCGTTCTCCTCGACCAGCATCGGCACCGTGTTGGCCGGGTTCAGCGCCAGGTACTCCGGCCGACGCTCGGAGAGCCGCTCGACCTTGAGCTCGAACGGCAGCCGCTTCTCGTTCAGCACCAGGCGCACCTTGCGCGAGAATGGCGACAGCGGGAGGTGGTGCAGGATACGCATCCTGCGGAAGTTATTTCATTGTGGCGGCCATCGCCAACTGCCAAGCCAGGATTCGCCGCATGGATTCTCCGGTCATGGATTCTCCTGGGACGGCAGTGCATGCTCGGTGGAGATCTCGTTCCGAGCCGGGATCTCGTTTCGAGATTGACCGGATCGCCGCACACGGATAGTCGCAGCCAGTGACCGAACCCAATCCCGCCATGCAGATTCGCGTCCGCGGTCGCTCCTTCATGGCGCTGGTGCTGTCGCCGGAGCCGCCGCTCGCCGGCTGGCTGCAGGGGCTGGACGCGCAGCTCGGCCGCTCGCCCAGCTTCTTCGCCGGACGGCCGGTGATCCTCGATCTCGGCCTGCTGGCACCAGAGGATGACGGGCTCGCCGACTTGTTCGACGCGCTGACCCGGCGCGGGGTGCGGATCATCTCGATCGAGGGTGCCGACGCCTCCTGGCCGGCCACCGCCGGCTGGAACTGGCCGCAGGGCTTCGAGGGCGGTCGCGCGGTCGGCGCGGTCGAGGTGCCGACCGAGGCCGCCGAGGCGGGACCGCAGGAGGGCGGCACCGCACCTCCGACGCCGACCGGGGCGCCGTCGCTGCTGATCGAGGAGCCGGTGCGCTCGGGCCAGTCGATCGTCTTCGCCGAGGGCGACGTGATCGTCATCGGCTCGGTCGCCTCCGGCGCCGAGGTGGCGGCGGGCGGCTCGATCCACGTCTACGGCACGCTGCGCGGCCGCGCCGTCGCGGGCCTCGGCGGCAACCGCGACGCGCGCATCCTGTGCCGACGGATGAACGCCGAGCTGATCGCCATTGACGGTTATTATATGACGGCGGAGGACATGCCGGCGGGCCTGGTCGGACGCAGCACCCATGCCAGGCTCGACGACGAGACGCTGCTGCTTCTGCCGCTCGACTGAATTCGCACAGGAGGATCCATGGCCAAGGTTCTGGTCGTCACATCGGGCAAGGGTGGTGTCGGCAAGACGACCTCGACCGCCGCGATCGGTGCCGCACTGGCACTCAGCGGCAAGAACGTGGTCGTCGTCGATTTCGACGTGGGCCTGCGCAACCTCGACCTGGTGATGGGGGCGGAGCGGCGCGTCGTGTTCGACCTGATCAACGTGGTGCAGGGCGACGCCAAGCTCAGCCAGGCGCTGATCCGCGACAAGCGCTGCGAGACGCTGTCGATCCTGCCGGCCTCGCAGACACGCGACAAGGACGCCCTCACCCCGGACGGCGTCGCCCGCGTGATCGACGAGCTGCGGGAGAAGTTCGACTGGGTGGTGTGCGACAGCCCCGCCGGCATCGAGAAGGGCGCGCAGCTCGCCATGTATCACGCCGACGAGGCGGTGGTGGTGACCAACCCCGAGGTCTCGTCGGTGCGCGACAGCGACCGCATCATCGGCCTGCTCGACAGCACCACCCTCAAGGCCAAGAACGGCCAGAAGCTCGACAAGCACCTGCTGCTGACACGCTACGATCCGGTGCGTGCAGCGCGCGGCGAGATGCTGCGCACCGAGGACGTGCTGGAGATCCTGTCGATCCCGCTGCTCGGCATCATCCCGGAGAGCGAGGAGGTGCTGCGCGCGTCCAACCTGGGCTCCCCGGTCACGCTGTCGAACCCGGAGAGCGCGCCGGCGCGCGCCTACATGGACGCGGTGCGGCGCCTGCAGGGCGAGACCCTGGAGATGAGCGTGCCCAGCGACCGCAAGGGCCTGTTCGCCAAGTGGTTCAAGTGGAGGGTGGCATGAACCTCCTCGGCTTCTTCAACCGGAACAAGAACTCCGCACCGGTGGCGCGCGACCGGCTGCAGATCCTGCTGGCGCACGAGCGCAGCGGCATCGAG
The DNA here is from genome assembly GCA_964242335.1 of uncultured Acetobacteraceae bacterium. Lineage (GTDB taxonomy): Bacteria > Pseudomonadota > Alphaproteobacteria > Acetobacterales > Acetobacteraceae > Lichenicoccus. Next base: position 17,555 of record CAXTAY010000021.1, on the reverse strand, counting down.
GGCCAGTCCGACCTGATCACCAAGCTGCGCGAGGAGATCCTCGCGGTGATCGCCAAGCACGTGACGATCGATCAGGACAAGGTGCAGATCAAGCTGGACCGCGGCGCCTCGGTCTCCACGCTGGAGATCGACATCGAGGTGCCCGGCCTCAAGAACCTGATCGAGACCAAGGTGCAGCCGGCCCCTTCCTAGCCAACGGGGAGCGGGGCTCGGGCCCCGGCGGGTCCAGGGCGGAGCCCTGGGCTGGCCTCAGTCGCTCACCCCCGAGGCCGGCGCCGACCGGTCCGGCTCGACCCCGCCCAGGGCACGCTCCAGCCAATCGGAGCTGCGTCGCACGTCGGCGATCACCGCCTCGCGCGCCGCGTCGGCGTCGTGGCTGCGGAACGCCGCCAGCAGGCGCTCGTGCGGATGGGTGCCGTCGAAGATCTGCGCGGGCGCCGCGGTCCGCAGCGCATAGACCGGCCCGATGCGCATCCAGATACCCTCGAGGATGCGCAGGATCAGCGGCGCCCGGGCGACGCGGCAGACCAGACGATGCAGCTCGGCGCTGCGGCCCAGCATCGCGGGCTGGTCGTCGGCCTGCACCGCGGTCTGATACGCCTGCATCAGGGAGGCGATCTGCTCGACCTCCGACGGGCTGGCCTGCACCACGGCGCGGGCGGCAGCACGCCCCTCCAGGTCGCAGCGGATCTCGACGATCTCGCGGAACTCCTCCAGCCCGATCACCGGCACGATGGCCGACCCCCGCTCGTCGAGGGTCAGCGCCTGCTCCGACACCAGTCGCAGCAGCGCCTCGCGCACCGGCGTCGGGCTGAGCCGCAGCTCGGCGGCCAGCGGGCGCAGCACCAGGCGCTGTCCCGGACGCAGCTCGCTATGGATCAGCGAGGAGCGGATCCGCAGGTAGGCGCGCTGGCTCAGGTTCTCGCGCGCGGCACTGGTCAGCACGGGCTCCAGGTTCGTGGCCGCGATACGCTGCGGTTCGCCGGCGAGGTGAGGAGCCGCACCTAGGATCCCCGGACGGAGGGGAAGCTCGGAGGAATGAACGAAACGCATACGGAACGATCCAGCTCGAACTTGGCCGGCAGGGTGCTCGGCCAGGAACTGTCATTATGATATCAAAACGCTCCGTTCACAAGCATTTGATCGGAGCGACCCTACTCGACATCCTCGAGGCTCACCGCCTGCAGGCTGAGCAGGTCGCGATACGGTCCCTCGACCCGCTCCAGCTCGGCCGGTGCGCCGTCCTGCAGCACCCTTCCGGACTGCATCACGATGATGCGGTCGAAGTCGCGCAGGGTGGAGAGGCGATGCGCCACCGCGATCACGGTGCGGCCGACCATCAGCCGGTCGAGCGCCTCCTGTACGCGCAGCTCGCTCTCGGAATCGAGCGCGCTGGTGGCCTCGTCGAGCAGCAGGATCGGTGCGTTGCGCAGGAAGGCGCGGGCGATCGCCAGGCGCTGCCGCTGCCCGCCGGAGAGCTTGACGCCGCGATCGCCTACCGGGGTCGCGAAGCCGTCGGACATCGCCTCGATGAAGTCACGGCACTCCGCCGCCTCGGCGGCCGCCTCGACCTCCTCGTCGGACGCCTCAGGCTTGCCGTAGCGTATGTTCTCCATGACGGTGCGGTGGAACAGGGTGACGTCCTGCGGCACCACGGAGATCGCCGAGCGCAGCGCCTCCTCGGTGAGGCGACCGAGCTCCTTGCCGTCGATCAGGATGCGGCCACCCTGGATGTAGCGCAGCCGCTGCAGCAGCGCGAGCACGGTGGTCTTGCCGGAGCCGGAGCGCCCGACCAGTCCGACGCGGGTGCCGGCCTCGACCTTGAGTTCGAAGCCGTCGAGGATCGGCGTGCCGCCCGGATAGGCGTAGGTGACGCGGTCGAACACCACCTCGCCCTTCGGCGTGCCGGTGAAGCCGGTGGCGTCATGGGCGTCGGGCATGTCGTGCGGCAGCAGCAGTGTGCCGAGCGCCTCGGCCAGCCGGGCAACGTGCTGGATCGTCTCCACCAGCGCCACCGCGAGGTCGCGGGTGCCGTGCAGGATCATGAAGCCGAGGGTGGTCACCATCACCACCTCGCCGACGCTCGCCCGGTGCGCCTGCCAGAGCAGGATCGCCCAGATCAGCAGGCCGGCGGTCAGGATCGCGGTCAGTGCCGCGTGGGTCAGGCGCAGCTTCTCGAGGTAGCGCAGCGAGCGGCCGCGCCAGCCCATCTCGACCTTCATGCGGTCGCTGAAGCGTCGCCGCTCGCGGTGGGTGGCGCCGAAGGCACGCACCAGCGGCATGTTGTTGATGACGTCGAGCAGCTCGCCGTCGACCCGGGCCGCCTCGGTGGCGTAGCGATGGTGCAGCGGCCGGCCGCCGGCGGCGAGGCGGAACATCAGCCACGACAGCAGTGCCGCCAGCACCACCAGCACGGCGGCCATCAGCGGGCTGACGATGACCATCAGCAGGATCGAGAAGCCGACGTTCAGGCACGGCGGCAGCACGTTCCAGAAGGCGAGGTTCTCCAGCGTGAACATCGCGGTCGAGGTGGCCGAGATGCGGCCGGCGAGGGTGCCGGGCATGCGGTCGGCGAAGTAGGACGGTGCGTGGCCGGTGAGATGGCGGAACAGGTCGCGGCGCAGGTCGCCGGTCACGGTGACGAAGGCGTGGGTGGAGATCCAGCCGCCGATCCGCCAGGACATGTTGTCGAGCGCGATCAGGCCGCCGAGGAAGATCACCGCGTGCCAGACCGGACGCATCCGCCCCGCCTCGCTCGCTCCGCCCGAATGCGCCCCGCCCTGATGGGCATTGAGGGTGTCGACCAGGTAGTTGACCGCATAGGACGAGCCGACGGCGCAGCCGACCGCCAGCACCACCGAGAGCATGATCGCGGCGTGCTGCAGCTTGTGGCGCATCACGTAGCGGGTCATGAACGCCATCGGCCGGCTCGCCAGCCGCACCAGGTCGGCGTCGGAGACCGTCACCGAAGGATCCACTGGCCGCCTTACTCGATGCGATGACATGTCGTTCCACCCGGATGCAGGAGCGAGATGGGCAAGGATGCGCGGAAGGAAAACCGGTGCGGCTCCGGTCAGTTCACGAATGATCCACCTGTTGATCGAAATGGCCCGAGAAAGTCCCGGTGCCGCCGCTAAAATGCCGCGATCCGGCGTTTAAAAGATGATGCCATCCCCAAGGAGCGCATCTTAATGCGGATTGCCCAGATTGCACCTCTTCACGAAGCGGTCCCGCCGAAGCTCTATGGCGGGACGGAGCGGGTGGTGTCGTTCCTGACCGAGGAACTGGTCAATCTCGGGCACGACGTCACCCTGTTCGCCAGCGGCGACAGCGTGACCAGCGCCGATCTGCACCCCTCCTGGCCGCGGGCGCTGCGTCTTGACCCGGCGATCCGCGATCCGATCGCCCCGCACATGCTGATGATGGAGCACGTCGCCCGGCGCATGGACGATTTCGACGTGCTGCACTTCCACATGGATTACTGGCCGTTCTCGTTCTTCAGCCGTCAGCGACTGCCCTTCGTCACCACCCTGCATGGCCGTCTCGACCTGCCCGAGCTGCAGCCGGTGTTCAACACCTTCAACAAGGTGCCGGTGGTCTCGATCTCCGACAGCCAGCGTCGTCCGTTGCCGCAGGCCAACTTCGTGCGCACGGTGCTGCACGGACTTCCCGAAGGACTGCTGACCCCGCGGCCGAGTGCCCGCGACTACCTCGCCTTCCTGGGCAGGATCTGCCCCGAGAAGGGCGTCGACAAGGCGATCCGGATCGCGCGCGCCAGCGGCATCCGGCTCAAGATCGCGGCGAAGGTCGACAGGGTCGACGCGGAGTATTTCGAGCGCACGATCCGGCCGATGCTGGGCGACGGCGTCGAACTGATCGGCGAGATCAACGACGGACAGAAGCCCGACTTCCTGTCCGGCGCCTGCGGCCTGCTGATGCCGATCGACTGGCCCGAGCCGTTCGGCCTGGTGATGATCGAGGCGATGGCGTGCGGCACCCCGGTGATCGCGTTCAACCGCGGGTCGGTTCCCGAGGTGATCGAGGACGGCCTGACCGGCTTCATCGTCGAGGACGAGACCAGTGCGATCAGCGCGGTCGCGCGCCTGAAGGAGCTGAGCACCGGCGCCATCCGCCGTCGCTTCGAGACCCGCTTCACCGCGCGTCGGATGGCCGAGGACTATCTCGGGATCTACCGCCAGCTCGCGCACAGGGAGCGCAACCTGCGCATCGTCGCCGGGGAATGACGCCCGGGCGGGCGGCATCGCCGCCCGCCGACCCGAGGTGTATTCGCGGCGGGTCGGGACTAGCCGATCGGTGGCGGCACCTGCGCCTCGGCCAGGGCCGCACGCTGCCGTTCCGCGAGTGCCGCCTCGTCGAAGCCGTCGATCATCTCGTGGAACATGCGGTGCCAGTTCAGCTTGGCGCGCAGCCTGAGGAACACGCTGCCGAGGCCGACGGCGGAGCGGTCCATCAGCACGAACTCCCGCGGCGGCTTGACGCCCCCGGTCCGCTTCAGCCCCGCATAGACCTTCTCCAGCACCGCCCGGCCGTATTGCGGGTCGTCGGTTTCCTGGATCGCCCGCACGCGGTCCTGCATCAGCGGCTCGTACAGGAAGCGCGCCCAGCCGTTCAGCACCTCCATCTTCTCGCGCGAGAGGTCAGTGAAGCCCCAGGCCTGATAGGCATGATGCGCCAGGTCCTGGTCGTTCCGGCTGATCGCGTCGTGCAGGTCGATGATGCCGCGGATGAACCGCGCCGGGAAAATGCGTATCGCGCCGAAATCCAGCAGGTTGAGCCCGTCATCCGCGCGGATCAGGAAATTGCCCAGGTGCGGGTCGCCGTGGATGACGCCGTAGCCGTAGAGCGGGCGATACCAGGCGCCGAACAGGGCGCGCGCGATGCTGTCGCGACTTTCCTGCGACGGATCCTCCTCGAGGCGCTGCTTGAAGCTCTTGCCCTCGACCCAACGCATCGTCAGCAGGCGCGAGCTCGACAGCGCCTCGACCGGCTCCGGCACCGTGACCAGCGGGAAGTCACGCAGCATCAGCCGGTACAGCCGCAGGTGCGCCGCCTCGCGCTTGTAGTCGAGCTCCTCGCGCAGGCGCTCGGCGAGTTCCTTGTAGACGTCGTCCTGCTGGATCGTGCTGTCCATGCGATGGTAGATGCCCATCGCCACCTTGAGCTGGCGCAGGTCGGCTTCCACCGTGGAGGGCATGTCGGGATACTGCAGCTTGCAGGCCAAGTCGGTACCGTCCGGCAGCGTCGCGCGATGCACCTGTCCCAGGCTCGCCGCGGCGGCCGCCTCGCGGCCGAACGAGCGGAAGCGTCGCTCCCAGTCCGGGCCGAGCTCGGCGGACATGCGCCGACGCACGAACGACCAGCCCATCGCCGGCGCGTTCGCCTGCAGCTGCGCCAGCTCCGCCGCGTACTCCTCCGGCAGCGCGTCGGGGATCGTCGAGAGCAGCTGCGCCACCTTCATCAACGGGCCCTTGAGGCCGCCGAGCACCGCACGCAGGTCCTCGGCGTGCGACAGCTTATTGGTGCGTATGCCGATGCGCTCGCCGGCGAGCCGGGCGGCGATGCCACCGACGGCGCCGGAGGTGCGTGCCAGCCGGCGCAACTCGCCGAAGACGCTGCTACCGCGGTCAAGATCTCGCTCTGCCATCAGGCGGCTTCCAGCTCGTCGATGAAGCCCGCGATCACGTCGAGCCCGCGCCGCCAGAAGGACGGATCCGAAGCGTCGAGCCCGAACGGCCGCAGCAGCTCGCGGTGCCGCTCGGTACCGCCGGCGCGCAGCATCTCCAGGTACTTATCCTGGAACCCCGGATGGCCGGAGGCGAACACGCCGTACAGCGCGTTCACCAGGCAGTCGCCGAAGGCGTAGGCGTAGACGTAGAACGGCGAGTGCACGAAGTGCGGCACGTAGGCCCAGAACACGTCGTATTCCGGCGTGAAGTTGAAGGCTGGCCCCAGGCTCTCGCGCTGCACCTGACGCCACAGCTCGCCGATCCGCTCGGGCAGCAGCTCGCCGCCGCGCCGCTCGTCGTGCAGCAGGGTCTCGAAGCGGTAGAAGGCGACCTGACGCACCACCGTGTTCAGCATGTCCTCGACCTTGCCGGCCAGCATCAGGCGACGCCGGGCCGGATCGGTCTCCGCGTCGAGCAGCGCGCGGAAGGTCAGCATCTCGCCGAACACGCTCGCGGTCTCGGCCAGGGTCAGCGGCGTGCCCGACATCAGGTAGCCCTGCTCGGCGGCGAGCACCTGGTGCACGCCGTGGCCGAGCTCATGCGCCAGCGTCATCACGTCGCGGGTGCGGCCGTGGAAGTTCAGCAGGATATAGGGATGCGCCGAGGGCACGGTGGGATGCGCGAACGCACCGGCGGACTTCCCCGGACGCGGCGCGGCGTCGATCCAGGGACGGTCGAAGAACCGCCGCGCCACCGCGCCGACGCGCGGATCGAATCCCTCGTAGGCGTCGAGCACGCGACGACGTGCCTCCTCCCAGCTGATCGTGCCCGCCTCGTCGCCGGGGAGCGGCGCGTTGCGGTCCCAGTGCTCGAGCTTGTCGAGCCCGAGCCAGCCGGCCTTGAGGGTGTAGTAGCGATGCGACAGGCGCGCATAGTCCGCGGTCACGGCGCCGACCAGGGCATCCACGACCTCGTCCTCGACCATGTTGCCGCGGTTGCGCGCGCTGCCCGGCCGTGGGTAGTGCCGCCAGCCGTCGGTGATCTCCTTGTCCTTGGCCAGCGTGTTGGTGATCAGCGAGAACAGCCGGATGTTCCCGGCGAACAGCGTCCCGATCGCGTGCGCCGCCTGCTCGCGCACGCCGCGATCGGGGTCGGACAACCGGTTCAGCGCCTCGCCGACGGTGAGCCGGTCCGAGCCGATCTCGACCCGCAGCCCGGCCATCGTCTCGTCGAACAGCCGGCTCCAGGCGGCCCGTCCGGTGACCTCCTTCTCGTGCAGCACGCGCTCGATCTCGTCGGAGAGCTGATGCGGCCGAAACACCCGCAGGTCGCGCAGGAACGGTGCCCAGACGGCGAGTGCGGGGTCGCGCAGGCGATCGGCGAGATCCGCCTCCTCGATCCGGTTCAGCTCCAGGGTGAAGAACACCAGGTCGGTGCCGATCTGAGTGATCCGCTCGCTGATCGACTGGTAGAAACGCGCGATCCGGGAGTCTCCGGAGTCGCCCGCGAACAGCAGCCCCGCGTAGGACGAGGCCCGCCCGAGCAGCTCGTCGATGCGCTCGTACTCGGCGATCGCGGCGGCCAGGCGCACGGCGTCGTAACCCGCCAGCCGTCCCGCGTGCTGGCGCGAGAACTCCCGAGCCCCCGTCTCGGCGGAGTCCAGGTCCGCCGCCAGCGCCTCGCTCGCGGTGCCCGCATAAAGATCCGACAGGTCCCAGCGCGGAAGTTCGGCGCCGGCGGACGGCAAGGCATGCGTGAGCGTGTCGGGCATGAGCGCCATGATCCTGTTCGAGCTGAGGCATATCCCTCACCCGCCCGAGGGAGGCGCGCGGCAAGGGTGCACCAAGCAGTTGGGGTCTGGCCGCGTCCGCTCCAAGTCCGCCGCGCTTAACGGCGCATTAACCGCCGCCGGCCTAGGCTCGAGGGGCCGGGAGCGGATCGTCGCTCGCCGACCGTCGCGGGGCCGAAGCCATGTTCTCGAGGCCAGCGAGGCCGTCGGCCAGCGCCGCGATCCCGGCCAACATGGGAGCGCTCACCAGCCTGCGGGCACCCCTCGCCTGGTGGGTGGTCGCCTTCCACGCCGCGCCCCTGGCGCCGTTCCGGCTCGACCAGAACGGCGCGTTCCTCGGCAAGGGGCCGATCCTGGTGGACGGCTTCTTCGTCCTGTCGGGCTTCGTGCTGTTCCACATGCACTCGCGCATCCTCTGCGCGCCGCGACGGCCGCACGCGATGCTGGAGTTCCTTCTCGCCCGCTTCGCGCGCCTCTACCCGGTGCACCTGGCGATGCTCGCCGCCTTCGTGCTGCTGATCGGCACGCTGCGGCTGGTGGCCGGTTTCCAGCCGGCGGACGCGCAGAGCTTCTCGCTCGGTGCTCTGATCGACCAGCTCCTGCTGCTGAACGGCATCGTCGGCATCGACCACCACTCCTGGAACTTCCCGTCCTGGTCGATCAGCAGCGAATGGGCGGCCTACATGCTGGCGCCGCTGCTGTTCTACGGCATCGTCAAGGCCCGTTCCTGGCTGCTGCTACTGGCCGGCATCGGCATCGGCACCCTGGTCATCGGCGGGATGGAGACCGGCCGGCTGCCCTGGCTGCACACGCCGCTGGCGCGGGTGACGCTCGAGTTCGCGCTGGGGGCGCTGCTGCGGCGGCTGGCGGGCGCCATCACCGCGCCGCTGTGCCGGGTCCGCCTGATCGGCCTGGCACTCGGCTGGAGTGCGCTGCTGCTGCTCGCCGGATCGGATCATCCGGGGCTGTTCTTCGCCGCCCTGATCTGGACGATGCTGTTCCTCTCGCTCGATGGCGGCTGGACCGGCCGGCTCGGCGCAGTCGGCCGCTACCTCGGCGAGAGCTCGTACTGCGTCTATATGTGCCATGCCCTGATCCTGATGGTCTGGGGCGGGTTGCTGTCCCGCCTGCCGCTCGATCGACCTGGCCTCGCGATCCCGGCCGGCATCGTGCTCTGCCTGTCGATCCAGGGCAGCGCCTGCCTGCTGCACCACCTGGTCGAGCGGCCGGCACGCAGCGCGGTGCGCGACTGGGGCCGCCGCGGCCTGGCGGCGCTGCCCGGGTTCGGGCGGCTTAATGAGCGAGACGAAGGCAGGGCAAGGGGCTTTGCCCCTTGACCCCATCAAAGGCGAGCATTTCAAAACCGTCTTACGGATCGGGGTCTGGGGCCTTCGGCCCCAGCGGGTCGAGGGCAGCGCCCTCGGCTTCCTGGTTCTACGACCTGCCGGGAAAGCCCAGGCCACAGTCGCCGCGTCGGATCAGACCGGATCGTGCGCCGCGCTGTCGCCCAGCACGCTGACCACGTAGCCTTCCCGCACCGCGACCATCGTGGCCGCCGCGATCGGCGTGCCGAGGATGATGCCGAGCGGGCCGAACAGGGCGCCGGTCGCGGCCATCGACAACAGGGTCAGCGCCGGCGGCAGCTCCACCAGCCGCCGCTGCACCAGCGGCGAAAGCACGTAGCCCTCGACCACGTGGCAGAACAGGAACACGACCACGGCGTAGAGCGCGGTGGTCGGGCTGACCGTGAGTGCGACCAGCACCGCCGGCACCCCCGCCATCGCGGCTCCGAAATAGGGAATGAAGGTCATCACCCCCGCCACCACCCCGAGTGCCAGCGGCACCGGGACCCCGAGGATGCGCATGCCGATCGCGGTGATCAGGCCGACCACGACCATGTCCACCATCTGGCCCAGCAGCCAGCGGCGCAGCGTGCGCCCGACGTCGCGCAGGATGACGAGGGCCCGCGGACGATGCCGGATCGCGATCAGGCGGAGCAGCCCGCGCTGGTAGAGTGCGGGCGAGATCGCGAGATAGAGCGCGGTGATCAGCACCAGCACCAGGTCGGCCAGCGCGGCGAGCGTGACGCCGACGACCTTGAACGCCGGCGCGCTGACCTGCTCGGCACTCGGGGTCGAGCCGGAGAGATGCTGGGTGATCGAGCGCGCCCAGGGCGTCGAGCCGTAATGCTGGGAGAGCCGGTCGATCTCCGACGACAGCTTGCCGACGAGGTCGCCGCCCTGCTGCACCAGCTGCGGGCCGATCCACCAGAACCCGCCGACGATCAGGGCCAGCAGCAGCAGGCTGATCATAGCCAGCATCAGGCCGGCAGGCAGCCGGGTGAGCCGGGACAGCCCGTCGGCGCCGCCGCGCAGGGTGCACGCCAGCAGCACCGCGAAGAACAGCAGCAGCACGACGTGGGAGAACAGCCACAGCAGCAGTGCCGCACCGGCGATCAGGGTGACCGTGCGCAGGATGGCGGTGATCTGCGCCGACGAGACACGCGTCGACGGGGTCTGGTCGTCGCGGGTCGCCGGAACCGGCGGCGCGACCGGCAGCGAGGGATCGGGTGCGTCGGCATCGTGGTGGACGAGATCGGCCATGCGCGGCGACTGCTCCTGGTGTTGCAGCGCCCAGCATAGCGATCATTCCGCCTGACTGAACTTTTTCGTCGGCAGGCTGCCCTCGGTCAGAAGCCCGGTCAGAAGATCGTGTGCAGCAGGGCGTACAGGCAGGCCGACAGGGTGATCGCGACCGGCAGGGTCAGCACCCAGGCCAGCGCCATGTTGCGTATCGTGGCCATCTGCAGGCCGGAGCCGTTCGCCGCCATCGTGCCGGCGACGCCGCTCGACAGGATGTGCGTGGTCGAGACCGGCAGGCCATAGGCCTCGGCGAGGCCGATGGTGCCGGCGGCGATCAGCTCGGCGGAGGCGCCCTGCGCGTAGGTCAGGTGCTCCTTGCCGATCTTCTCCCCGACCGTCACCACGATCCGCTTCCAGCCGACCATGGTGCCGAGCCCGAGCGCCACCGCGACCGAGACCTTCACCCAGGTCGGGATGTAGCGGGTGCCCTGGTTGAGGTCGCTGCCGTACGCCTTCAGCACCGTCGCGTCGGCGGCGGCGATCGACCCCGGCTTCTTGGTCAGGCTGCGCACCGCTTCGGCGGTCAGATACATGTCGTTGCGTATGTTGGGCGTCGCCTCGGCGGGCACGTGGCTGATGGTGCCGTAGCTCTGCACCTGGGTCGCGATGTCCGACGAGAGCGCCGCCAGCGCAGCGTAGACCGGTCGCCGGTCGATCGCGCCGCTCTTCAGGGCGTCGTCGACCACGCCGCGGGCCTGCGCCGCCTGCATCGCCGCCGCACCGCCGGCACGGGCGCGGAAGATCGACTCCGCCCGGTGCGTCGCCGCGATGAAGGCGGGCGTGGCGCTGTCGGGAAGCGCGCGGTTGAGCGCGAACGCGGTCGGCGCGGCGCCGATCAGGATCAGCATGATCAGCCCCATGCCCTTCTGCCCGTCATTGCCGCCGTGGCTGAACGACACCCCGGTGCAGGTCAGGATCAGCAGGCCGCGGATCCACAGCGGCGGCGGCCTCTTGCCTTCGGGCGCCTGATAGAGGTCGCGGCGGCGGACCAGCAGCTTGACCAGCAGCAGCAGGCCGCCCGCGGCGCAGAAACCGATCAGCGGGCTGAACAGCAGCGCCTTGAGCACGCCGAACACCGGGCCCCATTGCACGCCGGCGCTGGCTTGGCCGGCCGGTGCCAGGAACTGGTTGGCGATGCCGACCCCGATGATCGAGCCGACCAGCGCGTGCGAGGAGGAGTTCGGGATGCCGAACGACCAGGTGGCCAGGTTCCAGATGATCGCCGCGAGCAGCAGCGCGAAGATCATCGAGTAGCCACCGGTGTTGCCGGCGTGCAGGATCAGGTCGATCGGCAGCATGGTGATGATCGCGTAGGCGACGGCGCCGCTCGAGGTCAGCACGCCCAGGAAGTTGAAGGCGCCGGACCAGACCACCGCCAGGCTCGGCGTCAGGCTGTTGGTATAGATCACCGTCGCGACCGCATTCGCGGTGTCGTGGAAGCCGTTGACGAACTCGAAGCCGAGCGCGATCAGCAGGGCCAGGCCGAGCAGGACGAAGGTGCCGATCGCCAGCGGCGGCGCGTTGGTCGCATGCATGTCGGAGACGAGCCCATAGACAGCATAGCCCAGGCCGCAGGCGAGCAGCAGGACGAACAGACCGGCTCCGGCGAAGTTCGGCCGGGCGCTGGGGGCCCGCTGCTGGAACGGCGTCGCCCGCTGCATCGCGACGTCTGACATGGAGTCCACTCCGAACGTGAAGCCGACCTTCTAGGGCCACCACGACCGCGGTTGTGTCTCCGTTTTATTACGTTTCCAACGTAGAACGACCAGCGGTCAGGTCAGCTCCTGATCCCAGAAGCGACGCAGCGCGACGCCGTTCTGCGCCACCGCGGCGAGCGACAGCGGCCGGAAGCGGGCCGTCTGGGTCGCGCTGAAGCCGATCGCGGCGAGCAGCGTGCGGTCGAGCCGCACCCCGTCGACCGTCGGCAGCAGGCCGAGCCGCTGCGCCATCGCGGCCTGGCTGTCCGGATGCAGCAGGGCGTCGAGGTAGAGCATCGCGGCGTCGGTCGACCGGCTGCGCTGCGGCGCGCAGGCCACGATCAGGAACGGGATCGCGCCCTCGACCGGGACGGTGTCGCGGACGTCGCGCCCGCCCTGCCGCCACGCATAGGCGCGCGAGCGCCACATCGGCGCCATCGCGATCTCGCCCGCGGCCAGCGCCCGCCCGAGCGCCTCGTTGTCGGGATAGAGGCGCAGGGTGCCGGCCCGCTTGAGCGCGATGAAGGTCGATTTTGCCGTCTCCAGGCTCGCCGGCGTGACGTGCTGGGCGATCGCGGCCGCCGCCAGGTTGTGCACCGCGACCTCGCTGGAGAAGCCGGCATGGCCGCGGCGGGCGGCCTCGAACAGGGCGGCGAAACCGCGCGGCGGCGTGCTCACCTTCGACGGGTTGTAGACCACGCACATCGCCGTGCGCGCCTGCGGCACCCCGTAGGGCACGCGCAGCCCGGCCAGCACGTGCGGCAGGGCGCCGACCCCGGCGGTGGTCACCGGCGCGAAGAGCTGCTGCAGCGACAGCCGATAGGCGTCGATCCCCGACAGCAGGGCCACGTCCAGACCGGCGATGCCGGCGACGCGGGCCTGTTCGCCGGCGGTGACCTGCCGGACCTCGATCCCGGAGCCAACGGCGAGCGGCCGGTCGATCAGCGTCCGCAGCGCCTCGCCGTAGGCGCCGCCCCAGCATCCGACCGCGATGCTGCGCGGAGGCGGATCGGCGCGCGCGGCGTAGGTCAGCGCGAGGCCGGCGGAGCCCCCCAGCAGCAGGCGGCGGGGCAGCGACAGTGGCATGCGAGGCCTCCCAGGAGGCGGACCGCCCCGCGGCGCGGTCTGGGCCTCCGCCTCCGGCCGGTCAAGAGCTGCATCGGTGCATCACCGGTCAGGCGCGCATCGCGAGCTGGCTCGACTGCGCCTGGTCGAGCACGCGGGCGTACTCCTTCGGCACCACGTGCCAGAAATGCTGCACGGCCGCGTTCCACTCGTGCAGCAGCAGGGCGGCGAAGCGGCTGCTGGTCTCGCGCGCATGCGTCTCCACCAGGCCGCGCAGTTCGGCCTCGACCGCAGGCTCCGTGACGCGGCTCCAGCCTAGCGTGTCGGCGTTGACCCGCAGCTCGAAATCGCCGCGCCGGTCGTAGACGAACGCGGTGCCGCCGGTGAAGCCGGCGCCGAAATTATCGCCCACCGCTCCCAGTATGACGACGGTGCCGCCGGTCATGTATTCGCAGCCGTTCGAGCCGCAGCCCTCGACGACCGCGGTGGCGCCGGAATTGCGCACCGCGAACCGCTCGCCGGCCTGACCGGCGGCGTAGAGCGCACCGGAGGTCGCGCCGTACAGCACGGTGTTGCCGATGATCGCGTTCTCGTTGCTGATCAGCTGCGACGACGGCGCCTGGCGCAGCACGATGGTCGCACCCGACAATCCCTTGCCGACATAGTCGTTGGCATCGCCGATCACCTCCAGCTTCAGTCCGCGCACCGCAAACGCGCCCAGCGACTGCCCGGCGGAGCCGCGCAGCCGCACCGTCAGGTGGCCCGGATTGAGCGTCTCCATGCCGAAGCGACGCACGATCTTGCTGGAGATCTTGGTGCCGATGGCGCGGTGCGTGTTCTGCACGTTGTAGTGCAGCTGCATCTTCTCGCCGTGCTCGAACAGAGGCTTGCTGTCGGCGATCATCTGGGCGTCCAGCGTCTCCGGCACCTCGTTGCGGCCCTCGCGGGTGCAGTAGCGCGCGTGCGGCCCCGGATCGGCCTGCGCCAGCAGCGGGTTGAGGTCGAGGTCGTCGAGATAGTCCGCACCGCGGCTCACCTGGTGCAGCAGGTCGGTGCGGCCGATGATCTGGTTCACGGTGGAGAAGCCGAGCGAGGCCAGGATGTTGCGCACGTCCTCGGCGATGAAGGAGAACAGGTTGATCACCTTCTCCGGCGTGCCCTCGAACTTGGCGCGCAGCGCCTCGTCCTGCGAGCAGATGCCGACCGGGCAGGTGTTGGAGTGGCACTGCCGCACCATGATGCAGCCCATCGCGACCAGGCTCGCGGTGCCGATGCCGAACTCCTCGGCACCCAGCATCGCGGCGATCACCACGTCGCGCCCGGTCTTGAGCCCGCCGTCGGTGCGCAGCTTCACCCGGTGGCGCAGCCGGTTCAGCATCAGCACCTGATGCGCCTCGGCGAGCCCCATCTCCCAGGGCAGGCCGGCATACTTTACCGAGGTCTGCGGGCTGGCGCCGGTGCCGCCGGAATGTCCCGAGATCAGGATCGCGTCCGCACGCGCCTTGGCGACACCGGCGGCGATGGTGCCGATGCCCGAGCGCGCCACCAGCTTCACCGTGACGGTGGCGTCGGGATTGATCTGCTTGAGGTCGTAGATGAGCTGGGCGAGATCCTCGATCGAGTAGATGTCGTGGTGCGGCGGCGGCGAGATCAGGGTGACCCCGGGCGTCGCGTGACGCAGCTTGGCGATCAACCCGGTGACCTTGAAGCCGGGCAGCTGCCCGCCTTCGCCGGGCTTGGCACCCTGCGCCATCTTGATCTCGATCTCGCGGCAGTCGTTCAAGTACTGCGCGGTCACGCCGAAGCGGCCGGAGGCGATCTGCTTGATCGCCGAGGACGCGTTGTCGCCGTTGGCGCGCGGCTTGGAGCGCGAGGGATCCTCGCCGCCCTCGCCGGAGTCCGAACGCGCGCCGATCCGGTTCATCGCGATCGACAGCGTCTCGTGCGCCTCCGGGCTCAGCGCGCCCAGCGAGATGCCGGGTGCGAGCAGGCGCTTGCGTATCTCGGTGATGCTCTCGACATCCTCCACCGGGATCGGCGTGCGTCCCTCGCGGAACCCCAGCAGGTCGCGCAGCGCCACCGGCTTCTGCCGGCGCACCGCGTCGGCGTAGCGACGGTAGGTGGTGAAGCTGTCGGTGGCGCAGGCGGTCTGCAGCGTGTGGATCAGGCCGCCGTCGAAGGCGTGCACCTCGGACTTGCGGCG
>CAXTAY010000021.1:0-2462 GCA_964242335.1 uncultured Acetobacteraceae bacterium | reverse complement strand
CCGGGGAAGAACTCGGCCACCAGGGCGCGCGACAGCCCGATCGCCTCGAAGTTGCAGCCGCCGCGATAGGACGCGATCACCGAGATGCCCATCTTGGACATCGTCTTCAGCAGGCCCTTGTTGATCGCCCGCCGATACTGCTCCACCGCGGCGCGCAGCGTGGTGTCGCCGAACAGGCCGCGACGATGCCGGTCGGCGATGCTCTCCTGGGCCAGGTACGGGTTGATCGTGGTCGCACCGACGCCGATCATCACCGCCATCGCGTGCACGTCGAGGCACTCCGCGGTGCGCACGTTCAGACTGGTGAAGGTGCGCAGCGAGTGCCGCACCAGGTGCGTGTGCACGGCTCCGGTCGCCAGGATCATCGGCACGTAGGCACGTGCCGCGCACTGGTGCTCGTCGGTGAGGAAGACGTGGGTGGATCCCGCGCGCACATGTTCTTCCGCCTCGCGGCGGATCCGTTCGATCGCTGCGCGCAGCCCGGCCTCGCCGTCCTCGGCCGGGAAGGTGCAGTCGATCAGGCAGGACTTGGCGCCGAGGAACTCGCGCAGTGCCGCGTGCTCGCCGCTGGTCAGCATCGGCGTCTCGAGCTGCAGCAGCTCGCACTGCCGCTCGTCCTGGTCGAGCACGTTGCCGAGGTTGCCGAGCCGCGTGGTCAGGCTCATCACCCGGGTCTCGCGCAGGCTGTCGATCGGCGGGTTGGTGACCTGGCTGAAGGCCTGGCGGAAATAGTGCGCGAGCCCGCGATAGGTCTCCGACAGCACCGCGAGCGGGGTGTCGTCGCCCATGCTGCCGACCGCCTCCGCACCCTGCAGCCCCATCGGGTGCAGGATCATCTCCAGCTCCTCGAGCGTGGTGCCGACCGCGAGTTGCCGCCGTCGCAGCGCCTCGCCGACGTAGAGCGCGGGTTCCGCCAGGTCGGCGCGCACGATCTCGTCGATGTGGTGGATGCGCTTGGACCAGCCGGAGAAGTCCTCGCGCGCCGAGAGCAGGTCGAGCAGCGCGTCGTCGTCGTAGAAGCGGCGCGTCTCGAGATCGACGGCGATCGTCTGTCCCGGACCGAGGCGGCCGCGGCGGACGATCTCGCCCTCCGGCACCTTCACCATGCCGGTCTCGGAGCCCACGATCAGCATGTCGCCGGCGGTGACGGTGTAGCGCAGCGGGCGCAGGCCGCTGCGATCGAGCCCGGCGATCACCCACCGCCCGTCGGTGGCGCAGACCGCGGCGGGCCCGTCCCACGGTTCCATTACGGCGTGGCAGTACAGGAACATGTCGCGATGCGCGTCGGTCATCGCCGGCCCGTGCACGATGCTGGCCGGGATCATCAGCGACTTCGCCATCGGCGCGTCGCGCCCGGTGAAGGTGAACAGCTCGAACACGTTGTCGAGCGAGGCGGTGTCGGAGCCGCCGGCCTGGATCACCGGCTTGATGTCGTCGATGTAGGCGCCGAGCGACGCGTCGGCGAGGCGCGTCTCGTGGCTCTTCATCCAGTTGGTGTTGCCCGAGATGGTATTGATCTCGCCGTTATGGGCGAGCTTGCGGAACGGCTGCGCCAGCCGCCAGGTCGGGAAGGTGTTGGTGGAATAGCGCTGGTGGTAGATCGCGAACCGGCTGACGAAGCGCGGATCGAGCAGGTCCGGGTAGAAGTCGGTCAGGTTCTCGGCCAGGAACATGCCCTTGTAGATCACCGAGCGGCACGACAGCGAGCAGATATAGAGCTCGCCCACCTGGTCGGCGATCGCCTGCTTCTCGATCCGGCGCCGGATCACGTAGAGGTCGCGCTCGAACTCGCTCTCCGACGAGTCCGGCAGGTTGCGTATCATGATCTGCTCGATCTCGGGCCGTGTCGCGTTGGCCTTCTCGCCGATGCAGGCGGTATCGATCGGCACCTGGCGCCAGCCATGGATGCCGTAGCCGAACGCCAGGATCTGGCTCTCGACGATGGTGCGGCAGCGCTCTTGGGCCGAAAGGTCCGTTTTCGGCAGGAACACCATGCCGATGCCGATCAGCTGGCCGTCGGCGCGGCTGCCGGTGCGCCCGATGGCGTCGGCGAAGAAGTCCTGCGGGATCTCGACATGGATGCCGGCACCGTCGCCGGTCTTGCCGTCCGCATCCACCGCACCACGGTGCCACACCGCCTTCAGCGCCGCGATCCCGGCCTCGACCACGTCGCGCCGGCGCTTGCCGTCGAGGGCCGCGATCAGCCCGACGCCGCAGGCATCATGCTCCTGGCTGGGCTGGTAGCTCTCCGACAGCGCCGCCGCGTTGCGCTCCCAGCCGGCGACGAACTCGGGGCCGCTCTCTCCGCTGCGCATCACTCGGCTGCCCTCTGCTGCACCACCTGCTCGTGCTCCTCCAGCCAGCGATGGATGCTGGCCGCCGCGTCGCGCCCGTCGCGTATCGCCCACACCACCAGGCTGGCGCCGCGCACGATGTCGCCGGCGGCGAACACGCCGGGCAGG
>CAXTAY010000020.1:0-65906 GCA_964242335.1 uncultured Acetobacteraceae bacterium | reverse complement strand
GTTGCGGATCTGGTCGGTCGGCTCGATGAAGGTGCGGCCGACATAGTGGTTGCGTATGATGCCGAGCTCGAACGGCAGCCCGCTCTCCGCGGCGTAGCCCATCGCCGACGGCACGCCGGAGTCCGGTACCGGCACGATCACGTCGGCGGCGACGGCGCTCTCGCGCGCGAGTTCGGCGCCGATGCGCTTGCGCGCGTCGTACACCGCGTGCCCGTCGACCACGGAGTCCGGTCGGGCGAAGTAGATGTACTCGAACACGCAGAAGCGGCTGGAGGTGGGCGCGAACGGCTTGAGCGAGCGGACCCCGCTATCGTCGATGATGACGATCTCGCCGGGCTCGACGTCGCGCACGAACTCGGCGCCGACGATGTCCAGCGCGCAGCTCTCGCTCGCCAGCACCCAGGCCGGGGCGCCGGCCTCGCTGTTGATGCGGCCCAGGATCAGCGGCCGCACGCCGAGCGGATCGCGCACGCCGAGCATCGCCTGCTGCGACAGCGCCACCAGCGAGTAGGCGCCGACCACCTGCTTGAGCGCGTCGATCAGCCGGTCGCTCACCGTCGAGTACAGGCTGATCGCGATCAGGTGGATGAACACCTCGCTGTCGGTGGTGGACTGGAAGATGCAGCCGCGCCGGACCAAGGCACGGCGCAGGCTGCGCGCGTTGGTCAGGTTGCCGTTATGCGCCACCGCCAGTCCGCCGAACTCGAACTCGGCGTAGAGCGGCTGCACGTTGCGCAGCAGCGTCGCCCCGGTGGTGGCGTAGCGGTTGTGGCCCACCGCGGCGCGGCCGGGCAGGCCCGCGATGATGCGCGCATCGCCGAACACGTCGCCGACCAGTCCCATGCCCTTGTGGCTGTGGAAGAAGCTGCCGTCGACGCGGCCTTGCGCATCGTAGCTGACGATGCCGGTCGATTCCTGGCCGCGATGCTGCAGCGCGTGCAGCCCGAGTGCGGTCATCGCGCCCGCATCGTGCGCATTCCAGATCCCGAACACGCCGCACTCCTCGTGCGGTTTGTCGTCGTCGTCGTGATCCAGCGTCATCGAGTCGAAGGTCATGATCAGAAACTTTCCCGGCCCGGCGCCGCGTCGGGCGCCAGTTGCGGCAGATCAGGGCGCCAGCGTTCCGGCGCCTGGGCGAGTGCGTAGGAGGCTCCGGCATGCAGGTAGCGCAGCCCGCGCGCCTGGCGCACCGGATCGGGCCAGTGATCCGGCGCCACCACGATCCCCAGCACGATGAAGGCGAGCACCAGCAGCACGGCGCCGCGCAGGATGCCGAACCCCGCCCCGAGGATGCGGTCGACCCCGCCCAGCACCGACAGCCTGACCAGCCGGCTGAGCAGCCCGGCGAGCATCGACAAGGCGATCAGGATGACCACGAACACGATCACGAAGCATACCACGTCGGCGAGCTGCACGTCGTCGATCCAGCGCTGCGCCAGCGGCAGCCCGGCGCCGTAGAAGCGGCTCGCCAGCAGGGCGGCGCCGAGCCAGGCGACCAGGCCGAGCGCCTCGCGGGCCAGGCCGCGCAGGAACCCGGCGAGTGCCGAGAGCGCGACCACCGCGAGCATCACCGCATCGACCCAGTTCATCGTGCCCCAACCATTGGCCCCGCCGGCCCGCCCGCCGAAGACCGGCAACGGCGTCCGCGGGGTATATCGTCCGTGCCGCGGCGTGGCGCCAGTCCCTCTTCCGGCCAGCGGCGTCAGGGCAGCTTTGTGCTGTCGACGCGCCACGGACGGCCGGCGCGCCGCTTCGGCCGTTCGCCGCCGGCCATCTCCTGCAGCAGCGAGCTGAGCCGCTCGCGCTTGTGCAGCTCCGTCCAGACCTCGTCCGGCTCGACGCCCGCCGCCGCCCACAGCAGGGTGGTGGCCGCGAGCAGCGAGGCGGAATGCGCCAGCAGCGCCGGTGCGTCCTGCGACGCCGCCGCCGCGATGCAGGCGAACGCATCCTCGCCCGCCTCGCGCGCCACGCCGCGCAGCGTCGCCGGTGCGGCGAGGTCTCGCAGCGCCGCCTCGCGCAGTGCGGCCTCCCACAGCGCGGCGAACACCGACTGCGGCGAGACGCTCATCCTAGGCGCGCGGCCCCGAGCCGCGACAGGCCCGGGCCCGGGCCGGGGCCGGGTCGATCAGACGGTGAAATACTTGGCCTGCGGGTTGAAGATCACCAGCGCGCTGGTGGATTGCTCCGGATGCAGCTGATAGCCGTCCGACAGCGAGACGCCGACGCGCTCGGCACCGAGCAGCGACAGCAGCGGCACCTGGTCCTCCAGCCGCGGGCAGGCGGGATAGCCGAACGAGTAGCGCGAGCCGCGGTAGCCCTGCTGCAGCAGCTTGTCCATGTCGCGGTCGTCCTCGCGGGCGAAGCCGAGCTCGGCGCGCATCCGCTTGTGCGCATACTCCGCCATCGCCTCCGCCATCTCCACCGACAGCCCGTGCAGGTACAGGTAGTCCTGGTAGCGGTTGCCCTCGAACCACTCGCGGGCGACGTCGGACGCCCGCTGCCCGGCGGTGACCACCTGCAGCCCGACCACGTCGCGCACGTTGTCGTCGATGTCGCGGACGAAGTCGGCGACGCAGGCGCCGTCCTCGCGCGGCTGCCGCGGCAGGGTGAAGCGTGCGGCCTCGGTGCTGCCGTCGGGCTCGAACAGGATCAGGTCGTTGCCGTGGCCGGCCGCCTTCCAGTAGCCGTAGATCGCCTGCGGCTGCAGGATGTCGTCCTGCTTGCACAGCGCCAGCATGCGCCGCATCACCGGGCGCAGCTCCTGCTTGGCCCAGCCGAGGAAGTCGTCGAGCGAGCGCCCCTGCTTCCTGAAGCCCCACTGGAATTGATAGAGGCTGCGCTCGTTCAGGAACGGCAGCACCGCCTCCGGGGTCGCGTTGATCACCCTGCCGCCCCAGAACGGCGGCTCCATCGGCGCGATCCCGGTGTTGAGGCGACGCCGCCGCGCCTGTGCCGCGAGGAGGTCGACCGGCACGAAGCCGCGCTGCTCCGCCTGCTCCGGCTCGCGCTTGCGGGCGCGCGACTTGCCGCGGCGCCGCGACTGCAGCGCCGAGAGGTAGTCGTCGAAGCCGCCGCTCGCGACCTTGTCCATCAGCCCCAGCCCGTCGAAGGCGTCGCGGGCATAGGCGACCCGGCCGCCGGCGTAGGCGGCGACGCAATCCTCCTCGACATAGTTGCGGGTCAGCGCCGCACCGCCCAGCAGCACCGGGATCTGCAGGCCCTGGCGCGACATCTCCTCGAGGTTCTCGCGCATCACCACGGTGGACTTGACCAGCAGCCCGGACATGCCGATGGCGTGCGCGTTCTCGCGCCGCACGGCGGCCACCATGTCGGCGAGCGGCACCTTAATGCCGAGATTGACCACCCGGTAGCCGTTGTTGGTCAGGATGATGTCGACCAGGTTCTTGCCGATGTCGTGCACGTCGCTCGCCCACCGTCTTCATGCCGTCGAGCAGCACCGTGTTGATGATGTCGAGCGCCTTGAGCCGCGTCATCGCCTCGTCGAGCTCGGCCTCCAGCCCCTTGCGGTCGCCGTCGACGATGCGGTCGCGCAGCCGGCCCTCCACCGTGTCGGCCTTCTTCTTCTTGACCGCCTCCGACGCCTTGCGGTCGGCGAACAGCTCCAGCAGCCGCTGCAGCGGGTCGTAGCCCTCGCGCCTGCGGTCGAAGATCAGGTCCTCGGCGACCTGTATCTCCTCGGCGGCGAGCAGGTGCAGCGGCCGGATCTTGGACACGTGCACGATGGCGCCCGACATGCCGGCACGCACCGCGTGGTCGAGGAACACCGAGTTCAGCACCGCGCGCGCCGCCGGGTTGAGGCCGAACGAGATGTTGGACAGGCCCAGGATGATCTGGATGTCGGGGAAGCGGTCGCGGATCAGGCGTATCCCCTCCAGCGTCCACTGGCCGAGCTTGCGGTCGTCCTCGCTGCCGGTGGCGACGGTGAAGGTCAGCGGGTCGATCAGCAGGTCGGACTGCGGCAGGCCGTGCTGGTCGCAGGCGAAGGCGACCAGGCGCTCGGCCACCGCCAGCTTGTTCTCGGGCGTCTTGGCCATGCCCACCTCGTCGATGGTGAGCGCGATCACCGCGGCGCCGAATTTCTTCGCGAGCTTCAGCCGCTCGGCGGCGGCGGCCTCGCCGTCCTCGAAATTGATCGAGTTGATGATCGGCTTGCCGCCGTGCAGCTTCAGCGCCGCCTCGATCACGTTGGTCTCGGTGCTGTCGATCACCAGCGGCGCGTTGACGCTGCTGGTGAAGCGGCGGATCACCTCGGTCATCTCGCCGACCTCGTCGCGGCCGACGAAGGCGGTGCAGATGTCGAGGCTGTTGCTGCCCTCTGCGACCTGGTCGCGCCCCACGGTGACCGCGGCGTCCCAGTCCGCGGCCTCCTGCAGCTCGCGCCACTTCTTCGAGCCGTTGGCGTTGCAGCGCTCGCCGATCGAGAAGTAGCTGTTCTCCTGGCGCAGCGGCACCTGGCCGTAAAGGCTGGCGACCGAGGGGATCCAGACCGGCCGTCGCGCCACCGGCGCCGGCCGCAGGCGGGCTCCGGCGCGCCCCCGCAGCATCGCGTCGAGCGCCTCGATGTGCGGCACCGAGGTGCCGCAGCAGCCGCCGACCAGGTTGAGCCCGTCCTCGACGATGAAGCGCTCGATCCACGACGCCATCTCGGCCGCACCCAGCGGATAGTGGGTCAGCCCCTCGACCAGCTCCGGCAGCCCGGCATTCGGCTGCACCGAGAGCAGTCCCGGCCAGTTCGACGCCAGCCAGCGCACGTGCTCGGCCATCTCCTGCGGCCCGGTGGCGCAGTTCAGGCCGAGCAGCGGCACGTCGAGCGCGTGTATGGTGGTCGCGGCGGCGGCGATGTCGGGGCCGACCAGCAGCGTGCCGGTGGTCTCCACCGTGACCTGCACGAAGATCGGCGTGTCGGTGCCGGCCTCGGCGCGGGCGAGCTTGGCGCCGTTGACCGCCGCCTTGATCTGCAGCGTGTCCTGGCAGGTCTCGATCAGCAGCGCGTCGGCGGCGAAGTAGCCGCGATGGATCTCGCGCACCAGCTCCGGCCGCGACAGGTTGAGCACCTCGGTGCAGTTCTCGCGGTTCCAGTAGTCGCGCTCGACGTCCAGGGTGAGCATCTGCACACGCGATCCCATGCCGCCGTCGCAGAGCAGCACCTGGTCCTGCAGGGCCTGGAGAAGATGGGGTCTGGTCATTCGGCGCGGCCTCGGCATGGTTGCCCGTGTATGTCGGTAGCCCGTATATCGTGCGGGAGGGCGATCGCGGCAGGTTTTTCCTCCGCGCGCGGTCGCTTGTCCAGCATCCGGAGCCGAGGCATGACCCGCGACGCCCGCATCCCGGTGCGTTTCATGCGGCAGGCACCGCTTCACGCCGAGACCGGTCAGGTGCTGCTGCTGCCCGAACCGGAGGGCGGCCGTGCGGATGATGCACAGCAAGGAGCGGCCGGCTGGATCACGGTGCTGCGCCTGCCGGACCCGGGCGTCCCGCATCTGCTGCCGCATCGGTTCTGCAGCTGCTGCGGCGGCCGGTCGGCGCTAGCATCGAAGCTGACCTGGCTGTTCCAGGCACGCGCGCGGGGCGAGATCGGCTTCTTCCGCGGCGTGGTGGCGCAGCTGCCGGAGCCGCAGGAAGCGGCGCTGCGCGTGCTGCTGGCATCGGACCTATTCCTCCGCGGCCACTTCGTGCAAGCAGATTGAAACGACACCCGCACAATATCACTGACTAAGCACAGAATATCAAAAAGTAGATGAAGCTTAACCGAGCGCTTTGCAGAGTGCGGCAGAAACTTACGGAAATAGCAGATCCGCTATGCTAAGGGTCCGTTGCATCAAGTTGCCGCGCGGAACGATCGCCATCCCGGTTCGTGACCAGGAACGCGCTTCGAGTGAGGAAAGCCAGTGGTTCAACCCAACGACAACGCCGACTTCGCCGGCACCGCGGGCGCGACCCCGCGTCCCGCGCAGGTCGATGGCCGGCTGGCGCGTCTGCGCGCCGTGATGGCGGCGGCGCGCTACCATGGCGCGGAGCTCGATCCGAACGACTTCCGCGGCCCGATCACCGAGGTGACGCCGTCCCCGGCGAGCCTGGTCACCTGGCTCAACGACCAGGGCATGGTGGCGCGCGCGATGCGCCTGAAGTGGCGCTACCTGGTGCGCATGCACGACACGCCGCCGTTCGCGCTGATGTTCAAGGACGGCTCGGCGGCGCTGCTGGTCGGCGCCGATCCCGGCCGCGGCGTGGTCTGGCTGCGCGACCCGATGGGTAGCGACGGCGACACCCCGGTCGCGGTCGACGAGCTGCGCCTGTCGCAGGTCTGGAACGGCGACGTCGTGCTGGTGGCGCGCAGCCGCAACCAGTCCGAGGCGGAAGCGCCGATCAACATCGGCTGGCTCACCCGCATGGTGCTGCGCGAGAAGAAGTCGCTGCGCGACATCTCGATCGCCTCGGTGGTGCTCAGCCTGCTGACCATCTTCCCCGCCCTGATCGTGATGCAGGTGATCGACAAGGTGGTGAACCACCACTCGATGTCGACGCTGGTCTCGATCTCGGCGATCATCATCACCCTGACCTTCTACGAGACGCTGCTCAGCTTCGGCCGGCGCGAGATCGTGCTGGTGCTGTCGACGCGGCTCGACAGCCGCATCGCGCTGGTGGTGTTCGGCCGGCTGCTGTCGCTGCCGCTCGAGTTCTTCGAGCGCCAGCAGGCCGGCAACGTGATCGGCAAGGTGTCGTCGATCTACAAGGTGCGCGACTTCATCACCGGCAAGCTGATGAGCACCTTCCTCGACATGTTCAGCCTGATGGTGATCCTGCCGTTCCTGTTCGTGATGAGCACCACGCTGGCCTGGATGACGCTGGCCGCGGCCGGCCTGATCGGCCTGATCGTGGTGATCTTCATCGGCCCGGTGGCACGCCTGGTCGGCCGCGTGATCAACGCCGAGATGCGGCGCGCCAGCATCCTCTACGAGTCCGTCGCCGGCATACGCACGCTCAAGACCCTCGCCCTGGAGCCGTCGCGCCGCACCGAGTGGGACGTCGCGACCGCCGACGTGGTGCGCGCCAAGCTCGAGGCCGGACGGCTGGCGAACTGGCCCTCGACGCTGGCCAGCCCGATCGAGATGTTCATCAGCCGCGGCGTGATCCTGGTCGGCGCCTACCTGCTGCTCACCGGCTCGAGCTCGCTCGGCGCCGGTGGGCTGGTCGCCTTCATGATGCTCGGCGGCCGCGTCGCCCAGCCGCTGGTCAGCCTGGCCAAGCTGCTGGAGGAGTTCACCGACATACGCGCGGCCCTCGGCGAGGCCGGCTCGGTGCTGAACCAGCCGACCGAGACCCGCGCCCTGACCAACGGCATGCGACCGCGGATCATGGGCGCGCTGTCGTTCCAGGACGTGATGTTCACCTATCCCGGCGCCTCGACCAAGGCGCTCGACGAGGTCAGCTTCGACATCCCGGCCGGCACCATGCTCGGCGTGGTGGGGCGCAGCGGCTCGGGCAAGTCCACCCTGACCCGCCTGCTGCAGGGCGTCAGCCGCAACTATACCGGCTTCCTCAAGCTGGACGGCATCGACCTGCGAGAGATCAACCTGACCCACCTGCGCAAGTCGTTCGGCGTGGTGCTGCAGGACAACTTCCTGTTCCGCGGCACCATACGCGACAACATCACCGCCAACCGTCCCGGCCTGACGCTGGAGGACGCGGTGCGCGCCGCCCGCCTCGCCGGTGCCGAGGAGTTCATCGAGCGTATGCCGAGCGGCTACGAGACCTGGATCGAGGAGGGCTCGACCAACATCTCGGGCGGCCAGAAGCAGCGCCTCGCGATCGCGCGCGCGGTGATCACCGACCCCAAGCTGATGATCCTCGACGAGGCCACCTCGGCGCTCGACCCGGAATCCGAGGCGCTGGTCAACGCCAACCTGAAGCGGATCAGCAAGGGGCGCACGATGGTGATCGTCTCGCACCGGCTGTCGTCGCTCGTCGATTGCGACCAGATCCTGGTGATGGAGCGCGGCCGCGTCGAGGATATCGCGCCGCATCACGTGCTGCTCGAGCGCTGCGCGATCTATCGCCAGCTCTGGATGCAGCAGACCCGGCACATGAACCCGGAACGCCATGCCGGTCCGGCGCCGCTGCTGGCCGAAGGAGACTGAGACGATGAGCGGCACCGAGATCATCCCGGCCGGCGCCCGCGGGCCGTCGCGTCGCGGCAGCCGTCGCGCCAGCCGTCGCCTCGACAGCGACGACGACATGCCGCAGGAGCTGCTGGAGTTCAACTCGCCGAGTGCGGCGCTGGTGGCGATGCCGCCGCGACCGATGGCGCAGTACATGCTCTGGGTGATCGCCTCCATGGCGGTGGCGATGATGATCGTGATGGGCGTCTTCCCGCTCGACCGCGTCGTCACCACGCAGGGCCAGCTGGTCTCGACCTCGGCGACCCTGCTGGTGCAGCCGCTGGAGACCTCGATCGTCAAGTCGATCGACGTCAAGGAGGGCGACCTCGTCCACAAGGGACAGGTTCTCGCGCATCTCGACCCGACCATGACCGGGGCGGATGCGACCAACATGCAGCAGCAGTCGCAGGCCTACGGCGCGCAGATCGAGCGGCTGCAGGCCGAGGCGTCGGGCAGCGACTACCGGCCCGACCTGGCCAATCCTGCCTCCACCGCGGAGGCCGCGATCTTCATGCGCCGGCAGGCCGAGTTCAAGGACAAGCTGCTGAACTACACCCAGCAGATCGCCTCCCTGAAGAGCGACACCATGGCGTTCCGCGCCTCGGCCGCGATGTATGCCGGCCGGGTGAGGCTCGCCTCGGACGTGCACAACATGCGGGTGCAGCTGCAGCGCGACCATGTCGGCAGCCGGCTGTCCTCGATCTCGTCGCAGGACGACCTGATGGAGGTGGAGCGCTCGCAGATCACCGCGCAGCAGAGCGCGGCCGGCGCCCAGAACAAGCTCGACGCGATGGTCGCCGAGGAAGAGGGCTTCGTGCAGAACTGGAAGGCGCAGGTCTACCAGGACCTGACCGAGGCCCAGCACAAGTACTACGAGGCCAAGGGCGACCTGGACAAGGCGGTGCTGCGGCAGAGCCTGGTGGTGATGCGCGCCCAGGCCGACGCCGTCGTGCTGACCATCGCCAAGGTCTCGATCGGCTCGGTGCTCAGCCCCGGCAGCCAGTTCATCTCGATGGTGCCGCTCGACGCGCCGCTCGAGGTCGAGGCCAAGCTGAAGGGCACGGAGTCCGGCTACGTGAAGCTCGGCGACCCGGCGCTGATCAAGTTCGCGACCTTCACCTACACCCAGTACGGCGGCGCCGAGGCGACGGTGCGCAACGTCAGCGCCGACAGCTTCACCAAGGACAGCGGCGGACAGGCGGCCGCGAACGGTGCTGCCAACGACGCCCCGGTCGCGGGCGGCGGCGACACCTTCTACCGCATCAGGCTGCGGGTGAACCGCTACACCCTGCACGGCGTGCCGAACTACTTCCACCCGACTCCGGGCATGCCGGTGACCGCCGACATCAAGGTCGGCAAGCGCACCATCCTGCGCTACCTGCTGAGCACCGTGCTGCCGGTCGCGACCGAGGGCATGCGCGAGCCCTGATGCCCCCTCTGGAGGTGCGGCGGCGAGATCCCCATCTCTGCCGCCAAGCACCGCCTCCGTGACCTCGAGGATAGCCCGGCTCCGATGGCCAGTCTCCTAAGTCAACGTCTGGCCTCGTTGTTCTCGGCGAAGGCGAAGCTCGTCTACGCCTCCAGCCTGATCGAGGCCGGACAGCCGGGACGCGCCTTCGCCCCGCTCAGCGCCGCCGCCGCCGCCGGGATACCGGAAGCGCAGTTCCGCGTCGGCCGCGCCTACCTGGACGGCACCGGGGTGCCGATCAGCCGC
This sequence comes from uncultured Acetobacteraceae bacterium, assembly GCA_964242335.1. GTDB lineage: Bacteria > Pseudomonadota > Alphaproteobacteria > Acetobacterales > Acetobacteraceae > Lichenicoccus. Next base: position 56,012 of record CAXTAY010000020.1, on the reverse strand, counting down.
GAGGAGGGCGCACGCTGGATGCAGCGCGCCGCCGAGGCGGGCTGGGTCGAGGCGCAGTTCGTGCTCGCCACCCTGCACCTGTTCGGCCTCGGCAACACCGGCAGCGTCAGCAGCACGCTGTTCGCCGCCGGCCCCACCCAGGCAGAGGCCAAGCCGGACTACGAGCAGGCGGCACGCTGGGCGCGCAGCGCCGCCGAGGCCGGCTCGCCGGACGGCCAGGCGCTGTACGGCTACATCCTGACCTCCGGCCCGGAGGCGATGCGCGACCTCGAGCAGGCGGGCCAGTGGTATCGCCGCTCCGCCGACGCCGGCTGCTCGCAGGGCTCGCTCGGCCTCGGCCTGGCGCTGCTGGCGCGCGAGGACGACGCCGAGGCGCAGGCCAAGGCGGCGGCGGAGCTGACGCGGGCCGCTGCCGGCGGCCTGGCGACGGCGATGTACCTGCTCGGCGTGATGACCGAGCGCGGTGCCGGGGTGAAGCAGGACCTGCAGGCGGCGACCGGCCTGTATCGCCAGGCGGCCGAGAAGGGGGTGCGCTCCGGCCAGGCCCGCTACGGCCTGGCGCTGATGGAGGGGCGCGGCGTGCAGCGCGACGTCACCCAGGGCGAATCCTGGCTGCGCCGGGCAGCACTCGCCGGCGACCACGAGGCGGCGGCGCTGATCGGCGACCTCTATGCCCGAGGCGGCGACCTGCCGCCGAACTACGCCGAGGCCGCGACCTGGTACGGTCGCGCCGCGGCGCAGGGGCACGCCGCCGCGGCGCGCGCGCTGGGCTCGCTCTACCTGACCGGCGCCGGCGTGCAGCGCGATCCCGACGAGGCGGCACGCTGGTTCCGCCGCTCCGCCGAGGGCGGCGACGAGGCCGCCCATATCGACCTCGCCAACCTGGTGATGGCGGGCGCCGGGCTGGAAGCCGATCGCATCGCGGCGCGGGAGCGCTTCGAGCGCGCCGCGAGCACCGGCGATCTGGTCGCCGCGTTCAATTTCGGCGTCTGCCTGGCCGAGGGCGTCGGCGTCGAGCGCGACGAGCGCAAGGCGGCGATCTGGCTGCGACGCGCCGCCGACGGCGTCGTGCACGCCCAGTACTGGTACGGCCGCATGCTGACCGAGGGCCGCGGCATCGAGATCGACCTCAAGGAGGGCAGGGTCTGGATCGCGCGTGCCGCCGAGAGCGGCATGGCGGACGCCCAGGTGGCCTATGCCGAGCTGCTGCTCGGCGGACGCGGCGGCCCACGCGACCATGCGGCGGCGCTGGAGATGTTCGAGCGCGCCGCCGCACAGGGCCACATCAACGCGCTGTTCTCCTCCGGTGCGATGCATGGCGGCGGCCACGAGGTGCCGGAGGACCGCAAGCGGGCGCAGGGCTATTTCCGTCGCGCCGCCGAGCGCGGTCACGCGATGGCGCAGCTGATGCTCGGCCGCTACCTGTCGCGCGGCCTCGCCGGCGACACCGACCTCGCCGACGCGCGGCTCTGGCTGCAGCGGGCGCGGGCGCAGGGCATCAGCCAGGCCGACGCCGAGCTGGCGCGCCTCGGCCAGGGGTCGGGTGCCGCCGCGGGTGCCGCGGCGGCGCTCGACAGCAAGGCCGAGGAGGTCGCGCATGCCGGGGCGGGCCACTGACACGGCGGCCCGCGGCTGAACCGCCGGCCGCGGTCGGCGAGGCGGATCGCGCCGACTGGCTGAGCTGGGCGCAGGGGCGGGCGCAGCAGGCCTTCCTCGAGGGGCGCCTCGCCGGGGAGCGCGGCGACGCCGCCGCCGCGCGGCGCTGGCTCGAACGGGCACGGCGGATCAGCGGCGGCGCGGTGCCGGTCGACGTCGCACTGGCGCTGGCCCGGCTCGGCACCGGCGATGCGGCGGCGGCGATCCGGCTGCTGCGCGACCTGCTGCGCCGGTTCGATTTCCGCGAAGGCTGGACCGCGATGGCGGCGGCGCATCGCGCACGCGGCGAGCCGGACGCGGCGGCGCAGGCGCTGGCGCGGGCGCTCGGCCGCCATGCCCCGGATCCGGCGACGTGGGCGATCATGGGCCGGATCGCGTCGGCGGCGATGTGGCCCGGCTGGTGCGGCCTGTCCGGCGAGGGCCGGCTGCTGATCGACGGCGCCGACGGCTTCGCCGAGCCCGGCCGCTACGACATCCGGCTCGACGGCGAAGCGCTGCGCGGCGGGCTGCCGCCGCACTGGCGACAGGGGCAAAGCCTCACGGTGAGCTGCCGCGGCGCGCCGCTGCTCGGCAGCCCGCTCGACGTGCGCTCGATCCTGCGCAGCGAGGGCTTCGTCGAGGCCGCTGGCGGCGCGCTGTCCGGCTGGCTGTGGCATCCGGGCGAGCCGGAGCGGGTGCCGCTCCTCACCGTGCTGGGCGCTGACGGCAGCCGCCGCGAGGTCGGGCTGGAGGCGTTCGCCGAGCGGGTCGACAGCGACATCCCGCTCGCCCGTCCGCGCCGGCTGTTCCTGCCCGCCGCCGAGCTGCCGCCGGGTCCGGTCCAACTCCTCGCCGAGGACGGCGGTGCGCTGATCGGCAGCCCGCTCGATCCCGGGCTGCTGCTGCGGCTGTCCCGGCGCCGACGCGCGGCGGGCGCATCCCTGCCGGCGGTGGGCGCCGCGGTGCGGCCGCCCAATCCGGACTTCGACGTGGTGATCCCGGTGTTCCGGCACCTGCGCCGCACGCTGGACTGCATCGACAGCGTGCGCGCGACGATCCCGCCCGCTAGCCGCATCGTCGTGGTGGACGACGCCTCGCCGGAGCCCGCCCTGTCGGAGGCACTGCAGCGCCTGGCGGAGGAGGGTGCGATCCTCCTGATCCGGCATGCGGTCAACCGCGGCTTCCCGGCCAGCGCCAACGCCGGCATCGCCGCCTGCGGCCGACGCGACGCCCTGCTGCTCAACAGCGACACGCTGGTCGCCGGGGACTGGACGGCGGCGCTGCGCGAGGCGGTCTATGCCGCACCCGGGATCGGCACCGCGACGCCGCTCTCCAACGACGCCAGCATCCTCAGCTATCCCGAGCACCGCGCCGGCAACCCGGTGCCGGACCTCGCCGAGACCAGGCGGCTGATGGCATTCGCCCGCGCCGCCAACCGCGGCCGCGGCGCGATCGACGTCCCGACCGGCCACGGCTTCTGCTGGTACCTGCGTCGCGACTGCCTGGACCAGGCCGGGACGCTGCGCGAGGACCTGTTCGCGCAGGGCTACGGCGAGGAGAACGAGTTCTGCCTGCGCGCGCGCGCGCTCGGCTGGCGCCATGTCGGTGTGCCCGACGCCTTCGTCGGACACACCGGCCACGTCTCGTTCGCCGCCGCGCGACGCGCCCTGATGGCCCGCAACCTCGCCATCCTGGAGCGGCTGCATCCCGGCTACGGCGCCGAGATCGAGGCGCATGTCGCGGCCGACCCGCTGGCGCCGGCGCGACGGCGCATCGACCGGCTGCGCTTCGCCGCCGGGCGCGCCGCATCGCCGCGCGCGGTGCTGCTGATCACCCACGACGAGGCGGGAGGGGTCGAGCGCGTGGTGCGGGCGAGGGCGCTGGCGCTGGCAGCGCGGGGCATCCGCCCGATCGTGCTGCGCCCGCGCGGCGAGGCGTGCCTGGTCGACGTGCCGCAGCCGGACGACCGGCTCGCCGCGGACGGCGAGGCGACGGAAGGCCGGCGGTTCCCCAACCTGCTCTACGTGCTGCCGCGCGAGATCGACCGGCTGCTGGCGCTGCTGGCACCCGAGGGGCTGCTGCACGCGGAGTGGCACCACCTGCTCGGCCACCATCCGGCGCTGCGCACGCTGTGCCGGCGGCTCGCCATCCCGTACGACGTGCACCTGCACGACTATGCGTGGTTCTGCGCGCGGATCGCCCTGGTCGGGCCGTCGGGGCGCTATTGCGGCGAGCCGGACCTCGCCGGCTGCGAGTCCTGCATCGCGGTGCAGGGCAGCAACCTCGGCGAGGCGATCTCGCCGGCGTCGCTGCTGCGGCGCTCCGCCGCGGAGCTCGCCGAGGCGCGGCGGGTGTTCGCCCCGTCGGACGACGCCGCGCGTCGGATCGCGCGCCACTTCCCGGCGGTCCGTCCGGTGGTCGTACCCTGGGAGGACGACGCGCCGGCGCTGCCGCTGGCCCGCTTCGCCGATCCCGATCCGGCGCCGCCGGCGCTGCTGGCGCGAAGCCCGGAGCGCACGCGGATCTGCGTCATCGGCGGCATCGGCATGGAGAAGGGCTACGAGGTCCTGCTCGCCTGCCTGCTGGATGCGCGGGCGCGCGCGCTGGCGCTCGATTTCGTCGTGGTCGGGCACACGCCGGACGACGAGGCGCTGCTCGAGGCCGGCTGCCTCGACGTGACCGGCGCCTATCGCGAGGGCGAGGCGGTGGCGCTGGTGCGTGCGCAGTGCTGCGACCTCGCGTTCCTGCCCTCGATCTGGCCGGAGACCTGGTGCTTCACGCTCGGTGTCGCCTGGCGCGCCGGGCTCGCCGTCGCAGCGTTCGACATCGGCGCACAGGCGGAACGGATCCGCCGCACCGGACGCGGCGCGGTGCTGCCGCTGGGACTTCCCGTCGCCGCCGTGAACGACGCGCTGCAGCGCCTGGGCGGCTTTCGGGAGGCTGCCGGGCGCGAGCCGGCGGTGGGCCGGCCGCACGCGGCGGCGCCCTCCGGGGATGGCGTTCCATCCCGGATGCTGTCATGACGTTAGGCGATCGGCCGTGCCCGCGTTCCGATCTGGCGACCGATGATCCTACGAACGCACGGAAACCAACCGATGTCCCAAGCCGGTCCGGCACCTGCCCAGAAGCTCGTGACGGAGCTGAAGGTCTCCGGTCACCTGATGACGCTCGAGAAGGGACTGTTCTGCGTCTTTCACGCCCCTGGCAGCGCCGGCGCGGACCCGCAGACCGGGCTGCCCGGCGTGCGCATCACCCAGCCGCCGATGCAGCCCAGGCACCGCATCAGCATCAGCAGCTTCGACGAGGAGGGCTGGATCGGCGCCGAGGGCAGTGCTGCCCTGGTCCGCGTCAACGAGGGCCCGTCGCAGCTGCTGGTGACGATCTACCAGAACGGCACCGGCCAGCACGAGGCGCCGAAGCTGCAGGTAATGCGGCTCGGCGACGTGCCCGACACCGTGGCCGCGCTGCCGGCCGCGCCGGCGACCGCCGCGCCCGCTCCCGCCCCCGGGCTGCCGACGCCGCCCGAGCCCGAGCCCGTCGAGGCGCCGGTCGAGGGCGCGGAGGTGGCAGCGCACGTGCAGCGTCGCGGCGACAAGCTCGGCAGGCTCGGCGACTGGATGGGCGAGCCCGGCAGCCAGAGCTGGATCGAGGGGTTCGCGATCGCGCCGAACCGGTTCGTGGCACTGGAGGACATCGAGTACCAGGCGGTGCTCGGCAAGGGATGGCTGTCGCCCTGGTCCGAGGGCGGCCAGTACTGCGGCAGCCGCGGCATGGCGCTGCCGATCCTGGGGCTGCGGGTGCGCCTGAAGGGGCAGGCCGCGACGACGCACACGCTACGGGTCAGCGCCAGCTTCACCGACGGCAGCCGGATCGGCCCGCTCGCGGATACCGAGACCGCGGAGGCGGAGAGCCTGGCGCCGCTGGAAGCGTTCCGCATCGAGATCCTGCCGCAGGACGCCGTCCCGGCCGCAGACGAGGACGATCTGCCGGAGCAGGACGAGCCCGCCTCAGCCGTGCCGGCGCCGATGACGGCATCCGCACCGGCGCCGGTCGCGGCCAAGCGCGAGGCTGCCGCGCGCACGCCCGCGAAGACCGCCGTCAAGCCGGTCGCGCAGCGCAAGCCGGGGCGACCGGCGCGACGCTGAGGCGCGGCCCGCCGCGCCGTCGGGGTCCGCACCGTGCGCTATCTCTTCGTCCACCAGAACTTCCCGGGCCAGTTCCTGCACCTGGTGCGCCACCTCACGCGGCAGAACGCGCACGAGATCGTCTTCATCAGCGAGCCGAACCAGAACGTGATCCCCGGCGTGCGGCGGGTCTCCTACCGGATGACCCGCGGCGCCTGCCCGGAGACCTACCAGGTGGCGCAGGAGTTCGAGGTCGCGACGCTGCGCGCGGAGCTGGTGGCGTCGACCGCGCGCACGCTCAAACAGCTGGGCTTCACGCCGGACATCATCATCGGCCATCACGGCTGGGGCGAGTTGCTCAACCTGCGTGACGTGTTCCCCGACACGCCGCTGCTCGGCTACCTGGAGTTCTTCTACCATACCGACAGCTTCGACGTCGGCTTCGACCCGGAATTCCCCAACGACCCGTCGATGTTCCCGCGCGTGCGCGCCAAGAACGCGGTCAACCTGCTGGCGCTGACCGGCGGCGGCCTGGGCCAGACCCCGACCCTGTTCCAGCGCTCGACCTACCCCACCTGGGCGCACGGGCAGATCTCGGTGCTGTCCGAAGGTGTCAACCTCGACGTCTGCGCGCCCGATCCGCACGCCGCGGAGCAGGATTTCCTGCTCGGCACGGTGCGCATCGCACCGGGCGAGAAGCTGGTGACCTACGTCTCGCGCGACCTGGAGCCGTACCGGGGCTTCCACGTCTTCATGCGCGCGCTGCCGCGCATCCTGCGTGCGCGACCCGATGCGCGCGTCATCCTGGTCGGCGGCGACGGCGTCAGCTACGGCGCCCGTCTCGCCGAGGGCACCTGGCGCGAGCACATGCTGCGCGAGGTGGGGGCAAGCCTGGACCTCTCGCGGGTGCATTTCGTCGGCAAGCTCGACTATGCCAGCTATGCCGGGCTGCTGAAGCGCTCCGACACGCACGTCTACCTGACCTACCCGTTCGTCGCCTCCTGGTCGCTGCGCGAGGCGATGGCGAGCGGCTGCGCCATCGTCGGCAGCCGCACCGCGCCGGTGGAGGAATTCATCCGCGACGGCCGCACCGGGCTGCTGACGCCGTTCCACGATCCCGGCGGCCTCGCCGACAGCGTGCTGGAGATGCTGGAGAACCGGACCCTGTCGTCGAGGCTGCGCCGGGCGGTGCGCCGCGAGGCGGTGCGCACCCTGGCGATGGAGGACTACCTGGCCAAATACGAAGCGCTGATCCAACGCATGGTCGGCCAGGACAAGGGCTGTCCCTCGATCCCATGAGAGGCCGAGCCTAGGAAAACCGTGCCGGGGATCGGGGTCTGCGGCCTCCGGCCCCAGCGGGTCAAGGGCGGCGCCCTTGGCTCACTTCTGCCCCGCCGCCAGCGCCGCGCGGATCACCTCGCCCGCCGCCTCGCGATCGGCCCAGCCGGTCACCTTCACCCACTTGCCGGGCTCGAGATCCTTGTAGCGGGTGAAGAAGTGCTCGATCGACTGCCGGACGATCGGCGGCAGGTCGTCGATGCCGTGCACTGCGGTGTAGAGCGGGTGGATCTTGTCGTGCGGCACGCAGATGATCTTCTCGTCCTGACCGCTCTCGTCCTCCATCCTGAGCATGCCGATCGGGCGCGCGCGTATCACCGCGCCCGGCACCACCGCGGCCGGCACCAGCACCAGCGCGTCGGCCGGGTCGCCGTCATCGGCCAGCGTGCCGGGGATGAAGCCGTACGCCGCCGGATAGGCCATCGGCGTGAACAGGAAGCGGTCGACCACGACGGCGCCGCTCTCCTTGTCCACCTCGTACTTGACCGCGGAGCCCTGCGGGATCTCGATGACCACGTTGATGTCCCACGGCACGTCGCGGCCTGGGCTGATCTTCGAGACGTCCATGCGCGCTCTCCTGGTTCGACGGCGGAAGCTATCGGCAGCCCGGAACGTTGCCAAGTCCGCGCCGGCCTGGGGCGCGGATCTTGCCAAGTTGGGGGCGATGCGCGATCTGAGGGGCGGCTTGTGCGCCCGTAGCTCAATGGTTAGAGCGGGCCGCTCATAACGGCTTGGTTGCGGGTTCGAGTCCTGCCGGGCGCATGCTCGCTTTCCGGATCCCGGATCCGGCCCCCTCTTCGTCAGGAGCCAGTCATGGCAGCCTACCAGTACGTCTATGTTATGAAGGACCTGACCAAGGCCTATCCCGGCGGACGCGAGGTGTTCAAAGGCATCACGCTCTCCTTCCTGCCCGGGGTCAAGATCGGCGTGCTGGGCGTCAACGGTGCCGGCAAGTCGACGCTGCTGAAGATCATGGCCGGCATCGAGACCGAGTATGGCGGGGAGGCCTGGGCCGCCGAGGGGGTGCGCATCGGCTACCTCGAGCAGGAGCCGAAGCTCGAGGCGAGCCTCACCGTCGGCGAGAACGTCGCACTCGCGTTCGGGCCGCTGATGCGGGCGGTGGAGCGCTTCAACGCGATCTCGATGCAGTTCGGCGAGCCGATGGACGACGCGCAGATGGACACGCTGCTCGCCGAGCAGGCGACCCTGCAGGAGCAGATCGAGGCCGGCGACGGCTGGGAGCTCGACCGCAAGATCGAGATCGCGCTCGACGCCCTCGGCTGCCCGCCGGCGGAGGCCGACGTGGAGAAGCTCTCCGGCGGCGAGCGCCGGCGCGTCGCGCTGTGCCGGCTGCTGCTGGAGAAGCCCGACATCCTGCTGCTCGACGAGCCGACCAACCATCTCGACGCCGAGAGCGTCGCCTGGCTGGAGCGCACGCTGCGCGACTATGCCGGCACGGTGATGGTGATCACCCACGACCGCTACTTCCTCGACAACGTGACCAACTGGATCCTCGAGATCGAGCGCGGCCGCGGCTACCCGTTCGAGGGCAACTACTCGTCGTGGCTGGCGCAGAAGCGCAAGCGGCTGCAGCAGGAGGAGAAGGAGGAGAGCGCGCGCAGCCGGGCGCTGGCCGCCGAGCAGGAGTGGATCGGCTCGAGCCCACGCGCGCGCCAGGCCAAGAACAAGGCACGCATCGCCAACTACGAGAAGATGCTCGCCGCCAACGCCGACCGCGCCGGCGGCACCGCGGACATCGTCATCACCCCCGGCCCCCGCCTCGGCGGCACGGTGATCGAGGCCGAGCAGCTGCGCAAGGCGTTCGGCAACCGGCTGCTGATCGACGACCTCGACTTCAAGCTGCCGCCGGGCGGCATCGTCGGGGTGATCGGACCGAACGGCGCCGGCAAGTCCACCCTGTTCAAGATGATCCTCGGCCAGGAGCAGCCGGACGGCGGCTCGCTGAAGATCGGCGAGACGGTCAAGCTCGGCTATGTCGACCAGTCGCGCGACACGCTGGACGCCGGCAAGAACGTCTGGGAGGAGATCTCCGGCGGCACCGACGTGATCTATCTCGGCAAGCGCGCGGTGCCGTCGCGCGCCTATGTCGGCGCCTTCAACTTCAAGGGGTCGGACCAGCAGAAGAAGGTCGGCATCCTGTCGGGCGGCGAGCGCAACCGGGTGCACCTGGCCAAGATGCTCAGGCGCGAGAGCAACGTGATCCTGCTCGACGAGCCGACCAACGACCTCGACGTCGACACGCTGCGCGCGCTCGAGGAGGCGCTCGGCGAGTTCGCCGGCTGCGCCGTGATCATCTCGCACGATCGCTGGTTCCTCGACCGGCTGGCGACGCACATCCTCGCCTTCGAGGGCGACAGCCACGTCGAGTGGTTCGAGGGCAATTTCCAGGCCTACGAAGAGGACAAGCGACGACGCCTCGGCGCCCTGGCGACCGAGCCGCACCGCATCAAGTACCGGCCGCTCGCCCGCTGAGGATCACGGCCGGCGCACCGTCCGGGCGGTCCGGGGATGAGCACGCCGCCGCCGTTCGGTCGGGTGGTGCGCACCGCCCGGCTGCTGCTGAAGCCGGTCGGCTGGCCCGACCTCAACGACATGGTGGCGCTGAAGGGCGATGCCGGGGCGTTCGGGCTGATGCTCGGCGGCGTGCGCTCGCGCGCGCAGGCGACCGAGGAGATGGCCGACGACATCGCGTTCTGGGCGCGCCGCCGGGTCGGCATCTTCACCATCTGGGAGGCGGAGCGCTTCCAGGGGATGACCGGGCTGCACGAGCGGCCGGACGGGCTCGGGCTCGGGCTGCGCTTCGCGATCTGGTCGCAGGCGCGCGGTCGCGGCATCGCGCGCGAGGCGGCGGCGGCGGCGCTGCGCTTCGGCCACGACCACGGCGAGACGCGGGTGGTCGCGGTGGCGCGGGAGAGCAACTTCGCCTCCCGCACGATCCTCGGCGGCATCGGCATGAGCGTGTGCGGCGGCTTCCAGCGCAACGGAACCGCGATGCTGATCTACGAGAGCCGCCGCGACTAGCCGCGGGGCAGCGGCGCCATCAGCTCAGGTCGCGTGCTCGGCCTGGCGCTGCATGGCACTGAGCAGCACGCCGATATTGTTGCCGTTACGCTGCAGGTAGCTGGAATAGTCGCCGCGCTGGGTGATGCTCAGGCTCACGCCCTCGCCGATCACGTCGATCACGCGCGGGGCGCCGGCGACCTGGGCAATCACCCACTGCACGTTGGTCTGCGGCTGCCCGGGGCGGTAGATCGTCGTGCTGACCATGGTCTGGCCCGGCCCGCGCGGCGCGCTGGCGCCGATGTCGAAGCGCACGCCCTGATACTCGCCGAGCTTGCCGGTGATGGCGTTGAGCAGCACCCGGTGGAACAGCTGGAGGAATTTCTGCTGTTGTTCCGGTGTGGCCATGCGCCAGTAGCGCCCGAGGCAGAACCGTCCGATGCCGTCCACGTCGACGTTCTCGTCGATCAGCGGCAGGATCTGCTGCCGCTTCTCGGCGAGCGAGCCCGAGCCGTTGATCACCGCGATCAGCTTCTCGCTGAGCTGGCGCACGAACCCGGAGCTGGTGGAGTCCGCCGCCAGCGCCGGCGAGGTGCCGGACGCCAGCACCGCGACGCCGGCCGCCAGCAGGCCGGCCAGCTTGCGGCGTGTCATGAGAGTGAGCATCGTCTCGGCCCCGATCATTGCGTATACCAGTCCGGTGTCGTCATGCGCCTGTCCTCCCGCACCGTCTCGACCTGTGCTGCGCGATGCTGCCGGTAGAGGCTGCGCAGGGTGGCATACGGGTCTAGCGCATCGCGGTTGACCTGGTCGAGTTCGTCGAGGACGGCGGCCCTCGCATCGACGGCGCCGACAGCGTACAGGCCCCAGTTCAGGGTCAGCAAGCCGTAGCCGCGCGGAACGTAGGTCAGCGGCGAGAGCGCGATGTCCATCCCGAAGCCGGTCGCCGCACGCGGCGAGGACGGCCCGAGCACCGGCAGGAACAGGTAGGGGCCTTCCGGCGCACCCCAGAGGGCGAGGGTGATGCCGCCATCGGCCTCGTGCGCCGGGTAGCCCAGACCCTTGGCGACGTCGAAGATGCCCACGACGCCCACGGTGGAGTTGATCAGGAAGCGCATGAAGGTGTCGCCGGCGCGTCGCGGCTTGCCCTCCAGGATGTCGTTGCCGAACAGTGCTGGGCTGCTGATGTTGGCCAGCGTGTTGTGCACGCCGGTCCGTACCGGCTGCGGCACGACCGCGACATAGGCCTGCGCCACCGGCCGCAGCGTGTAGTGGTCGACCGTGTTGTTGACCTTGTAGAAGAAGCGGTTGGTCGGCTCCAGCGGGTCGTGATTGCTCTGGTAGTCGGCGAGCTCCTGCGGATCGGTCGGACGCGTGGCACAGCCGCCGAGCGCCAGCAACGACGCCGCGGCCGCGACGACGAGGGACCGGCGCCAACCTGCATCCGATCCGGCTGCATCCCGTCCTGCCGCATCCCGTCCTGCCGCATCCTGTCCCGCCGCCACCGCGGCACGATCCTGGTGGTCGGCGTGCATCGTCATCCCGGCTGGCCTCGCTCACGTCCACGCATGACGGAGCTGCCATGCACGCACCTGTCTAACATGCGGCCCGCCTCGCGCAATCGGCCCGCCTTGCGCAATCGGCCCACCTTCGCGCAATCGGCTACGCCGCGATCGCCCGGCGGCAGGCCGGCCGGCGCCGCGACCGGGGCGCTCGCGCGTCAAGAGGTTTGTGCCGGCGCCCCGACCCCGCTAGATTGTGGCCGAGCAACGCGGCCTTCCGGCCGCGTGCCGTATCGGCACCAATCGCAACCGGACGCCCGCGCATGCCCGACCACGACCGCTCAGACCTGGCGCCGCTCGAGCGGTGGCTCACCGGGCCGCGCATCCAGGGCCTGCCGGCCCTGCTCGGCAGCCGGCCGCCGGTGCTGTCGTTCGAGTTCTTCCCGCCACGCACCGAGGCGCTGGAAGCGCAGCTCTGGTCCTGCATCCGCCGGCTGGAGCCGCTCTGCCCCAGCTTCGTCTCGGTCACCTACGGCGCCGCCGGCTCGACCCAGGCGCGCACCCACGACACCGTCGCCCGGCTGGTGCGCGAGACCACGCTGACGCCGGCGGCGCACCTGACCTGCGTCGGCGCGTCGCGCGGCGCGGTCGACGACGTGGCCCGCCGCTACTGGGACGAGGGGGTCCGACACATCGTCGCACTGCGCGGCGACCCGCCCGGCGGCGGCCCGTTCGAGACCACCGCCGACGGCTACGGCAACGCCGCCGAGCTGGTCGCCGGGCTGCGGCGGGTGGCCGATTTCGAGCTCTCGGTGGCGGCCTACCCGGAAGTGCATCCCGAAGCGCACAGTCCGCAGGCCGACCTCGACAACCTCAAGCGCAAGCTGGATGCCGGCGCCACCCGCGCCATCACCCAGGTGTTCTTCGAGGCCGAGACCTACCTGCGCTTCATCGATCGCTGCCTGGCGGTCGGGATCACCGCGCCGGTGGTGCCGGGCATCATGCCGGTCTCCAACTTCGCTTCCGCCAAGCGCTTCGCGCAGAGCTGCGGCACCACCATCCCGACATGGCTGGAGGCGATGTTCGCCGGCACCGAGGAGGATCCCGAGATCCGGCGCATGGTCGGCGCGGTGGTCGCCGCCGAGCAGGTGCGGCTGCTGCAGGCCAACGGGGTCGACGAGTTCCATTTCTACACCCTCAACCGGCCCGACCTGACCTACGCGATCGGCCACATCCTGGGCGTGCGGCCGCAGCCGGTCGAGGCTCGCGAACCGGCCTGACCCGCCAGCTCGGCTGGGCGCACCCCCGCGCCGGCACGGCGTCACCGCGCGGCGGCCTCCTCGCCCAGCTGCTGGATCAGCAGGGCGACCAGACCGGACCAGCCGGTCTGGTGCGAGGCGCCGACGCCGCGGCCGGTGTCGCCGTCGAAATACTCGTAGAACAGCGACAGCTCGCGGAAGTGCGGATCGTCCTGCAGGATCGTCGGCGTGCCGTGCACCGCGCGACGTCCGTCGGCGCCGCGGGTGAACAGGCCGACCAGGCGCCGCGACAGCTCGCTGGCGACCTCGTGCAGGTTCGCCATGTTTCCCGAGCTGGTGGGGCATTCCACCTTCAACCCGTCACCGTAATAGCGGTGCAGGCGACGCAGCGACTCGATCAGCAGGTAGTTGACCGGCATCCAGACCGGACCACGCCAGTTGGAGTTGCCGCCGAACAGCCTCGACCGTGACTCGCCTGGCCAGTAGCCGAGTTCGTAGCTCTGCCCGTCGCACTCCAGCCGGTAGGGCTCGCGCTCGTGCACCTTGGAGACGGCGCGGATGCCGTGCGGCGACAGGAACTCGGTCTCGTCGAGCATATACTGCAGGATCTTGGTCAGGCGGTGCACGCGCAGCAGCGACACCAGCATGGTGTCGCCGGTGCCCGGCACGTCCCAGTGCGAGACCAGGCCGGCGAGGTCGGGCCGGTTCTCCACGAACCAGCCCATCTGTGCCTTGAGCTGCGGCAGCCGGTCGAGCTGCTCGCCGGACAGGATGGTCACCGCGAACAGCGGGATCAGCCCGACCATCGAGCGGGCGCGCAGCGGGATCCGCCTGCCGTCGGGAAAGCCCAGCTGGTCGTAGAAGAACTGGTCCTGCTCGTCCCACAGGCTGATGCCCTCGGCCGCCGCGATCAGCAGGAAATGCTCGAAGAACTTCGCCGCGACGTCCTCGTAGGCGCTGTCCTGCAGCGCCAGTTCGACCGCGATATGAAGCATCGCCAGCGCGTACATCGCCATCCACGCGGTGCCGTCCGACTGCGACAGCTCGCCGCCGGTCGGCAGCGGCGCGGAGCGGTCGAAGATCGCGATGTTGTCCAGGCCGAGGAAGCCGCCCTGGAACACGTTGCGCCCCGAGGCGTCCTTGCGGTTCACCCACCAGGTGAAGTTCATCAGCAGCTTGTTGAACACGCGCCGGAGGAAGAGATGGTCCGCGACACCGTTGCACTCGCGGTCCATCTCGAACACGCGCCAGGCCGACCAGGCATGCACCGGCGGGTTGGCGTCGCTGAACGACCACTCGTAGGCGGGCAGCGCGGCGTTGGGATGGATGAACCACTCGCGGGTCAGCAGCAGGAGCTGCTGCTTGGCGAAGTCCGGGTCGACCAGCGCCAGCACCGGGCATTGCAGGGCGAGGTCCCACGACGCGAACCAGGGATATTCCCACTTGTCCGGCATCGACATGATGTCCGACGCCCGCACGTGGCTCCAGTCGCCGTTGCGCAGGGCGCCGCGTCCCGGCGGCGGCTTCGGCGGCCGGGCGTCGCCCTGCAGCCAGAGATGCACGTTGTAGTAGTAGAACTGCTTCGACCAGATCATGCCGGCCAGCGCCTGCCGCTGCACCGACCGGCGGTCGGCGTCCGCATCGCGCGCCTGCAGTGCGGCGTAGAACGCATCGGCCTCTTCGAGACGTATCCTGAAGACGTCGTCGAAATCCGCGAACGGTGCTGCCGTCTCGGCCTCCGGACGCAGCCGCAGCCGCAGTACCCGCTCCGCACCGGGAGCGAGGCTGATCTCGTGCAGGGCGGCGCACTTGGTGCCGCAGCGCTCGGGATTGATCGCGCCGGCATCGCCGGCCACGACGAAGTCGTTGATCCCGTCCTTGAAGAAGCCGGGCGCGACCTCGCCGTAGAGCCTGCGCACGTTGGTCTCGTTGTCGCAGAACAGCAACCGGTCGGCGCTCTCGGCGAAGCAGCGCATCGCGCCCAGGTCCGGGTGCTGCGCGTGCAGCTCGCGCTCGGAGACCGCCTGCAGCGACGGCTTGGCGACGCCGTCCGCCCAGGCCCAGTCGTTGCGTGCCCAGAGCTGCGGCAGTACGCTCACCTGGGCTGCGTCGGGCCCGCGGTTGACGATGCGGACGCGCATCAGGATGTCGTCGGGTGCCGCCTTCGCGTACTCGACGAACACGTCGAAATAGCGGCCGTCGTCGAACAGCCCGGTATCGATCAGCTCGAATTCGGGTCGATCCTGACCACGACTGCGGTTCTCTTCGACCAGCCGCTCGTACGGATAGGCTCGCTGCGGGTATTTGTAGAGCATCTTCAGGTAGGAGTGCGTCGGCGTCGCATCCAGATGATAGTAGAGTTCCTTGACATCCTCGCCGTGGTTGCCTTCCGAATTGTTCAGGCCGAACAGCCGCTCCTTCAGGATCGGGTCCTGCCGGTTCCAAAGTGCCAGCCCCAGGCACCAGCGCAGCTTCTCCTCGCCGAAGCCGGCGAGCGCGTCCTCTCCCCAGCGATAGGCGCGCGAGCGCGCCTGGTCGTGCGGCAGGCTGGTCCAGGCCTCGCCGTCGGCGCTGTAGTCCTCGCGCACCGTGCCCCATTGCCGGTCGCTCGGATACGGACCCCAGCGACGCCAGGCCACGCCCTCGCGCGCCTCGAGCAGGCGGGCGCCCTCGCGGGTGCGCATGATCTCGCCCTGGATCATGCGGCGAGCTGCGCGACCAGGGCGTGCAGCCTGGCCCGCGTGCCGCCGTCGGCGCAGCCATTCACCGCCTCCGGACGCCAGTGCCGCTGGAAGGCGCGCAGTATCGTGGCCAGCCTGTCGTCCATCCCGCCCTCACCCTCCGCGTCGTAGCCGACCGCACGCAGCTGCAGCCGGACCGGCAGCAGCCCGGGCGCATCGCGCACCGCATCGTCCTGACCGGTGCGCGGACCAGGATCCGCCACCCCGTGCGGCCAGATGCCGATGCCGTCGCGCGCCAGCGCCGCCCAGGGGAACAGCTCGCCCGGATCCTGCTTGCGGTCGGGGGCGACGTCGCTGTGCCCGAGCACGCGCGCGGACGGGATCGGATGGCGGCCGATTATGTCGAGGCAGAGCCGGCGCACCGCCTCGAGCTGCGGATCGGGAAAAGCCCGGTAGCCCCACTCGTGTCCCGGGTTGACGATCTCGATGCCGATCGAACTGTCGTTTAGGTTGTCCCGGCCCTGCCAGAACGAGACGCCGGCATGCGCCGCGCGCCGGTGCTCCTCGACCAGGCGGAACACCCGGCCGTCCTCCTCGACGACGTAGTGCGAGGACACGCCCGCATCCGGGTCACGCAGGCGGGCGATCGCCTCGGTGCCGCTGCGCATGCCGGTATAGTGCAGGATCAGCGTGTCGATGACCGCGCCCTCGGGACGGTCGCGCTGGTTGGGGCTGGCCAGCAGGATCATCGGGACCCGCGCGGGCGCGACGCAGCCGGCCTCATCCTACAGGCCGCGCTCGCGCTTGATCCGGTCCCAGGCGGCGTTGATCCGCGCCACCCGGTCGCCCGACTTGACGATGACTGCCGGCGGCACCCCGCGCGCGGTCATCGAGTCCGGATGGTTCTCGCGCATCAGCCGGCGCCAGGTCTGGCGGATCTCGTCGTCGCTGGCGCCCGGCTTCAGCCCGAGCACCGCGTAGGCGTCGGGCTCCTCCGAACCGGGTCGCGCCGCACCGCTCTCGGCGCGCTCCCACGATGCACGCGACAGCCCCATCGTCCGATGCACGCGTCGCAGGAAGTCGGTCTCCTGCTGGTTCAGCGCCCCGTCGGCGCGGGCGATGGCGAACAGCGCCACCAGCACATCCTCGAGCACCGTGCGCTGATCCGCGAACGCCTGTGCCAGCTCGGAGACGAACGGCTCGAAATCGTCGGTGCGGGTGCGCGCCTGGTCGAACAGCCGGCCGATCTCGCGAGTCGATTCCGGCGGGATCCGGAAGCAGCGCTTGAAGGTGTCGATCTCGCGCCGGTTCACCGGCCCGTCGCACTTGGCGAGCTTGGCCGACAGCACGACCGCGACGATGGCGAACAGCTGGTCCTTGCGGCCCATCACGGTCGCCATCCGCGCCGCCACCCGCGCCGCGGCACCCCCTGGGTCGGGCTGCAGGCGTCCGCGCATGTCGCCGACCGCGCTCAGCCAGCCGCCCGCCGGCGGGTCGAGCAGAGACCCGCGATCCGCCGCGTGACCCAGCGCCGCACCCAGCACCGCACCCATCGGACCGCCCATCGCGAAGCCGGTCACGCTGCCGAAGAGCTTGCCCCAAATTGCCATCCCTGCGGCAATATCACGCGCGGCGGCTGCCGGCCAAGCAAGCCGCGCCGCCGCCGAGGCGTCCCCGCCCGGTCAGGCCCAGGCTTACGCTCGTGCTCAGGCCGCGAGATACCGCGGACGGTCGACGCAGACGCGGTGCGCGAGCTTCAGCAGCGAGCGCGCGCTGGTCGGCAGGCCGGCGCGGTCGGCCTGCTCGGCGAGGATCAGCAGCTGGTGCGACAGGGTCAGCGGGCTGACCGGGAGGGCGGCGGCATCGTGCTCGACGGGGTGGGGAGGCATCGGGGTTTTCCTTGCTCGGGTGCGATCGCGGCCGTGTTGGCCGTATCGAGACGATGCCGCAATGACCTTTCCGAAAGGTTAACGCGCCTGAGAGATGTCGCATTTTTTCATGCGCTCATGGCTGCCGCGGCGTCTCTGTTTGGCGACGCTTCTCACGGCACGCGCAGCAGCGCCCGCAGGCGCAGCGCCGAGGCCAGCGGCCGCTGCTGGTCGCGCGCGCGATCGATGCGCGCCACCAGCGCGGAGAGGGTGCAGCCCTCGGCCTGCGCGAGCTGCTCCAGGGCATGCCAGAACTCCGCCTCGAGTGCGACCGAGGTGCGGTGGCCGGAGAGCGAGAGGCTGCGCTTGAGCAGCCAGTGCCGACCGCTCACCCGGCGAGCCGCGACAGCGCCCAGGCCGCAGCTTCCGCCACCATCGGGTCCGGATCGGCGGTCAGGCGGCGGGCGGCCTCGCCCAGCGACGCGTCGCCCGAATTGCCGATCGCGATCAGCACGTTGCGCACGAACCGCTCGCGGCCGATGCGCTTGATCGGCGAGCCGCTGAACAGCGCGCGGAAGCCGGCATCGTCCAGCCGGGCGAGGACGGCGAGGCTCGGCGCGCGCAGATCCTCGCGGGCGCGCAGCTTGGCTTCGCGGGCGGTGCCGGCGAAGCGGTTCCAGGGGCAGGCGGCCAGGCAGTCGTCGCAGCCATAGATCCGGTTGCCGATCGCGCGGCGGAATTCGTGCGGGATCGGTCCGGGGTGCTCGATCGTCAGGTACGAGATGCAGCGCCGCGCATCGAGCCGGTACGGCGCGGGAAAGGCGTCCGTCGGGCAGGCGCGCAGGCAGGCGGTGCAGCTGCCGCAGCCGCCGCCGGATAACGGCGAACGCGGCAGCTCCAGCGTGGTGTAGATCTCGCCCAGGAACAGCCAGGAGCCGTGCGCGCGCGACACCAGGTTGGTGTGCTTGCCCTGCCAGCCGAGCCCGGCGCGCTCGGCGAGCGGCTTCTCCATCACCGGGGCGGTGTCGACGAACACCTTGACCTGCGGCGCCGGCAGCGTGGGGAGCTGCGGCGCTTCCGGCGCGGCACCTGCCTTGACCACGAACTGGGCAAGGTGCTTGAGCTTTCCCTTGACCACCTCGTGGTAGTCGCGGTTTCGGGCGTAGACCGAGATGCCGCCGCGATCGCGCAGCGCCTGCACCGCGCGCGGATCCTCGTCCGGAGCGTAGGACAGGCCGAGCGCGATCACGCTGCGCGCCTCCGGCCAGAGCCGCTGCGGGTCGACGCGCTGCTCATGCCGCTCGGCGAGCCAGCCCATCTCGCCGTGGGCGCCACTCGCCAGGAAGTCGGCGAGCCGCAGCCGCGCCTCCGGTCCGAGCCGCGCCTCGGTGAAGCCGACCGCATCGAAGCCGAGCGCCAGGGCGCGGTCGCGGATGCGGTCGCCGAGCGAGGCCGGGCTCACGGCGCGTGGTCCGCTCGCGACCAGCGGTCGCGCAGCGCCTCGGCGTGCGCCGCGAGGCGGTGCTCCAGGATCGCCGTGCGGATGCCGCGCATCAGCGACTGGTAGTAGGTCAGGTTGTGCCAGGTCAGCAGCATCGGCCCGAGCATCTCGCCGGCGCGGAACAGGTGGTGCAGGTAGGCGCGGCCGTGCCGGGTGCAGGCCGGGCAGGGGCAGCCCGGCTCGAGCGGTGCCGGATCGCCGGCGTGGCGGGCGTTGCGCAGGTTTACGGTGCCGGTCGCGGTGTAGGCGCGCGCGGTGCGTCCGGCGCGGGTCGGCATCACGCAGTCGAACATGTCGATCCCCCGCTGCACCCCGCCGAGCAGGTCGTTTGGTGTGCCGACGCCCATCAGGTAGCGCGGCCGGTCCGACGGCAGCAGCGGCACCGTGGCTTCCAGGGTCTCGAACATCAGCGCCTGGCCCTCTCCGACCGCGAGGCCGCCGACGGCGTAGCCGTCGAAGCCGATCGCGGTCAACGCGCGCACGCTCTGCGCGCGCAGCTCCGGGTCGGTGCCGCCCTGCACGATGCCGAACTGTGCGTAGCCTGGCCGCGGCACGAAGGCGCGGCGCGAGCGCTCGGCCCAGCGCATCGACAGGTGCATCGCGGCGGCCACCGTCTCGAGGCTCGCCGGCAGCTGGGTGCACTCGTCGAAGCACATGGTGATGGTGGCGTCGAGCGCGTGCTGGATCTGCACCGACCGCTCCGGGGTCAGCCGGTGCGCGCTGCCGTCGAGATGCGAGCGGAACGTCACCCCGTCCTCGTCCAGCCTGCGCAGCGCGCCGAGCGACATCACCTGGAAGCCGCCGGAATCGGTCAGGATCGGCCCGGGCCAGTCCATGAAGCGATGCAGGCCGCCGAGTGCCTGCACGCGCTCCGCACCCGGCCGCAGCATCAGATGGTAGGTGTTGCCGAGCACGATGCCGGCGCCGGTGCTGCGCACCGCGTCCGCGGTCATCGCCTTGACCGTGCCGGCGGTGCCGACCGGCATGAAGCTGGGCGTCGGCACGCTGCCGTGCGCGGTGCGCAGCAGGCCCGCGCGTGCGTCGTGGTCCTGCGCCAGCCTGTCCCAGGCGAAATCCGTCACGGCGCGGGCGGCGCGCGGTGCAGCAGGCACGCATCGCCGTAGGAGTAGAAGCGATAGTCCTGCGCGATCGCGTGCCGGTAGGCGGCCTTCATCGCCTCGGTGCCGGCGAAGGCGCAGACCAGCATGAACAGGGTCGAGCGCGGCAGGTGGAAGTTGGTCAGCAGCAGGTCGGCGGTGCGGAACCGGTGGCCGGGGCGGATGAACAGCCGCGTCTCTGCGTCGTGCGGCCGCACCACCCCGTCGGCGTCGCAGGCACTCTCCAGCAGGCGCAGGCTGGTGGTGCCGACGGCGACGACGCGGCCTCCCGCCGCACGCGCGCGGCCGATCGCGTCGGCCGCCTGCGCCGAGACGATGCCGCGCTCCGGGTGCAGGGTGTGCGCGTCCACGTCGTCGTTGCGCATCGGCAGGAAGGTGCCGGCGCCGACATGCAGCGTCACCGTCGTGCGCAGCACGCCGTGACGGTCCAGTGCGGCGAGCAGCTCGGGGGTGAAGTGCAGCCCCGCGGTGGGTGCCGCGACGGCGCCGGGGTGGCGCGCGAACACCGTCCGGTAGTCGCTCGCGTCCTGCGGCGTCGGACCGTGCGGCCGGACGATGTAGGGCGGCAGCGCCAGCGCGCCGGCAGCGTGCAGGAAGCGCTCGAACCCGGCTCCCTCCGAGGCGAAGCGCAGGATCGCGCCGCCCTCGTGATCGCGCGCGACGACCTCGGCGATCTCCTCGGTGCCCTCGAAGCGCAGCGTGTCGCCGGCGTGGACGCGGCGCGCGTTGCGCAGCAGCGCGTGCCAGGTCCGGTCCGCGAGCCTGCGATCCAGGGTGACCCCGATCCGCGCGGCGCCGCGTCGCGCCTCGAGCTGTGCCGGGATCACCGCGGTGTCGTTGGCGACCAGCACGTCGCCGGCGCGCAGCAGCAGCGGCAGGTCGCGCACGACGTAGTCGGCCAAGACGCCGGGCGCCACCTCGAGCAGCCGCGCGGCATCGCGCGGTCGCACCGGCTGCTGCGCGATACGCGCCTCGGGAAGCGGGAAATCGAAATCCGCCGCCGAGAGCCCGGACGCCGAGAGCCCGGAGCGGGGAAGGGGAGCCTGCATGGCGCACCGTGTGCCGCCGCGCGGCGGCAAAGTCGAGATGGGCCGCGTTGGGACACGTTGCACGATCAACATCGTTGCGCGTTCGAGCCGCTGCCCGCACCGACAGCGGCCGATGCGAGGCCGCCTTCTCCGGCAGCCTGCTAGGTTTCGCCCTCGCCACCGGCGCCCAGTCGCGGCAGCCGAAGCGGGTGTGCCGACGTGTCGGTCGTGCCGTCGAGCAGCGCCCGACGATCCTGGTCGCGGACCAGCCAGTACACCACGCCGAGGGCCAGGATGGCGGAGGCGAGCGCGAACATCTCGGCCGGCGCGGTCACCTTCAGGTCCAGGATGATGAACTTGCGCGTCACCGCCAGCAGCGCGATCAGGACGATGGAGCGAACCCGCACCACGCTCTCCTGGCGCGCCAGCCCGACCAGCAGCGAGTGCTTGAACTCGAGCGCGATGATCACCGTGAAGACCATGCCGAACAGGCTCTGGAACACCTGCTGGTCAGCGGGATCGAGCTGGTCCGCGAGCAGGAGCACGAGCACCGACACCGCGAGATGCCAGCTCGCCGAGGCCACCACGATGACGATGATCAGCGTCAGCACCAGCACCACGAGGTGCTCGAAGCGCTCGTAGAGGTTCAGGCCGGAGAACAGCTTCCAAATATCGGTCATCGTCCGGATCGGGCCGCCTGCCCCGATCAGTAGCGGCAATGCCCGTCGCTGACCAGCGTGTCGAACCGCCCGTCCGGGGAGGAGGTCAGGCCGCCTTGCTGTCGGCGTCGCCGGTCAGGTCGAGCAGCGCGTCGCGGCCGAGCCGATCGCAGAAGTCGCCGAACCCCTCGGTGCCCTGACGATGCAGCGCGAACGCCTCCAGCATCGGCGCGAACTTGGCGCCGAGATCCGCATACGCCACGCGGTCGAGCAGGCGGAACGACAGCCGGGTGCCGTTGAAGTCGCCGCCGACATAGATCGCATAGAAGCCCGGTATCCGGCCCACCAGGCCGATGTCGCCGGCGTAGGAGCGCGTGCAGCCGTTCGGGCAGCCGGTGACGCGCAGGCTGATCCGCTCCTGCGACAGGCCGTAGCGGGCCAGCAGCTCCTCGAACATGCCGACCATCGGCGCCTGCACGCGCTCGGCCTCGGTTAGCGCCAGCCCGCAGGTGGGCAGTGCCGGGCAGGCCAGCGCGAAACGTGCGAGCGGCGTCAGGCTATCCGTCGGGGCGACGCCGTGCTCGCGCAGGATCGCGTCGATCGCCTCGCGGTCGGCGGGGTCGATGTCGGAGAGCAGCACGTTCTGCTGCGGCGTGAAGACCGGAGCGCTGCCGAACCGGGTCACGATCGTGCGCAGCGCGCTGCGCAGCCGCGTGTCGCCGCTGTCCTGGATGCGCCCCGAGAGCACCGGCACCCCGAGCCAGAGCAGCCCGTCGCCCTGCTCGTGCCAGCCCAACAGGTCGGGCACGTCGAGTGCCGGCAGCGGACGCGGCGCGGTCAGCGGACGGCCGAAATACCCGGCCAGCGTCTCGCGGATCCACTCGATGCCGCGATCCTGCACCACGTACTTCAGTCGCGCCCGCCGGCGGTCGGTGCGGTCGCCGTGGTCGCGCTGCAGCCGGATCACCGCCTCGCAGATCGCCAGCAGCTCCTCCGGCACGACGAAGCAGACCGGTGTCGCCAGCCGCGGAAAGGTGCGCGGGTTGTTGTGCGTCATGCCGAGGCCGCCGCCGACGGCGATGGTGTAGCCCTCCAGCCGGTCGCCGTCGAAATGGGCGATCACGCCGAGATCGTTGGAGAGCACGTCGACGCTGTTGTCGTCCGGCAGGGCGATGCCGATCTTGAACTTGCGCGGCAGGTAGGTGGCGCCGTACAGCGTCTCCTCCTCGTCCGCACCGGCGACCGGCTCCTCGTCGAGGAAGATCTGGTAGTAGGCGCGGCTGCGCGGCAGCAGCGCCTGCGACAGCATGCGCACATCCTCGCCGACGCGCGCGTGGCGCAGGTCGCGACGCGGTGCCGGCGTCGACATCAGGTTGCGCACCACGTCGCCGCAGGCGGACATCGTGGTCATCAGCCCGTGATTGATCGCGGCGATCGACGGCTTCAGCTCACCCTTGAGGATGCCGTGGAACTGTATCCCCTGGCGGGTGGTGATGCGCAGGGTGCCGTTGGCGTAGCGGTCGGCGATGCCGTCGAGGGCGAGATACTGCGCCGCATCCAGGACACCGCCCGGGATACGCACCCGCACCATGAACTGGTATTCCTTCTCCAGCTTCTGCTGCTTGCGCGCGGTCGCGGTGTCGCGGTCGAACTGCTCGTAGCTGCCGTGGAACTTCAGCAGGTTGTAGGCATCGTCACTGACCTGGATGCCGCCCTCGTCGAGCTCCTCGGCCAGGCGGCCGCGCAGGCCATAGCTGCCGACCTTGAGGGTCTCGACCCCGGATAGCTTCTTCTGCTCGGACACCGTCGAAATTCCTACTGCACCGGCAGCTTGACCATGCGGAGATAGGGCTTCAGCGTCTTCCAGCCCTGGGGGAACATGCCCTTCGCGGTCTCGTCGTTCACCGACGGCGCGATGATGACGTCGTCGCCGGGCTTCCAGTTCGCCGGCGTGGTCACCTTCTGCGCGTCCGTCAGCTGCAGGCTGTCGATCACGCGCAGCACCTCGTCGAAGTTGCGCCCCGCGGAAGGCGGATAGCTCAGGCTGAGGCGCACCTTCTTGTTGGGATCGATGATGAACACCGTGCGCACGGTGACGCTCGGGTCGGCCTCGGGATGCACCATGCCGTAGAGGCTGGCGACCTTGCGGTCCGGATCGGCGATCATCGGGAAGTCGACCGTCGATCCCTGGGTCTCGGCGATGTCGGCCTCCCAGCCGCGGTGACGGTCGAGCGGATCGACCGACAGCCCGATCACCTTGACGTTACGCTTGTGCCACTCCGGTGCCAGCCGAGCCACCACGCCGAGCTCGGTGGTGCAGACCGGGGTATAGTCCTTCGGATGGCTGAACAGCACACCCCAGGAGCTGCCGAGCCAGTCATGGAAGCGGATCCGGCCCTGCGTGGTGTCCTGCTCGAAATCGGGCGCGATCTGGCCCAGCTGGATCGTCATCGAATTCGTCTCCGAAGAAGCGGCAGATAAAACGCGAAGCCGGATCGCGGGTCAATTGGACCACACCGATCGAGAGTGCTTTGCGTCGGACCACGCGCGCGCGCCCGTCCCGGGCGGGTCGCCGCTCTATATGGAGAAGCTGATCGGTTCTGCCAGGGGGCGGCGCAGGCCCGCGGTCTCCGCCCTGCGGATCAGGTCGTCGAGGCTGATGCCGCGCAGCCGGGCACGCAGCGTGTCGTCGAGATCGCGCCAGGCCGGCTCGACGACGCGCGCGAACAGCTCCCCGACCGGACCCTCCTCGGAGGCCGCGTCCTCGGAGATCGCGGTCTCGACGATGTCGGACAGCTTGATGTCGCGTCGCGGGCGGCCGAGCCGGTAGCCGCCGCGCGGCCCGCGCACGCTCTCCAGCAGCGCCGACCGCGACAGCGTCTGCAGCAGCGGCTCGATGCCGCGCCGCGCGAGGCCGGCACGCTCGGCGATGTCGGCGGCACTCACCGTGCCGGCGCGGCCGGCATGGAACGCGACGTCGAGCATGATCAGCACCGCGATCATGGCGCGGTCGCGCCGAAGCAGCATCATTCCCGTCCTCGCGGTCTGCTGAGCGGCTTCCGGTCGAAGCATACGCCCACTATATCAGAGCCGACCGACATGATCCACGCTGCAGTTCGGTATTATTGGGGGTGCGCATGAAGAAGAGCCATGGTCGGGCCCACGCGCCCGACGACCACGCCGCCGGCGCCGCGCCGCGCGCCGCTGCCGATCCCCGGCCGGCGACGTTCGCGGCACCGCGCGGACGCATCTATGGCAGCATCATCGAGACGATCGGCGGCACGCCGCTGGTCGCGCTGCCGCGGCTCACCCGCGAGGACGGGCTGCTCGCCGACGTGGCGCTCAAGCTGGAGTTCTTCAATCCGCTCGGTTCGGTGAAGGACCGCATCGGCGCCGCCATGGTGCTGCGCGCCGAGCGGGAGGGACGCATCGCGCCGTCGCGCACCGTGCTGGTCGAGCCGACCTCGGGCAACACCGGCATCGCACTCGCCTTCGTCGCCGCCTCGCGCGGCTACCGGCTGATCGTGACCATGCCGGAGGGCGCCTCGATCGAGCGGCGCAAGATGCTGCGGCTGATGGACGTGCAGCTCGAGCTCACCCCAGCGCGGCTCGGCATGGCCGGTGCGATCGCACGCGCCGACGAGATCCTGGCGGCGACGCCCGATGCCTGGATGCCGCGCCAGTTCGACAACCCGGCCAACCCGGACGTCCACGCCGAGACCACCGCCGAGGAGATCTGGACCGATACCGGCGGGCGCGTCGACATCGTTGTCGCCGGCATCGGCACCGGCGGCACCGCGACCGGCATCGCGCGCACGCTGAAGCCGCGTCGCCCGGGGATGCTGGTCTACGGCGTCGAGCCGGCCGAGAGCGCGGTGCTGAACGGCGACGAGCCGGGACCGCACGGCATCCAGGGCATCGGCCCGGGCTTCTGCCCCGGCGTGCTGCAGCTCGACGCGCTGGACGGCGTGCTCACGGTCTCCGAACGCGAGGCGATCGCGGCGGCACGTCGCTGCGCACGCATGGAGGGCGTGCCGGTCGGCATCTCCTCGGGTGCGGCGCTGCACGCCGCACTCGGGCTGGCGCGCGAGCCCGCGCATGCGGGCAAGCAGATCGTGGTGATCGTGCCTTCGTTCGCCGAACGGTATCTGTCGACTTCGCTGTTCGCGGGGTTGGGGTAGGAAGGCCAGGGCGCCGCCCTGGACCCGCTGGGGCCTCGAGCCCCAGACCCCGCGCTCTAGCGCATCACGATCTCCACGCGGCGGTTCTGCGGCTCGCGGGTGTTCGGGCCAGTCGGTACCAGCGGATGGCCCTCGCCGTAGCCGTGTATGTCGATGGCGCTGGTCGGGACGCCGTCACGCACCAGTTCGCTCTGCACCGACTGGGCGCGGCGGATCGACAGCGCCTGGTTATAGGCCTCGCCGCGCGCGCCGGCATGCGCCGCCGAGCTGTCGGTGTAGCCGTTGACCTCGAGGCGCGTGGTCTGCACCCGCGTCGACGCCTGCGCGGCCTCGGCGATGATCAGGCGCGCACGGTCGGACAGGTCGGAGCGGTCCCAGTCGAAGAACACGAGATAGGTGCGGGAAGGTGCGGGCGCCGGCGCTTCCTCGACGACAGGGGCGGGAGGCGGCGGCGGTGGTGCCGGGTTGAACTCGTAGCGCAGGCCGAGCAGGACCGAGTGGTTGTAGTCGCTGGTGATGTCCTGGTTGCTGCGGGAGAACTCGTATGGACGCGGACCGAACGCGCCCGCGGTGCCCAGCCCGCTGCCGGAGAAATGTTCCGGTTCGAGCACGGAGAAGAACCGGTATTCCGCGGTCATCGACAGCCCGACCACCCACGGCACCGGCACCGAGAGGCCGAACATCGCCTGGTAGGCGAGGTTGCCGAAGGTGCCGCCGGTGTTCTCGACGTAGGGATAGTTGGTGCCGGCATAGTGGGTGTCGAGATGGGTCCAGGCATAGCCGGCACCCACGCCGAGATATGGGTAGAGCCAGCTCTTGCCGATATCCATGTCGAACAGCGCGTTCACCATGGCGCCATAGTTCTCCTGGCGGCCGCCGGCCTCGGTGGGGAAGCTGGTGCCGAGGAAATGCTGCAGATCGTTGTGGCGGTAATTGCCCTCGAGCTCGATCCGCACGCCGTTGCCGAAGCCGTAGCCGGCGCTCGCGAGGCCGGTATAGCCGACACCGAAACGGTCCTTGCCGAATGGCAGCTCCGGGGAGAGCTGGATCGTCTCGTCCTGCAGGAAGTTGGCGCCGCCGCCGAGGCCGACATAGATGCCGCTGACCGGCTGGGCGAAGGCGGGCAGGCTGGTCACCAGGCAGCCCGCCAGCAGGGCAGGCGACGCCAGCGCAGTGGCGGCCAGCAATCTCGACATCCGCCCCATCTCGTCCCCCAACCCGACCTGCCGCTCAACGTTCGAGGACAGTCTCCCGCTCCGCCTCTACCGGGTTTTTCCATCGGTTAGAAGGCCCGTCGCCGACGCATCGATCGTGTGCCGCGGCGGCGCTACAGCCGCCACCGACGATCATGAGCTGCGGCCGACAGTCCGCCCGGCATCGGATCGTCCGCGTGCCAGCAAATTATAATGACGTTAAATAATCTCGGAAACCACCGCAACGAGGTCCTCAGGTTACGGAATGTGTCCTCAATAACCATGCCAACGCAACTTTGTGTCGTATGCGTTTGACAATTGGCTGAGTTGCAAACTTGCAACAGCTTGTAAGGGAACGTTTTCGACGCCGCAGTTTGCCGTATCGCCGTGGGAACCGCTGGTTAGGTTGGCCCCAAGAAAGCCGGCCGGGAATCTCGCGCCGCCGCCACCGGAGATGCATTCCGGTCGCGTTCGGACCAGGAGACGATTGATACTATGACAGGCGCCTCGTTTCAGACTTTGCGACGCAGCCTCGCGGGTTCGGTCGCCGTCGCGGCGTTGCTGGCGGCAATGCCAGCCGCGGCCCAGATCAGCGGCGCCAACTCCATCGGATCGCCATCGCCTAACGTCGGCAACGCCACTGCGGGAGTTCCGAGTGCCGGAACCGAACAGGACGTCGTCGTTACCGGATCGCGGCTGAAGACCAGCAACCTGACCAGCGAAGCCCCGGTCACCGTGGTCACCTCGCAGCAGATCCAGCAATCCAGCGCCCAGACCGTCGAGGACGTGCTGCGCAAGATCCCGTCGATCGGCACCGAGGGCACGTTCAGCACGACCGACAACGGCGGCAACGGCTCGTCCTGCATCGACCTGCGCAACCTCGGCATCACCCGCACCCTGGTCCTGGTGGACGGCCGGCGCTTCATCCGCACCGGCTACGGCGACGGCGATGACTGCGTCGATCTCGACACCATACCGGTGAACCTGATCGACCGTATCGAGATCCTGAAAGACGGCGCATCGAGCATCTACGGCGCCGACGCGGTCGCCGGCGTGATCAACATCGTCATGAAGAAGAACTTCACCGGCACCCAGATCAACCTGGGCGGCAACATCACCGCGTCGGGCGACGATCTGCAGGGCGACATCTCCGGCACCACCGGCTTCGACTTCGACCAGGGCCGCGGCAACGTCGCGATCTCCGGCCGCTATCTCGATCGCGGCCCGGTCGAGCAGAAGGATCGCGACTGGGCCAACCCCGTCGTCAACGGCGATAACGGTCCGGGCGAGCCGTTCACCTACGCCTCCGGCTTCAGTCCCAGCGGGCGGTACACCAGCGCCGACGGCACCCTCAACGACGCGACGGTCGTGAACGGCAAGTTCGTGCCGTTCACTGCGGCCGAGCGCTACAACTTCGGCATGGACCAGTATCTCTCGAGCCGCGAGACGCAGGGCAACCTCGCCGGTAGTGCGCACTACGACGTCAACGACCACATCACGCTCTACGCATCGACCTACTACACCCACAAGAACACGCAGACGCAGCTGGCCGGCCAGCCGATCACCGGCGCCGTCAACACCCCGATGCAGTTCGACATCCCGCAGGGCAACCCGTACGCGGAGGCGCTAGGCGTCAACAGCGAGATCTTCGGCCTGCGCCGCGTCTCGGACTGGGGCACGCGCGACTACAACACCCAGAGCGACACCTGGCAGGCCACCGGCGGCGTCAAGGGCAACATCACCGGCAACTGGGACTACGACGCCTACTACACCTACGGCCACGCCGCCTTCTCGCTGGAGGATACCGGCCAGGTCAACTTCACCAGGCTCGAGCAGGAGATGGGCTTCCAGGGCACCGATCCTGCCAACCTCGATACCGGCATCTACAATCCCGCGGTGTGCAACCCGGCGACTGGTTGCGTGCTCGCCAATCCGTTCGGCGTCGGCTCCTTCAGCAGGGCGGCGATCAACTACGCCGAGTTCAGCTCGAGCTCGCACGCCACCACCCAGCTCCGCGACCTCGGTGCGACGATCACCAACAACAAGGTGCTGCAGCTTCCCTACGGCCCGCTCGGGCTGGCGTTCGGCATGGAGCATCGCGCCGAGCAGGGCGACTACCATCCCGATCCGACCATCCAGTCCGGCGCCTCGACCGCCAACTTCGAGGATCCGACCGGCGGCGGCTTCAACGTGACCGAGGTGTACGGCGAGCTGTCGATCCCGATCCTGAAGGACCTCGTCGCGGCCAAGGATCTCTCCGCGGACATCTCCGGCCGCTGGTCCGACTACAACACGTTCGGCTCGGTCTATACCTGGAAGACCGGCCTGAACTGGACGCCGACCCGAGACATCCGCTTCCGCGCCAACCTCGGCACCGCGACCCGCGAGCCCGCCATCCAGGAAGCCTTCGGCGGCGACACCGGCTCCTTCAACACCGCCAACGATCCCTGCGCGCAGGCCAGCTCCTACGGCGCGCTGGCCGGAATCGTCGCCGCGAACTGCGCCCGGAAGGGCGTCAACAGCGCGACCTTCCAGCAGTCCAGCTCGCAGATCAACACGCTGGTCGGCGGCAACCCGGCGCTGCAGCCGGAGACGTCGCGCACCTACACGATCGGCACCGTGCTGACGCCGCGCTGGATCCGGCACCTGTCGGCGACGATCGACTACTTCCACACCAGCATCAACAACTCGATCGCTGAGACCTCGACCCAGTACGTGCTCGACCAGTGCTACACCAGCGCCAACCTCTCCAGCCCGTTCTGCGCCGACGCCGGCAACCGCAACGGCTCCGGCCAGGTCTCGGCCGTGCAGGCGCTGTACGAGAACCTGGGCGTGACCCGCACCGACGGCATCGATTTCGATCTGAACTACCTGATCCGGCTCGGCGGCGGCAACAACCTGTCGGTGAGCAACGAGATGGTCGACACCATCGGCTACACCGAGCAGCTGGTGAACGGCGGTCCGTTCCTGAACCTCAAGGGACGTGCCTCGGTGGCCAACAGCACCTATGCGGCAGGCTATCCGGTGATCCGGGACAACGTGACCGCCACCTACGCCAGGGGCGGATTCAGCTTCAGCTGGACCACCCGCTTCATCGACAAGCTGACCTTCAATGACGGGTCCGCCGACTACACAGCAGACGTGGAGCGCTACTACCAGTCCAACGAGGTGTTCTTCCACGACATCATCGCGACCTACAGCTGGAAGAAGGTGCAGCTGATCGCCGGCATCGACAACATCTTCGACAAGACCCCGCCCTTCGCCTACAGCGGCGACGGCACCAACACGATCGCCAACGTCTACGGCGCCGACATCTTCGGCCGGTTCTTCTACGCCAAGGCGCAGATCCGGTTCTGATCGAGGTCGGACGGCCGTCTCGAACGCATGTTCGAGGCGGCCGGTCGCTGATCGCCGTGGCGCACGGTGGCGATCGCGCCGACATCGGCACGATGGTCGCCTGAGCCCTTCCCGATGCTGCAACTGGACCGACCCGAACCGCGCCCATGGCCGCCGCCGATCTGGCGCGACGGCCTGCTCGGGCTGCAGCACGTGCTGTCGATGGATGTCTACGTGGTTCCCTTCGTGATCGGCGCCGCACTCGGCCTGCCGGCTGCCTCGGTTTCCGCGCTGGTGGCCGCGTGCTTCCTCGCCGCCGGGGTCGCGAGCCTGGTGCAGTCGCAGCTCTGCCTGCGACGCCCGGTGATGCAGGGGCCCTCCTACGTGCCGATCGGCGCCGTGACCGCGATCGCCGCCGCGTCCGGCGGCGGCATGGCCGGGCTCGGCACCGCGTTCACCGCCCTGATCCCGGGTGCCATCCTGCTGGCGATGCTCGGCTGGCCGCTGCGTCTGTTCCACCGGGTGGTCGAGCGCCTGGTGCCGCCGCTGGTCGGCGGCGCCATCATCAGCGTCATCGGCATCACGCTGATGCCGGTGGCGATCCAGGGCGACGTGCTGCGGCCCGGCGCCGGGGTCGGCGGCAGCATCCTGTTGGCCGCGGTCTCGGCAGCGATCTCGGTGCTGGCCAGCACGCTCGGCATCGCCCTCGGCCACCGCGGCGGCACTCTCCGTGCGGCCTCGGTGCTGCTCTCCCTCGCCGGCGGCAGCCTGCTCGCCTGGGGCATGGGCCGTCTCGACGTCTCCGCGGTGGCCGGTGCTCCCTGGCTGCAGCGGCCGCTGCTGCTCGGGCTCGACCTCGTGCCGCATCTCTCCCTCAGCGCGGTGCTGACCATGCTGCTGGTCTATGCCGTGGTGCTGGCGGAGACCACCGGGACCTGGCTGGCGCTCGCGGCGGTGACCGGCAGGCGGCTGGAGCCGCGCGATGTCGATCGCGGCGCCATCGGCGAGGGGATCGGCTGCCTGGTTTCTGCACTGCTCGGCAGCGTGCCGGTGACCGGCTATGCCTCCAACGCCGGGGTGGTGGCGCTGACCGGCGTCGCCAGCCGGCGGGTGTTCGCCGCTGCCGCCCTGGTGCTGATCGCTTTTGGGATGTGCGGCAAGCTGGCGGCCACGATCGCCTGTGTGCCGCCGCCGGTGATCGGCGGCATGTTCGGCGTGCTCTGCGTGGTGATCCTGATGAACGGGCTGCGCATCCTCGCCGGAGCCGGCCTCGACGAGCGCGGCATGATGGTGGCCGGCCTGCCGATCCTGCTCGGGCTGTTCGCGACCCTGCTGCCGCGCGAGCTGCTCGCCGGCTGCCCGCTGCTGGCGCGCGAGATGCTGGGCTCCGCGGTCGCGGTCGGCGCCGGCTCCGCGATCCTGCTCAACCTGATCCTGCCGCGGCAGCCCGGTGCCGCCGCGGCCGGCGTCGCCGCCCCCACCGGCCGACCGGAGCGGTCGGCATCACCAGAGGGTATTTCATGAAGCGTTCAATGATGACGGCGCGCTGCGTCCTGCTGATCCTGCCGCTCGCGGTCGCGGGATGCCAGACCGGGCCCTTTGATCCGTCCGCGCACCATCATGCGGACGCGCCCACCGGCAGCATGCTGTCGGGGACCGATAACGACAATATCGGCACTGACGGGCACGACCCGTCGATCAGCAGCAACGGCACCGTCGCGGGCGGCAGGTGACGCTGCTGGATCAGAGGAAGCAAGAACAAGGGTCGTTGCTCCTCGACCCCATCAAAGGCAAGTCTTCGAAAACCTGGTTCTTAGAGATCGGGGTCTGGGGCCCACGGCCCCGACGGGTCAAGGGCAGAGCCCTCGGCTTGCTGTCTCAGCTGCCCGCCAACTCGCGCAGCATCGGTGCCAGTTCCCCGGCATATCCCTGCCAGCGGCCGACGCCGCGCGCATTGATCGGCTGCCTGACCTGCTCACGGCTGGCGGTCCGGACCGTGCGTCGCTGCCGGTCGAAGCGGGTGCAGGCGTCGTCGTACGGCAGCCCGAGGAAGTCGAGCACGCGCCGCAGCGTCGCGTCGAAATCCTCCACCCAGTGCGCGTGATCGACCTCCAGCATCTGCAGGCCCGGCAGCGTGCGCCAGTGCCGCAGCAGCCGCTGGTGCTGCGCCAGCGCCCAGCCGAGATCGGCGAGATCGTGCGCATACGGATGGTAGCCGACGAACCCGTGCTGGAAGATCGAGGCGCCGACGTCGCGCAGGTCGCGCGTGCAGCAGAGGATCCGCGCACCCGGCAGCAACGTCGCGATGAAGCCGAGATGGAAGAAGTTGTCCGGCATCTTGTCGAGGATACGCCCGGCTCCCGGCGAGAGCGCGTGCAGCACCGACAGGTAGTCCGACGCAGCCGCGTTCAGCGCCGCCAGGTCCAGCCCGGCCGCGCGGTGCACCGCCTGCTCCGCATCCGCCGTGCCGGCCAGGCGACGCAGGGTCTCGCGCACCGCGAGGCGCTCGCCGGCGCCGTGCACCGCCGGGTGTGCGGCCAGGATCTGCTCGGTCAGGGTGGTGCCGGTGCGCGGCAGGCCGACGATGAACACCGGCGTCTGGTCCCGGTCGTCGGCGCGCGGCCCTTCCTCGAGGCGGCGCCGGTCGTAGGCGTCGATGATCGCCGACACCATGGCCTGGTGTGCCGCGCGCGAGAACGGCTGTGCCGCGCGCAGCAGCGCGTGTCCGCGCTGCCAGTGCGCGAACGCGGCGGCGCGCTCGCCGCGGGCATGCCGCCAATCGGCCACCGTGAAGTGCGCATGGATGCGAGGCTCCAGCTCGGCGCCGCGATCGCCGGCATGGCGCGCCAGCAGGTCGGCCAGCGACGCCGCCGCCCGCTGGTCACCCTGTCGCCACGCCAGCCGGAAACGCTGCCCGCACAGCAGGATCTCGGCATCCCCGGCCGGTCCGTGCAGCTGCGCCAGCTCGGCCCGCGCCTCCGCGGTCCGGCCCAGGCGCAGCAGCGCGTCGGTCCTGCGCGCAGCCCAGTGCGCCTCGGCGACCCCCGCCGGCGGCGGCCCGGCGAGCAGCGCCAGAGCTGTTTCCGCCTCGCCGTCGAGGGTCAGGCGGCCGGCGAGGTGCAGGCGCGCGATGCCGCACTCCGGATCCCGCGCCAGCACCTCGCGCAGGCGCAGGGTCGCGGTCGCCGGCTCGCCGCTCAGATGCTCCACCACGGCGAGGTGCGCCGCCGCCGCTGCGAAACCCGGCTCGGTGGCGAGGGACTGCCGCATCGCCGCGCGCGCGTCGGCGACGTGGCCGAGCCGCGCGCAGACCAGCCCGAGTTCGAGCCACGCGGCGGCGAGCGGCCGCGGGTTCGATGCCGCATCCGGCGCCGCGGGTCCCGCGGTCAGCATCGCGAGCTCGGCCAGCCGCAGCGCGTGCTGCGCCTCCAGCGTCTCCGGCGCCCGCGCGAGCGCCACCCGCGCCGCGGCGAGCGCGTCGGCCGGACGATCCAGCTTGAGCAGGGCGCGCGCGAGATGGACGCGCGGCGCCGGATCGTCCGGAGCGAGTGCCGCGGCCGCCTGCAGCGCCGCCGCGGCCTCGTCGAAGCGCGCCGCCGCGTGCAGCGCGATGCCGTGCCACAGTGCGGCCAACACGTCGCGCGGCGCCAGTCGTCGGGCGCGGGCGAGATAGGGCAGCCCCTGCGCGGCGGCACCGCTGCGGACGAGCGCCATGCCGCACAGGCGCAGCAGCATCGGATCGGGCGGGACGCGCGCCAGCAGCGACACCAGCCGCCGCGCCGCGTCCGGATAGTCGCCGGCCTCGAAGCGGCGGATCGCGTGCTGCCGCTCCCCCTGGTCCGGCGTCATCGTGGCGCCGCTCAGAGCAGGATCGCCTCGAACGGCGGCGTCAGGTCCGGTGCGTCGAACTCCAGCACCCAGAGGTCCGGATCGCGCGCCACCTGGCGCTCGACGTAGGCGTCGGCGGTCGCCTGGTCGACCGGCGCGGTCCCGGTAGCGCGCATCCAGGCGGGGGCGCCGTCGAGGCTGCGGACCTGGCTCAGCACGACGATCGCGCCGCTCCGGTCCCGCAGCACCGCCAGCACGCCGCCGGCATCCGCGTCGCCGCGCCGCAGCACCATGCCGGATCGGCTGAGCTGGTCCGCCCGCCGCACCGCCATGCTGGCCCAGATCGCCGTCTTCAGGCGCGGCTCGCTCATCGTGTCACTCCAGGTGCGCCGATGCGGCCGGCTGGTCTGCCGGCGGCGATACGTCGCCCGGCACCAGGGCGGCGCGATAGCGGGTCGGGTCCTCGATCAGCAGCCGGGCCGCGTCCAGGTCGGCGTCGCCGCCGATCGCCGCCGGACACGCCTCGCGTATCTCCAGGATGCGCGCCGCCGGCAGCGGCGAGCGGGCGCGACGCGAGTCGCCGACGGCACGGGCATTGTCCTGGATGCCCTCGGCGAGGTCGTCGAGCGCACGCTCCAGCGCCGCCTGGCCGAGGCTGGTGCAGAGCTGCGGCATCACGCCGAGACCCTGCAGCGGCCAGCCGAGCGGCGCGATCACCCGGCTCCAGGTGACGAACAGCTCGCCGCCGTCGGGCAGCTGCGCGATCGTCTGCACCAGTCCCTTGCCTAGGGTGGCGCTGCCGACCACCACCGCGCGCCGATGGTCGGCCAGGGCCGCCGCCATGATCTCGGCGGCACTGGCGGTGCGGCCATCGACCAGCACGACGATCGGCACCCCGCCGGTGAGGTCGCCGCCGCGGACGCTCCAGATATGGTTGGCCTGCGGGTCGCGGCCGCGCGTGACCACCGCGACGCCGTGATCGAGCACCAGCGCCACCGATGTGACCGCCTGCTGCAGCAGGCCGCCGCGGTTGCCGCGCAGGTCGAAGATCAGCCCGTGCACCCGGCTCGGGACGCCGCGTCCGGGGTCCGGGTCGGCCTCACGCGGCTGCATCGCCTGGTCGAGGAACTGGCTCATCTCCTGCGCGGTGCCGCTGGAGAAGCCGGTGACGCGCAGCACGACGATGTCGCCGCTGGAGAACGCGAACACCGTCTCCGGCGGCACCGGCGCCCGGGTAAGGGTGACGCTCTGCGCCGCCCCCCGGCCGGAGGGCGCGATCAGCAGGACCACGACGCTGCCGGGATCGCCGCGCAGCCAGCCCTCGATGGTGGCCTGGTCCTGGTTGCGGGTGGCATGGCCGTCGACGGCGAGCAGGCGCTGCCCGGCGGCGACGCCCGCGGACCAGGCCGGTCCGTTGGCGTTGACCGCGCTGATCAGGGCCGAGCGGCCGATGCGGGTGACGGTGATGCCGGCGCCGGCCTGCGCGCCGTCGCGCGCGTCGCGGTCGCTGCTGGCGGGGACCGGCGCGATGTAGCGCGAGTACGGATCGAGATGGTTGAACAGCTCGTCGAAGAAGCTCTGGATCAGCGCCTGCTGGCCGGTGCTGCGGATCTGCGCCGAGCCGCGCCAGGCAGCGTCGGCCATCGCCACCACGGTCCGCGTCCAGCCATCGAGGTCGGCCTCCGCCGGCGTCCGCTGCGCGTGCAGCACGCCCTGCGGGGTCACCAGCCGGATCAGCGCCCCCTCGACCTCGACGGTCAGCGCGGGATCGATCGCGGTCAGGCCGTTCAGCCCCCACAGCGAGAACTGCCGGCTGCTCACCGCCTCCAGGGTGCGCGGGCCGAGGAAGTCGAGAGCGGTGCGGATCACGCCGCGCGCACCGACGGCGTCGAACCCGCCGGGCTCGCGCGGGCCGGGCGGCACCTGGGTCAGGCCGGAGTGAGGCGCGCAGACCAGCACCATCACCAGCAGCACCGCATGAACCTGCCGGCGCCGGATCGTGCCGCGCGTGCCGGTCATGGACGGCGTGCGGAGCCTCCGCGTCGCGACGCGACCAGGCCCTGCGAGGATGTCGGCGCTACCTCGATCGCGAACAGCAGGCCGCCGGTGACCGGCGCCGCCTCGGTCAGGCGCACCTGCACCGTCTGGGTCAGGCGGTAGCACAGCCGCGAGCGCCGACCGGTCAAAGCTTGTGCCGCCTCGTCATGCATCCACACATCGTCCGGCAGGGTGGAGACGGGAACCAGACCGCTGGCGCCGCTGTCGGCCACTGTGACGAAAAGCCCGAAGCGGGTCACGCCGGAAATGCGCGCCTCGAAGCTGCTTCCGACCTTGTCCGACATATATGCAACGATATAGCGCGCCGTCGCCTCGCGCTCCGCCAGCGCCGCACGTCGTTCCGTCGCGGTGACGTGTGTGCCGGTCGCTTCGAAGGCGGACGCGTCGTCGCCGTGCAGTCCGCCCTCGCCGAGGCCCAGTCCCGCGATCAGCGCGCGATGCACCAGCAGGTCGGCGTAGCGCCGGATCGGCGAGGTGAAGTGGGCGTATTCCGGCAAGGCGAGGCCGAAATGACCGATGTTGTCGGGCGAGTATTCCGCTTGGCTCTGGCTGCGCAGCACGGTCTCGTTCACCTGCGGCGCACGCTCGGTGCCGGCGACCTGCCGCAGCACCGCGTCCAGGTCGGCGGGGCGCAGTTCGCCCGCCGGCTTGAGCGGCAGGTCCAGGCTGGCGAGGAAGTCGCGCAGCGCCTGCAGCTTCTCCGGCGATGGCGGCGCATGCACCCGGTACAGGCAGGGCAGCTGCCGCGCGCGCAGCTGCTGCGCCGCCGCGACGTTCGCCAGCACCATGAACTCCTCGACCAGCCGGTGGCTGTCCAGTCGCAGGCGCGTCGCGATCGCCAAGACCCGTCCCGACCCGTCGAGTTCGACGCGGCGTTCCGGCAGGTCGAGCTCCAGCGTGCCGCGCCGCTCGCGCGCCGCCAGCAGCGCCCGGTAGGCGCCGAACAGCGAGCGGCGCAGCGCGTCGGGCACGCCCTGCAGCGACGTATCGTCGTCCTCCGCCTGCTGCAGGGCCGTGTAGGTGAGGCGGGCGGCGCTGCGCATCAGGCCGCGGCCGAAGCGGCGCGACAGCGGGTTGCCGTCGCGGTCGATCAGCAGCTCGACGAACAGGCAGCCGCGATCCTCGCCCGGACGCAGCGAGCACCAGCCGTTCGACAGCGCCTCGGGCAGCATCGGCACCACGCGGTCGGGGAAATACACCGAGTTGCCGCGCCGCGAGGCCTCGGCGTCGAGCGGGCTGCGCGGCCGCACGTAGTGCGCGACGTCGGCGATGGCGACGACCAGTCGCCAGCCGCGATCCTCGCCCGGCACCGCGGGCTCGGCGAACACCGCATCGTCGAAGTCGCGCGCGTCCTCACCGTCGATGGTGACCAGCGGCAGAGGGCGGAGATCCGTGCGGCCGCCGAGCGGGACCGCGCGCGACGCCTCCGCTTCGGCGAGTGCGGCGGCCGGGAACTCGTGCGGGATGTCGTGGGTGTGGAGGCAGATCAGGCTGACCGACCGCGCATCGCCCAGGCGCCCGAGCCGTTCGACCACGCGTGCCGGCTTCAGGCCGTAGCCAAGCGAAGGCAGCGGCTCGGCGAGCACGATCTCGTCCGGCTCGGCGTCCAGCGTCTCCCCGGGCGGGATGCTCCATTCCGCCTTCTGCCGTCGGTCGGTCGGCACCAGGCGGCCGGCCTCGGGGCGTCGCAGCCGCTGGCCGGGATCCGGCGCGGGTGCCGACCGGAACACGCCGAGGATGCGGCCGGGACTCCGCGAGAGCCGCTTGACGGTGCGTCCCTCGTAGCGCCCGGCGCCACCTCGACCCGTTATCGGACGCAGCCGCGCCAGTACCCGCTCGCCCGGCGCCAGCGCCGGCTGGCCGCGCGCCTCGGGATGCATCAGCACCATCGGCGGCGGCCCTGCACCCTCCCATCCGACCGGCCGTGCGATCGCATCGCCGTCCGGATCGGTGCCGCTGACCTGCACCACCACGAGGTCGGCGAGCCGGCCGACCGGCAGGAAGCGCTTGGCACCGGCGGGCGCGATCTCGCCGGCGGCACCCATCTGGCGCAGCAGGTCGCGCAGCGCTGCGCGGTGCTCCGGACCGAGACCGAAGGCGCGCGCGACCTCGCGCTTGCCGACCCGTCCCGGCGCCTCGGCGACGAAGCGTCGCAGCGCCTCGGGCGTCGGCAGCACGCCGGGAACGCGGTCGAGGCTGCCGGGCGACCCCGAGCCGGGCGACTCCAGGCCGGGCGACTCCAGGCCGGGCGACCCCAGGCCGGGCGACCCCAGGCCAGGCGACCCCGGGCCAGGCGACCCAAGGCCAGGCGACCCCGGGCCAGGCAACCCTGGGCCGGGGGGCCGCCGCGCCGTCATCTCAGCCGGACCTCGCGACCGCCCTTCCGGCGAGCTTGCGGGCGGGTGCTGCGGTCGCCTTGGCGGCCGCCTTGACCTTGACCCGGGCCTTCGGCTTCGCCGACGGCTTGGCGGCGGCCGCCTTCGGCCGAGCGGCAGCATTCGGCTTCGCAGCGACCGGCGCCGGTGCCGCGGCCAGTTTTGGCTTCGGCTTCGGCGGCGTCTTGCCAGCGGTCTTCTGGCCCTTCTTGCCGCGCGGCTTCAGCGCCTTGCCGCGCTCGGCCAGCAACGCGACCGCGTCGGCCAGCGTCACGTCCTCCATCATCTTGTCGCGCGGCAGGTTGGCCACCGTCTGGCCGTGCTGGAAGTATGGACCGAACCGGCCACGCCGGACCATCACCGGCTCATGGTCCTTGGGATGCTCGCCGAGGCTGCGCACCGAGGCCAGCTTCTTGGCCAGCACGTCGACCGCGCGGTTGATGCCGACCGCCAGTACGTCGTCGTCACGGTCGAGCGAAGCGAAGATCGCCCCCATCTTCACGTAGGGGCCGAACCGGCCGATGCCGGCCTCGATCGGCTCGCCGCGCTCCGGATGGATGCCGACGATGCGCGGCAGCGACAGCAGCCCGAGCGCCTGCTCCAGGGTGACGCCGTCGCCCTCGACCCCCTTCGGCAGGGTCGAGCGCCGCACCTTGCTCTTCTTGTCGTCCGGGTCGGGCTCGCCCTGCTGCAGGTACAGACCCCAGGGGCCGCGTCGTACGGTGATCTCCTCGCTGGTCTCGGGATGGACGCCGAGCGTGCGCTTGCCCTCCTTGAGCGTCTCGCCGCCGTCGCCCTCCTTGCTGTCCACCACCAGGCGTCGCGTGTACTGGCAGGTCGGATAGTTCGAGCAGCCGATGAAGGACCCGTACTTGCCGAGCTTCAGGCCGAGGCGGCCGGTGCCGCAGGCGGTGCAGCGACGCGGGTCGGCGCCGTCGGCCGGCTCGGGGAAGAAGTGCGGGCCGAGATCGGCGTCAAGCGCATCGATCACGTCGGAGATCTTGAGGTCCTTGGTCGCGGCGATCGCGCGGCTGAACTCCTCCCAGAACTTGGCCATCACGTCGCGCCAGTCGGCGCGGCCGTCGGAGATGTCGTCGAGCCGTTCCTCCAGCCCGGCGGTGAACCCGGTATCGACGTAGCGCTCGAAGAAGCTGGTCAGGAAGGCGGTGACCAGCCGGCCGCGATCCTCGGGGATGAAGCGACGATTCTCCAGCCGCACGTAGTCGCGGTCGCGCAGCACGGTGAGGATCGAGGCGTAGGTGGAGGGCCGGCCGATGCCGATCTCCTCCATCTTCTTGACCAGGCTCGCCTCGGAGAAGCGCGGCGCCGGCTGGGTGAAATGCTGCTCGGCGTCGACCGACTTGCGCGACAGCGGGTCGCGCTCGCGCATCGGCGGCAGCATGCGGCTGTCATCCTCGGCCTCCGAGCCTGCCTTCGCGTCCTCGCGCCCGTCGTCGCGGCCCTCGGAGTACAGCTTGAGGAAGCCGTTGAAGGCGATGATCGAGCCGGTGGCGCGCAGCCGCGTGGCACCGGTCGGCTCGGCGATCTCGACGCTCACCTGGTCGAGCTCGGCCGACTGCATCTGGCTCGCCACCGCGCGCTTCCAGACCAGCTCGTACAGCCGCCGCTGCTCATCGGACAGGTAGCGTCCCATCTCCTCGGGACGGCGCGAGACGTCGGTCGGACGCACCGCCTCGTGCGCCTCCTGCGCGTTCTTGGCCTTGGTGGAATATTCCCGGGCGGCGGCGGGCAGGTAGTCGGCGCCGAAGCTCTCGCGGATGTGGGTGCGGATCTGGTCCACTGCCTCGGCCGCCATCTGCACCCCGTCGGTGCGCATGTAGGTGATCAGGCCGGTGGTCTCGCCGCCGAGCTCGATGCCCTCGTAGAGCTGCTGCGCCGCGCGCATCGTCGCCTGCGCGCCCATCCCCAGCTTGCGGCTGGCCTCCTGCTGCAGCGTCGAGGTGGTGAAGGGCGGCGGCGGGTTGCGCTTGACCTTGCGCCGCTCCACCGAGGCGACGCTGAACTGCCCGGCCTCCACGCTCGCCTTGGCGGCCAGCGCCAGCACCTCGTTGTCGAGGTCGAACTGCTCGAGCTTGCGGCCCTCCAGATGGGTCAGGCGGGCGGTGAACGGCGCCCCGGCGGGGGTCGCGAGATGGGCGAGCACGGTCCAGTACTCGCGCGGCTTGAAGCTCTCGATCTCGGCTTCGCGCTCGCAGATCAGCCGAAGTGCTACCGAC
The DNA here is from genome assembly GCA_964242335.1 of uncultured Acetobacteraceae bacterium. Taxonomy (GTDB): domain Bacteria; phylum Pseudomonadota; class Alphaproteobacteria; order Acetobacterales; family Acetobacteraceae; genus Lichenicoccus. Next base: position 15,070 of record CAXTAY010000020.1, on the reverse strand, counting down.
TGCACGCGTCCGGCCGAGCGGCTGCCCGGCAGCTTGCGCCACAGCACCGGCGACAGCGTGAAGCCGACCAGGTAGTCGAGCGCCCGGCGTGCCAGGTAGGCCTCGATCAGCGGCTGGTCGAGTGCGCGCGGCCGCCCCATCGCGGTGCGTATCGCGCCCTTGGTGATCTCGTTGAAGGTGACGCGCTGCACGTCGACGCCGCGCAGCAGGTTGCGCTCCTCCAGCATCGCCCGCACGTGCCAGGAGATCGCCTCGCCCTCGCGGTCCGGGTCGGTGGCGAGGTAGAGCCGCTTGGCGCCGCGCAGCGCCTTGGCGATGGCGGCGATCTGGCGGTCGCCGCGCTCGTCGGACTGCCAGTCCATCGCGAAGCCCTCGTCGGGCCGCACGCTGCCATCCTTGGGCGGCAGGTCCCGGACGTGGCCGAACGAGGCCAGGACGGTGTAGCCGTCGCCCAGGTACTTGTTGATGGTCTTCGCCTTCGCCGGCGATTCGACCACGACGACGTCGGTCATTGCATCTCCGGGTGGTGCAACGCCCCGTCCGGGGCGTATGCGTGATGGACGCGTTCGGCCGGCGCCGCAAGCTTTCCCTCTCGGCGCGATCCGCCTATCCGAGACGGCTGACCCGGTTCCCGGGCAGGGACTCGACCCTGCCGCCGAGCTCCAACTCTGTCAGTATCGCGAGCACGGCGTGCACGGAGAACTGGCAGCGGCGTACCAGATCGTCAACCGGCACCGGTGAAGGACCCAGCAGTTCCAGCACCCGGGCGCGCACCCGGTTGAGCTCCGTCCACGATTCCGGGGCCTCGGCACCCCAGCCGGCGATCAGCGCCTCGCGGCCCTCGGCGAAGCCGTCCGGGCCGAGCGAGACCGGCAGCTGCGGCAGCTCGGCGAGCACGTCGGCGGCACTCTCGGTCAGGTGCGCGCCCTGGCGGATCAGGTTGTTCGCCCCCTTGCAGCGCGGATCGAGCGGCGAGCCGGGTACTGCGAACAGCTCGCGCCCGTAGGTCTGCGCCAGCTCGGCGGTGATCAGGCTGCCCGAGCGGGGGGCGGCCTCGATCACCACGCAGCCGAGCGAGAGTCCGGCGATGATGCGGTTGCGCTGCGGGAAGTGCCGGCTCTGCGGCACGGTGCCGAACGGCGCCTCCGCCACCACCGCGCCGTGGCGGGCGATGCGCGCCTGCAGGGCGGCGTGCTCGGGAGGGTAGGGCTGGTCCAGCCCGCCGGCGATGCAGGCGACGGTGGGACCGACATGCAGCGCCCCGGTATGGGCGGCACCGTCGATGCCGCGCGCCAGTCCCGAGACGGTGACCAGGCCCTTGTCGCCGAGCTCGGCGGCCAGCGCCTCGGCGATGCGCAGGCCGTTCGAGGAGGCGTTGCGCGAGCCGACCACGGCGACCGCGCGCCGGTGCAGCACCGCGATGCTGCCGAGCACGGCGAGTGCCGCCGGGGCGTCGGCCAGCTGCGCCAGCAGCGGCGGATAGGCGGCCTCGCCGAGGATCAGGAAGTGGCCGCCGAGTGCCCGCACGGCACCCATCTCGTCCTCGACCGCCTGCCGCGACGGGATCTTCGCCGCTCCCTGGCGGCCGCCGTTGCGCGCCAGCACGGGCAGCGCCTCGATCGCCTCGGCGGCGGTCTCGAAGCGCAGCATCAGCCTGCGGTAGGTCGCGGGTCCGACGCCCTCGCTGCGGATCAGGCGGAGCCGATCGACGCGCTCGGGATCGTTCATGCCCTGCCTCCGATCCGCGGTTCGGTGCCGGCCAGCAGCCGGGCGATGTTGGCGTGGTGGCGCAGCAGCACCAGGAGTGCGACCAGCAGCCCCGACAGCGGCAGCGCCGGCATCCGACGATCGAGCAGCAGCAGCAGCAGCGGCAGCGCGGCGGCGGCGCCGAGGCCGCCGGCCGAGGAGATGCGGGTCAGCCGCGCCAGCGCCAGCCACAGCGCGCAGCACACCAGGCCGGCGCGCCAGTCCAGCGCCAGCGCCACGCCGAGCAGGGTCGCCACCCCCTTGCCGCCGGCGAAGCGCAGCCATACCGGAAAGCAGTGGCCGACGGTGACGCAGACCGCGGCGAGCGCCGCCAGCTGGACCGCCTGATGGCTCCCCGGCACCGACGGCGAAGATGCCGCACCGATGCCCACCGCGGCCGCGCCCTTCAATGCGTCGAGCAGCAGCGTGGCGGCGGCGAGGCCCCTGCGGCCGGTGCGCAGCACGTTGGTGGCGCCGATATTGCCCGAACCGAGCCGGCGTATATCGCCGAGGCCGGCGCTCGCGGTGAGGATCAGGCCGAACGGGATGCTGCCGATGAGGTAGGCGAGGGCGGCGATGGCGACGAGCTGCGGGCTCATCCGAATACCCGCCGTCCGGCCTTCCAGGTGCCGAACACCCGGCCCTCCAGCGCGCGGCCGTCGAACGGCGTGTTCTGGGCGCGTCCCGGCAACTGGCCCGACTGCACCTGCCAGATCCGCTCGGGGTCGAACAGGCAGAGATCCGCCGCCGCACCGCGCGCGAGCCGTCCCGCCTCGAGACCGAGCACGCGCGCCGGGCGCGCGGTCAGCAGGTCGATCGCCGCCAGCAGGCTCAGCGTGCCGTCATGCACGCGTGCCAGCGTCACCCCGAGCAGCGTCGCCAGTCCGACGCCGCCGGACGCGGCCTGGGCGAAGGGCAGCCGCTTGTCGTCGGCGTCGCGTGGCATGTGGTCGGAGCCGATCGCGTCGATGGTGCCGTCGGCGAGGCCGGCGCAGACGGCGAGGCGGTCGGCCTCCGGGCGCAGCGGCGGCGACAGCTTGGCGAAGCTGCGGAAATCGCCGATCGCGGTCTCGTTGAGGTCGAAATAGGGAGGCGCGGTGTCGCAGCTGACCGCGACGCCGTCGGCCTTGGCGCGCCGGATCAGCTCGAGCGCGGCCGCGGTCGAGACGTGGCCGAAATGCAGCGCGCCGCCGGTGAGCCGGGCCAGGATCAGGTCGCGCGCCACCAGGATCGGCTCCGCCGCGGCGGGGATCCCCGGCAGACCGAGCCGGGTGGCGAGCTCGCCCTCGGTGGCGCTGCCGCCGCGCGCCAGCGACGGATCCTCCGGATGCTGGATCACCATCGTGCCGAAGCCGCGCGCGTAGGACAGTGCCAGCCGCATCATCCGGCTGTCGGCGATCGCCCGGGTGCCGTCGGTGAAGGCGACCGCGCCGGCCTCGCGCAGCAGGCCGAGCTCCGCCAGCTCCTGGCCGCGGCAGCCCCGAGTGACGGCGCCGTAGGGCAGGATGGTGACGCGGCCGGTCTCCTCGCCGCGCGCGCGCAGCAGCCGCACCAGCGCCGGATCGTCGATCGCCGGGCGGGTGTTGGGCAGCACGGCGAGCGTGGTGATGCCGCCCGAGGCGGCGGCCTCGGCGGCGGAGGCGACGGTCTCGCGATATTCGTGGCCGGGCTCGCCGACGCTGGCGCGCATGTCGACCAGGCCGGGACAGAGCACGGCGCCGCCGCCGTCGACCAGCGTGACGCCGTCGGGTGCCGGCGCATCGGCCGGCAGGTCGAGATCCTCGATCCGGCCGTCGCACACCAGCAGCCGCCCGGGCCGGTCCAGGCCGGAGGCGGGATCGAGCAGGCGCACGTGGTCGAACAGGACGCGCCCTGCGGCCGACGCAGCCGGCAGGCGATCCAGCGTCGCGGACGCGCTCAATTGCGGCCCCGCGACAGCCGGTCGAGCACCGCCATGCGCACCGCGACCCCCATCTCGACCTGCTCCTGGATCACGCTCTGGCCGTGGTCGGCAACCGCGCTGTCGATCTCGACGCCACGGTTCATCGGTCCGGGATGCATCACCAGCGCCCCCGGCCGGGCCAGGGCGAGGCGTGCCGCATCGAGCCCGAAGAAGCGGAAATACTCGCGCTCGCTCGGCACCAGGCCGGACTGCATGCGCTCGCGCTGCAGCCGCAGCATCATCACCACGTCGACGTCGCGCAGGCCCGCGTCCATGTCGTGGAACCGCTCGACGCCGAGCCGCTCGATCTCGGCGGGCATCAGCGTCGGCGGCCCGATTACCCGCACCCGGCTGCCCATCGCGGTCAGCAGGTGGATGTTCGAGCGCGCCACCCGGCTGTGCGCGATGTCGCCGCAGATCGCGACCAGCAGCCCGGCCAGGCGGCCGCAGCGGCGGCGTATGGTCAGCGCGTCGAGCAGCGCCTGGGTGGGATGCTCGTGGGTGCCGTCGCCGGCGTTGATCACGCTCGCCTCGACCTTGCGGGCGAGCAGGGCCGGCGCGCCGGACTGGCCGTGCCGCACCACCAGCAGGTCGGTGCGCATGGCGTTCAGCGTGGCCGCCGTATCGAGCAGCGTCTCGCCCTTGTTCACCGACGAGGTCGAGACCGACATGTTGATCACGTCGGCACCGAGCCGCTTGCCGGCGAGCTCGAAGCTGGTGCGGGTGCGGGTGGAGTCCTCGAAGAACAGGTTGATCAGGGTGCGGCCGCGCAGCAGGTCACGCTGCGTCTTGCGCGAGCGGTTGAGCAGCACGTAGCTCTCGGCGAGATCGAGGAACGGCTCGATGCGCACCGGGTGCATGCCCTGCAGGCCGAGCAGGTGGCGGTGGCTGTCGAGGCCGTCGGCGCCGGCAAAGAAGCGCGGGCCGTCAGCCACGAGCGCGGTCAGCCATGCGGCGTGCCCTCGGCGTCCACCGCCACCACCGCACCGATGCGTGCCAGCGTCTCGTCGCGGCCGAGGGCGGCGAGCGTCGCGTCGATCCCCGGGCTCATCGTGCTGCCGGTGACCGCGGCGCGCAGCGGCTGCGCCACCTGGCCGAGCTTCAGCCCCGCGACATCGGCGAACCGACGCAGCGCCGCGTCGATCTCCGCCGCATCGAACGGCTGCAGCGGCGCCAGCGCCGCGGCCAGCGCGCGCAGCATGATCCGGTTCGGCTCGCCGAGCTGTGCCTGCGCGCGCGGCTCCAGCGGCAGCGGCACCGAGCGGGCAAGGAAGGCGGCGCTGTCGGCGAGCTCGACCAGGCTGCGCGCGCGCTCCTTGAGCCCGGGCATCAGCGCCAGGATGCGCGCCTCGGCGACACCGTCCGGCACCAGACCCTCGCGGCCCGACAGCCGCGCCAGCACCTCGCGCACCAGGCGCGCATCGTCCGCCTGGCGCAGCCAGACGCCGTTCAGGTGGGCGAGCTTGACGTAGTCCATGCGCGAGGCGGAGCGGCCGACGCCGTCCAGGTCGAACAGCGCGATCTGCCGCTCGCGCGACAGCACCTCGGCGTCGCCGTGACCCCAGCCGAGACGAAGCAGGTAGTTGTTCAGCGCCTCCGGCAGGATGCCTTGGTCGCGGAACTCGACCACGCTCTGCGCGCCGTGCCGCTTCGACAGCTTGGCGCCGTCCGGGCCGTGGATCAGCGGCAGGTGGGCGAAGCGCGGCCGCTCCCAACCCATCGCCGCGTAGATCTGCGACTGCCGGAAGCTGTTGGTCAGGTGGTCGTCGCCGCGTATCACGTGGCTGATCGCCATGTCGTGGTCATCCACCACCACCGCGTGCTGATAGGTCGGCGTGCCATCGGCGCGCAGGATGATCATGTCGTCGAGCTCGACGTTGGCGACCCGGACCTCGCCCTGCACCAGGTCGTCGACCACGGTCTCGCCCTGCTGCGGCGCCCGCAGCCGCAGCGTGAAGGGCAGGCCCGGCGGCGCCTCCGAGGGGTCGCGGTCGCGCCAGCGGCCGTCATAGCGCGGCGCCCTGCCCTCGGCGACGGCGCGCTCGCGCATCGCGCGCAGCTCGTCGGCGGTGCAGTAGCACCGGTAGGCGTGCCCGGCCTCGAGCAGGGTGTGGGCGACCTCGGCATGGCGCTGCTGCCGGCTGGACTGGTAGACCGGCGGCTCGTCCGGGTTCAGCCCCATCCAGGACAGGCCGTCGAAGATCACGTCCACGGCGTGCTGGGTGGAGCGCTCGCGATCGGTGTCCTCGATGCGCAGCAGGAACGCGCCGCCGTGATGCCGGGCGAACAGGTAGTTGAACAGGGCGGCCCTGGCGTTGCCGATATGCAGCAGGCCGGTCGGACTCGGCGCGAAACGGGTGCGGACGGTCATGCCGCGGTTCCTAGCATGGGCGGGCCGGAGCAGCATAGGAAGCTGGCGGCACGTCGCCGGGAGCAGGCCGCGCCGGCAGATCTCTGCCAGAAAATCTCCGGCAGCCTCCCGCCCGCGGCTTGCGGAAGCAGTGGCATACGTTACGATATCGTCATAGAATTGCGCGATGGACATCCTCGCAGGCCGCATCCCGCTCCCGCGCTCCATGGGCCTTGCCCGGCATCTCCGCCGGCTGGCGCCGCTGCTGCGCGCGGCGCTGGCGATCGAGCGCGAGCGGCTGGCGCTGTGGCTGCCGGTCTGCGTCGGCGTCGGCGACGCCGCCTATTTCGCGTGGCGCACCGAACCGCAGGCCTGGCCCGCGGTCGGACTCGCCCTGGCCGGCATCGCCATGATCGGCCTCGCGCGCCGCGGCGAGGCGCTGCGCATCGCCGGCGCCGCGGTGTCGGCGATCGCGATCGGCTTCCTCGCGGCCTTCCTCGCCACCGGGCGCGCACCGCCGATGCCGGAACTGCCGCGCACCGCGAGCGCGGTCTCCGGGCGGATCGGCGCGATCGAGCGCTTCGCCGACGGCAGCCGCCGGCTCACCCTGGAGCAGCCGGTGATCGACGAGGATCCGCCGCTCGAGCGCCGGCTGCGGGTGCGCCTGCGCCGCGACGACGAGCAGCCGATGGCGGTCGGCGACCGGGTGGCGCTGCGCGCCATGCTCAAGGCACCGGCGCCGCCCGACCTGCCGGGGGCGCGGGACATGCAGCGCGAGGCGTTCTTCGGCGGCCTGGTCGGCTCCGGCTACGCGCTGCGTCCGGCCACGATCGAGCAGCGTGCCGTGCCCGGCGGCCTGTCCAGCCGCTGGCAGGGACTGCGCGAGGCGATCGCGTCCCGGATCATGACCACCCTGCCGGGCCCGCGCGGCGCGATCGCGGCGACCCTGCTGACCGGCATCAGCACCGAGATCCCGGCCGCCGATCGCGAGGCCTTCGCGGTGTCGGGCCTCGCCCACCTGCTCGCGGTGGCGGGCCTGCACCTGGGCATCGTCATGGGCCTGACCATGGGCGGGCTGCGCATGCTGCTGGCGGCCTGGGAATACGGCGCGCTGCGCCTGCCGACGCGGCAGATCGCCGCGGTCGCAGCCCTCGCCGCGGGGGCGCTCTACATGGCCCTGACCGGCATGCACCTGCCGACCGTGCGCAGCCTCGCGATGGCGGCGCTCGGGGTGCTGGCGCTGCTGCTCGGCCGGCGCGCGCTGTCGATGCGCGGCCTCGGCCTCGCCGCGATGATCCTGCTGCTCGCCTCCCCCGCGGCACTGCTGGAGGTGTCGTTCCAGATGAGCTTCGCCGCCGTGCTGGCGCTGGTCGCCGGCTACGAGGCGCTGCGGCCCTGGCTGACCCGGCTGCACGGCGACGGCAGCTGGCTCCGCCGGCTGTCGCTGCATGCCGTGGGCCTGTTCCTGACCAGCCTGCTCGCCGGCGCCGCCTCGCTGCCCTACGCCGCCTACCATTTCGGCCATATCCAGTTCTACTTCGTGCTCGCCAACCTCGCCGCGGTGCCGATGACCGCACTCTGGGTGATGCCCGAGGGCCTGCTGTCGCTGGCGCTGATGCCGTTCCGGCTCGAATGGCTGGCGCTGCTGCCGATGGGCTGGGGCATCGACGTGATCCTGTGGCTCGCGCATCGCTGCGCCGCACTGCCGGACGCCAGCATCGCGGTGCGCGCGATGCCGCTGCGGGCGCTCGCGGTGATCTCGGGCGGCCTGATCTGGCTGTGCCTGCGACGCGGCGGCTGGCGCCTGCTCGGGCTGCTGCCGATCGGTGCCGGGCTGCTGACGCCGTTCCTGTGCCGGCCGCCGGACCTGCTGGTAGCAGCCGATGCGCGGCTGATCGCGCTGCGGGTGGGGACCCGGGCGGGCCCGAGGCTGCTGCTGGAGGAGGGCGCCGGGGCCAGCCCGATCACGCTGTCGGACTGGAGCCGCAGCCAGGCGATCGAGGCGCCGCCCGCCTACATGCCCGAGCACGGCGCGCTCGGGCCGGCCGCGTGCGATGCGGCGCAGTGCCGGATCGTGCTGCGCGGACAGACGGTGCTGCTGCTGCGCGACCGCGGCCGCAGCGGCGCCGCCCCGCCGGCGATCGACTGCGACCAGGTGGCACTCCTGGTCTCCCCGGTGCCTGCGCGCGGCGCCTGCCGGACGCTGCCGCGCATCGACCGCTTCACCGTCTGGCGCGAAGGCGCGCAGGCGGTCTGGATCGGTCCCGACGGCGTGACCGTACGCTCCGACCGCGACGAACGCGGGGTGCGGCCCTGGATCCCCGTCCCCGGCAAGCGCCGCGTCCCCGCCCTGCCGATGGCCCAGGTAGAATAGGGCTAGGAAACGGGGTCCGGGCCCGACGGCCGCGGCGGGTCCGCGGCAGCGCCGTGGCGCTTGTCCGGATAGTCGCACCAAGCCGCCGCCGCGCAGCGCCAGCACTCCGGCCGCCGCGCCTTGCAGACGTAGCGCCCGTGCAGGATCAGCCAGTGATGCGCCGGACGCAGCATCGTGGCCGGGATGCGCGCCACCAGCTGGTCCTCCACCGCGCGCGGGGTGGCGCCGGGTGCGAGGCCGGTGCGGTTGCCGATGCGGAAGATGTGCGTGTCGACCGCCATCGTGCTCTCGCCGAAGGCGACGTTCATCACCACGTTGGCGGTCTTGCGTCCGACCCCGGGCAGCGCCTCGAGCGCCTCGCGCTCCGTCGGCACCGCGCCGCCGTGCCGCTCCACCAGCCGAGCGCTCAGGGCCGCGACGTTGCGCGCCTTCGCCCGCCACAGCCCGATGCTGCGTATGTGCCGGGCGATCCCCTCCTCGCCGAGCTGCAGCATCGCCGCCGGATCGGGCGCCTCGGCGAACAGGCCCACCGTCGCCCGGTTCACCGAGGCGTCGGTCGCCTGTGCGGACAGCACCACCGAGACCAGCAGCGTGAACGGGTCGGTGTAGGTGAGCTCGGTCTGCGCGTCGGGGTTGGACTGCGCCAGGGCCCCGATGAAGCAGCGGACGCGGTCGCGCGACATCGGCGGCACGGACACGGCGCGAGCGGCAGCGGGACCGGAGGTGCTGGGGGACATGCGACGTTCTGCCCGCGGCATCGGTCGCTTGTCCATGTCCCGTCTATGGCATGTCCCGTCTATGGCATCATCGGGCCGCGTCACCATCTCGGCTGCATGCACCCCGACGAGCCGCCGCTGTTCGAGACCCGCATCTCCGCCAACCGCAGCCTCTCGGCGCGCGGCACGCGCCTGGTGATCCTGCTGCTGACCGCAGCCAGCCTGCTGATCGGCACGCTGTTCTGGTGGCTCGGCGCGTGGCCGGTGCCCGGCTTCTGCGGCGTCGAGGTGCTGCTCGCCTGTCTGCTGCTGCGCCGCAACGCGCGGGATGCGCGCGCCGAGCGCATCGTGCTGCGCCCCGATGTGCTGCTGCTGAGCCGGGTGGGCGCGCGCGGCGAGGCCAGCGAGACCCGGCTCTCGCCGTCATGGCTCAGGGTCGAGCTGTCGGACCGGCCGGCGGCCCCGGTACGCGTGCGCCTGGTCGGGCACGGCGTGCGCGAGGAGGTCGGCGCCTTGCTCGGCGAGGCCGCGCGCCGCGGCCTGGCGCGGGACCTGGACACGGCGCTGCGTCGCTGCCGGTCGCCGTGGCTCGGCCGATCCACGCGGCCGTGAACGAAATTAATCGGTAACACCTCTTTACCGGACCGCCTGCGTATCATAAATTAATCGTGAAGCGTCACTCGAAAAGGCCGAAAAGGCTCTCGAGGCATCACGTCCATGATCGAAGCGTTGCCCTATCGTTACCTGGTTCCGACGATCCTGCTGTGCGGGCTGGTCTGCCTCGGCGGCTACCTGCTCGCCTTCCTGCTGACCCGGCGCCTGCACCCGAGCACGGTCCGCCTGTCCGGCGGTGCCGTCGAGCTGCTCAGGCCGGTGGCCTGCGGCATGGCGCTCGGCCTGGTCATCCTGGCCTGCCGCGCCGGCGCCGCGAGTGCCGCCTCGCCGGTCCCGCAGCTCCCGACCCAGTTCTCCGGCCTTCTGCCGGCGCTGCTCTCGGTCAGCCTGGCCGGGATCTGCGCCGGCGGCTGGAGCGTGCGGCCGCAGCTCGACCGCACCCCGCTCAGCCAGGCGGACCTGGTGCGCAGGTTGTGTGTCGCCGGCAACACGCACGAGGAGGCGACCGCGCGCATCGCCGTGCGGCTGGCGCTGGCCGCCGGTTACGACCCGTCCAACGCCAGCGACCTGATGGCCGCCGCCTCGCTGCACGATGTCGGGACCTCGGGCATACCGGACGCGATCCTCCGGAAGCGCGACGCGCTCGATGCGGCAGAGCTGCGCGTGATGCAGAGCCATACCCGCATCGGCCACCGCATGCTGGCGCAGAGCCACGAGCCGATGCTCGACCTGGCCGCCGAGATCGCGCTGCATCACCACGAGCGCTGGGACGGCGCCGGCTACCCGGCCGGCCTCGCCGGCGAGCGGATCCCGCTGCCCAGTCGCGCGGTCGCGCTGGCGGAGAGGTTCGACGGCCTGCTGACCCCGAGCGACGGCGCGCCGCCGCCGAGCTTCGAGGAGGTCGCCCGTCGGCTGCGTCAGGCCGCCGGCACGCAGTTCGACCCGAGGCTGGTGGCGCTGCTGCTCGCCGACCTGCCGGGCATGCTGGCCGCGAGAGGCGGCGGCTGCGGCGTCGGCGGGCGAGGTCCGGGTGGCGGCGGCTTCACCTGGCTGCGCCCCGACCGGATCGCGGTCTGAACCCGTCGCCGGATTTGGTCTGCCGCTCGCGCTTGCTGTAGAGAGCCCGCTCCGCCACGTAGCATACGTCGCAGCAAGAAGGCCGGCCGCAGCCGCTGGTCGGGACGATCCGGCTTGACCATGACCTCTCCAGTTCCGCCCGTGCGGCGCGACGGCAGCTTCGCCGCCGTGCTGCGTTTCCTGTTCCGGCAGTGGCGCCGCAACCCGCGGCCGCTGCTGACGGTCGCGTGCGGCATGACGCTGGCTACCGCGACCGACGTGGTGAGCCCGGTGCTGGCCGGACGGCTGGTCGATACCGTCACCCGGCATGAACCGCTGCTCGACGCGGCGCTGCTGCTCGGCGGCCTGACCGGGCTCGGCGTGGTCGCCGTGCTTGGGCGGCGCGCGGGCTATCTCGGCATCACCCGGCTGACGCTGCGCATCATGGTCGACGTGGCCTCGCAGTCGTTCCGGCTGGTACAGCGCTTCTCGTCGGACTGGCACGCCAACAACTTCGCGGGCTCCACGGTGCGTCGGATCACCCGTGGCATGTGGGCGATCGACACCCTCAACGACACGCTGCTGCTGCTGCTGCTGCCTGAGCTCGTGGTGCTGCTCGGCACGACGCTGGTGCTGGCGCTGCGCTGGCCGCTGATGGGGCTGCTGCTCGGCAGCTGCAGCGTCCTGTTCGCGGTGGTCTCGGTCCTGCTGACGCTGCGCTACGTGGCGCCGTCGGCGCGACAGTCGAACCGCTGGGACACGCGCATCGGTGCGGCGCTCGCCGATGCGATCACCTGCAACGCGGTGGTCAAGGCGTTCGGCGCCGAAGCGCGCGAGGATCGCCGCCTGACGCGCGTGCTGGCGCGCTGGAGCGGCCGCACCGCGCGCACCTGGGTGCGCGGCACCAACAGCGGCAACGTCCAGGCGCTGTGCCTGCTGCTGCTGCGCATCGTCGTGGTGGGAGCGGCACTGCTGCTCTGGCGTGCCGGAGAGGCGGGGCCGGGCGACATCGCCTACGTGCTGACGCTGGTGTTCCTGGTGCAGGGCTACCTGCGCGACATCGGCCAGCAGGTCAGCCAGCTGCAGCGCTCCGTCAACGAGATGGAGGAGCTGGTGGCGCTGTTCGACCAGCCGCCGGGCGTCGCCGACCGTCCGGGCGCCGGCCCGATCGAGATCGCGCGCGGCGCCATCCGCTTCGAGCGTGTCACCTTCCAGTACGGCGCGCACGCCCGGCCGCTGTTCCAGGAGCTGTCGATCGACATCCCCGCCGGCAGCCGGGTGGCGCTGGTGGGACCGTCCGGTTCGGGCAAGACCACGCTGACCAAGCTGCTGCAGCGGCTCTACGATGTGCAGCAGGGGCGGATCCTGGTCGACGGCCAGGACGTCGCGGAGGTGCGCCAGGAGAGCCTGCGCGCGCAGATCGCGATCGTGCCGCAGGAACCGCTGCTGTTCCACCGCTCGCTGGCCGAGAACATCGCCTATGCGCGTCCCGGTGCCACTGAGGCTGAGGTCCGACGCGCGGCCGCTCAGGCCAACGCGGACGGCTTCATCACACGCCTGCCGCAGGGCTACGCGACCCTGGTCGGCGAGCGCGGCGTCAAGCTCTCCGGCGGCGAACGGCAGCGGGTGGCGATCGCGCGCGCCTTCCTCGCCGACAGCCGGGTGCTGATCCTCGACGAGGCGACCTCGAGCCTGGACTCCGAGTCCGAGGCGCTGGTGCAGGAGGCGATGCAGCGGCTGATGCTGGGACGCACCGTGATCGTGATCGCGCACCGGCTGTCGACGGTGGTGGCACTCGACCGCATCCTGGTGTTCTCGCACGGCAGCCTGGTCGAGGATGGCGGCCACGCGGCGCTGCTGACCCATCCTGACGGGCTGTACCGGCGCCTGTTCGAGCGCCAGGCGCTGGGGCTCGCGGCCGAGTAGGCCGGTCGGCGGCTCAGGCCTCGGCGACGATGCGAGCCTCGCCGGCCAGCGCGCTGCCGAGGGCGGCGAGGATGATGCAGCCGATCGCGAGCCAGTGCGTCGGCGACAGCCGCTCGCCGAGCAGCAGCAGCCCCGACAGCGCGGCCGCCGCCGGATCAAGGCTCATCAGGATGCCGAACGAGCGCGTGCTGACCCAGCGCAACGCCGCCATCTCCATCGAGTACGGCAGGGCGCTGCACAGGATCGCGACCAGCAGCGACTGCAGCAGGGGCCAGAACAGGTGTTGGGGTGTCACGGCCGCCGGCAGCATCGCCGGCAGGCAGAACGGCACCACTGCGAGGCTGGCGATGGCCATCCCGAAGGCGGTGGCGCCGCCGCCTCGGATCCGCTGGCCGACGCGTCGGCCGAACACGATGTAGCCGGCCCAGCACAGCCCGGCGCCGAGGGCGAGGGCGGCGCCCAGCGGGTCGACACCCGACACCGCCTCGGCGGGACGCAGCAGCAGCGCCAGGCCGGCCAGCACCAGCGCCGCCCACAGCAGGTCGAGCGGCCGCCGCGAGCCGATGAAGGCGAGGGTCAGCGGGCCGGTGAACTCGATCGACACCGCGGCCCCCAGCGTCATCCGCGCGAGCGCCAGGTAGAACAGCAGGTTCATCAGCCCGAGCGACAGGCCGTACGGCACCAGGGCACGCAGCCCGGCGCGATCGGGCAGCCGGCGCCATGGCCGCCACAGCGCCCACAGCACGATCGTCGACAGCGCGATGCGCAGGCCGACCGTGCCGGTGGCGCCGAAGATCGGGAACAGCGATTTCGCCACCGAGGCGCCGAGCTGATACGAGACGACGCTGCCGAGCAGCATCGGCAGGGCGAGTGCGAAGCGGCTAGTCGTCGTAAGACGCTCCCGGCCTGGCGAAGCGCGCGAACGAGAGCGCCAGGATCGCGTAGGTCGCCCGCTTGAAGCCGACCTCCTGGTGCGGCAGCTCGGACAGCTCGATCCACTTCCAGGCGTCGAACTCCGGGTGCGGATCCAGGTCCAGCCTGATGTCGTCGTCGGTGCCGGTGAAGCGCAGCGCGAACCAGCGCTGGCGCTGGCCGCGATAGCGGCCGCCGAGCGCACGCCCCAGCAGGTGCGGCGGCAGGTCGTACGACAGCCAGTCCGGATGCTCGCCGACGATCTCGGCACGGTCGGTGCCGACCTCCTCGCGCAGTTCGCGCAGGACCGCGGTACGCGGATCCTCGCCCGCATCGATGCCGCCCTGCGGAAGCTGCCAGATCCCCGGTCGGCCCCCCGCGTTCGGCAGGTCGGCGCGACGGGCGACCAGCACCAGACCGTCGCGGTTGAACAAGGCCGCCCCGACATTGGGGCGGTACGGCAGCTCGGCGAAGTCGGGGCGTGTCATCGTGTGCTTCCTGACGGGACCTGCGCCGTCGGCCCAGTCGGTGTCCGCTCCGGCTCCCGCGCCAGGCTGCTGACCGGCACCAGCACCAGCCCGCGCGACGGCAGGCTGCGTGCCCACTCGGCCAGGTGGCGGACGGTGACCGGGAACACCGGCCCGGCGATGCCGACCGCGCTGCCCTTGCCGATCGCGAGCCGCTCGAGGCTGGCGAGCTGCGCATCGAGCCGCGGGTCGAGGCGGCCAGCATCGGCATCGGCATCGGCCTCGGCGCCGAGGACCAGGTCGGCATGCACCGCGGCGATCCCCGCCGGCACCGGCTGGTCGGGCGTCGCGTCGAGGTAGAACAGGCCGCGCCCGGCGAGCTCGCGGGCGATCTCGGCGAACTGCAGCGAGGTGGCGAAGCGCTCGCCACCGAGCCCGGCGGCGGCGCCGGTGACGCCGGCATAGCCCTGTATGCGCGACAGCGACCATTCGAGCCGACGCAGGTTCTCCTCGGAGGCGACGCGTTCGGTCAGCGCCTCGCCGCCCTCGTCGTCGAGCGGGGCGCCGGCCGGCTCCATCGGCAGCGAGAGCAGCAGCTCGTGGCCGGTGCTGCGCGCCGCGTCCAGGATCGTGTCCGGTGCGACGGCATAGGGCGAGACCGCCAGGCTGATCGCGGGCGGCAGCGAGGCGATCGCCTCCAGGCTGTCGGCGCCGGAGAGGCCGACGCCGTCGAGCAGGATCGCGATCCGTGGCACGCCTGCCGGCAGCACCGGCGCCGGGGCGGCGTACAGCCGTCGCGCCTCGCGCCCGTCGGCGGCGCGGCGCGGCAGCATCGCACTCGGATCGTGCGGCGCCGGTTCCAGCAGCGCAGGGTCGGGCGGCACGATGTCGCGGCGGCGGGACGGCGCCGCTGCCGGCCGTATCGGCGCCGCGTCAGCGCGCAGCGGCGTCACGGGCGTTACGGGC
>CAXTAY010000019.1:0-65970 GCA_964242335.1 uncultured Acetobacteraceae bacterium | reverse complement strand
CGTCCACGCCCTCAGCCACGAATGGTTCGAGGCCAGACTGCAACGGAGCGCGTGAGGCCGGCCGCGCCCGAGGTCAGCCGCCGCCGTGCAGGCCCTTGAGCTCGTCGGCGACCTGGGCGTGGTTGATCAGCGCCACCAGGGCGGTGCCGCCGATGGTGTTGCCGAGCAGGGTCGGCAGGAAGAAGCGCACCAGGTAGTCGCCGGCCCCGGCATGCCCGGACAGCACGGCGAAGGCGGCTTCGACCGACCCCGCGACGATGTGCGGGAACTGGCACATCGCCACCGTATAGGTCAGCAGGATGATCAGCAGCGGCCGCGACGGACCGGCGCCGGGCAGCAGCCAGACCATCAGGCCGATCAGCCAGCCCGCCGCCGCGGCGGTGCCGACGGTCGGCCAGAACGACTGCGACATGGTGTGCGAGGCCAGCGTGACCATCGCGGCATGAGCTTCCGGGGAGACCAGTCCCGGTCGCGAGAGGACGCCGCTGAAGATGAAGGTGCCGATCAGGTTGCCGGCCAGCACGATGCCCCAGACCCGCATGGTGCGCAGCAGGATGCGGGGATCGCGCCGGGTCAGGGCGGGGATCAGCGCCGTCAGGGTGGTCTCGGTGAACAGCTGCTGCTGGCCCAGTATGACGATCAGGAAGCCGAGGCTGTAGCCGAAGCCGTCCACCAGCCGGCTCCACGGTGCCTGCGGCAGGCCCGCCTGCAGGTAGGCCTGGGCGACGAAGGAGAAGCCGATCGACAGGCCCGCGGCGACCGCGGACCAGGCGAGGCCGTTGAACGAGCGCTCCAGTTCCAGCTCGCCCTGCGCGCGCACGATCTCGTGGATCACCAGCGGGCCCATGCTGGCGTTGTCGCGCGCCTGCTGCTGCTCCACCTCGTCGAGATGCGGCGAGTTGCCGCCGGCCTGGTCCGACATCGTCCCGCTCCGCGTGCGTCGTCAGATCAGCAGCTTGCCGCCGACCAGCAGCAGGACCGTGGCGAGTGCCGGGGTGAGCACGCGGTCCGACACCCGTGCGGCGATCAGGCTGCCGACGATGATGCCCGGGATCGAACCCGAGATCAGCGACGTGAACAAGTGCCAGTTCACCGAGCCGATCCACCAGTGGCCGAGGCCGGCGACGAAGGTGAGCGGCACCGCGTGCGCGATGTCGGATCCGACGATGCGCGAGATCGGCAGATGCGGGTAGAGCAGGATCAGCACGGTGACCCCGATCGCCCCGGCGCCGACGGAGGAGACCGAGACCACGGCGCCGAGCACGGCGCCGGTCAGCACCGTCAGCGCCGCCGCCCGGCGCGGCGCCGTGCGGTGCTGGCCGCGTACTGCCCAGCGCCGGATCGAGCCGCGAAAGATCAGGCTCAGCGCGGTCAGCAGCAGGGCGATGCCGAGCACGACGGTGATCAGCCGCGAGACGGAGTCGCTCGGCGCGCCGAGCCGCACCAGGCCGTACAGGGTCACCGCCGCCGCCGGCAGGCTGCCGGTCGCCAGCCAGCCGACCACCCGCCACTCGACCGTGCTCTTGGCGCCGTGCACCAGCGTGCCCACGCTCTTGGTGCAGGCGGCGTACAGCAGGTCGGTGCCGACCGCGGTCGCGGGATGCACGCCGAACAGCAGCACCAGCAGCGGCGTCATCAGCGAGCCGCCGCCGACCCCGGTCAGCCCGACCAGCATGCCCACCGCGAACCCGGAGAAGGCGTAGAGCGGGTCGATCATCGCCGCAGGATGCATTCGGGACTCCGGACGGTGCCGCCGCGATCGGGCGGGCGGCTCGGCTGATCTACAGCCTCGTCGTCCTTTCCGCAAATGCCTGTAATATTTCGTGGATTAGCGCGTGGCCCGGTTCAGTCGAGGCGGACCGATCGACCCTGACGCAGGCTCTCGGTCGCGGCGTCGGCGAGGCGCATCGCCTGCAGCCCGTCGTGGAAGTCCGAGGTAGGCGCGTTGCCGGTGCGCACGCAGTCGATCAGGTGCGCGATCTCGCCGGCATAGGCGTCGGCGTAGCGCTGGACGAAGAAGTTGAGCACCGGGTCGGCGGCCCCGGCATGCGCCGCGCCATAAGCCTCGACGCTGGTCTCGTGGCGGTTGCCGGCGATCAGCATGCCATGCTGGCCGAACACCTCCAGGCGCTGGTCGTAGCCGTAGGCGCAGCGGCGGCTGTTGCTGATGTGCACCAGGGCGCCCGACCTGGCGCGCAGGGTGAGCATGGCGGTGTCGATGTCGCCCGCCTCGCCGATCGCCGGGCTGATCAGGCAGGCGCCGAACGCCGACACCTCGACGATGTCGCCGACCAGGGTGCGCGCCATGTCGAGATCGTGGATGGTCATGTCGCGAAACAGGCCGCCCGAGACGCGGACATAGCCGGGCGGCGGCGGCGTCGGGTCGCGGCTGGTGATCACCACCTGCTCCACGCTGCCGATCTCGCCGGCCTGCACGCGCCGGCGCAGGGCGGCGAAGGAGGGGTCGAAGCGACGGTTGAAGCCGATCATGATCATCGGCTGGAGCGGCGCGATCTCGGCCCAGCAGCGTTCTGCCCTCGCCATGTCGAGGTCGATCGGCTTCTCGCACAGCACCGCCTTGCCGGCGCGGATCGCGGCGATGATCAGCTCGACGTGGGTGTCGGTGGAGCTGGCGATCAGCACCGCCTCGACCGCCGGATCGGCCAGCGCGTGATCGATAGAGTCCGCCTGACGCACGCCCAGCGCCGCCGCCACCTGGGCCGCATACTCCGTCTGCACGTCGTAGACGCAGATCAGCTCGGCGTCCGGACGGTGCGCGAGGTTGTTGGCGTGCATGCGGCCGATCCGCCCACAGCCGAGTACGGCGAAACCGACCATTTCATGTTCCCGAACCGGCGCGACGGAATGGTTTCCGCCAATCCGACTGGAATTTCTATTCCATTCGTTGAAAAGCTTGTCAACGATGTCGCAGCGGGTCGCGGCGCAGCCCCGAGGCGCCGGGTCACACGAACCAGGCGTAGTCGCGGCGCCGTTCCAGCGGCAGGCAGAGCGCCAGCTCCGGCGAGCGCGGGAACATGAAGTCGAAGCTGTAGCCGAGCTCGTCCATCACCGCCTGGACGCTGCGACGCCGCTCGGTCTCCTCCCACACCTCGATCAGGATGACCGGCCGGCCGGCCTGGATGGTCGCCCGCGCGCCGCGCAGCACCGGCACCTCGAAGCCCTCGACATCGATCTTGAGCAGGTCGACATCGTCCAGGCCGCGCGAGTCGAGGGTCTCGACCGGCACGACGTAGCGATCCAGCACCGTGTGCCGTTCGGCGACGTCCGGCGCCAGCGAGTTCAGGCCGCCCTCGTAGCTCAGCACGTTGAGCGTCGCCTCCCCGGGGGCCTCGCCCAGTGCCACCTGCTCGCACAGCACGTGCCGGTAATCGTTCAGCGCCCGGTTGCGCCTGAGCCAGCCATGCTGGAACCGCGACGGCTCGAACGACAGCACTCGCCCGAAGCCGGGGGCGAGGCCCATGCTGTAGAACCCGATATGCGCGCCGACATCGACGAAGGTGCGTCCCCGGCCGGCCAGCGCCCTGAGGAAATGCACCATCGGCAGCTCCGGGATCCCGGGGATCGGGTCCGGCACGTAGAGCAGGCCCTTGAGCGGCAGGCGCGCGCCGTCGCCGCCGCGATAATCGTGCACCGTGCCGGTCGGGCCGGAGTGCAGCGGCGCCAGGCGCTCGCGCAGCGTCGCGTGGTCGATGCCGAACACCACGATCTCGCCGTCGTCGCGGCCGCACAGCAGGCGGTACTGCTGCTCGCGTCGCTCCGCGCCGGTGGGAAAGATCACGCTGATCGCGTACGGCCAGCCGAACCGGTGCACGCCGCTGTTGTACGGCGCCATCAGCAGCGGGCTGGCGGTGCAGGCGAGTGGCGCGTACGGCGGCCGGTCCTGGAAGGTGCAGGCGCCGACGCTGTAGACCATGCGGCTGCCGAGCTGCTGCGACGAGTGGAAGAAGGTAACCAGCTGGTCGTCGTCGTAGCGCACCGGGGGCGTGCCGCCGAAGATCGTGCCGTGCTCCCAGCGCAGCGCCGGTCCCTGGTGCAGCGCCTGGAAGCGCGGCGGCCGGTCGGCCGCAACGTCGAGCAGGATCACGCTCCAGGGGTCGTGGCCGTAGATCAGGCCGATCAGCGGCGCCTCGCCGACATCGGACAGCACGAACGGCACCCAGTTCTTCTCCCAGTTGCTGCGGGCGCCGCTGATCCGCTGCCCCTCGATCGGATGCTTGGGGAACAGCGAGTTGCGTTCGCACCGCCACGTGCCGTCACGCACCGTGAACTCGGCGAGCGCCACCGACGCCCCGTCGACCGCCTGATCGGTGTCGCGCTCGATGAGGGCGTAGAACACCAGGATGCGGTCGCCGAGCCGGATCACCCGCGGGTCGATGCCGCGGCCCAGCAACGGCGCCGGCGTCCCGACCGGCCGCAGCCCGGCATCGACCCGCACCGTCCAGATCGAGCCCTCGCCGGGTCGCGGCGGCGTCGCGTAGCGGCAGAACACCACCCAGTCCTGGCCCGTCTCGTCGCGCACGAAGCCAGGATTGAGGTCGATGAACCGGCCCGGATCGAAGGGCGGCCAGACCATGGGCTGGGTGCGACGGTTGACCGGGTCGTGGTGCATGCGACGCCCCTCCTGCGAGCCCGTCCGGGTGCCGACCGTCTTCGCGGCGCGGCGGCGCCGGGTCGCGAGATCTGTAGAGGAGCGGGCGGCGAACTTGCAATGGGGTCGAAACGATTTCGCTGCGCCGCATGACATTTTTGTGCAATGCACAAACACCTTGCGGAAACGGCGCGACCTGCCTATGTTGCGTTGCAGCAATTCCATACGGAGCTTAGACATGACGACGTCCAACGGTCACGCCCTCGCCTCTTTCGGCACCCCGGTCGGCACCCAGGGCCTGTTGCGCAGCTTCGGCGCCCTGATCACCAAGCACCGCCACCAGCTCTCCGAGCGCGCCCGCATCCGCCGCGAGCTGGAGAGCTACAGCGACCGCGAGCTGCAGGATCTCGGCCTCAGCCGCTTCGACATCGAGGCCGTGGTTCAGGGCCGCCACAGCCGCTGAACCCGGATCCGCGGCGCCGCCCCGCCCGGGCGGTGATCCGCCGCCGCGGGCGGACCATCGTCGAGCATCCGGCAGGCCAGGCGTCTCGATCTGCCTGACGCCGTGCCGCCCCGACCCTGGCTCTCCTCGACAGCCTAGGCGTGCGCCACAGCTTCCCGCGGCTGCCCTGTCGCACCGATCCCGCCGATGCCGTCCTGGATCGGGCGGATGCCGGCGGGTCGCTGCCGCGGCGCGCAGTGATCGTCACCGGCGAGGGCTCGCGCCCGGGGTCCGAACCTGCCGCGGGGCAGGCTGCCTCCTTCTGCCGGCCACAGGATCGATCCCGACCTCTGCGTCATCCGCGCCTGTGACGCCGTGTCAGCCGAGCTTCGCCCCTTCCTTCGCTGCCAGCGGCGCGCGACACTCGCGCCGCCGCGCCTGCGCGGCGGATTGTCCAGTCGGGCAGGCGCCGGTCGCAGGATGCCGGAGGGGGACGGCAGCGATGACGATACGGATCGGCACCAACCCGATCGGCTGGTCGAACGACGACCTGCCCGAGCTCGGCGGCGAGACGCCGCTGGAGGTCTGCCTCGCCGAGGCCAGGCAGGCGGGGTTCGAGGGCATCGAGCTCGGCCACAAGTTCCCGCGCCATCCCGACGCCCTGCTGGCGGCGCTGGCGCCGTTCGGGCTCGCCTGCATCTCCGGCTGGTACTCGTCGCGGCTGCTGCAGCACGATGCCGAGGTCGAGCTGCGGCATCTGCGACCGCACCTGGATCTGCTGCGCGCCGTCGGCAGCGAAGTGATGGTGTTCGCCGAGACC
Source organism: uncultured Acetobacteraceae bacterium (assembly GCA_964242335.1). Taxonomy (GTDB): domain Bacteria; phylum Pseudomonadota; class Alphaproteobacteria; order Acetobacterales; family Acetobacteraceae; genus Lichenicoccus. Next base: position 60,099 of record CAXTAY010000019.1, on the reverse strand, counting down.
ACGGGGGCGATCCACACCGACCGCAGCGTCGCGTTGTCGCGCCGGCCGGTGCTGGCGGCCGGGGACTGGGCCGGGTTCGGCGATCGCCTGACCGAGGTCGGCGACGCGCTGCTCTCGGAAGGCGTGCGGCTGGTCTACCACCATCACATGGGCACGGTGGTGCAGAGCGAGGCCGACATCGACACCCTGATGCACTGCACCGGGCCCTCGGTGCAGCTGCTGCTCGATACCGGCCATGCCGCCTGGGCTGGCGCCGATCCGGCGGTGCTGGCGTCGCGGCATCGCGCACGCATCGGCCACGTGCACGCCAAGGACGTGCGTGCCGCAGTCCGGGCTCGCGCCGACGCGCAGGACTGGAGCTTCCTCGAGGCGATGCTCGCCGGGGTGTATACCGTCCCCGGCGACGGCAGCATCGACTTCGTCCGCGTCTTCCGCGCCCTGGCCAGCTATGCCGGCTGGGTGGTGGTCGAGGCCGAGCAGGACCCGGCGCGGGCCGACCCGCGGCACTACGCCACGATCGGCTACCGCAACCTGAGCCGCAGCCTCGCCCTCGCCGGACTGAGGCCGGAGGGGCAGGGCTGAAGCGGCGCCGGCCGGCCCGGCGGCGAGGCCCGCTTCACCCGCATCCTCTCCGGTGCGGCTGCCGTCAGAAGGTGAAGTTGATCCGCCCGTAATAGAATCCGCCGGAGATCGGCACCTGGCCGGCGAACTGGTCGTAGTACTCGACGCCGAGATAGGAGACGTCCGGCGGCGTCTTGCGCGGCAGGATGTTGAACAGGTTGTTGCCGCCGACCGCGACATGCCAGTGCGGCGACAGCGCGTAGCCGATCTCGAGGTCGGTCAGCCAGCGCGGCGCGTTCTTGAACTCGAGGAAGGTCGAGTTGGAGAACTGCAGCGCCGCCGGCGCCTGGTCGGCGTACTGCAGGTCGTCGGTGGTCTGGCCGTAGCGGGTCTGCCGCAGGTTGACGTCCCACTTCCCCAGTCGCCAGAACGCATCGAGGATGATCTTGCTGCGCGGGAACGCCGTGGTGATGTAGCCGATGCCTTCGGCGGTCAGCAGCGGTATGCCGTTGGCGCTGTTCGCCAGATGGGTGAGCCGTGTGCGGTTCAGGTCGACGCCTGCGGTCCAGTTGACGGTGCCGTACTCGTGGAAGTTGGAGAAGTAGCTGATGTTGATGTCGGCACCCTGGGTGCGGGTGTTGGCGCCGTTCGAGAAATAGAACGCGGAGATGTCGTTCGACTGGATCCCGGCGGGAAGCTGCGCCCCGGTCAGCGCGATCGCGTTCTCCGCGGGCAGGCCGTTGATGTCGCCGCCGCCGATGATGCGGTCGCGGATGTTGATCTGGTAGATGTCGGCGGTGACGCTCAGGTTGCTGATCGGCTGCAGTACCACGCCGGCGCTGGCGTTGGTCGAGCGCTCCGGCTTCAGCGGCACCGCACCGAGCGATGCGGCGGCGGCGGAGTCGACGGCGAGGTCGCCGCTGGCGCCGGTCGGCGAGACGTTGAGCGCGCTGAAATGCTCCTCCGCCAACGTCGGCGCGCGGAAGCCGGTGCTGATGGTGCCGCGTATCGCGATCTGCCGGGTGAAGTCGTAGCGGCTGGAGAGCTTGCCGTTCTCGGTGTTGTCGACGTCGGTGTAGTGCTCGAAGCGGCCTGCGAGGTCGACGTCCAGCTTCGGCACCGGATGCAGATCGATGTCGATGTAGGCCGCATAGACGTCGCGGCTGAAGCTGCCGGCGTTCGCCGGCAGCAGCCCGGCGAAGCCCTGCGTGCCGCCGAGCAGGTAGGAGGCGGGGTTGCCGGCGCCGATCTTGTACATCTCGAGCCGGTGCTCGGCGCCGAGTGCCAGCGTGAATGGCACGTTCATGAAGGTGATCGGCTTGGAGATGTCGATGTTGTTGGTCCACTGCGCGTTGCGCAGGCTCTCCGCCAGCGCCTGCGTCTCGGTGAAACCGGTCGCCGCGTACAGGTTGGGGTTGCCGGTATCCTTGTTGCCGATGGCGACCTCGTCGGCGCCGTAGGTGGTGCTCACGTCCCAGTTGAAGCCCAGGAAGTCGTCGCCCTTCAGGCCCAGCGTCGCCGCGTACTGGTTCTCCTCGTCGGTCTCGGTCGGCGAGAAGCCGTACGGGTAGATCGTCGGCAGCACGCTCGGCAGGCGATAGTTCTCGTAGCCCTCGGCGTGACGGTGACCGTACGTGATCAGCCCGTAGCCCTGCACGCCCTCGACCAGCGTCTTGCCGAAATCGATGCTCAGCGTCTCGCGCGTCTCCTCCGGCAGGCCGTTGATGTAGTTGTCGTCGCGGCCGGTGCGGTCGTCGATCGCGGGCGCCGTGAAATGATCGGCGTGATACATCTGGCCGCCGATATGGACGTAGCCGTCGCTGCCGAACGAGGCGCCCTGGTCGGCGTTGACCTGGTAGGTCCAGCCGTCGCCGTTATAGGCGTTGGCGCCGGTCAGGGCGTTGCCGCTGGTGCCGTGGTCGGTCTTCTTCATGATGATGTTGACGACGCCGGCGACCGCGTCGGACCCGTACTGGGCCGCGGCGCCGTCGCGCAGGATCTCGATGTGGTCGATCGCGGCGGCCGGGATCATGTTGAGGTCGACCGGTGTGGCGCCCTGCTGCGGACCGGCATCGGCGGTGATGTTGGCGGTGCCGTTGCGGCGCTTGCCGTCGATCAGCACCAGCGTATCGTCCGGGTTCAGGCCGCGCAGCACGATCGCCGCGGTGAGATCGGCGGTGTCCGCGCCCATGGCGTTCACGGTGATCGACGGGTCGGTACGGACCAGCGCGTCGCTCAGGTTGGGTTGGCCCGACCGGCGCAGCGTCGCCGCGGTGATGACGTCGATCGGGCTGGTGCTGTCACGCGCCTTGCGGCCCAGGCTGCGCGTGCCGGTGACGATGACGGACTCGCCGCTGTTGCCGGCCGATGCGGCTGCCGCGCCGCTGGTCCGGCTCGAGGGGGTCGTCGTCCCGGCCGATGCGGAAGCGCTCGTGGCGGCGCCGGCGGGTGGCGAGGGCGCCGACGAAACCTGGGCGAGTGCCGGCCCACCGACCGCGACGGCGAGCGGGCACACCGTCAGCAGCAGACTGTTTCTCAACTTGTCCGCGCTCTTCATCCTCATCCCTCGATCTCCATCCTCGGTCGTCATGAGCCGACCGATCGTCATGAGCCGACCGATCCGTTGCTCCGGCGCGATGAAGTCGATCCGGAAGAAAGCCGCAGATCAAGGGAAATGTGCCCAAAGACCGCACATTATTGAGACGTGCGCCAGATCTACATCACTATCTCCGGTCAAAAAACAGTCAGATGCATAGGAGATGGCCAACATATACTTAAAATAGCGGCAGATGCTTGGTCGGAGTTGTCGATCCCGTTGCGTCCGCGGCCTCGCGGCGGCCATCGGCGAAGGTGTGACCAGAATGCCGCGCGGGGTCGGTGCGCGGCGGCGCGGCGGGCCGCTTGCTATGCAACGCCCGGTAAATTTGTTACCCCGGCTGCTCTATTCGCGTGGGGAAACGTGACGATGTCCAAGCACGCAAGCCGATCGGGCCAGGGGCTCGCGCGCCATGCGGCGGGGCGGGCCGGCGTGCTGGCGCTGTCCGGACTTTGGCTTGCCGCCGGTCCCGCGCAGGCGGTGACGCCGTTGAGTACCTATTTCGGTCCCGGATTGCCGCTCGACAACTACTTTCCGGAGGGCGTGCCCGGCGCATCGAACGAGCCTGGCGTCACGGTGCAATCGCGCGTGCGTCCGGATTACGACGCCCAGGGCATACGCGAGGGCGCGTTCATGATCCGGCCCAGCATAAACGAGCAGGCCGGCTACGACAGCAACGTCATCGGCGGCGCGATCGACGGCCGGGGCAGCAGCGAACTGCAGAGCGGCGCCTCGGTGTCGTTGAATTCGGACTATTCGCGGGATAATTTCGGCATCAGCGCCGGCATCAACGACACCCGCTACTGGGACGTGCCGCGGCTCAGTCACACCGACTACAACGCGTCGGCCGGGGGCGCCCTGGATATCGGCCGCGATCAGCTCACCGGCTCGATCAGCTACCAGAGCGCCAACGAGGAACCCTACGACATCGGTGTCAACGGCACCCAGCTGATCCAGCTCAACAAGCCGCTGAACTTCAGCGATACCGACTTCCGGGTCAGCTACACCACCACGCTCGGCCGCTTCACCCTGACGCCGAATGTCGACTACCAGTTGCTGCGTTTCGCGCACGGCGATTTCAGCGGCGTGCCGCTCGACAACCTGAATGTCTTCAACCAGAGCCTGCGCGACAGCAACACGCTGCAGGGCGGCGTCATCGCCCGCTACGAGTTCCAGCCCGACCGCAGCGCGGTGATCGTCGTCAACGGCAACTACGACCACTATATTCGCCCCACCGAGCTGAACATCGGGGTGGTCGATTCCACCGGCGCCACGGTGCTGGCGGGGCTCGACTACCAGCTCACCGGCGCCACCCGGCTGCGCGCCCTGGCCGGCTATCAGGAGCGCTTCTTCAACGGCAACCAGTACGGCAACAAGGGCGAGCCGATCGGCGAGGCCGACGTGATCTGGAACCCGACCGGCCTGACCACGGTGACCGCGCGCTACGCCCGCACCATCGAGGACGCGACCACCGACACCGTCACCGGCTACACCTACGACCGGCTGAACCTGATCGTCGACCACGAGCTGTTCCGCTATCTGCTGGTGCAGGGCAACGGGCAGTTCGAGAATGCGGCCTACCAGGGCTCGAACCTGACGCAGAAACAGTACGGCGGCGGCGTCGGCGCGACCTACCTGATCAATCGCAACCTGCAGGCCGCGCTGAGCTACCAGTTCATCGAGCACGACTACTTCGACGGGTCGTTCTCCGAGAGCATCGTGCTGTTCCGCGTCAAGTTCGGCCTCTGATCAGGCGGCATCGATTCTCGCCCGCTCCGCGACGGCGCTTGCGGTGGCGCGCTCCAGCAGGTAGAGCGGGCGCTGCTTGGTCTCGTTGAAGACGCGGCCAAGATACTCGCCGATGACGCCGAGCGTCATCAGCTGCACCCCGCCGAGGAACAGCACCACCGCCATCAGGCTCGGGTAGCCGGGCACCTGGTTGCCGAACAACATGGTGCGGATGATCAGCTGTCCACCGAACAGCAGCGCGAACAACGCCACCGCCAGGCCGAGATAGGTCGCGATCTTGAGCGGCATCAGGGTGAAGCCGGTGATGCCCTCGACCGCGAGGTTCCACAGCCGCCAGTAGTTCCAGCTGCTGCTGCCGGCGTGGCGCGGCGCGCGGTCGTAGAGCACCGCCTGGCTCGGAAAGCCGATCCAGGCGAACAGGCCCTTCATGAAGCGATGATGCTCGCGCAGCCGCAGCAGCGCATCCAGTGCGCGACGGCTCATCAGCCGGAAATCGCCGGTGTTGCGCGGCAGCCGCACGCCGCCGAGGCGCTGCATCAGGCGATAGAACAGGTCGGCGGTGACCTTCTTCAGCCACGTCTCGCCCTCGCGGGCGCGGCGCTGCGCGTAGACCATGTCGATTCCGGTATCCCAGATCGCCACCAGCTCCGGAATGATCTCGGGCGGGTCCTGCAGGTCCGCGTCGATCACGATGACCGCCTGGCCCTGGGCGTGGTCGAGGCCGGCGGTGAGCGCGATCTCCTTGCCGAAATTGCGCGACAGGTTGATCAGGCCGACATGCGGATCCGCGCCGCGCATCGCCTCCACGCAGGCAAGGGTGCCGTCGATGCTGCCGTCATTGACGTAGACCACTTCCCAGCTGCGGCCGATCGCGTCCATCACCGCGCTGAGCCGGCGATGGAACTCCGCCAGTCCGAGCGCCTCGTTGTAGCAGGGCACGACGACGGAGAAGACGGGACGGCCTTGGATCATGGGGTGACTTTCCGTGGACGGGCTGGAACTCCGCACGGGCTCTGCGGGCCGCACCGACCGGTGCGGAGCCTCCGGATCACCGCCGGTCATCGACGACATCGTAACCGCTTCGCCATCGTTACGGGTTTGGTCTCGGCATGATACCGGGTCAAGGTGCCTCGCGCGTCCCCGGAGATCGCGCGGTCGCCGTCGCGCAGGCACGGCTGCGGTCGAAGGCGACGACGTCGAAGCCGCTCGCGGCGCGGACCCAGCAGCGATCCCGGTCGAACGCCTGCTGCATGACCGGGAGCACCGCCCTGCTGTCGGCGTCCAGGCCGAGCAGCACCAGCACCACGCGCGGTGCCTGCGCCGCGTCCTGCCGGATCGTCGACGCGGGTTCGCCCGGATCGACGCGCTGGATGCGCAGGGCGTCCGGCGATTCCGTGACGAAGGCGGCGAGCACGCCCACGCCGTCATTGCCGAACGGTACCAGCACCAGCGCATCGCCGTCGGCCGCGAGCCGACGTGCCGCCCGTGCCGCCTGCGCCTGCGGCTGCATCGTCTCCGGCCTGCTCATCAGGCCGGCGAGCGAGAGCGCCTGCACGCACAGCAGCACGAGGAGTCCGGCAAGGCCCGTCCGCGCCGGCAGGCTGGCGAAGGCGCCGGCGAGCAGGATGGCGAAGAACGGCGTGGCGAACGCGATGTAGCGCAGCTCGATCGGCGTGTTGTTGAAGACGAAGCCGAGCCCGAGCAGCCCGACCGGTGTCGCCAGCGTCGCCAGCAGCAGCAGGAGGCGGCCCTCGGCGGCGCCGATGCCGCGCCAGCGCAGACCGATCAGGCCGACCAGGGCGACCAGGCCCAGCACCAGCAGCGTGCCCAGGATCAGGCCGGGGACGTGGCCGAGATAGAGCGGCAGGCCGCCGAACACGTTGGCACTCGCGTATTTGCCGAGCCGCGCCAGGCTCGGCAGCAGCGAGAAGGGCGGGAACTGGCCGACGCGGCTGGTGCGCTGGGCGAGGAAGAAGAACAGGTCCAGCGGCAGGATGCAGGCGAAGCCGAGCCCCGCCGCGAGCCAGCGCGTCACCTGACGGGTGCGGGTCAGCAGCAGCCAGAGCAGTGCCGCGGCACCGCCGAACGCCGCCAGGTAGTTCGAGAAGCTGGCGAGCCCGAGCAGCAAGCCACCGGCGAGCGCCAGCGCATGCGCGCGAGCGGTCTCGCGGGCGCGGGCAGCGAGCACGATCAGCACGGTGCCCCAGACCATGCAGAGTTGCGCCAGGGCGAAGCCGCGGGCGATCGAGCCCGTGTAGGTGAAGCCGTAGCAGCCCAGCGTCAGCAGCATCGCGGCCACCGGTGGCATCCCGGCGAGCCCGGCCAGGCGCGCGACGCCGGCGAGCGCCACCAGGCTGCACAGCACGGAGAACAGCCGGGTGCGGAACAGTCCGCCACCGAAAAGGGCGCGCCAGCCCGCGACCGACCAGAAATACAGCGGCGGATGCACGTCGGTGCGACGCAGGTCGGCGGCGATGCTGCGCATCGTGCTGTGACCGGAGAAGAACGGCCGCACCTCGCGCGGCATGAAGGCGCCGCTCGGCCAGACCGGGCGCGGCATCCCGGAGGCGATGAACACGCTGTAGTTCTCGTCATATTCGGTGCCACGGGACCAGGCCGAGCCGACCAGCACCAGCAGGGCCAGGATCAGGGCGCTGATGACGCCGCCGGCATGTCGTCCATGCGTCGACAGCATCTCGTCCCGAATCCCCTGTTGCACCTTCTCGGGACTGTAGCATGGGTGCCGGGCGTGTTAAATGGCGGCCGAAGGAGATGGAACGGAATGAAAACGAACGGCGACGCATCATGAGCCGGGATGCGGAGACGGCGCGATGCCGGCTGCTCGGCCTCGACTTCGCCGATCTGGACGTGGCGGTCGCGGCGCGGCTCGTAGCGGCTCGTTCCGCCGACGCAGCGTTTGCCTACGTGGTGACGCCGAATGCCGATCACCTCGTGCGGCTGTCGCGCGATCCCTCGCTGCCGCCGTTGTACCGGCAGGCGCTGCTCTGCCTGCTGGACAGCCGCGTGGTGGCACGCACGGCGCGGATCATCGGCCTGCAGGCGCCGGCGGTCACGACCGGCAGCGACCTCACGGCACGATTGCTGTCGGAGCATCTCCTTCCCGGCGAGCGCGTGACCATCATCGGGCTGCGCGCGTCGCACCTCCAGGCGCTGATCGCACGTACCGGCATGGTGGCGCCCGCGCACTACGATCCGCCGATGGGCTTCGATCGCGACCCGGCCGAGCTGCGTCGGGCGGTGCAGTTCGTGCTCGATCATCCGGCGCGGCTGGTGTTCCTGGCCGTGGGTTCGCCGCGGCAGGAGCGGCTGGCGGCGGCGATCGCGGCCAGCGACGGCGCGCGCGGAACCGGGCTATGCATCGGCGCCAGCCTGGAGTTCGTCGCCGGCGCGATGCCGCGCGCGCCGGCCTTCATGCAGCGACTGGGGATCGAGTGGCTGCACCGCATGCTGTCCGATCCGCGCCGGCTGGTGCGCCGCTACCTGGTGGACAACCCGCCGATCTTCACGCTGCTGCTGCGGCAGCGCCTCAATCCGTGATGCGGTCCAGCGCCGGGACGTGACGCAGCAGGTAGCGCTTGATCAGGATCGGCCCGAACACGCCGGCGATCATCATTACGCTCGCGATCAGGACGAAATCATGCGCGTTCCAGGACAGGAACTTGAGCAGGATGCCCTTGGCCAATCCCAGGCAGATGGTGTTCAGCAGGTAGATCGCGAACGACATGGTGCCGACGAACACCAGCCACTCCCGGCGCACGATGAACTGGCTGCGTGCGAGCCCGTGGAACGCCACCATCGACAGCAGGCCGGACGCCAGCATGTAGGTCTTGTAGGGAAAGTGGTCGGCCGCATCCGTCTTCCAGTTGAAGTGGACGACGCCGCCGCCGCCGCTGGCGGCGAAGCTGACGACCGCCACCAGCGCCAGCAGGGCGGGCAGATACCATTGATCGAGGATCGCCCACCACCTGGCGCCGGCACGCGCCGCCACACCGCCGGCGACGAAGAAGACGAAGAAGCGGCAGACGCGGTCCATGTACAGCACCGGAGGCGCCTGGATCAGGTACAGCACGATGGCGATCAGCATGAGCTGCAGCTCGGCCGGCACCTGTGGCAGGCGCGGCAGGCGCAGCAGCAGCGGTGTCGCGATCACGTAGATGAACAGCACCCCGATATACCAGACCGACATCGCCGGGCTGTGCGCGGTATGCAGCAGCAGGCTGTCTAGACCGGCGGCGAGACCGGTCGGCACGTTGTCGACGTGCATGACGTGCGCAGCCACGAGCTTCGCCGCCAGGATCGCGCAGCCGAAGCCGAAGAACGGCACCAGCAGGCGCTTGGCGCGGCGCAGCACAAGGCGTGGCCAGCCGCCGGCGGGCAGCTTGGCCGCTCCCGACCAGAAGGCGACGTAGCCGCTGAGATACATGAACAGCGGCATGTGGAACAGGTAGATGGCGATGCGCAGCGGCTCGTACCAGGTGACCCCGGCCGGGTCCTCCTGCGGCACCAGATGGCCGAACACCACCAGCAGGATGGCGATGCCCTTGGCGCGATCGAGATCGGTCAGGCGGCTACGGGACCGGAGCGGAGCCGGGATCGTGTGCATCCGTGGCGCTTCGGCCACAGCGACGGGACCAGGAACGGATGAAGCTCTTTGCATGGCTATTCCGAACGGGGAAGAAGCTGGTCGAGTGGGCAGCTGGAGCCACGCCGGCCGGGTCGCGGCTGTTGCTCGCGACGAGGAAAGCGCATCTTGTTAATCATAAAGACGGTGCACAGCCACTGGCAATGGTTTAACATCCAGTTGCAGCAGGTTTTCGTGACACGACGTGAGCGTGAAGCTGGTGCCTGGAGTGGTAGGATAACAATCTGTTAGTCTTCTGGGTAATATGCCCGGCAGGCCGGTTGTGGTTTGCGTGCATCTGAAGGGGACCGAGGGATGTTGAACGTGGCGCCGGGCAATACGCCCGGATCGGGCTCTGAGCGATCGTATCGAGGCGCGAACGCCGAGCCGACGCCGCGTGACGCGGCGGCGCAGATGCTCTCCAACGCCGCCTGGAGCCTGTGGCGTCACAAATGGGTGCTGCTGCTCTGCCTGCTGCTGGTGCCGTCGATCACCTGGGCCGGGCTGAAACAGATCACGCCGCTCTACACTGCCGATGCCACGGTCATCTACGAGCCCGCCCAGTACAACCAGCAGGAGCTGCAGAGCATCCTGAGCCGCGACACCACCACCGACGAGGTCATCAGCACCCAGGTGCAGGTGATCCAGAATCTGCATTCGGCGGAGCGGATCGTCGACCGGTTCGACCTCGAGCAGAACCCGGAATTCAACTACACGCTGCGCCCCAAGACCGATTTCGCCGCGATCACCGACGGCATCGTCGGCGGCATCCGCGGCGGCCTCGCATTCCTGATCCGGCCGATCTTCCCGGCGGCGGCGGACTCGCTCGAGGTCAACGCGGGTCGTCCCCCGACCCCCGAGGATATCCGTCACGCCGTGGTGATGACCGTGCAGGGCGCGATCACCGCGCAGTCGGTCCGCCTGTCGCACGTCATCGACGTGTCCTTCACCTCGCGCAGCCGCACCCTGGCATCCGACGTGGCGAACGAGCTCGCCAGCATGTACATCGCCGACCAGCTGCAGCTGAAGTTCGACGCCGTGCGCAACGCCAACAAGTGGCTCGAGGGCCAGGCGCACGAGCTGCAGGGCCAGGTGCAGGCGAACGACAACAAGATCGCGCAGTATCGCAGCCAGCAGGGGCTGACCCAGGGCGTCGCCGCGAACCTGGTCACCGAGGAGGTCAGCCGGCTCAGCGACAACCTGGTGGAGGCGCGCAACGAGCTCGCCCAGGCCGAGGGTCAGGTCAGTGCGGCGCACGGCAGGTTCGGGAGCTCGGCGCAGGCCGCGGTCTCTCCCAGCGTGGTGGCGCTGCGTGCCCAGCGCGATTCGCTTTCGGCGCAGCTGCAGTCGCTGCTGGCCCATCTGGGACCCAACCATCCCACCGTCATCTCGATGCGCCAGCAGCTCAGCGTGCTGTCCAGCGAGGTCAACGCCGAGACCGGTCAGGTGATGGCGGCCTCCGACGCCGCGGTGCGCTCCGCGCGTGCCAAGGTCGCCGGGCTGCAGGAGCAGCTGCAGGAGGCGCGGGTGCGCGTCGCCAGCGCGGGGCAGGCGGAGATCCCGCTGGAGGCGATGCAGCGTGAAGCGGATGCGTCGCGCAACCTGCTGCAGACCGTGCTCGGCTCGATGCAGCGTCTTCAGCAGCAGGCGGCGATCGAGACCTCCGACGCCCGGGTGGTCTCCAACTCGCTGCCGCCGCCGGAGCCGTCCTTCCCCAAGACCAAGGTGCTGGTGGCGGCGTCGGTACTGCTCGGGTTGTGCATCGGCTTCCTGCTCGTCTATCTGCTCGAGCTGACGCAGAGCAAGTTCCGCAGCGGCCACGACATACGTAGCGTGCTCGGCCTGAACTGCCTCGCCCAGATCCCGCAGATCGACCACGACAAGGAGGGCGTCTCCGGGATGGAGGAGTACCTGGTGCAGAAGCCGTTCTCGCTCGGCGCGGAGCAGGTGCGGTCGCTGCGTGCCGCACTGTGGCTCGGTGCCAGCCGGCCGAAGGTCGTCGCCATCGCCGCGGCGCGGCCGGGCGAGGGCAAGACCACCACCTCGATCTGCCTGGGCCGCTCGGCCAGCCTGGCCGGCGAGCGCATCGTCGTGGTCGAGTGCGACACCCGCAAGCCGAGCTTCGCCAAGCTGATGGGCATCAAGGAGAAGACCGGCCTGCTCGAGTTCCTCAGCGGCACCGCGCCGCTGGAGGACGTGATCCACACCGACAAGCTGACCAGCTTCGACTACATCCCGGCCGGCGTCGGCGGGCGAAGCAACTCGCACTCCCTGTTCATGTCCGAGAACATGGTCATGCTGCTGGAGCGGCTGCGTCGCGACTACGACCTGGTCGTGCTCGACCTGCCGCCGGTGATCGCGATGACCGACGCCCGCATCGTGGCCAGCCTCGCGGAGTCCACGCTGCTCTGCGTGCGCTGGCAGACCACGCCGCGCGCGGTCGCCAAGCACTGCTACGAGATGCTGCAGGATGCCGGAGCCAATGTCGTGGGTGCCGCCCTGACCCGGGTGAACATGCGTGCCCACGCCCGGTCGGGTCACACCGACGCCGAGGCGTACCACTCGCGCTACGCCCCGTACTACCAGCATTGAGGGCTGGTGCCCGTGAGCACCCTGGTGCCGAGCCGCATACGCAGGTTCGGCGAGAACCACTCGTCCAGCCTGGCGCTCTGGGTCGGGCTCGGCTTCCTCGCGATCTACGTCGTCGCCGCCTGCATGGGCGCCAAGCCGATGATGCTGATGATCGCGCTCGGCATCGTCGGCTGCATCAGCGTGCCGGTGCTTCGGCTCCCGGTGACCGCCAGCGCGCTGTGGCTGCTGATCGCCGGCTCCACGCCGGAGATGTGGATGCTCAACATCCTGCCGAACTCGGCGGCGACGGTCACGGCGCTGGTCAAGGTGGCGGGTCTCGGGCTGGTCGCGGTCTGCATCCTGCGCTTCGGGCCGGTGCTCGACCTGGTCAACCCGGCCTTCGCCTTCCTGCTCATGTTCTTCGTGGGGCTGGGCCACGGCTTCTACCCGGGGCTGACCATGGGCGACAGCGTGCGCTCCCTGATCGGCTCGGCGGCGCCGTTCGCGTTCTCCTTCAGCCGGCTGTCGCGTCGCTGGTGCGCGGCGATCATCGAGGCCGCGATCTGGATACCGACCCTGATCCTGGTGTTCGGGGCGGTGCTCGACGTCGCCCACATCCGGCCGTTCCTGAACCTCGACGAGGGCAATTCCTACCGCCTCAGCGGCTCGACCCATCCAGCGTTCCTCGGCGGCTACGCGATGACGGCGATGTACGCCTCGCTGGTCGAGCTCTATCGCAATGGCCGCAACCGCTACCTCTACCTGCTGGTGCTGAACGCCCTGATCCTGATCGGCTCGGGTGCCCGCTCGCCGCTGGCCTGCGCCGTGATCGTCGTCGGGCTCGCCTTCATCGCCATCCGCTCCGACAGCTTCACCCTGCGCAAGCGGGTGCTGCCGATGATCCTGGGATTGCTGGCGCTGCCGATCATGCTCGCGATCGCCGCCACTTCGAGCAGCATCAGGCTGCTCACCGTGCTGTCCGGCAACGCTCAGGGCCTGAGCGGACGCGACGTCATCTGGCCGTTCTTCGAGGCGGCCTTCGCGCAGTCGCGGGTGTTCGGCTGGGGCCTGGGTGCCGGCAAGATGATCATCGATCCGGACAGCCTGACGGCACGCCTGCTGGGCACCACGGCCGCGCATAACGAGTATCTGCGCATCGGTGTCGAGGGCGGCTATGTCGGCATCGCGCTGGTCATGACCTTCCTGACGCTATGGACCTGGCGCTGGAGCCGGATGATGCAGCGCTCCGACCGGATCATCCTGCGGCTGGTGATCTTCTGCTTCGCCCTGCAGTCGATCACCGACAACACCCTGATCGCCGCGACCGCGAGCATCCTGTTCGCCTGGATGTCGGCGGTGTTCGCCCGGGGTGCGATCGAAGTGCGGGAGCGCGGCGGGATCCTGGACGTGCCCGCGTCCGCATCAGACCTGCTGCCGGGACCGCGGTCTGGCGTCCTGGCCTGATCGGGCGGTCATTTCGGTTTCTGGTTCGGGTCCTGCTTCTGGTTCGGGTTGACGTCGATGCCGGCCTTGTCCTTCTTGAAGAAGTAGCCATGGAACGGTGGCTTGGCGACCGGCTGGTAGTGCGGCGGGATATAGGTTCCGGTCCTGTCGTACTTTCCCTGGACATAGTGGTCGGTCGAGTTCGTCGGCACCGGAGAGCCGAGCACCGCTGCACTTGGCGCCCCCTGCGGTGCCGCGGCCTGGCTGGCCGACGCGACATTCAGCACCGCGCCGCACAGGATCGAGGTCCGAAGCAGGGCGGTTCCGCGCGCGACCGGCGCGAGGACAGGGACGAGCCGGATCATGAATTTCCCTCCTCGATGGACAACTCTGTTGCCGCGGATCGTCCGAAGGCCGAAGAACAGGCCGCACGACCTGCGGCTCTTGCCTAGCACCGTGTTCTCGCAGGATGTCATATCCGGCGCGAGGTCGGCAAACCAGGGGTGACGCGGTGGGCGGTCGGGATCACGTGTCATGAGGCAGATCGTCGACCTGACCTGCTGCCGTGCGCTGTTCGCGCTCGGCGTATTCGCCTATCACGTCAACCTGCAGAGCCGCTACGCGCCCACGCTCGGCCATGCCGGCAGGCTGGTGCATGAGGGCTATCTCGGCGTGGATGGCTTCTTCATCCTGTCCGGGATCGTGCTGGCCTACGCGCATCGCAGCTTCAGCACCACGATCGCCCAGTCCCGCCTGTTCCTGCTCAAGCGTCTGGCGCGGATCTATCCGGTGCATCTGGCGACCATCGCGCTGTTCATGGGGCTGTTCCTGTCCGGGATGGTGCTCGGGCAGCCGCCGCGCGAGCCGGACCGGTTCGGCGCCGACGAGCTGATCCGGCATCTCGCGCTGGTGCATGCGTGGGGTTTCAGCGATCGCTGGGCCTGGAACTACCCGTCCTGGTCGATCAGCGCCGAATGGGGCGGCTACCTGGTGTTCCCGCTGCTCTGGCCGCGCCTGCGCGATGCCCATCCGCTGCTGCTGGCGGGCCTGCTGGCACTCGCGGCACTGGCCGAGTACGGCGCACACTGGGCGGAGCTGCACTGGCACCTCACCCTGACTTACGATGGTGGCCTGCTGCGCTTCTATCCGGAGTTCATCGCCGGGATGGTGACGGTGCCGCTGGTGCCGCTGCTGGCGCGTCGGGTGCCCGCGTGGATCCCGCTGCTGACCGCGCTCGCCTGCATCGGCGTGGGCGCGCTGGTGTTCGACGGCGCCGAGCTGCTGGTGATCGACGGTCTGTGGCTGCTGCTGGCCGGGCTGCTGCTGCGCGCCTATCAGGGCGGCGGCTCGCTGCTTGGCTGGATCCCGGGGGCGGCCGTGTTCGGCGAGCTCTCCTACTCCTTCTACATGAGCTTCGCCTTCGTCGAGACCATACAGTCCAAGATCTGGCGCAGCCTGCACGTGCTGCCGTACCACCAGAAGCTGCTCTACGGCTCGACGACGTTCCTGCTGACGCTCGGACTGTCGCTGCTGCTGTGGAACGGGGTGGAGAAGCCGGTGCTGCGGGCGTTCGCCCGCAGGCCCGGCAGGACCATCCTGGTGCGTCCAAGCGATGCGGTCTCGTGACCGGCGCGGCGGCGGGACCGTGCCGCGGCTGACGGTGCGGCCGGCAACGGCCGGATGAGGCGCCTGCTGCCCGGCGCCACCTCGCCCTCCTGGGTGCTCGCCGAGACCGGGGTCGGCGCGATCTTCTCGCTGCTGTCGCTGCTCGCGGTCAGCCGCACCATCGGGCCTGCGGCCGCCGGCATCGGTGCGGTGGCGATCGCCGCCTTCCTGCTGCTCGACCTGTTCGGCGGCTCGATGATGACCGACGCGCTGATCCAGTGGCGAAAGCTGGAGCCGCGCCACGCCAGCAGCGCGGTGGCGCTGACGGTGCTGACCGGGATCGGCGCCGGCGTCGTGCTGGTGCTGATCGGCCAGCTGCTGGCATCGACCACGGGTCACGCGCAGATCGGCCGGCTGACCCTGGCGCTGTCGCCGCTGTTGCCGCTGTCCGCCTTCTCCGGCGTCGGTGCCGGGCTGGTACTGCGACGGCGACGCTATCGGCTGCTGGCCGCCCGCGTGTTCATCGGCCAGCCGGTCGGGCTGGCGCTGGGTCTGCTGCTGGCGCATCGCCACGCCGGTGCCTGGGCAATGGTCGGCCTGCAGGGCGGCAACACCGTGGTGGTGTTCCTGCTGCTGCTGCTGACGCGCTCGGTTCCGGTCCGGCCGAGGCTGGATCGTGCGGCACTGGCCGATCTGTGGCCGGTGGCGGGACCGCAGCTGCTCTCGGTGGTGATGCTGGCCGGACGCTACCGGGTGTTCGTGATCGCACTCGGCCTGATCGCCTCCGACAGCGTGGTCGCGGTCTGCAACGTCGGCTTCCGGCTGCTCGACGCGGTGCTGACAGTGGTCTCCGGCTCCACCCTGCGCATCACCCTGCCGCGCCTGTCGGCGCTGCAGGACGATCCGGTGGCGCTCGCGGACGCCTACGGCGATACCGCGCAGTTCCAGGCGCTGCTCGGCTGGCCGATCGCCGCCGGCGTGGCGCTGACGGCCAACAACCTGGTGATCGGGCTGATGGGCCCGCAATGGGCCGGCGCCGCGCAGGGCACCCGGATCACCGCCTGCGCCGCCCTGCTGGCCTACAGCTACGGCGACGCGGGAAGCCTGTGGATCGCCATCGGCAAGACCTGGATGAACCTGCTCACCGCGACCGCGGCACTGCTGGTGCCGATCATCGGGCTGCTGCTGGTGCATCCGCAGACGCCGGCGCATGCGGCGCTGTGCTGGGGTGCCACCGCGCTGGTGCTGGCGCCGGTGAACCTGCTGCTGGTGACGCGACGGCTGCGGCGTTCGCCGGTCTGGCTGATGCGCCTGCTGTGGCCCGCGGCGCTGGCGACCGCGTCGATGGCCGCCGCGGTGCTGGGGGCAGGGGCGTGGCTGCCGGCGGCGCCGCTGCCGGCGCTGGCCTGCCAGGCCGGCCTGGGTGCCACGGTGTTCGCGCTGGTCGCCTTCCTCGCGCTCGGCCGTCGCCTGCCGGTGGCGCTCACCGTGCACCGCGTCGAGGTCCAGGCGCCGGGCGTCGCCAAGGCCGTCGAGCCGGCACGCGCGTGAAGTTCCTGACCGATTTCGGCGACCAGGCGGTGGTGCTGCCGCTGGTGGCCGCGGTCGCGATCATGCTGCTGCTGCTGGGCTGGTGGCGCGGCGCGATCGGCTGGCTCGTCGCGGTGCCGGGGACGTTCGGCGTCGTGCTGTCGCTGAAGATCGTGTTCTATGCCTGCCACGCGGCCTTGCCCGATTTCGGCATACGCAGCCCGAGCGGCCATACCGCCTGTGCCACCGTGGTGTATGGCGGTCTGATTGCACTGCTGGGCCGGCACGGTGCCGGTCGGACCACGCGCCACCTGCTGCTGATCGCGCTCGTGGCGTTGCTGCTGGCGCTGCTGTTCGGCTTCTCGCGGGTGGATCTCGGCCTGCATACGGTGCCGGACGTGCTCGTCGGTGGGGCCGTCGGCATTCTCGGCGCGGTGCTGTTCGTGCAGCTGGCGGGGCAGCCGCCGCGCGGCTTCCGGCGCTGGGCGCTGGGTGCCGTGGTGCTGGTGGTGGCGATGCTGGTGCATGGGCGCGAGCTGCACGCGGAGGAGACGATCCAGCAGATGGCGATACGCTACTGGTGGCCGTTCATCGCCGCATGCCGGCACACCTGACGCGGCCGCGGCATTCCGGACCAATGCGTCGGAGCAAGCGGCGTCGCCCCTAGACCCGATCAAAGGCGAGCTCTTGAAACCCTTTAGGAAATTGGGGTCTCGGGCCTGCGGCCCCAGCGGGTCAAGGGCAGCGCCCTTGGCTTCCTCAATCCAGCAGCCTGCTAGGCCGCGAAGAACGCGACCTTGTCGGCCTCCAGCACGGCGCAGGTGAGGCGGCCGCCGCGGCCGGCACCGGTGTCGAGGCCGATGCGGTTGCCGCGCAGCACCGGATCGGCCATCGGCGTGTGGCCGTGCACGATGACGGCGCCGAACGCCTCCTGCGAGGACAGGAACGGCTCGCGGATCCAGAGCAGGTCGCGCCGGCTGAGCTGATCGAGTGCCACGCCCGGCCGCACGCCGGCGTGGACGAACAGGTAGCCGTCGATGCGGTACTGCAGCGAGAGCCGGCTCATGAAGCGCAGGTGCTCGCGCGGCAGCAGCTCCGGCCATTCATGCAGCGGCGCCTGACGCGGCACACCCCAACTCGCCAGTGCCGCGGCACCGCCGTTGGCGAGCCAGGTCTGCGCCTGCCTCTGGTCGCCGAAGGCGATGGCCTGCAGCGCCATCTCCTCATGGTTGCCCATCAGGTTGACCACGCGTGTCACCGGGAAGGTCGGCTCACGCGCGAGCAGGCTGAGCACTCCGGCGGTGTCCGGCCCGCGATCGATATAGTCGCCGAGATGGATCAGCGTGACGTCGTCCGCCGGTCGGTCTCGCAGGTCCAGGGCGATCTGGCGGTGCAGCAGGCTGAGCCGTTCGGAACAGCCGTGGATGTCTCCGATCGCGTAGACCCGGCGTCCCGGCGCCAGCACGCCCGGCGCCTTGGCAAAGGTCAGCGGCCAGGACATGACACGACTGCGCTCCTGACGCTCCCACCCGGGCATCGCCCCGGCACCGGCTGGGAGAGGCGCCACGCGCGCCTCGGAGATGGTGTTCCGCGGGCTCTGCGACATCACGACCACGGAGGAGGACGACCCGGCGCCGCGGCAAGAATGCCTCCGCGCCCACAGGTGCCGGACGGCGCTCTCCGCGGGACGATGTCGGGCATGGGTCGCACATCATGCATCGCAGGGGAAGATCCGATCGAAGTGCGGCGTCTTGATGGCGGCATCATGCACCGGGCCGGTTCCTCCGGTACGAGGTCGGGCGAGCCGAGTTCGGAGCCCCGTCGGCGATGCCGAGAAACCTGGCGGATCGACCGCAAGGAGATCGAAACGCGGTTGCCGGCCCTGTGGACCGGCAACCGTCTGGAGCCGAAAGCCTAGTGTCGCGGTTGCCTCACTGGACGTGAGTGAGCAGCTGGATCGCGGAGGCGGAGGCCGCCGCGGTGACGTGGGTGATCGAGCCGCCCGAGGTCTTGTCGTAGTCGTAGCTGGTGCTCAGGCTGGAGTTGTCCAGGGTAAGCTTGAGGACGTGCGACCCGACGGTCAGGATGGAGTCGTTGATGGTGAAGCCCTGCAGCGGCTTGCCGTCCGGCGCGTTGTCCCACAGCGTGCCCTTGTAGGTGCCGTCGATGTAGGCGCGGATCGTCTGGTTGGCGCCCGTCGACTTGCTCACCGTGATGGTGTCCTGGGTGGCGCTGGTGTGCACGATGTTCGACAGGATGAACGACATCGCCGGGCTCGGGCTCGGGATCGGAGTGGGGGTCGGGGTCGGCGTCGGGGTCGGGGCGACCACGACCGGATCGGTGATGGTCACCGCGGCGGAGGTGGCGGTGACGGTCGGGGCGGTGCTGCTGTCGACGACGCGGACGGTGTCGCCGCTGGCGGCGAGGTGCACGCTGAAGCTGGCGCTGCCGTTGCTGAGTGCCACCGCCTTGTAGGCGGTCTCGACGGCACCGGTCTTGGTCAGGACTTCCTCATAGACGCTGGTGAGCCCGGTGGCGGTGACCTTCTCGGTGACGGTGACGCCGGCGCCGACGCTGGCTTCCTGCACCGTGCCCGGTGCGGAGAGGGCGATCGTGGCCGCCGGCTTGACCGGTGTTACCGGTGCTACCGGTGTCACCGGCGCCACCGGTGTCGCACCGCCGCTGGCGCCAGGCTTGCTGTAGGAGATGTCCTGGACGTAGAGCTGCACCGTCGAGGTGGTCTGGTAGGAAGCCTCGTTGACGACCTCCGCACCCATGGTCTCGTTGACGCCGCCATGGGCATAATCCAGCGGCACGTGACTGGTGTTCTGGTAGATCTGGACGCCGTCGACGTAGTAGGTCAGCGACCCGGCTTCCCAGTTCATCGCGTAGGTGTGCGACTTGGTCAGGTCGATGTTGCTGATCTGGTGGATCTCCTGACCGTTATTGTTGGAGCCTGCCTGGTAGTAGTGCAGCGTGCTGTAGCCGTTCTTGGTGCCGTCCCAGCTCTCGAGGATGTCGATCTCCGACGCCTGACCGGCCTTGTTGCTCGGCAGCCAGACATTGTCGGCAGGCCACAGCAGGAAGCAGATGCCGACGCCCTGACCGGCCTGACCGGCATAGCCGGTGAAGGAGTAGAGGCCGTAGCCTTCGCCGCCGCTCTTGGAGGTGTTGAGCTGCTCGATGCCGACCGGGTTCCAGCCGGCGGCGGAGGAGCCGGAGAGCAGCAGGCCGTCGCTGGTGCCGGTGAACCAGTATTGGTTAGGGTTGCCCCAATGCTCGGCCCAGATGCTGGTGTTGAGCGACTTGTCCTTGGTGAAGTCGTCGTTAATAACCGTGGTGAAATCACCGAGATTAAGATTGGCCATGTCAAAGGTCCTAACCTAATAAACGTTGTTAAATCGCAACGTTAAGATCGTGTTGATGTAAATCAGGGGCGTTTTACGGTGGCGTATCTGCCCCGCCATGCCGAACTATAGCTACATCACGAATTCGTGATCAAGCTTTATTTATCGAATACAATCTTAGCCGCTGGCTGATTATGGGACGTGACAATCCATAAAAGGATCTCACGGCGCATCGGGGTGGCTTCGACCGGCACGCGGACGTGAACACGATTTCGTGATGTTAGTGTGCTGAAGCACGCGTCGCTCGTTAGGATGATAGATAGGTTCCTGAGACGTGTTCCTCGTGATGGGGGCTCACCGATTATTTGGACGGCGCGGACCGTCGAGAGCTGGGGAAAAAATCTTCGGCTGACGCGTTGCTCACCGAAGCGTCGAACGGTGCCGCATGGTCGATCCTCAACCCTGCGGGGTCGGGGGCTGCTCATAGATCTGGCCGAACAAGCTGACCCTGAGCATTGCGGTGCGCCCGCCGCGTCGACATCTGACGCACGGCATGTCCGGACCGATCCGTGATAGGCTGCGCGTGTTTGAGTTCACCCCTACACCAGCTGTTGGAGGACGATCGAGGATGCCGGACGGAGCCATGCTCGCCACGCAGGAGAGCGTATCGCCACGACTGCCGCTGGCGGTGGATCTCGATGGCACCCTGCTCGCGGGCGACGTGCTGCACGAGCAGTTCCTCAAGCTGCTGTTCCGGCGGCCGCTGCTGCTGCCGCCCCTGCTGCTGACCCTGCTGCGGCAGGGCCGCGCAGTGTTCAAGCGGCGCGTCGTGGCGCTGATGCCGCCGCTCGCAGTGGCACTGCCGTTCCGCAAGCCGTTCCTGGAGTGGCTGCAGGGTCAGAGGGAGGCCGGCCGGCCGCTGCACCTGGTGACCGCCTCGGATCAGCACGTCGCCGACGCCGTCGCGGCACATCTCGGCATCTTCGAGACCGCAACCGGCAGCGACGGCGCGATCAACCTGCGCGGCACGGCCAAGGGGAACTCGCTGCGCGCCCGGTTCCCGGACGGCTTCGCCTATGCCGGCGACAGCAAAGCCGACCTGGACGTCTGGGCGATGGCCGATCAGGTGGTGCTGGTCAACGCCAGCAGCGCCACCGCCTCGCGAGTGCGCGCCAAGGGCTGGCCGGTGCTGGCGGAGTTCGTGCGCACCCGTCCCGGCCTGAAGGACTGGCTCGCCGCGATCCGGCTGCACCAGTGGAGCAAGAACACGCTGCTGGTGGTGCCGCTGCTGCTCGGCCATCGCTTCGGCGATCCGCACGCGGTGATGCGGGTGCTGCTGGCGATGCTGATCCTGAACGTGGTGGCGTCCGGCACCTACATCCTCAACGACATCGCCGACCTCGAGGCAGACCGGCTACACGCCAAGAAATGGCGCCGGCCGTTCGCTTCCGGACGGGTATCGCCGGTCACCGGTCTGCTGGTGGCGGTCGGGCTGATCGGCGGCGGCCTGATCTGCGCGGGACTGCTCGCCTGGAACTGCCTCGCCCTGGTCGCCGCCTACGTCGTGATCTCGCTGACCTACTCGCTGCGCCTCAAGAGTGTGCCGTTCCTCGACACCACCATCATCGCCGCCCTGTTCACGCTGCGCCTGATCCTGGGCATCGAGATGGCGCAGGTGCTGTACTCGCCCTGGCTGATCTCGTTCGCCGGCTTCTTCTTCCTGTCGCTGGCGCTGGCCAAGCGGCATGTCGAGGTGATGCAGGCCGCCGACGGATCCAGCGCCTCGCTGGCGCGCCGTGGCTACCTGCCCGAGGACTGGCCGCTGACGCTGGCGTTCGGCGTTGCCGCCGCCTTTGCCTCGCTGCAGATCATGATCCTGTTCGTGGCCGACGATGCGCGGCCGTCTCTGCTGTACTCGCACCCGTTCCGGCTCTACCTGGCGCCCTCGGGCATCCTGCTCTGGCTGATGCGGGTCTGGTTCCTGGCGCACCGCAAGCGGCTGTCGCACGACCCGGTCATCTTCGCGCTGCGCGATCCGGTCAGCTGGTTCCTCGGCGCCTACACCTTCGCAATCGTATTGGCGGCCCTATGAACAGCATCGTCTCCCCCATCGCCGAGATACAGCCCGACGCGCGGTCGTCGGTCGGCACCACCGGCTGGAAGGAGATGGGCCTCAAGAGCTGGGGCCGCTCGCAGGTCGCCGAGGCGCTGGTCGCCCGACCCGAACGGACGCGCGAGCTGCACGCGGCCCTGCGGGACGGCGCCGCCGGTTCGCGCCCGCTGCTGCCGCGCGGCGCCGGACGCAGCTACGGCGATGTCTGCCTGAACGCGGACGGCTCGGTCATCCTCACCGAGCGCCTGAACCGGATCCTGTCCTTCGATCCCGCCACCGGCCTAGTGGTGGTGGAGCCCGGCGTCACCTACGCGGATCTGCTGACGGTGTTCCTGCCGCGCGGGTTCCGCGTTCCGGTCTCGCCCGGCACCTCGTTCGTGACCATGGGCGGGGCGGTGGCGAACGACGTGCACGGCAAGAACCAGCACGTCGCCGGCTGCTTCGGCGACTGCGTCGAGTGGCTCGACCTGCTCTGCGCCGACGGCAGCGTCCGGCGCCTCTCGCCGACCGAGAACGCGGCGCTGTTCGACGCCACCATCGGCGGCATCGGGCTGACCGGCATCGTCACCGCACTGTGCATCCGCCTGCTGCCGGTGCCATCGCCGGCGCTGCTGGTTCGCAGGCGGCGCATGGGCGGGCTGGAGGAGTTCCTCGAGGGCTTCGAGCAGGCCTCCTCGGTGCCGTACTCGGTCGGCTGGATCGACGTGCTCGCCACCGGCGCGGGGCTCGGGCGCGGCATCCTGGAAACCGCGGAACCGGCGCCGCGCGGTGCCGTCGCACCGGCTTCCCCGCGTGCCAAGCGCATGCCGGTGGATCTGCCGGGCTGGGCGCTGAACGGCGCCTCGGTGCGCGCCTTCAACGCGCTGTACTGGCGGCGCGCCCAACTGGAGGCGCGCGAGGTGGTGTCGAACTACATCCAGTTCCTGCATCCGCTCGACGCCATCACCGACTGGAACCGCCTCTACGGGCGTCGCGGCTTCCACCAGTTCCAGTGCGTGGTGCCGCGCGAGGACGGTGCGGAGACCGTCAAGCGGCTGCTGCGCACCGCGTCCGCAGGCGGCGGCGCCTCCTTCCTCGCCGTCCTCAAGGTGATGGGCCTCGGCGGCCGTGGTCTGCTGTCGTTCGCGCGGCCGGGCTACTCGCTGGCGCTGGACTATGCCGCCGCACCGCAGACGCCGGAGCTGTTCCGCGCCCTGGAGCGCATCACCCGCGACGCCGGTGGCCGCATCTACCTCGCCAAGGACAGCATGATGTCGCGCGAGAGTTTCACCGCCATGTATCCCAACATCGAGGCGTTCCAGCAGGTGCGCGAGCAGGTCGATCCGAACCGTTGCTTCTCCTCCAGCCTGTCGCGCCGGCTGGGGCTCGGGTAGCGACCATGCCGAGCGAGACGTTCCTGCGCACCTGGCTGATCCTGGGGCCGAGCTCTTCGGCGGCACGCGCCTTCGCCCATCGTGCGGCCTCCAGCGGCGCGCGCGTCATCCTCGCCGGTCGCGATGCCGAGGATCTGCAGGCGCAGGCGCAGGACCTGTCGCTGCGCTACGACGTGCCGGCGCTGGCGCGCGGGTTTGATGCGCTCGACCTGTCGACGCACCCTGCCTTCGCCGCCGAGTGCGTCGCCCTGTCGGGCGGCCAGCTCAACATCTTCGCCGCCGTCGGCATGATGCCGGAGCAGGAGGCGCTGGATCATGACCGCGTGCTGCTGCGGCAGACGGTGGACACCAACTTCACCGGGCTGGTCTCGGTGCTGGCGGCGTTCACCCCGGCCCTGGAGTCACAGCGCGGCGGGACGGTGATGGTGATGGGTTCGGTCGCGGGCGACCGCGGCCGGCCGCGCAACTACCTATACGGTGCCACCAAGGCGGCGTTGCATACCTGGCTGCAGGGCTACGCGGCGCGGATGTCGCGCTCGGGCGTTCGCGTGGTCTGCATCAAGGCCGGGGTGATCGACACCGCCATGACCTGGGCACTGCCGAAGCTGCCCTTCATGGCGCGGCCGGAAGCGTTCGCGCGCTCCGCCTGGGCGCTGGCGGAGCGTGGGCCGCAGGGAGCCTACGTGCCGCGGATCTGGCAGCTGGTGATGCTGGTGATACGCGGCGTCCCGACGCCAATCTTCAACAAGATGAACCTCTAGCATCCCGCCGCAGCGGGCCGCGGCGCCGGGCCGATCCGGACGACGCCGCGGACGCGCTCAGAAGTGCCGTTCGTAGATGGTCAGCACGTCGCCGGGCTTGACGAAGCTCTGCCGCTGCACCTTGCCCTCGACGGAGGTCTTGCCGTCGTTGCGCACGATCGACGCGTAGTCCTCGACCGCGCGGTAGGTGAAGCCGCCCGCCACGGTGACCGCGGTCAGCACGGTCATGCCGGGCTGATAGGGATATTGTCCCGGCTTGGAGACCTCGCCGAGCACGAAGATCGGACGGTAGTTGGTCACCTCGACCGAGACCGACGGGTCGTTGAGGATGCTGTGCGTCTTGGCCTCGCTGGCGATCTCGTCGCTCAGCTGGGTGGTGGTCATGCCCGCGGCCTTCACCGCACCGAGCATCGGCAGCGCGATGTTGCCGGCGTCGCTGACGTGGAAATCGCCGCTCAGGGAGTCCTCGCCGACGGTGATGACCCGGATCTCGTCACCGGGGCCGAGGTTGTAGGCGGCACTTGCCTCGTCGGGCAGCGGCGCCAGGTTGCCGCCCGGCGTGCAGCCGGGGATGACCAAGAGACTGGCCAGGGCGAGGGCGGTTCCGGCAAGACAGGTTCTACGCAGCACGAGATGTCCTCATTTCTTGGTCGTTATGGACCGGAGCATGATGGATCCGATCATGCCAGACTTGTCAACGAAAGGCACCGGTGGTGCCGGCTCAACGGAAGGCACCGCTGGTGCCGGCCGGCTTCATGCCGTGGCCGGGCAGGGAGGCGAACACCTCGCGCCTGAGGCGGCCGCGCCAGCTGCCGCGATGCGCCGCATCGTTGCGCGCGATGTAGGCGGTGCCGGCGGCCGACATGCGCCGGGTGGGCTCCTGGCGCGCCAGCCGCCAGGCCGCCGGAAGCGCCCGCAGCGTCTGCGACCACAGGCCGTTGCGCGCGCCCTTCAGCAGGTAGCCGGCAACGCGCGGCGCCAGCGCCGGCCAGCGCTGCCATTTGCGGCCGATATAGAGGCGGTTGCGCACGTAGTAGAACCAGCGCGTGCCGGACCAGTTGAAGCGCCGGTCCGGACTGACCTTGTGTCGCACCACGAGGTCACCGTCATACTGCATGCGCCACCCCTCCGAGATCGCCTTGAGGCAGAAATCGAGCTCCTCCCAGCAGAAGAACAGCCTCTCGTCGTAGCCGCCGCAGCGCTGCCAGGCGCGCCTGCTGATGGCATGCCCCGCACCGACGAAGGTCACCGTTTCGAAGCATTCGCCCGATCGCGGCAGCAGGCTGGCCGGATAGCCCCAGCTCGACAGGTCGTCGCTGCCGTCGGCGTGGATGACGATGCGGAACCCTATCGCGGCGAGGTCGGTGTGGGCATCGAGGCGGGCTACGGCACGTGCCACCGTGTCGGGACTGGCGAACTCGGCATCGTTGTCGAGGGCGATGATGGCGCGTCCGTGCCCGAACGCAGTGACGCGGTTGCGGCCGCCGGCGACGCCCCAGTTGCGCTCCGCCTGCAGCAGGCCGACATCCGCGTGCCCTTCGATCGCGGCGCGCAGCCGGCCCAGGTTGTCTGCGGTCGATCCCTGGTCGAACACCAGCACGTGCCGGCTGATACCGAGCTGGGAGCGGGCGGAGGCGATCGCCTCCAGGGTTTCGTCGACGCGGTCCATCGCCAGGATGACGATGTCAGCGTCGTAGTCGCCTTCGGGCGGCAGGGCCCCCGCGATCAGCGCGCTGGTCATGAGAGTTCGCTTCCTGTGGCCATCCGGGCGACGGCCAGGATATACCCGGCACGGTTGTAATGGAACCGCCCGTGCTCATCTCGCATGCGTCATGATCCGAAGGCCCCGGAGCAGGGGGACGGGATGCTGATCTCGGTCGTCATCCCATGCTTCAACGTCCGCGCCTATGTCGGGGCGGCCCTTCAGTCGCTGCTGTCGCAGAGCCACACGCGATGGGAGGCGGTGTTCATCGATGACGGCTCGACAGACGGCACCGCCGACCTGATCGCCGGCTGCGGCGACGCGCGGGTGCGTCTGATCCGTCAGGCCAATCGCGGCGTATCCGCCGCGCGCAACCGCGGCATCGACGCGGCGTCGGGCGATGCGCTGCTGTTCCTCGACGCGGATGACTGGCTGGCGCCGGACGCCATGCAGAGGATGGCGGCGCGACTGCAGGGCAACGCCGCGGTCGCCGTCTACGGCGCCTTCTGCTTCGTCACCGAGGACGGCGTCCGCACGGTGAGCGTCAAGTCGGGACCGTTTCCGGAAGGCGACATCGTCGAGCGGCTGCTGGTCGAGAACCTGTTCGCCAATGGCGGGCACCTGCTGATCCGCAGGAGCGCGATCGAAGAGGTGGGTGGATTTCGCGACGACCTACGTTTCGGGGAGGATTGGGAGTACTGGTCGAGGCTGGCACTGTGCGGCGCGATCGCGGTGGTGCCGGGTGCGGCACCGCTGCTGTTCGTACGTCAGCGCAGCTCCGGCGCCTATCTGCGCATGGCGACCGATCCGGAGGCGTTCATGCCCTGCGTGCTAGCGATCTTCGGCAACCCGGTGTTGCGCGACCGGCTGCCTGCCGCGAGGCTGGCCCGGCTACGTGCCGAGACGGAGTCGGAGAATAGCTGGATCGTCGGACGGGAGCTGGTCAGGCACGGGAAGCGTTCAGCGGGTGTGGTGCGCCTGCGCCACTCGTTCCGACAACGCCCGCGCCCGAAGCGGGCGCTGTTGCTGTTGATCGCGCACCTGATGCCGCTATGGCCGGTGCGTCTCGCCGGCCCGTTCCGCCCCTATGGTTCCTGATCACGCCGGAGCAGGCGAGCAAGGGGTTTTGCCCCTTGACCCCATCAAAGGCGAGCCCTCGAAAACCTCTTCTTGGAAATCGGGGTCTGGGGCCTGCGGCCCCAGCGGGTCAAGGGCGGAGCCCTTGGCTTCCTCAGCAGCCTGAGACGATCACCCGCTAGTATGCGGTCTTGCTCTTCAGCTCGCGCATCACCGTCAGGAACAGGATCTTCAGGTCGAAGAACATCGACCAGTTCTCGATATAATAGAAGTCGTGGTCGATGCGGGACTGCAGCTGCTCGACGGTGCGCGTCTCGCCGCGCCAGCCATTGACCTGGGCCCAGCCGGTGATCCCGGGCTTCACGCGGTGACGCACGGCGTAGTCGGCGATCACATCCTGGAAGTAGCGGTCACCCGCCTTGGTCGCCGGCGCGTGGGGACGCGGCCCGACCAGCGACATCTCGCCGCGCAGCACGTTGAAGAGCTGCGGCAGTTCGTCGAGGCTCAGCTTGCGTAGCCAGCCGCCGATCCAGGTCACCCGGGGATCGTGACGCGTCGCCTGCGCGATCTCGTCGCGGTCGCAGCGATCGTGATGCATCGAGCGAAATTTGAAGCAGATGAAGGTCTTGTTGTTGAAGCCGACCCGGAGCTGCCGGAAGATGATCGGGCCGGGGCCGCTCATGCGCACCAGCAGGGCGAGGATCAGCAGCAGCGGCGAGAGCATGGTGATGATCAGCAGGCTGCCGACCCGGTCGAAGAGCATCTTCTGCACGATCTGCCAGTCATCGAGCGGACGACGGCGGATCTGCACCACCACCCGGTCGCAGATGCCGCCGAAGATCGGCGAGCCGAGGTTGCGGCCGGTGACATCGGTCATGAGGTAGACGTCGGCGATGGCGCTGCTGAGCTGGGAGCAGACGTTCTGCACGTGCGTCGCTTCCTGCATCGATCCGGCGACGACGATGGTGTCGAAGGACTCGTCGCGTCCGTGCTCGAGAAGGTCCGCCACGCGGCCGAGCACCGGCACGCCGGCGTGCACACTATGCACCGGCACGTTGTCGTCATAGATGCCGACGATGTGCAGGTCGGTGTTCTGGGCGTGACGCACGCCGTCGATCAGGCTGCGGCTCAGCTCCGACACCCCGATCAGCGCCACGTTGCGGCGCAACCGGCCGTTGGCGGACCAGCGGAACACCAGCAGCGAGCCGACACCGTGTGAAAGGCAGAGCAGCAGGGCGGTACAGCCAGCCCAGATCTCCGGGAATGGCTCCTTCGGCAGCATCATATTGTATTCGAGGAACAGGCAGAGATCGACGGCCGCCATGCCGAGCATGACCGCCAGCAGGATGCAGGCGAGCTGCGCCAGGGGCTGCCGCAGCCGGCTGATCTTGTAGGCGCCCGAATAACTCAGGCTGGTGAGCACCATCCAGTCGCCGACGAACACCGACAGCAGATGGGCGCCGTAATGCAGCCTGACGATGCCGATGACCGCGCAGGCGACCAGGCCGGCGGTGATCAGGACGAGGACGTCGACGACGCGGCCTGCGCCAGTGAAGACGGTGACCGGTACCCGCTTGGAGCGCTTGTCAGGAGATACCGGCTGTTTTACCCAGTCCGGAACGGTGGTCGTCGTGCCGATCGCCGGCGCAACCGCTGCCTGTGCACTCACCATCTCAGGTACTCCCGTCTCGGCAGCAAGGGTAGCCAAGATGCACCTTCGCGGCATGGCACAAGGCCGGTCCAAACCGCCGACCAGAGGTCGGAGCTGTCCCGAAAACCATACGCGGGGATCCCTTTAAACAACTTGTTCTCGTTTGCATATCAAAGCCACACACGAATTCGTATTAACGTATCTTTAACGACGTGAAACTTTCTGAAACATTCGATCTTTTAAGTGACGCGTCGATCACTGAAACGTCCTGCGCGACCAGCCGGTTCAGTCACGATCCTGGGGTAATTACGAACTGTCATTCTCTATCTCTGGTTGCCGCAGGGGCCAAGCTCTCGCCTGACCATATAAGTGTCCTTTCGTTAAAAATTCCCATATCGGCGTCGCATATTCAGCATTCCCGGTCTTAATATGGCCGGCCGAGGTGCGTGCCGCGCACTCTCTTTCGCAACCCGTCCCGCGCGGCGGGGTAACGGCGTCATTTTCGAGGAGCGTGCAGATTCAGGTCGATCATATGGGCCGCATGACAGCTTCCTCCGGATACCCGACGACGCCCGACATCTTCCTCTCGCAGACCCAGCTCCAGGCGATCGACTTCATCGAGCGCGCGGTGGGCGATCTGGAGCCGCTGGCGGCGCTGACTGGAAGTGCCGGGACGGGGAAGACGGTCGCGCTGGCTACCGCCCTGGCCCGTCGCGAGAGTGCCGGCGACCGCGTCATCCGGGTCCAGAACTTCGTCGCCGGGCCGCTGACCCTGCATCGCGTGCTGGCCTCGTCGCTCGGCGTCGGGGATGCGGGCGAGCTTTCCGCAGAAGAGCTGGAGCCGGTGCTGCGCCGCGCACTCGCCGAGGCCGGACAGTCCGAGCCGCCGGTGCTGGCGGTCGATGACGCACAGTCGCTGCTCCCGGAAACGCTTCGCTACCTCTGTCTGCTCGCCGGCCTGCGGGAGGCCGGCCGGCCGCTGTTCCGCATCCTGCTGGTCGGGCGGCCCGGCTTCACCGTGCGCCAGTCGATGCCGCTGCAGTTCACGCTGGAGCCGATGCGTCCCGGCGATGCGCGTGAGGTGGTGACCCATGGCCTGATCGCGGCCGGCATCGGCGCGAAGGGCGAGGCGAGCGAGGAGATCGTGCGTGCCGCGCAGGGCAACCTGCGCAAACTCAGCCTGCTGCTGCAGTCCAGTGTCGAGCGAGCGCAGGCTACCGGGCGATCCCGTCTCACCCCCGCGGCCATGCAGCTGGCCGCCGGGGTACGCAGCCGAGCGGCTCGTCGGCGGCCGTCCGGCACGTGGATCGCGATCCCGGCGCTGCTGGCGCTCGCCGGCACCGGCGCGGTCGTCGCCTCCCGGGAGGGGATGTTCGGTCGCGTCGTCGACGCGCCGTCGGCTCCGGTCGCGTCGGGACCGACCCAGCCCGCCAGGGCGCCCGAGGCGCCGCCGCGTCTCGCATCGCCGTCTCCGGCGGAGGCAGTGTCGCCCGCACCTGCGCAGGCCGCGGCGGTCGCGGCCGATGCGCATCCGCCTGCCGCGCCCGTCGACCCGGCGCCGGTCGTCGTCGCGCCGAGCGAGCCGACGCGGCTGCCGTCGCCGACCGTGCCGCCTCCGGCCGCATCGCCTCCTGCCGCCGTGCCTCCCGCCGCGTCGCCTCAACCGGTTCCTGCTGCGGTTCCGACGCCGGCCGCGCCGCCGGTGGCGGCTACGGCGCCGGCAGCGTCCACGGCGCCCTCAGCACCCTCAGCGCCGACCGCTGCGGTGCAGCCGGCGCGTTTCCGTGTCTACAACGTCGGTGCCTGCCATCGCGGCGTGTGCCCGCGCTGGTCGGTCACCGATCTCGACCGGCGCTCGAGGTTCGTCGCCGGCTTCGACGGATCGGCGCTGCACCTCGATCGAGACACGATGCAGAGGCTGCGGGAGGGCTCGCTGGACCTGATCGTCAGCGGCTCGGTGAGCGAGCAGGGTCCCGACGGCCGGGTGCTGAACGCGGAGACGCTGCAATCGATCGTGCCCCATCGCGGCCGCCATTCCTCGTCGGACGGCCCGATCGACCTGGCTCCGCCGAGCCAGTCGCCGCAGCCGGGCTACCTCTCCTTGCCGCAGCCGCCGCAGCAGTGACAGGCGCGCCGTCCGACCCTGGCCGCGGCCGGGTCGCGGTGCGTGTCATCGCCGCGCCGGTCTAGCGGAAGGCGTCGATCGTGCCGGCGAGGCTGCGCGCCCGGTAGCGTATCCTCAACCGCAGCGGGCTCGGCGGCACCAGTCGGGTCAGCCGCGCGGCGAGGCCATACACCCGCGCACGCAGCCGCAGGCGCAGCGGCGGTCGTTGCCGCACCGCCTCGGGGACAGCCGTGCCCGCGCCGGCATAGTGACGACCCTCGCCGATGCCGTAGCGATAGGCGCGCTGCAGGATCCACTCCTCGTCGAGCTGCTCGGGCCGGATGATGTGCCCGACCACCGCCTCCGGGACGAACCAGCCGCTATGGCCGGCCGCCTCGACGCGGCGCAGGAACTCGGTCTCCCCGCCCATCGCGTACAGCCGTCGGCTCTCGTCCGGACCGACCGCTTCCGAGAAGCGATGGCCGGCCTCGAAGACACTCCGGCGCACCGCCATGTTCGGGCCGAAGATCTCGGCACAGCCGCAGGCGCCGGCGGCGCGCTTCTGCTGTGCGTAGAGCACGCTGAACGGGACCGCCTCCTCGGTGAGCCAGGCGGGTCGGGGTCGGCTCCAGTGCGGCAGCACCGTGCCGCCGAACAGGGATGCCTGCGGATGCTCGTGTGCGGCCTGCCTCAGGCGGATCAGCCAGTCGGCGCGCGGCAGCACGTCGTCGTCGGTCAGCACGATCAGCCCGCCCTCGAGATGCGGCAGCGCCGCATTGAGCGCCCGGTTCTTGCCGGCCCGCGGCTCGCGCAGCACGGTCAGCGGCAGGCGGTCGAGATAGGCGTCGAGCAGTCCGGAGGTGCCGTCGGTGCTGCCGTTATCGACGATCAGCAGCTTCCATCCACCCTCCGGCGCCGTCAGCCGGGCGAGGCAATCCAGCACCGGCGGAAGTGCCGTGGCGCGGTTGCGGGTGGCGAACAGCACCGTGACCGCCGCGGGCCCGCCGGGTTCCGCTCCCGGCGATGCGCCCGGCGTCGCACTCAGCACGGGCCCGACGCCCTGCCGCGCCGCAGCGCCGCGCGCTTCCCCGAGCCGCAGGCGAGCGCCTCCCGGGTGAAGCCGCTGGCATAGGCGTGGCGCCAGCGCAGTGGCAGCAGGCGGGTGCTGTGCCTGGGCACCAGCCAGGTGAAGGGCAGGGTGATCGCCTCGACGAACAGCCTTCGCGGGAACTCGCGGCGCACGAGAGCGCCCTGGCCGAGCAGGCGGCGGGTGCGCACCGTGGAGGCACCCTGCCAGTACAGCCGCGCGAGCAGCCACTCGGCGGAGAACCGCTTGGCCTGGATCGAATGCCGCACCAGGATGCGCGAGTCGTAGATGGCGGAGAAGCCGGCATCCTGCAGCCGCCAGGCCAGCTGCACCTCCTCGTCGGACTGCAGCACCAGCCCGAGCCGGCCCAGATCCTCGGGGAAGCCGCCATGCGCCAGCATGACGTCGCGCCGCAGGATCATGTTGACGCCGTAGGGCTCGAGCTTCGCCGGCACCGCGTCGGTCCGATATTCGCCGGAGCCGTCATGCTCGATGATCGACAGCACGCCGCGCAGCGAGGGCGGCCACCAGCCCGGGAGCGGCTTCTCCCACACCGGCAGCACCCTGCCACCCAGCACCGCCGGTCGATGATCGTGCTCCGCCAGGACGCGCTGGATCTGCTCGATCCAGTCGGGGGCGGCCATCGCGTCGTCGTCGATATAGGCGACGTACTCGCCGGTCGCGGCGCGTGCGCCCGCGTTGCGTGCCAGGCTGACACCGGAGGCGTCGAGCCGGATGAGCCGCATGTTCGCGGTGCCGTCGGCGAGACGCCTCATCTCGGCGGCGACCGGAGCCGGCGAACCGCTATCGACTAGGATGATCTCGAAGCCGTCGACGCCGACACTCTGCAGGGCGAGCGAGGCGATGCAGGCGCGCACGTAGTGCGGCCGGTCGTGGCTGCAGACGATCACCGAGACGCTCGCCGCGCTGCCGGTCGGCCGCGGCGCCACCGCGACGGCTGTCTCCGCGCGTCCGCCGGTCATGAGCACGACGTCCAACCGCCTGCGCGGTCATGCCGCCGCCGCGGTGCAGGCCGGTGTCGCCCTGTGCCGCGTGCACCAGGTCCGGACGGGTGTGGGATCGGCGGGCCGTCGCGCCTCTCAACCGATGGTTGCATGGTCTCCATAGCTACTAGGTCTACAGCATAGAGCCGCCGGTGCCACCGCCCGGAATAGATCTATCGCGTCACGGCAGCACCCGATCCGCTCGGACCGCTCCGGCCGGACGGGACGGGTTCTCGCGCGGCACGACGGCGCGTATCGTTTGAGACAGCCGCCGCATCGGGATGGCGAGCCGATCGGACAGAGGGAAGCATGACATGGCTGAATTGGCGGATATCGGGGTGACCGGCCTGGCGACCATGGGCATGAACCTGGCGCGGAATGCGGCGCGCAAGGGCTTACGCGTCGCGGTGCATAACCGCTCGAACGAGAAGACCCGGCACCTGCTGGACGAGCATGGCGGCGAGGGCAGCTTCGTCGCCTCCGAGAACATCGAGGGGTTCGTCGCCAGCCTGGGCAAGCCGCGCGTCGTGCTGATCATGGTCAAGGCGGGCAAGCCGGTCGACGACGTGATCGACGAACTGCTCGAGCATCTGGAGCCAGGCGACATCATCGTCGACGGCGGCAACTCGCTGTTCAACGACACCATCCGCCGCGAGAAGTACCTCTCCGAGAAGGGGATGCGCTTCGTCGGCATGGGCGTCTCCGGCGGCGAGGAGGGCGCGCTAGAGGGGCCGAGCATGATGCCCGGAGGTGCTCGCGAGGCCTGGGAGCGGATCGCGCCGATGGTCACCAAGATGGCGGTCAGCGTCGACGGCACGCCGTGCTGCGCGCTGATGGGGCCGGACGGCGCCGGACACTACGTCAAGATGGTGCATAACGGCATCGAGTACGCCGACATGCAGCTGATCACCGAGGCCTACGACCTGCTGCGCGCCGTCTACGGCCTGAGTGCGGCAGAGATCGGCGAGATCTTCGCCGGCTGGAAGACCGGCGACCTGGACTCCTACCTGATCGAGATCACTGCCTCGGTGCTGCGCAAGCAGGATCCGGACGGCCACGGCGCGCTGGTCGACATGATCCGCGACGAGGCGGAGCAGAAGGGCACCGGCCGCTGGACCGCGCAGTCGGCGCTGGACCTGGGTGTGCCGATCACGGCGATCACCGAGGCGGTGTTCGCCCGCGCACTGTCCGGGCGGCCGGCGCAGCGCCGGGCGGCCCAGGCAGCGCTCGGTGGTCTGCGCGCCGGTGCGGCCGAGCACGGCCGTGCCGTGAGCCAGGCCGAGATCGACAAGATCCGCGACGCGCTCTACGCCTCGAAGATCGTCGCCTACGCGCAGGGCTTCGAGCAGCTCGCGGTTGCCTCCGAGCACTACGGCTGGGACCTCGATCTCGGGCTCATCGCCACCATCTGGCGCGGCGGCTGCATCATCCGGGCGCGCTTCCTCGACCGAATCCGCGACGGCTACGCCGCCCATCCGGATGCCCCGAGCCTGCTGCTGCAGGGCTACTTCCGCGACGCCGTGCTCGGTGCCGAACAGGCCTGGCGCGACGTGGTGGTGCTGGCGGTGCAGAGCGGGGTCGCGGTGCCG
This sequence comes from uncultured Acetobacteraceae bacterium, assembly GCA_964242335.1. Taxonomy (GTDB): domain Bacteria; phylum Pseudomonadota; class Alphaproteobacteria; order Acetobacterales; family Acetobacteraceae; genus Lichenicoccus. The sequence goes on along the minus strand of CAXTAY010000019.1, from coordinate 25,594 downwards.
GCCTTTACCTCCTCGCTGGCCTACTACGACGGGCTTCGCCGCGAACGCGGTCCTGCCAACCTGCTGCAGGGCCTGCGCGACTATTTCGGCGCGCACACCTTTCGGCGCACCGACCGCGAGGGCAACTTCCACATACGCTGGTCGCAGGACGGCACCCAGATGCAGAGCTGATGCAGGCGCTGCGCTAGGGGGCGAGGGTCCTGCCCATGCGCAGCAGCGGGACCCCGTCGCGGTCGCCCGCAGGTGCCGTGAAGCGCTCCAGCACCGCGTAGCCGCAGGCGCGGTAGAGCGGCTCGCCGGCGAGGGTCGCGGCCAGCTCGGCGCGGCGGAAGCCGGACCGGATCGCCTCGGCCTCGCAGGCGCGCAGGATCGATCGGCCGATGCCGCGCCGGGCGTGCGATGGATCGGTGTACATCGCGCGGATGCGCGCGGCATCGACACGCGGATCAAGCCAGCGCGCGTCGCGACCGACGGCGTGATCGCCGCCGAACAGCGTGGCGCGTCGGCTCCAGCCGCCGCAGCCGGCGATGATGCCGCCAGGTTCCGCCACCAGGTAGGTGCCGTCCTCGACCAGCTGGGTGTCCAGCCCCATGATCGTGCGGCTGGCTTCGATCTGGCCGGCGTCGAGGAAGCCCTGCTGCAGCACCGCGATGGCGCGGTCGATCAGCGTCGCGAGCGACGGCAGGTCGGCGGTCGCCGCGAGCCGCACCGGGATCGGCTCGCGAGGCATCGGCATCGGCATTCCCCGGGGGAGGTGATGGCCGACCTGCTAATACCGCGAGCCGGAGCCGCGCAAGCCCGGGCTGCCGCAGCCGGTCGGACGCCGTCGCCGTCCGTATCGGGCCTCGGCGCAGCGCGAACGATTTCATTGTCTTATCGGCGCTAAATCCTGTGCGAGGCGGACCGGCACTTGCTTGACAGGTCATTGCACCGCCGGTAGCTAGCCCTGGCGCTCGCCACCGGCGGGGAAATGACGTTCAAGTCAGCAGGCTGGGAGAACGAAGACGGACCCGGATGGATCGCCCCGAGCTGGCGGATCCTTCGACCAGCGGCTGAGCGAGGCCAGGAACCGGCATCTCGATGCCGAGCCGGCTTCGGGCGGCAGCGCGATCGATCAGAGCTCCTTGGGACTGGTGATGCGGGTCGGCGTCGAGCTGATCGCGGCGGTGGTCGTGGGTCTGGCGATCGGTTGGGGGCTGGATGCCTGGTTGAAGACCCGGCCGCTGCTCCTGATCCTGTTCGCGTTCCTCGGCGGCATCGCGGGAATCGTCAACGTGTGGCGCCTGGCGATGCCGGACATGGGCCGGATGAAGCGCCCGGATCGATGAGGCTATGGGTCCCCCGAGCCGGGGACCCGTGGAGGAAAAGAGTTTGGCGGGCGGACAGAACACGATCGACGCACTCGGGCAGTTCAGGCTGCATCCGGTGCTGGGCGCGCTGGGCACCGATCTCTACATCAGCCAGTCCGTCCTCTACATGCTGGTCAGCTCCGTACTGATCCTGCTGTTCCTGTATCTCGGCATGCGCCGCCGCGCGATCGTACCCGGACGCTTCCAGGCGGCCGCGGAGCTGGCCTACGAGTTCATCTACCGGATGGCGTCGGACCAGATCGGCCACGAGGGCAAGCGCTTCTTCCCGTTCATCTTCACGCTGTTCTTCTTCATCCTGTTCGGCAACTATATCGGCCTGATCCCGGGCTCCTTCACCTATACCAGCCACATCGCGGTCACCGCGGCGCTGGCGATCATGGTGTTCGTGGTGGCGCTGATCGTGGCGCTGGTCAGCCAGCGGCTGAAGTTCTTCACCCACTTCCTGCCGGAGGGCGCGCCGATCGCGATGGCGCCGCTGCTGGTCCCGATCGAGATCCTGACCTTCCTGTCGCGGCCGGTCAGCCTGTCGATCCGACTGTTCGCCAACATGGTCGCCGGTCACGTCATGTTCGAGATGTTCGCGGGCTTCACCATCCTGCTCGGCGGACTGCACCTGATCGGGCCGGTGCTCGGCATCGCCCCGCTGATCGTGAACATGGCGCTGATGGCGCTCGAACTGCTGGTGGGCGCCCTGCAGGCCTACGTGTTCGCCATCCTGACCTGCATCTACCTGCGCGAGGCAGTGGCGCACTGAAGCCGCGGCGCCTGCCGACCGTTCCGACCAAACCCTACTCCTGAAGGATTTCTCCATGGATCTCGCAGCCGCCAAGGACATCGGCGCCGGTCTGGCCGTCATCGCGCTCGCGGGTGTCGGCGTCGGCATCGGCAACATCTTCGCCGCCCTGGTCACCTCGATCGCGCGCAATCCGGCTGCCCGGCCGCACGTGTTCGGTATCGGCATCCTGGGCTTCGCGCTGACCGAGGCGGTCGCCCTGTACGCGCTGCTGATCGCCTTCCTCGTCCTGTTCAGCTGATCCGGGAGCGCACGGCGATGTCCCGGGCGCGGGCCGAGCGGATCAGGACGGTGCTGCTGGCGGCGCCGTTGCTGGCGGCGGCGGCTCCCGGGGCGAGGGGCAGCGGCATGCCGCAGCTCGACTTCGCCAACCCGCTGACCAAGTGGCAGGTGATCTGGGGTGCGGTGATCTTCGTGCTGCTCTACCTGCTGCTCAGCCGGTCGGCGCTGCCTCGGGTGGCGTCGGTGCTCGAGCAGCGACGGGAGCGCATCGACGGGGATCTCGAGACGGCGCGCCGGAGCAAGGACGAGGCCGACCACGCCACCGACGAGCTGCGTCGCGCCCGCCGTCAGGCGGCCGCCGACGCGCAGGCGAACCTGGACCGCGTCGTGGCCCAGGCTCGTGAGGAGGCGGCGGCGCGGAGCCGCGAGAGCAATGCCCGCCTGGATGCCGAGCTCGCCCGCGCCGAGGCGCAGATCGGCGCCGAACGACAGCGCGCGATGGCGTCGCTGCGCGAGGTCGCGAGCGACACCGCACAGCTGCTGGTGCAGCGCGTGACCGGCCAGGCGGTCGATCGCGGTCTGGTCGAGAGCCACGTGGACGGGGCGCTGGCGTCCGCCCAGGCGGCCTGATCACGGTGGTGGAGCAGTCTCGATGAACGGCCATTCCCTGCTGCACGAGCCGCTGTTCTGGTACAGCGTCGCCTTCGTGCTGTTCTTCGCGCTGCTCGGCCGCCGGCTGTTCCGGCCGCTGCTGGCGATGCTGGACGCGCGCGCGGTGCAGGTCCGGCAGGAGCTGGACGAGGCGGCGCGGCTCAAGCGCGAGGCCGGGCAGATGCTGGCCGAAGCGAAGCGCGAGCGCGAGGCAGCCCTGATCGAGGCGCGCGAGATGGTCGAGCGCTCGCGCCGGGAGGCCGCCCGCATCGCCGAGGCGGGACGGCGGGAGGCGGAAGCCGCGGCAGGTCGTCGCGAGCGCCTGGCGCAGGAGCGGATCCAGGCCGCCGAGCGCGCCGCGGTCGGCGAGGTGCGCCGCCGTGCCGCCGAGATCGCCAGCCAGGCGGCGCAGGAGGTGGTGGCGGCGATGCTCACCGCCGGCCACGATGCGGCCCTGATCGACCGCGCCATCGCCGCACTGCCGGCGGCGTTCGCGACCCGCACCGCGGCGTGAGCCCCGCCTCGACGTGGCCCGCCTGACATGGCCCGGCTGACATGGCCCGCCTGACATGGACGCCGTGAGCGCGTCCGCGCCGCGCCTGTCGGTGGTCGCGGCGGTGCTCAACGAGGCGGAGAATATCCGTCCGGTGGTCGGCGAGATCGCCCGCGCGCTCGCAGCGCTCCGGCCGTTCGAGGTGATCTTCGTCGATGACGGCAGCACCGACGCCACCTTGTCCGAGCTGCTGGCCTGCCGCGACGTGCTGCCGGAGTTGCGCGTGCTGAGCCACGCCGGGCGCTGCGGCAAGTCGGCGGCGCTGCACACCGGCATCGACGCGGCACGCTCGCGATGGATCGCCACCATCGACGGCGACGGTCAGGACGACCCCTCCGAGATCCCCGCCATGCTCGCGCTCGCCGAGGGTGCCAACGGGCCGTCTCCGCTGGTGGTGGGGGTGCGGCTGAAGCGTCACGACACGCTGTCGCGCCGCTTCGCGACGCGCTTCGCCAACGGGCTGCGCGAGCGGCTGCTGCGCGATGGCTGCCCTGATACCGGCGCACCGATGAAGCTGTTCGCGCGCGACGCCTTCCTGCGCCTGCCGCAGTTCGAGGGGCTGCACCGCTTCCTGCCGGCGCTGCTCGGCAGCTACGGCCATCCGCTGCTGTGCAAGCCGGTGCGGCACCGCGCGCGGCTGCACGGCAGCTCGAAATACACCAACTGGAACCGCGCCCTGGTGGGCCTGCGCGACATGGTCGGCGTGATGTGGCTGCAGAAGCGCACGGTGCGACCGGAGCGGGTCACCGAAGTCTGACCGGCTTGCCCGACCCCGCCGTGCCCGACCCCGCGGCACATCGTCTCGGCACGCGCCAGGCGGCGCTGCTCGCGGCCGCGGCGCTGGCGCTGTTCCTGCCCGGCCGCGCCCTGCTGCCGCCGTTGGACCGTGACGAGCCGCGCTACATGGAGTCCGCGGCGCAGATGCTGCAGACCGGCGACTACGTCGATGTCCGGTTCCAGGACCAGCCGCGCTACCTGCAGCCGGCCGGCATCTACTGGCTCGAGGCGGCCTCGGTCGCCGCCACCGGCACCCTGCAGCACCGCCAGGCCTGGGGCTGGCGCATCCCCTCGCTGGTCGCCGCCGTCGGCTCGGTGCTGCTCACGGCGGCGATCGGCGCCTCCCTGTTCGGCAGCGAGGTCGGGCTGTTCGCCGCCCTGCTGGTCGCGGTGTCGGTGCTGATGACCGCCGAAGCGCGCATGGCGACGATCGATAGCTGCCTGCTGACGACGGTGCTGCTGGCCGAACTCGCCCTGCTGCGCGTCTGGCGCGGGGCGCGGGAGGACGCTCCCATCGAGGCCGCCTCGTCCCGGCCCCGGCCGACGCTGTATTGGCCGACGCTGTATTGGCCGGCCCTGTATTGGGCGGCCCTGGGCGTCGGGCTGATGCTGAAGGGACCGGTGGTGCTGATCCCCGGCCTCGGCACGCCGCTGGCCCTGGGACTGAGCGAGCGCCGCTTCGCCTGGTGGCGGCGGCTGCGGCCGGCCTGGGGGGTTCCGCTGATGCTGGCGATCGTGCTTCCCTGGTGCGTCGCGATCGGCCTGGTGAGCCACGGCCGCTTCTTCTCCAACGCCGTCGGCACCAACTTCCTCGGCAAGGTCGCCTCCGGCCAGCAGGCGCACGGGCTGCCGCCGGGCTACCACCTGCTGGCGTTCGCGCTCGCGTTCTGGCCGGGCTCGCTGTTCGCAGCACTGGCGGTGCCGTTCGCCTGGGCACGCCGCCGTGCTCCGGAGGTGCGGTTCCTGCTGTGCTGGATCCTGCCGCACTGGATCCTGTTCGAGCTGATCGCGACCAAGCTGCCGCACTACGTGCTGCCGGCCTACCCGGCGATCGCCGTCCTCACGGCCGCGGCGCTGCGTGCGCCGGACGGCTGGCAGTGGCCGCGACGGCGCCTGGGGAAGATGCTGCTCTGGCTCTACGGCACCGCGTGGCTGCTGCTCGGGCTCGCCCTGGCGCTCGCCGGGCCGGTCCTGCTGTGGCGGCTGCAGCGGGTGATCTCGCTGCCCGCCTGCTTCGCCGCCGGCCTCGCACTGGTGCTGGTGCCGGGGGCGGCCCTGCTCGTGGCCCTGCGCGAGCCGCGCCGCGCCCTGTTCTTCGCTTCGGCGGCGGCGCTCGTCACCTACCTGAGCCTGTTCTGGGCGGTGCTGCCGAACCTGCGCGCGATCTGGCTCAGCCCGCGCATCGCCGCCATGGTGGCGCAGGTGAAGCCGTGCCCGGACAGCGTGCTTGCCTCCGCCTCCTTCAGCGAGCCGAGCCTGGTGTTCCTGGTCGGGCGCGGCACCCGGCTGGTCGATGCCGCGTCGGCCGCCGACCTGCTGGCGCGGGATCGGCGCTGCGGCCTTGCCCTGGTCGGCAGCCGCGACGAGGCGGCGTTCCGGATCCGGCTGGTCCATGACGGCATCGCGGTCAGGACGCTCGGCCGTCTCGACGGGATCAACTACTCGACCGGCAGGCGGCTCGATCTCGGGCTGTTCCGGGCTCGGCTGCCGGGTGAGTGATGCGGGGTGGCTGCCGAGAAAGGGAGCCAAGGGCTCTGCCCTTGACCCGCTGGGGCCGCAGGCCCCAAGCCCCCTTGACCCGCTGGGGCCGCAGGTCCCGACCTCCAGGACACAGTTCTTGAGGCTCGCCGTCTGGTTTCCCGGTCGCTCGCTAGGTCGGGCTGCTGACCGGGTCCTCCCAGCCGCGCATCCCGACCAGCAGCAGCGTGTGGCCGTCGGGGTCGCGCACCGGTCCCTCGTCGTTGGTCATGCCGACGCTGCGCATCACCAGCCGGGTGGCGGCGACGTCGTTGGCGCTCACCGTGATCGCGGCTGCGGCGGCGGGTGCGGCGTAGCACAGCAGCTCCAAGTGCGGCGTCGCCTGCGAGGGCGACATGCCGACCACTTCCACCACCGTCCCGCTGGCGGCGTCGAGGCTGTCCTGCTGCGTGCCCTGGTTGGTGGTGTTCGAGGTGACCGACAGGCCGAGTGCCCCGTAGAACGCGGCACTGGCGGCGATGTCGGACACCACGATCGCGGAATGATCGATGCCGAGCGTGTAGCTGCCCGCCGCCGGCGCGATGCCGTCCCAGGCGTCGGGGATCGCGCCGGCCGGGAACTGCAGCAGCTCGAAGGGATGCAGCTCCGGATCGCGCAGCTTGATCGCGGTGACGCCGCCGGAGCTCGCCGGCAGAGTGACCGGGCCGTTCAGGCTGATCGGGATCGGCGTCGCCTGCGCCTGCAGCTGCCGCAGGGCGGCGTTGATGTCGCTGACCACGATGGCGATGTGCTGGAACCACGGATCGTAGCTGGTATGGGTGGCCGGATAGGGCGCACCCGGCTGGTCGAACTGCACCAGCTCGATCAGCTGCTGGCCGAGTGCGAGGGTGACGACCAGCGCCTCGCTGCCCTCCATGCCGTAGAGCGCCGCGTCGACCCGGGTGCGCGCGGTGCGGACGAAGCCGAGCCCGTTCTCGTAGAAGGAGGCCAGCGCGTCGGCGTTGGCGCTGGTCAGGCTGATCCGTGCCAGTTCAAGGGTGGTTACGGCCACTGCACACCTCGGCGATTAAGGAAAATCGCGTATAGCGTGTCCCAAGCACCGATAAACAGGCGGCTGCGGTAGCGGTCGCCGAAGGTCAGGTTGGCCACCGGGCGCGGCGTCAGGATCTTGCCGAGCAGCCTGCCGTCCGGCGCGATGCAGTGCACCCCGTCGGCGGCGCTGCTCCACAGATTGCCGTCCTCGTCGACGCGGAACCCGTCGCTGTAGCCGGGCTCCACCTTGTGGAAGACGTCGCCGCCGCTCAGCGACAGGCCGTCTGCCGAGACGTCGAACACCCGCAGGTACTGCTTCGGGTCCGGCTTCGACTGGTCGCCGGTCTCGCTGATATAGAGCCGCCGCTCGTCGGGCGAGAAGGCGAGGCCGTTGGGACCGTCGAAATCGTGCGCCACGATGGTGAGCACGCCGCTCTGCGGGTCGAGCCGGTATACCGCCGGCGGCTGCTCGGAGAGCTGGCGTCCGCCCTCGTAGTCGTTGAGCAGGCCGTAAAGCGGATCGGTGAACCAGATCGAGCCGTCCGAATGCACCACCACGTCGTTGGGCGCGTTCAGCCGCTTGCCGTCGTGGTGGGTGACCAGCCTCGTGACCGTGCCGTCCCACTCGGTGCGCGTCACGCAGCGGCCGCGATGCGAGCAGCTGATCAGCCGGCCCTGCCGGTCGCGCGTCTGGCCGTTGGCGTAGTCGGACGGCGCGCGCCAGACCGAGACGCCGTCGGCCTCGCTCCAGCGCATGGTGCGGTCGTTCGGCAGGTCCTGGAACAGCAGGCAGTTCCAGTCCGCCATCCACACCGGCCCCTCGATCCAGCGGCAGCCGGTCGCCAGCGTCTCGAGCCTGGCGTTGCCCAGGACGTAGTGCGCGAACCGGTCGTCGCGGACGTCGAAGCCTTCCACCGCTGGCGCTCAGCGAAACCGGCAGGGCCGGTTGACGGTCGGCGGGTCGTCGAACTGCACTACCATCAGCACCGCCGGCTGGTCTCCCACGGTGCCGGAGCGGTGACCCTTGCGGCCATCGCTCTCTCGCGTGTTCTGGTCCTCGCCGAACGAGATCTCGCCGGCGCCGAGCTCGATCCGGGTGCCGTCCATCGATTCCACGAACCAGCGTCCGGACAGCGGGATGATCCATTGCGGCGCCGGGTTCTCGTGCCACGCGCCGACCCAGCCGACCGGCTGCACCGTGACCATGACGTCCATCTCGCCGCGGGTCTTGCCGCTCTGCCATTGCGGCGCCGCACCGGCACCCATCGCCTTCATCTGGAACTCGGTCAGCTCGCATCGCGTCTGATGGCTGACCCCTTCCTCGTCGGTCCAGAGGTGCCAGTACGGGATGCGCGGCGGCGGCTCGTCGGTCATGGATTGCTCTCCGGCTGCTGGATCGGGGATGCCGATGCGGGTCGGGTGGACGATACGGCCGCCCCCGGTTAGCGCCGCAGCCTTCTCGCCGGTTCCGGACACGCCTCGGCCCGAGCCGTGGAACAGATCGCCCGGCATCGGCGTTGCGCACACTTGCCCAGCGAGGAAGACCGGGATGAGCAGCGAGCGCTACGACGTGATCATCATCGGCTCCGGTCCCGGCGGCGGCGCGGTGGCCTGGAAGCTGGCCCAGACCGGCAAGCGCATCCTGCTGATCGAGCGCGGTGACTATCTCCGCCGCGGGCGGGAGAACTGGGACAGCAAGACGGTGTTCGTCGACGCCGCCTACCAGGCCAAGGAGACCTGGTACAGCAGCAAGGGGGAGAGCTTCCATCCCGGGCTGCACTACTTCGTCGGCGGCAACAGCAAGGTCTACGGCTCCATCCTGTTCAGGCTGCGCGAGCGCGACTTCGGCGAGATCCGCCATCCGGACGGGATCGCGCCGGCCTGGCCGGTCGGCTACGACACCTTCGAGCCGTACTACCAGGCGGCAGAAGAGCTCTACGCGGTGCACGGCCTGCGCGGCGAGGATCCGACGGAGCCGCCCAGCACCAAGCCCTACGCGCACCCGCCGGTGTCGCACGAGCCGCGCATCCAGCAGCTGTTCGACGGCCTCAAGCGCATCGGGCACCACCCGTTCCACCTGCCGGTCGGGGTGCTGCTCGAGGAGCGCGACGGGGTGCCGCTGCCGCACTCCCCGTGCGTGCGCTGCGACGCCTTCGACGGCTATCCGTGCGCCACCAACGGCAAGGCGGACGCGCAGATCATGACGGTGGATCCGGCGTTGCGCGACCACGACAACCTGACGCTGATGACCGGCAGCTACGTCGAGAAGCTGCTCACCGATCCGGACGGCCACAGTGTCACCGGCGTGATGGTGCTGACCGATGCCGGCGAGCGGATCACGCTGTCCGCCGACATCGTTGTCGTCGCCTGCGGCGCGCTCTCTTCCGCGCTGCTGATGCTGCGCTCGGCCAACGACGCGCATCCGAACGGTCTCGCCAACGGCTCGGACCAGGTCGGCCGCAACTACATGCGGCACAACAACTCCACCATCATGGCGGTGTCGAAGACGCCGAACCCGACCAAGTTCCAGAAGACCCTCGGCCTGAACGATTTCTATTTCGGATCCGAAGACTGGGACTATCCGCTCGGCCACATCCAGATGGTCGGCAAGTCCGACGGCGTGCAGGTGCACGGCGAGGGCCTGCCGAAGTTCCTGCACTGGCTGCCGGAGATGCCGTTCGACTACCTGGCCCGCCACTCGATCGATTTCTGGCTGACGTCGGAAGACATCCCGCTGCCGCAGAACCGCATTCATTACAAGGACGGCAAGGTGTTCCTCGATTTCGAGGAGAGCAACATGGAAGGTCACAAGCGCCTCAAGCGCAAGCTGGAGCAGCTGTGCGACCAGCTCGACATCCATCCGCACCTGTTCGAGCGCGCGCTGTATCTCGGCAAGGACGTGCCGCTCGGCGGCACCGCGCATCAGGCCGGCACGCTGCGGTTCGGCACCGATCCGGCCAGCTCGGTGCTCGACGTGGACTGCAAGGCGCACGAGGTCGACAATCTGTACGTGACCGACGCCAGCTTCTTTCCCTCGATCGGCGCGGTGAACCCGACCCTGACCATCGTCGCCAACGCGCTGCGCGTCGCCGACACCATCGCGGCGCGGCTGTAGGCGCCGCGCGCCTCGCTTAGGGAACGCCGGGGCGGTGAAGTTCGCCTCGCGCGGCGGCGGTCGAGCGCACCGCGTGTTCCACCCGCTCTGCGGCGCCACGCCGGACACGCTGGTGCGGCTGCTGCTGAAGGGCGGCGTGGCGCCGCGCCGCGCGCACGTGGTCGGGGTCGCGCTCGCCGTGGCACTGGTGCGGCTGCCCTTCACCCTCGGCGAGGCGGCACTCACCCGCGCCGACGCAGACTACCCCGCGCCCATCTTCATCGTCGGGCACTGGCGCAGCGGCACCACCCACCTCACCAACGTGCTGAGCCGGTCGCAGGCGTTCGGCATCCTCTCGCCGATGGCGGTCGGGCTGCCCGCCGAAGCGCTGGGCCTCGCGCGCCTCGCCGCCCCCTTCGTCGAGCAGTTTTTCCCGCGAACCCGGCTGATCGACCACATCGCCCTGGCGCCCGACCTGCCGCAGGAGGACGAGCTGGCGATGGCCAACCTGTCGACGCTCTCCTGCAACCACGGCATCTATTTCCCCAGCCGGCTGATGCACGAGTTCGATCGCGGCGTGTTCGGCGAGGCGGTCGCCCCGTCCGAGCAGCGGCGCTGGGCGCGACGGCTCGAGCGCTACGTCGCCAAGATGACCCGGGCCGCGGGTCGGCCGCTGCTGATACGAAATCCTGCCAACAGCGCCCGCATCCCCGCCTTGCGCGCGATCTGGCCCGAGGCCCGCTTCATCCACATCCATCGCCACCCGGCGCAGGTCTACGCCTCCTCGGTCAGGATGTTCTCGACGCTGGCACGGGAACTGTCGCTCGGCGATGCGGAGATCGATGCGCGCGCGCTGGTGCGGCGGGTCTATCCGCGCCTGATGTCGCGCCTGATCGAGCAGAGCGCGTCGTTGCCGTCCGACGTCCATGCCGAGATTCGCTACGACAGCTTCGTGCGCGACCCGAGGCGGGAGCTGGCACGGCTGCACGACCAGCTTCGGCTTCCCGGCTTCGGGCCCGCCATCGACCGGATGGAGAGCTATATCGGCTCGCAGCACCACGTCGCGCAGCCGCATCGGCTCGATGCGGCGGACGCGGGCTGGCTCGCCGCGCATTGCACCCCGGTCTTCGCCCGCTTCGGCTACGCGCCTCCGAGCCCGCCGGAAGACGCACCGGGTGCCGGCGCGCCGATCGAATACGAGATGCGCTGATCGCGATCGGCGAGCCGGCTGCGTCCGGGACGGCGCCGCTTCCTGTTGCACGCAGGAGAGCGCGCGACCGGTGTGGTCGAAGCTGCGGCAGGGCCGTGCGTCGCCCGGATCCGCCCGGCTTGCAGGGCCGAACCGATCCGGATGACGACTGCTTCGGGCTTCCCTGCCTCGCCCAGGCACGGTTCGTGCAACTGCGACCTGTCGACAGCCGGCCAGGATTTCCCCAAGACATGACGCGCTCGCCCAGATCGTCCCGGTACCGCCGTGTCTGTCCGGCAGCCTTGTCGTCCGCAATGCTGCTCACGCTCTCCACCCTGCTGCCGTCAGGGCTGGCACATGCACAGGCGGCGGTCGATCTGGGCACCGGCCAGAGTCCGGCCCAGGCCGTCGCCGCCGAGCCGCAGGCGGTGACCGCGCCCCGGCCCTGGCAGGAGGAGACCGGGTTAGAGGCCTATTTCCGCAACTGGTTCCGCCGTGTCGCGCTGGCCCAGTCGCAGCAGCCGAACTGGGTCGCCGGACTGGTGACGCCGCCGCCGGTCCTGGTCGAGCAGCTGCGCTACGACCAGTACATCGAGCACACCAACAACGACGCGAGCGTGCAGAATTTCGGGGTCAACAAGGGCGTCCAGCTGATCATCAGCGGTACCCAGGAGCTCGACATCGTCCTGCCGTCCTACATCGAGCGCTACAACAGGACGCCCGGCAGCGGCTTCGGCGACTGGCAGGCGTTCCTGTTCAAGCAGCGCCTGCTCAGCGCCAACGCGAAGAACGGCGACTACATCCTGAGCGCCAACTTCGCCCTGACGGCGCCGACCGGTGCGACGCGGTACACCAACCACGTGTTCTTCGCGGCACCCGGCATCGGGTTCGGCAAGGGGTGGGGCAAGTTCGACATCCAGGGCAGCTTCGGCGCCTCGCTGCCGGTCTCGCAGGTGCATCGCTACGGTGACAGCCTGGTGGGCAACATCATGGCGCAGTACGACTTCGAGAAGGTGATCTGGCCGGAGGTCGAGCTCAACTGGACCGACTGGGTGAACGGCACCCAGCGCGGCGGCAAGGACCAGCTGTTCATGACCGTCGGCGCCGTGCTCGGAAAGTTCAAGATCCATGACCGACTCGGCGTGGTGCTCGGCGTCGGCTACCAGTTCGCGCTGGCGCCGAGCTACCGCGCCACCCCGGCGATCGTGCCGGCCTACCAGCGCAACTGGATCGCCAGCCTGCGCATGCCGTTCTGATCTCCCCGCCGCCACGCCGGGATCGGCGCTCGCCCGGCAGCATCGACAGGAAGTTGGCCGCGTCGTCGGGCGTGATGTGCGGCGGCAGCGGCGGCACGTTCGGGTCGGTGCGCACCTCTAGGATCACCGGCCGATCCGCCGGCAGCGCCTCCGTGCCGGCGCCGAGCGAGGCGAGGCTGCCGGACAGCGATCCCTTCATGCGGCGACGCATCTTCAGGTCGCGGCCGTACCGGTTCGCCACCGAGCCGGCGTCCGCGGTGACGATCGCGTGGTCGGTCGTCTGCCGCAGCATCGGCAGCCGCGCGCGCAGCGTCGCGGCACTGTCGCCGATCAGGTTCACCTTCGCCGCGCCGGGCGGCGGACGAGCGAGGGCGGAGCGTCGCCACCGATACTTGCCTTGAGCGCGGAAGCGGTCACGATGGCGCAAAACGTCGGGGAAACCTCCATGTCCGCGCTGCTGCTGGTGACGATGGCGATCGTCGCGGTCGTCCTGCTGATCGTCCTGATCGCCAGGCTGCGCCTCAACCCGTTCGTCACCATCATCGTGGTGTCGCTGCTGCTGGGTCTCGCCGCCGGCATGCCGGCCTCGAGCGTCGTCGCGTCGTTCGAGAACGGTGCCGGGCACGCGCTGGGGCATATCGCGATCATCATCGCGCTCGGCACCATGCTCGGGAAGATGCTGGCGGAGTCCGGTGGCGCCGAGCAGGTCGCGGGCACCCTGATCGCCTGGTTCGGCGTGCGACGCATCCACTGGGCGATGATGCTGATCGGGCTGATCGTCGGCCTGCCGGTGTTCTTCGAGGTCGGCTTCGTGCTGCTGATCCCGATCGCCTTCAACGTGGCGGCCAAGACCGGCCAGCCGCTGCTGCTGGTGGCGATGCCGCTGATCGCCGGCCTGTCGGTCGCGCACGGGATGCTGCCGCCGCATCCGGCGACGATGCTGGCGGTGCAGGCCTATCACGCCGATGTCGGGCGCACGATCCTGTACGGCCTGCTGGTCGGGGTGCCGGCGGCGGTGCTGTCGGGGCCGCTGTACGGGCGCTTCATCGGCGCCCGCACCCGGCTGCCGGACGAGAACCCGATGGCCGCGCAGTTCGTGGGCATGGACGGCGCCCGCGATCGGGCGCTGCCCGGGTTCGGCATCACCATGCTCACCATCCTGCTGCCGGTGCTGCTGATGCTGCTCGGCAGCTGGGCCGGCCTGCTGTCGCCGCGTGGCAGCGTCGTGAACCGGGTGCTCGGCTTCCTCGGCAACACCGACATCGCGCTGCTGCTGGCGGCGATCCTGAGCTTCGTGACGCTGGGCACCATGCGCGGCTTCTCGCGCGACGACATCCTGCGGTTCTCCAACGACAGCCTGGCGCCGACCGCGGTGATCATGCTGCTGATCGGCGCCGGCGGCGGCTTCGGGCGGATCCTGATCGACAGCGGCATCTCGCGCGCGATCGTGAGCTTCACCACCGGGGCGCACATCCCGCTGCTGCTGCTCGCCTGGCTGCTGGCGGCCGTGGTGCGGCTCGCGGTCGGCTCGTCGACGGTGGCGCTGACCACCTCGGCCGGCATCGTGGCGCCGATCATCGCCCACACGCCGGGCGCCTCGCCCGAACTGCTGGTGCTGGCGACCGGCGCCGGCTCGCTGATCTTCAGCCACGTCAACGATGCCGGCTTCTGGCAGGTCAAGCAGTACCTCAACATGAGCGTGGGCCAGACCCTGCGCAGCTGGTCGGTGGTGGAGACCATCATCTCGGTGACCGGGCTGGCGCTGACGCTGCTGCTGTCCGCGGCCGGGATCTAGCCGCAGCCGCCGGGCGGGGCGATAACGGGTCGATCCGATCCTGGCCTCGATAGACCCGCCTGATTCGAGCTGCATCGGTTCGGCGCGTGGTCCGGTATCCCGGCACGGCAGTCGCGTCGCCTCCCGTTTGCCTGGAAGCCTTACTTCACGCGGCAAGCAGGGTTAGTGTGCTGACCTATTGATCGGCGTGACGGCCGGCGATTGCCATTCCTCGTCCCAGAGCGCCGGTCCGATGCCAGACGAACAAGACAAAGAGCCTGCAGATCCAGTGTCGCCGCAGGACGACGACGCGCAGTCCGGCACCGGCGGACGGTCGGACAACGCCCACACCTCTCCAACGCCCGAGGACGGCGAGGAATTTTCGACGGAAGACGAGTCTCTCGCCGATGCGAGAGCGACCGGAGTTCCGGTCGTCGGCCTCGGCGCTTCGGCCGGCGGCATCGAGGCGCTGACGGAATTCTTCGACACCATGCCCGCCGATAGCGGGCTCGCCTTCGTGGTCGTGCTGCACCTGGACCCGACCAAGCAGAGCCAGCTATCCACGGTGCTCGGGACGCACACGCGGATGCCGGTTGCTGAGATCGGGGACGGCGTAGTCGTTCGCCCCAACCAGGTCTACGTGATCGCGCCCAATCGTGACGTGACGCTCAAGGGCGACACGCTGCGTCTGCTCGAGCCGACCCAGCCGCGTAGCCGCCGCCATCCGGTCGACGTGCTGTTCAAGTCGCTGGCCGAGCAGAGGCGGGAACGTACGGCGGCCATCATCCTCTCGGGAACCGGGACGAACGGCACCCAGGGTCTGAAGGAGATCAAGGCGGCGGGCGGCCTGATCATGGTCCAGGATCCCACGCTCGCCAGATTCGATGGAATGCCGCGCAGCGCGATCGGCGCAGGTCTTGCCGATCATGTCCTGGCTGCCGGCAACATGTCGGGCGCGCTGCTGCGGTATTTCCGGCACGGCTACGTTGCAGCTCCGGAAAGCCCCGGCAGCGCGCCGGAGGAGAGGCGGACAGAGATCGGGCAGGTCCTCGCGCTGCTCCGCGCGCATTCCAGCCAGGATTTCCGCAGCTACAAATCGGCGACGATGCTGCGCCGGATCAACCGGCGAATGAGCCTGAAGGGGCTGACCGACCTGGGCAGCTACCTCGATCTGTTGCGCGCCGAGCCGGGCGAGGTGCAGGCGTTGACCCGGGACCTCCTGATCAACGTCACCAGCTTCTTCCGCGATCCCGAGGCGTGGGCGACCTTCGACGAGATGGTCATCAGGCAACTGGTCGCCGATCGGGAGCAAGGAGCGTCGATCCGGGTCTGGGTGCCGGCCTGCTCCACAGGCGAGGAAGCCTATTCGATCGCGATGCTCCTAACCGAGGCGGCAGAGGCCGCCGACAAGCAGCTCGACCTGAAGGTTTTCGCCTCCGACATCCTGGATGACAACCTCAACGCGGCACGGGCGGGTGTCTATCCTGCGGCCAGCGTCGAGACGTTGCCGATCGAGCGCGTGCGTCACTTCTTCGAAAAGCTTGACGGATCGTACCAGATCAGGAGGACGCTGCGCGATCTGGTCGTCTTTGCCCGTCAAGATCTGCTGCGCGAGCCGCCGTTCTCGCGGATGGACCTGATCACCTGCCGCAACATGCTGATCTACATCGAGCCCGAGGCGCAGCAACGGGCGATGTCGCTGTTTCACTTCGCGTTGCGCGAAGGTGGGCGTCTGTTCCTGGGCAGCGCGGAGACGGTCGGCCGCGCGGATGACCTCTTCGAGACGGTGTCGAAGAAGTGGCGCATCTTCCGCCGCATCGGGCCGACCCGCCACGACATCGTGAACTTTCCTCTCCTCGGTGGCCATCCGGCGTCGGACCAGGCCGAAGCCTCCTATGCCCATGAGCCGCCTTCGATACGCGTGACCGAGACGGCGAGGCGGGTGCTCCTGGATCGATACGCACCGGCGTCGGTGATGGTCGACCAGAGGGGGCGCGTCATCTACTTCCACGGCGAGACCGGAGAGTATCTGAAGCAGCCCAGCGGCGAACCGACCCGCGACCTGCTCGCCATGGCGCGCGATGGCCTCCTGACGAAGCTGCGCGGGGCGATGCTCAAGGTGGCCGCCGGAGACCAGAGGCTCAGTTTCAGCGCGCAGGTCCGTCACGGTGATGCCTACCGTTCGGTCGAGGTGACCGTCTCGAAGCTGCCGGCGCCGCAGGACACGTCCGGGATGCTGATGGTGACCTTCGAGCCGGAAGTGCGCGCGCCGACGGCGGTGGCGTCGGAAGCCCGCGAGGCGCCGGGCGCCGGAGAGCGTGAGGCATCATCCGCTCTCGAGAGCGAGCTGCGATCGACCCGCGCCGAACTGCAGGGCACGATCGAGCAGTTGGAGAGCGTCAACGAGGAGATGAAGGCCGCGAACGAAGAAGCGACCTCGATGAACGAGGAGCTTCAGTCGACCAACGAGGAACTGGAGACCTCGAAGGAGGAGCTTCAATCGTTCAACGAGGAGCTGCATTCGGTCAATAGTCAGCTCCAGCACAAGATCGGCGAGCTGGACCAGACCAGCAACGACCTGGCGAACCTGCTGTCCGGCACCGAGATCGCGACGGTGTTTCTGGATACCGAATTCCGGATCAAGTGGTTCTCTCCGGCCACGAGGCAACTTCTGGAACTTGTCACCTCCGATGTCGGTCGGCCGATCGGTCACTTCGCGCGCAAGTTCGTCGACGACAGGCTGCTCAGCGATGCGGACATGGTGCTGGAGAGGCTGGCGCCGATCGAGGCGGAGATCCGCAGCGACGAGGGAAAGTGGTTCATTCGCCGGATACTGCCCTACCGCACACGGGACAACCGGATCGCCGGCCTCGTCATCACCTTCATAGACGTCACCGAGCGACGACGCGCGAGCGAGGCGATCAACGAGGCGCGCGTGTATGCAGAGGCGATCGTCGAGACGGGCCGCCAGTCCTTGGTGGTCCTGGATGCCGAGGTACGGGTGCAATCGGCCAACCGGGCGTTCTACAAGCTGTTCGACCTGGCACCGGGCAAGGTCGTCGGGCGGTCGTTGTACGAGCTTGGCGGCGGGGAGTGGGATGTTCCGGACCTGCGGAACATGGTCGAAGAGATCCTGCCGGAAGATCACCAGTTCCAGAACATCGAGTTCGCGTACGGGCCCCCGGGGACGGGCAGGCGGTGCATTCTGCTCAATGCCCGAAAGCTCATCCGTAATGGCGGTCGGGAAGACCTGATCCTGCTCGCCGTCGAGGACATCACCGAGCGGAAGAACGCGATCGCGCACCAGGAAATGCTGATCGGCGAGCTCAATCACCGTGTCAAGAACGTGCTGGCGACCGTCCAGGCACTCATGACGCAGACATCGCGGCGAAGCGAGTCACTGGAAGAATTCAACGACACCTTCACCGGACGGCTGCACGCATTGGCGCAGGCGCACAACCTGCTGGTCGAAAAGGAGTGGGTCGGTGCCGACGTAGGCCAGATCGTCAGGGAGATCCTGGCGCCCTACCGCACGAACGACGAGGCCCGCGTCGTGGTGGATGGGCCGAAGCTGATGGTTCGGCCGCAGGTCGGGGTAGCCCTGATGATGATCCTTCATGAGCTCGCGACCAACGCGTTGAAATACGGCGCGCTGTCCGTGCCGGCCGGCCGGCTTCTGGTGACCTGGCACCAGGGTGGCGACGGGGAAGCCGAGCGGTTCCACGTGGGTTGGAACGAGGAGGGCGGTCCGAAGGTCAGGGCGCCGACACGGAAAGGTTTCGGCACGAAACTCATCGAGCGGAGCACGACGCATGAGCTGGGCGGCGAGGCCCGGCTGGAGTACCGCGAGGAAGGCGTCCACTGCGAACTGATATTTCCGTCGGGAGGGAGACGATAGCCGCCGGCCGGCGTTGACGAGGAGATCTAGGCGAGGGTGGTGCCGTTCAGTGGCGGAAGGCTCGATGGCGGGGCGGCCGATCGACCAGGGTGAGCTGGGGTCCGGCTCCGACCGATACGGGCTCAGCCTGCCGGGACAGAGCCGGTGACGGCGCGTCGCCCGATGTGTCCGGCCCTGATCTGTCGAACGCGCCCGGTGCGGGCCGATCGTGCGGATGGGCATGTGGCGCGCATCCGGCGACGACACGTTGCGGGCCGCGGCGCCGAAGTTCACGGTTCCTGCTGCCGCATCGAGAGGATCTTCGGTGCCTGGAAGCGCAGCCACGGGATCCGGCGCATGCCATGGCGGTGGCCAGCCGAGGTTGCCTCACCGCCACCGACGATGATTTCCGCTGCCCGCCCACCCTGCTCGACGAGCACGCTGCGTGAATTCAATGGAGCCGCGAGCACATGATCAAGCCACTCCAGCACAGCCGGACGGACGCTCCTGATCGTGTTGCTCTCCCGGATCGTTACCTGCCAGGGATCTACCATCGCGCAGGTCCCCCGACGTCATGAAGAACCGCGCCGATACACTCGCCGGCTTGTTCATCCTCATCGTCGAGGACGAGGTGATGGTCGCCATGATGCTGGAAGATATGCTGCAGGACCTCGGATGCAGCGTCGCCCTCGCTGGAAGCATAGAGGAGGCGCTGCTGGTGATCCGAAAGACCACGCCGGACGGGGTGCTGCTGGACATGAACATCCACGGCCGGAAGACGCTCGTGATCGCCGAGGAACTTGCCAGTCGATCGGTGCCGTTCCTGCTCGTGACAGGATATGGCGCCGCCGATGGAGACCCGCCGATGATCAAGGCGGCGCCACGGCTGCAAAAGCCTTTCAGCGAAGACAGTCTGGGGCGGCGCATGGCCGAGCTTTTCAAGCCGCCAGGGTCAGATCCGGCGCACGTTCCACCTCCCTCGTGAGGCGACCCCGAACAGCGAAGCCTTCACGCAGCATCGACCGCCTTCTCCAGCAGCTTCTGCAATGCCGCAGCCTGGTTCCGTGCTTCGCCGTTCGCCTTTCTCCAGTGCGCCAGAGCCGACGGGTCGTTGGCGGCCTGCGCCTTCTCGACCATCTGCCGGCAGAGCTCCCCTCGTTCGCCCAGGGATCGCATCGCCGCTTCCAGCGATCGTTCCATGGCGACGGACTGCGCTTCCATCATCACCTCGGCGGTATAGACGTGGCCGATGTGGCACTTGAACTGCGTGAGGCTTCCCAGTTCGGTGCGGCGAAGTGCGCCGCCGCAATCCGGGCAGGTGATCGCGACCGGCTTGTCATGCGTGTAGTCGGCGGTCATCTCCCCTCCTCGTGATGTGGCAGGCGCTGGTCGGTCGAGGAAAGCGTCGGCCCTTGCCCGGACCAGGCGCACGAGAAGCTGCGGCAACTCGGCCAGCGGCAGGCAATGGTCGATCGCGACATGCTCCAGAGCGCTGCGCGGCATGCTGGCGTTCACGGCATCGGCAGGATCCTGCACGACGGTCGTGCCGCCCTGCTGCTTGATCTCGTACAAGCCGGCCGTGCCGTCGTTCAGCGCCCCCGTCAGGATGACGCCGATCACGTTCGCACCGTATGCCTGTGCCGCGGTGCGGAACAGCGGGTCTATGGCCGGGCGTGCCCAGTTCTCTCGCGGCCCCTTCGTCAGCCGCATGAAACCCGGCTCGACCGTCAGATGGTGGTCCGGCGGCGCGACGTAGATGCGCCCGTCACGGATCGCATCACCGGTCCGGGGATGGATCGCCGGCAGCGCACCGGCCCGGTCCAGCAAGTTCGGCAGTTCGCTCTTGTGCGCGCCGATGTGCAGGACGATGAGCATCGCCGCCGGCAAATCCGCGGGCAGCCCGGCAGCCAGCACGCGCAAGGCTTCCACCCCTCCCACGGAGGCACCGACCACGATGATGGTCTGCGAGCCGGGAACGTCACCGGAACGGGTGTTCATGATGCACGCTTCCTACGTGTACGCGCTTTCGCGAGTGTATATCACGGACGCGGATTGTCACCCAGATCAGGCGTTCCCTGCTGGCGTCACGCACGGAGCATCGATAACGGGAGCCGATATCCACGGGCCGGGGTCTGGGGCCGTCGGCCCCGGTGGATCAAGGGCAAAGCCCCTGCCTGCGCTTTCTCCAGTGACCGCAAATGATCCCATCGGCGGCGCTCCGCTTGACGCCGCCGCCTCGCGGCCGCATGACCGAAGCATGACCGGGGTGTCCGCACAGGCGGGCTGAGATCACACCCGTCGAACCTGATCTGGGTCATTCCAGCGAAGGGAGGCATGCTCATGGAACCTTCGGGTCCGCTCGCCCGCGCGGGTGCTGTACTGATCGCGGCGGCGTTCTGCGGCGTGCCGGCGCTGGCGCAGAACGCCGCCCCTGCCGAGCAGATCGTGGTCACCGGAAGCGGCTTCGACAGCGCCGACGGGGTGCACGGCAACGAGCCCGGCGGCGGGCTGATCTCGCAGCGCCCGGAAGCGCAGTCGGTGAGCGCGGTGTCGCGCGACTTCATCCAGAAGCAGGCGCCGACCGCGAACGCGTTCCAGCTGGTCTCGCTGCTGCCTGGCGCCAACGCCGGCACCGCCGACCCGCTCGGCCTCTCCACCCAGGTCGAGCTCAGCGTGCGCGGGCTCGGACAGGACGAGATCGGCACCCTGCTGGAGGGGATGCCGCTGAACGATGCCGCCTACTACGACGCCTATCCGTCGCAGTTCGCCGACAGCGAGAACATCGACGAGATCTCGCTGACGCAAGGCTCGGCCGATCTCGACGCTCCGGTGCTCAACGCCGCCGGCGGCCTGCTCAGCCTGACGCTGCGCGACCCCTCGCGCGACGCGGGCGGCTTCGTCGACGCGTCGTACGGCTCCTTCCACGCCAACCGCGAGTTCATCCGGCTCGAGAGCGGCGCGCTCGGTGCCAGCGGGCTGCGCGCCTATCTGTCGTACTCGCACGCGGCCGCCGACAATGCGCGCGGCTCCGGCCGCGACAAGCGGCAGCATGTCGACTTCAAGCTGGTGCGCGACTGGGGCGAGGACGATCAGGCCGCGCTGCTGCTCACCTGGCACGACGCCGTCACCACCTCCTATCCGGAGCCGGACCTGGCGGACTGGCACGCGTATGGGCGCTCGAACAACTATGACGGCAGCTTCAGCCCCGGCGACGTCAATTACTGGCGGCTGTACCAGGATCCGTACCGGCTGGTGTACGCGGCGATGCCGTCCCGCTTCACCCTGACGCGGCGGCTGCGCCTCGACGTCACGCCGTACGCGCAGTACGGCTACGGCAACTCGCCGGGCGGCACGCTGCTCTCCGAGAGCGGCCTGTACCAGGGCACCGAGCCGGTCCCCGGCACGCTGGCCCTGCCCGGAGCCGTCGATGGCAGTGCGGCGGTGCTCGCCGACTACACCGACCAGACCTGGCGCAGCGGCGTGGTGCCGGAGCTGCACTGGGACCTCGGGCGGCAGCAGCTCACGCTGGGAGCGTGGTACGAGTACGTCGACGAGCACGACACGCAGCCCTTCAGCGCGCTGAGTGCCGACGGCACGCCGTCCGACATCTGGGCCGAGGGACCCGGCAGCACGATCCGGCTCGCCGACGGACGCCAGCTGCTCGCCTCGGACACGCACATGGTCGCGCAGACCGAGGCGATCTTCGTGAGCGACCGCATCGCACTCGCCGGCGACCGCCTGACCCTGGAGCTCGGCTTCAAGCAGGCGATGCTCTCCCGCCAGGGCTGGGACGGCCTGCCGGGTGCGGCGTATCGCAGCGGGCTGGATGTCGCCGAGCCGCTGCCGCGGGTCCTGCTGCGCTGGCGTCTCGACAAGTCGAGCCAGCTGTTCGCCAACGCCACCACCAGCTTCCGCGCGCCGGCGCAGAGCGCGCTGTTCGCGACCTACGACCCGTCGTCCGGGCAGATCGCGAGTGCCGCCGCCACCGATCTGCGCCCGGAATATTCCATCGCCGAGGAGTTCGGCTATCGCTACGCCGGCAGCCATCTGATCGGCAGCGTGACAGGCTTCAACTACAACTTCACCGATCGTCAGGTCACCACGGTGCTCGATCTCAACGGCGCGCTGATCGGCGGCACGGTCAATGCCGGCGGCCAGACCTCGCGCGGGGTCGATGCCGAGCTCGGGCTGCGGCCGTGGCATCATCTCAGCCCGTACCTGTCCGGCGAGTACCTGTACGCGACCATCGACAACGACATCGCCTCGGGCGGCGACCTGCTGCCGACCGCGGGCAAGATCGCGGTGCGCAGCCCGCGCTGGCAGGGCGCTGTCGGGCTGACCTACGACGACGGCCGCCTGTTCGGCGTGGTGACGGTCAAGTATGTCGGCCCGCAATATGCGAGCTTCATGGATGACGAGCGCATCTCCGACCATACCGAGGCGGATATGAGCCTCGGCGTGCGCCTGCCGACGCTGGGAGGCGCGAAGCATCCCGAGCTGCGCCTCAACCTGATCAACCTGACCGACAGCGCGTTCCTGTCCGGCGTCGCCAACCCAACCAGCAACGCGCGCGACACCGTCGGGCGCTACGGCACCGTCATCGCGGGGTCCTCGCCGAGCTACCTGGTCGGCGGCGGCTTCGCCGCACTGCTCACCGCGAGTGCGGGTTTCTGAGCATGACCGCGCGCCTCCTCATGGTCGCGGCGCTGCTCTGCGCCGGCCTGCCGTGCCGGGCGCTGGCCGCCGACCGGCTGACGCTGGTGCTGGACTGGTTCGTCAACGCCGACCACGAGGCGCTGTTCGCGGCAAAGTATTGCGGCGCCTATGCCCGGCACGGGCTCGAGCTGTCGTTCATCCCGCCCGCCGACACCTCCTCGCCGGCGCGCCTGGTGGCGGCCGGCCAGGCCGACCTCGCGGTCGGCTACCAGAGCGACCTGCCGTTCCTGGCGCAGCAGCACCTGCCGGTGATGCGCGTCGGCACGCTGATGGACCAGCCGCTGGGCGTGCTGATCACGCTGCCCGGTTCGGGCATACGCAGCCTCGCCGACCTCGCCGGGCGTCATGTCGGCATCTCGGTCGGAGCCGGGGAGGAGGCGGTGCTCGACGGCATGCTGGCCTCTGCCCGGCTGAAGCCGGATGCGGTCACCCGGGTGCAGGTCAATTTCCAGATCGAGCAGGCGCTGATGACGCGCAGTGTCGATGCCGTGATGGGGGGGATGCGCAACTACGAGCTGATCGACCTGCAGCAGAAGGGGCTGCACCCGCTCGCCTTTGAGCCCGAGCAGGCCGGGGTGCCGCGCTACGACGAGCTGATCCTGCTCGCACCCACGGCGCACGCCGGCGACGACCGCATCCAGCGCTTCCTGGCCGCACTGCGCGAGGGCACGGCCTGCCTGCTGCACGACCCCGACGCGGTGTGGCAGCACTTCGCGGCCGAGCATCCGGAGCTCGACAACGCCCTGAACAGGGCGGCCTGGCGGGCGACGCTGCCGGCGCTCGCCCGCGATCCGGCCTATCTGGACCGCCCGCGTTACGAGGCGTTCCAGCGCTTCCTGGTGGCACAGGGCGCGCTGTCGCATCCGGTGCCGGTCTCGGCGTACGCGCGATGAGCGGCCGCGACAGGTCGGCGCGCGGCAACCTCATCGTGGCGCTCCCGTTATGAGCCCATGATCAGCCGCAGTGGAGGGGACATGATGCGCGGTCCGACGACGACGATGATGACCTTGGCCTCGGTGCTGGCGCTGGCCGCCTGCGGCCAGGTGACCGGTCCGAGCACGGCCGAGATCAAGCAGGTGATCCAGACCCGCATGCAGCAGGCGAACGACAAGACCTCGGCGAGCACGCTCGGCATCTTCGACGGGCCCTATGACGTCAAGGATTTCGACGTCACCAACGCCGACTGCTCGGCCAAGGACAATGGCGTCTATAGCTGCGCGGTGACGTCGATTAACCGTAACCAGACCAAGACCGGGCAGCTCTCCTTCAAGAAGGTGAACGGCGAGTGGACGCTGGTGGAATGACCCGCGCGCCGCCTCAGTGCCGGAACGTCACCACCAGCACGTCGCGGTAGGCGGGACGATCCGGCAGCAGCGGCTGGATGGCGGTGACGCCGTGATAGACCCGGCCGTCATCGACCAGCGCTGCGTCGAGCGGATCCGACAGGGTGAAGCTGCCGAGCAGTCGCTTCTGCAGGTCGTGGATGCTGGTCTCGCCGCTCTCGACGTTCTCGCGCGCCACCAGCAGCACCAGCACCCAGTCGACCCCGTCGCGATGCAGTCCCTCCGGCGTCGGCTTGCCGATCCGCCCCGGCTCCGCCTCGATACGGAACTGGTGCAGCTCGACATGCCACGCCGACGGTCTGGCGGCCGGCGGCGTCAGCGGGGTGAAGCAGGCGTCGCAGGCGGCGAGGATCGCGTGCAGCACCGGGTCGCGGCCGGTAGCGTCGCTGACCGGCTTGAACCAGCGCTCGATGCCGCCGTTCAGCATGTTGTAGTCGCGGCTCTGGTAGTGCGGCTGATGCGGCTTGCGCTCGATGCGCCCGGCCTCGATCGAGAAGGTGGCGTGACGGCGGCGGCGGTAGCGGCCGCCATCGGCCATGTAGCGATCCAGACCGAGATCGTTCCAGCTCGAGGCGAACCGCTGCCACGCCGCCGGCGCCTCGGGAAAGCCGTGCCGTCGCAGCAGGCCGCGCATCGGGGCGGCGCGCAGCAGCGCGAAGCCGTCCGCCTGCAGCCGGGGTCCGGGATCGTCGTCAGGCTCCATGCGCCGCCTCCGCTTCCGGGTGTATGCCGTTCAGGGCGCCGGGCAGGCTGAACGGGCGCGCCGGCAGGCTGATATGCTCGGCATGCAGGGCGGTGCGCAGGCGACGGTAGAACTCGCGCTGCACCGGCCAGCGCCCGTCCACGGTGCACTTGATCGTCCCGGAGATCGCCACCGCATACTCGCCGATGCTGTCGACGCCGTTGAGCGCGAAATCGTCGACCATCAGCCGGGCGAACGCCTCGTCCTGCCGCAGCGCCTCGCCGATCGAGCGCAGCAGCGCGCAGACCCGGTCGGTATCCTCTTCCACCGAGACGCTGATGGCGATGGCGGCGACGGCGAAGTCGCGCGACAGGTTGATGACCGTCGTCACCGACGAGAACGGGATGATCTGCACCGATCCGTCGCCGCCGCGCAGCCGCAGGGTGCGGATCGAGATGTGCTCGACGGTGCCGGTGACGCCGGCCGCGGTCACGGTGTCGCCGACCTGCATCGCGTTCTCCACCAGCAGGAAGATGCCGGTGATGAAGTCCTGCACCAGCTTCTGCG
>CAXTAY010000018.1:42281-66682 GCA_964242335.1 uncultured Acetobacteraceae bacterium | reverse complement strand
ACGTCTACGAGACCGGCCGCGCGGTGGTGCGTCGCGCCTTCGACCGCGGCGTCACGCATTTCGACCTCGCCAACAATTACGGGCCTCCGTACGGCTCGGCCGAGGAGAATTTCGGCAAGATGCTGGCCCAGGACCTGCGGCCGCACCGCAACGAGCTGGTGATCTCCAGCAAGGCCGGCTGGGACATGTGGCCGGGGCCGTACGGCATCGGCGGTTCGCGCAAGTACCTGGTCGGCAGCCTCGATGACAGCCTGCGCCGCATGGGCCTCGACTACGTCGACATCTTCTACTCGCACCGCATCGACACCTCGACGCCGCTGGAAGAGACCATGGGCGCGCTCGACCACGTGGTCCGTCAGGGCAAGGCGCTTTATGTCGGCATCTCCTCGTACTCGCCGGAGATGACGCGCAAGGCGGCCGGCATCCTGCGCGGCCTGGGCACGCCGCTGCTGATCCACCAGCCTTCCTACTCGCTGGTCAATCGCTGGATCGAGGACAGCCTGCTCGACACGCTGGATGAGCTCGGCGCCGGCTGCATCGCCTTCTCGCCGCTCGGCCAGGGGCTGCTGACGGCCAAGTACCTGGGCGGCATCCCGGAGGGCTCGCGGGTCGCCAAGGACAGTTCGTTCTCGCGCGACCTGCTCACCGACGACCTGCTCGGCCGTGTCCGCACCCTCAACGAGATCGCCCAGCGACGCGGCCAGAGCCTGGCGCAGATGGCGATCGCCTGGGTGCTGCGCGACCGCCGGGTGACCTCGGCCCTGATCGGGGCGCGTTCGGTCAGCCAGCTCGACGACAGCCTGGACGCGCTGAACCGCCTCGATTTCAGCGAGGCCGAACTCGCCGAGATCGATCGCTCGGCGGTCGAGAGCGGCATCGACCTCTGGCGCGGCTCGGCCACCTCGGAGGCCGCCGCGAGCTGAGCCGCCCGACCCGCCGCTCGACCCAGCGCGCGGATGTTTTAACGGCTTGATGATGCCCTCGTGTCGCGAAACGGCTAGTCTTCGTCCCGCACCACACGCGATGAAGAGGCACCGTTGCACGAAGTCGAGCTCGTAGCGGCTAGATCGGGCGATCCCGAGCCGTCCGGCGCGCCGGAGCCCGGCCGGCTCGCCGGCCTCGTGGTGCGCGACCAGGCGACGGCGCTCTACGACTATGCCGGCGGCGGCCTCGCGATGTCGGCGGTCGCCTGCCTGTTCCTGGCGATCATGATCGAGACGCCGGGCAACCTGGAGCGCCTGCTCGGCTGGCTGTGCGTGATGGCGATCGTGCTCGGCGTCCGCACCCTCGACCTGCTGCTCTGGTATCCGAGACGATCGTCGGGAAGTGCGGGCGGTGCGGCGGAGATCCGGCGCTACGCCACCGGGGTCGCGGCCGCGGCACTGGTCTGGATCGCGTTTCCGCCGCTGTTCTTCCACTCGATGTCCGAGACCGGCCGCGCCGGGGCGGCGGTGGTGCTCGCGGCCATGGCCGGCGGCAGCCCGATCATGCTGGGCGCGGTGTCGGGCGTGTCGATCGGCTACTGCCTGTCGCTGATCCTGCCGTTCTCGTCGATGTTCCTGCTGCAGCCCGGCCGGGTGAACCTGTCGCTCGGCCTGCTCGGCCTGTTCGACGCGGTGGTGATGACCGGCACCTGCATCGTGCTGCACCGCCGTGTCATCGACTTCATCCGCCTGGCGCGGCGGCACCAGCTGATGATGGCCGACGCGATCCTGCAGCAGGACCGCACGGCGGCGGCGAACGCCTCGCTGGAGACCGCGCAGGCCGCCCTGCACGAGGCCAACCAGCTGCTGGAGTCGCGCATCGAGGCGCGCACCGCCGACCTGCAGCACGAGATCATGGAGCGCAAGAGCTACGCCCGCGCCCTCGCCCGGCTGGCCTCGACGGATTCGCTGACCGGCCTGCTCAACCGGGCGACGCTGTCGGAGCGCCTGGCGGAGCTGCTGAGGGATACCCGACAGGCCGAGGCCGGGATCGCGGTGCTGTTCCTCGATCTCGACGGCTTCAAGCAGATCAACGACCTGCAGGGTCACGATGTCGGGGACCACGTGCTGCGCGTCGTCGCGGGACGGCTGACGGAGTGCTGCCTCGGCGCCTACGTGGCGCGCTGGGGCGGCGACGAGTTCGTCATCGTCACCACCCGCTGCCCGGGCGAGGCCTCCGTGCTGCCGCTCGCCGAGCAAATCCGCAAGTCGCTGACGGCGCCGATCGAGACCGAGCCGCCGCAGGGTGGCCGTCGCACGGTGCGGATCGGCGTCACCATCGGCGTCTCGCTGTGCCCCCGCCACGGTGCCTCGCAGGACGAGCTGATCGGCGCCGCCGACGTCGCCATGTATTCCGGCAAGAAGGAGGGCGGCGGCCGCCTGACCGTGTTCAACACCGAGCTCGCCCGCCTGATCAGCGAGCGGCGCCTGATCGAGCAGAGCCTGCGCAAGGCGCCGGGAGACGGTGCGCTGGCGCTGCACTACCAGCCGATCGTCAACGCCGCCTCCGGGCGTTGCGACGTGATGGAGGCGCTGCTGCGCTGGACGCATCCGGAACTGGGTCGGATCAGCCCGGAGATCTTCATCCCGATCGCCGAACAGTCCGAGCAGATCGTCGCCATCGGCCGCTTCGTGCTGTTCGAGGCGTGCGGCGCCGCGATGGCCTGGCCGGGGCCGGATCCGCCGGCGGTGGCGGTGAACATCTCGATCGCGCAGATCCTGTCGGGCCACCTGCTGGAGGACGTGCAGGCGGCGCTCGACGCATCGGGCCTGCCGGTGCACCGGCTGCACCTGGAGATCACCGAGAGCATGTTCGTCGCCGACCCGTTCCGCATCATGCCGCCGCTGGAGGCGCTGCATGCGCGCGGGGTCTGCCTGGCGCTGGACGATTTCGGCACCGGCTTCTCGTCGCTCGCCCGGCTGAAGACGCTGCCGATCGACACCATCAAGATCGACCGCGCCTTCGTGCAGGAGGAGAGCGAGGAGGGCTTCGCGATCATCCGCGCGATGCTGCTGATCGCGCGTGCGATGCAGCTCGACGTGACCGCCGAGGGGGTGGAGACGGAGTCGCAGCGGTCGACGCTGGCCGAGCTCGGCGCCACCCGACTGCAGGGCTACCTGCTGTCCAGGCCGATGCCGGCGGCGATGGTCTCGCATTGGCTGTCCTCGAGCCAACTGCGGCTGCAGCCCGCCCACCCGCGCGAGGATGGCGGCGAACCGCCCGCCTCCCTGCTGTCACGGCACGGCGCCGCGTGAGCCGCGCCTGACGCGGCGCCCCTACCCGGGGCTTTGCCGCTTGGCTTTGCGACCAATGTTCATCACGTTTTCCGGATCGCTGCGCCGGCGGATTGTCGGACAAATCGCGGCTGCGTAGCCTCTGTGCGGGAGCCGACCGACGCTCCGCCTCGCCCGGCCGGACCGCCGCGGCGAGCGGGTCGTGGCGCATCACCGAGCCGGTCGTGCGCCGGTCGCCTTCCACCGCATGCGGCACCGGCCTCGCACCGGCCGGGCCGACACCGCCAAATCGGACGTGGCCATCAAGGACCACGCGTGAGGAGACGCAATGACCGAGATCGAGAGACGTACGCTGCTCGCAGCGGCCGCGGGGGCACTGGCGGCCAGCCAGCTCGGCGGAGCCGCCGCCGCCGGGGCCGCGACCCCCACCGGCCGCTGGACCGCGCAACGCGCGAACAGCTGGTACGCCGCACAGCCCTGGCTGGTCGGCGCGAACTTCGTGCCGTCGACCGCCTCGAACCAGTTCGAGATGTTCCAAGCAGCCAGCTTCGACACCAAGACGATCGACCGCGAGCTCGGCTTCGCCGCCGGGATCGGCATGAACGTGATGCGCGTGTTCCTGCACGACCTGCTGTGGCAGCAGGATCCGGCCGGCTTCAAGAGCCGCCTCGACACCTACCTCGCGATCAGCAGCGCGCACGGCATACGCACCATGCCGGTGCTGTTCGACAGCTGCTGGAACCCGTTCCCGCGCCTCGGCGTGCAGCCGCCGCCGGTGCCGGGCATACACAACTCGCAGTGGGTACAGTCGCCGGGTGCCGACGCGCTGCAGCAGCCGGCGCAGTATCCGCGGCTGCTGAACTACGTGACCGACGTCGTCGGCGCGTTCGCCCGCGACCAGCGGGTGGTTCTGTGGGACATCTGGAACGAGCCCGACAACACCAACGGCAACAGCTACGGCTACCTGGAGCCGACCAACAAGGTGCAGCTGGTGACGGCACTGCTGCCGCAGGCCTTCGCCGCCGCGCGCGCCGCCTCGCCCAGCCAGCCGCTCAGCTCTCCGCTCTGGGCCGGGGACTTCTCCAAGCCGGCCGCGTTCAATCCGACGCAGACGGTGCAGTTCGAGCAGTCCGACGTCTTCACCTTCCACAATTACGGCTTTCCCGAGAGCTTCCTGACCGCGATCCAGCAGCTCAAGCAGTACGGCCGGCCGGTGCTGTGCTCGGAATACATGGCGCGCGACGCCGGCAGCGTGTTCGACACCTGCCTGCCGATCGCCTTCGAGGAGCGGGTGATGGCGATCAACTGGGGGCTGGTCAGCGGCCGCACCCAGACCATCCTGACCTGGGATTCTTGGCAGCATCCCTACGCGGCGGCGTCCGACTATGCCGGCCTCGGTGCCGACGCCTACCAGGTCGTGCTGACCCCGAGCGGCGTCTCGCCTCCCGCCGGCGGCAACACCACGGTGCAGCCCTACACCTCGGAGGGGCCGGTGGTCTGGCACCATGACGTGTTCCAGCCGGACGGGACGCCGTATCGCACCCTCGAGACCAGGCTGATCCAGGCGCTGACCGGCCGCGGCTGAGCCGCGACCGGGGAGGGGTCCGCCCGGGCGGCGGATCCCTCAGAGCTCCGGCAGCGCCTCGTGCCGCAGCCGCGGCAGCACGTGGCGGGCGAACAGGTCGCACTCGGCGGCGTGCGGATAGCCGGACAGGATGAAGGCCTCGATGCCGATCGCCTGGTAGGCGCGCAGCTTGGCCAGCACTTGGTCCGGATCGCCGACGATGGCCGCACCGCACCCCGAGCGCGCGCGGCCGATGCCGGTCCACAGGTTGGCCTCGGCGTAGCCGTCATCGTCCGCCAGGTCGCGCAGCACGGCCTGGCGGCGCACGCCTTCGGAGCGGCTGTCGAGCGAGCGGGCGCGTATGCGCGCGCCCTCGGCCTCGTCGAGGCGCGAGAGCAGCCGCGCCGCCGCCTGGCGCGCCTCGGCCTCGGTCTCGCGCACCACCACGTGCACCCGGTAGCCGAAGCGCAGGCGGCGTCCGTGCGACGCCGCGCGGGTGCGCAGGTCGTCGATGATCGCCTGCACCGCCGCCATGCGGTCCGGCCACATCAGGTAGACGTCGGCACCCGCCGCCGCGGTCTCGCGCGCCGCCTCCGACAGGCCGCCGAAATAGAACAGCGGCGGCCGTGCTCCCGGCCGGCACAGGCCGGGCGGACCGAGTGCCAGGCGGTAGAACTCGCCGTCGTGATCGAGACGTTCCCCGCCGAGCAGGGTGCGCAGGATATGCATGCACTCCAGCGTGCGCCGGTAGCGCGCCGCACCCTCCAGCGTCTCGCCGGGCAGGTCCGACGAGATGACGTTGATCGCCAGCCGACCCTCGAGCATGGCGCCGAGCGAGGCCAGCTGGCGCGCCTGCTGCGGCGGCCACATCTCGCCGGCGCGGATCGCCGCGAGCAGCCGGATGCGCCGGGTCAGTGGCGCCATGCCGGCGGCGAAACTGACGGCATCGATGCCGAGCGCGTAGCCCGAAGGCAGCAGCACGCCGTCCAGCCCACCCGTCTCGGCCGTCAGCACGATGTCGCGGCAATGCGCGAACGAGGAGCGCAGCGCCGGGTCGGGCACGCCGAGGAACTCGTAATCGTCGTCGCACAACGCCGCGAACCAGCTCACCTCGCAGGCCGTGCGTCCGCGGTCTCCCTGGCTCATGCCTGCCCTTCCGGTCGGTGCGGCGATGTAGGATAGCATCGCGGCCCCCGGTCAACGAGGTGGGGGTCACGAGGTGGGCATGCGGTTCGGTTTGATCGGCACGGGACTGATGGCGCAGGAGCATATACGCAACCTCGCACTGCTGCCGGAGGCGCGCGTCGTCGGCCTCGCCGACCCGGTCGCGAGCTCGCTCGACTGGGCGCGACGCACGCTCGGCGACGCGATGGGCGAGGCGGCGCGCGACGTCGCCTGCTTCGCCGACGCGTCCGCGATGCTGCGCGAGACCCGGCCGGAGGCGGTGATCATCGCCTCGCCCAACCACACCCACCACGCCATCCTGTCCGGACTGCTCGGCCCCGGCCCGCGCGAGGGCCTGCACATCCTGTGCGAGAAGCCGATGGCGACCACGATCGCGGACGCGCGCGACATCGTCCGTCGCGCTGCCGGGCATCGCGGCGTGTTCTGGATCGGCATGGAATATCGTTTCATGCCGCCGGTGCATCGCTTCATCGAACAGCTCGCGGCCGGGCGGGTCGGCGCGCTGCGACGCATCGCCATGCACGAGCACCGGTTTCCCTTCCTGCCCAAGGTCGGGGACTGGAACCGCTTCAACGCCAACACCGGCGGCACCATGGTCGAGAAATGCTGCCACTTCTTCGACCTGATGCGGCTGATCGCGCGCAGCAAGCCGGTGCGTGTGTTCTGCTCGGGGGCTGCCGACGTCAACCATCGCGACGAGCGGCATGGCGGCCGCATCCCCGACATCATCGACAACAGCTTCACCGTCGTCGATTTCGATTCCGGCCTGCGCGCGATGCTCGACCTGTGCATGTTCGCCGAGGGGGCCGAGGAGCAGGAGCAGCTGGTGGCGATCGGCGATACCGCCAAGCTCGAGGTCGGCATCCCGAGCGGCACCCTGACCTACTCGCCCCGCGTGCCGCCGGGCGCGCCGAAGCGGGTCACGCGCGAGCATGTCGATGTCGACGCGGCGCTGCTCGCGGCGGGGCATCATCACGGCGCCACCTTCCACCAGCTGCGCGGCTTCCTCGACGCCGCCGCGGGCCGCGGGCCGGTGCAGGTGACGGCGCGCGACGGGCTGATGGCGGTGGCGATGGGGCTGGCCGCCGAGACCAGCGCGCGCGAGGGCCGGGCGGTCCTGCTCAGCGAGATCCTGGGATGACCGCGTCCGGCGGCGCCAGCAGGCGGAGCGCCAGCCAGGCCAGCGGGTAGAAGCCGGCGACGCCGATGAACATCCACAGGAAGCCGCCCTGGTCGTGCACCACCCAGCCGGTGAGGCGCAGCGTGACGGTGCCGCCGAGATTGCCGCAGAACGCGCCGAACCCGACCACCGCGCCGACCCGGTCGGCGGGGACGGCGTCGGCGGCGAAGGCGAACAGGTTGGTCGAGAACGCCTGGTGCGCCGCGAGTGCCACGCCCACGATCAGCACCGCGATCCACGGGTCGCGGCACCACAGCGCGCCGCACACCGGCAGCACCGCCAGTGCGGCAAGGCCCATGACCCGACGCCGTGCGTGCTCGCGCGCCCGCGCCGAGGCGCCCGGTCCGGCGATCCAGGCCGGCAGCGCGCCGCCGGCCAGCGCGCCGATGCCGGCCATGCCGTAGATCGCGGCGAGCGGTGCGCCCAGCTGGCGGATGTCGAGCGCGAACTGGCGGTGGAACACGTCCGGCAGCCAGAACAGGAAGAACCACCAGCCCTGGTCGCTGAGCAGCTTGGGCAGCGCCACCGCCCAGGTGCGGCGCTGCCGCAGCAGCGGCGCGCCGGCCGCCTCCGGCAATGCCGGCGCCGCCTGCAGCGCCGGGGGCAGCCGCAGCACCAGCCACAGGGCAAGGCAGACGAAGCCGGAGGCGCCGATGATCGCGACCGTCCCCTTCCAGCCGGCGGCCGCATACAGCAGCCCGACCAGCAGCGGCGTCGCCACCGCGGCGACGTTGGGTGCGGTGTTGAGGATGCCGAGTGCCGCACCGCGTCGCGCCGGCGCGATGAAGCTCGCCACCGCCTTCACCCCGGCCGGATTGGCCAGCGCCTCGAAGCCGCCGAGTGCGACGCGCGCCACGACGAACTGCGCCACGCTGCGGGCGGCGACATGGGCGATCGCACTCAGGCTCCAGCCGCCCAGCCCGATCGCGAGCCCCGCGCGCAGCCCGACCCGGTCCATGAACCAGCCGGACAGCAGCAGCGTCACCGCGACGCTGCCCTGGAACCAGGTGGTGATGGTGCCGTAATCCGCCGCACTCCAGCCCAGCTCGCGGTCGAGTGCGGGCTTGAGCAGCGCGATCACCTGGCGGTCGGCATAGGCGATGACGACGATCGCGAACAGCAGCGCCAGCAGCAGCGGGATGCGCGGATCCGCGGCCGACGGCCGGGCCGGCGTCTCCGACGGCGCGTGCGGCATCACCGGGCTCCGTCGGCAGGATGCGGAGCATGATAGGCAAGGGCTTTGCCCTTGACCCACTGGGGCCGGTGGCCCCAGGCGCCTATTCGTGAAGTGGTGGATTTCAAAGGTCTCGCTTCTCGCTAGAAATCCTTGTGCAGCGAGAAGCCCGCGTAGCGGCCGTCGTCGCGGGCGACGCCGCGCACCACGCCGCCGAGATTGCCGTAGGTAAGCACCGGCGAGTAGTGCGTATCGAGCGCGTTCTTGAGGATCGCGGTGATCCGCCAGCGGCCGACGTTGTCGATCAGCGACAGGTTGAGGTCCCAGATGCCGTACGCGTCCTGGATCGTGTCGGGCGTCTCGGTGAGCGAGTACTGGGTGCGGCTCTGCCAGTCATAGTCCGAGCCGAGATCGAGGTCGAAGCGGTCGCTCAGCGGACGCAGGTAGTCGGCGCGCAGGTCGAACTTCCAGCGCGGCGCGAACGGCAGCGGCTCGCCGTTGACGTCGCAGCTGAGTGCGGCTGCGGGCGGGCAGTTGAACTGCACGATGTGCGCGTCGTCGTAGCTGAACACGGTGCCCAGCGTCAGCCCGCGGATCGGCCGGGCGCTGAGGTCGCCCTCGACGCCGCGGCTGGTCACCGAGCCCGCGTTGATCAGCCGGGTGATGGTGGCGCCGGCGACGCTGTCGAGGAAGTTCGCCTGGTAGTTGTCGAAATCCTCGATGAAGGCGGCGAAGTCCGCGGTCAGCCGGCGGTCGAAGAACTGCGACTTCAGGCCGATCTCGTAGCTGTTGTTGGTCTCCGGACGCAGCGCCTGGGTATCGGTCGGCTGCATGTTGAAGAACACGTTGTAGGCCGGTCCCTTGTAGCCGCGCGAGTAGGTGAAGTAGCTCGTCACCGTGCGCGAGAGGTCGTACTGCCAGCCGATGCGATCGGTGTAGTCGTTGTTGGCGGTCGATCCGCTGCTGGCGAAGCTCGGGCGCACGCCGGTGATCGCTGTCCGGCTGGTGGAGAGCCGGTCGAAATCGTAGCTCAGGTCGTCGCGCACCAGACGCAGCCCGAGGATGGCGCGCAGCGACCGGGTCAGGTTGACGTTGCTCTCGCCGAATACGGCATAGTTGTTGCCCGTGGTGCCGTAGTTGGCGATGCCGCTGTTGCCGCTGGTCGGCGTGGTGACGAAGCGGTCGTACTGCTCGACGTCGTCCGCGTGCAGGTAGTACAGCCCCACGACGTAGTCGATCAGGTGTCCCTTCGGCGAGGCGATCCGCGCCTCCTCGGACTCCTGGGTGAAGTCGAGCTCGCCACGGTCGTCGATGCCGGGGAAGGCGGTGCTGACCTGCGACAGCTGGTCGTAATCCTGGAACTGGGTGTTGTGCCAGCGCCGCCAGGCGGTGATCGAGGTGAGGCTGTAGCCGCCGCCGAGCTTCTGCTCGACGGTGAGCGAGGCGCCGCCATTGTCGTCCAGCGCCCGGCTGCGCAGATCCTGGTTGATCGTGGTGTTGTCGCGCGCGGCGCCCACGCCACCACGCGCCAGCGCCTGCGCCAGCGCCGCGTTGGGATGCACCACGTCGGTCGGGTAGGCGATCTGCGAGGTCGACTCGAACACCCCGTTGGGCACGTCGTCGTTCGAGCGCAGGTAGTCGAGCCCGAGCGTCACCCGCGTGGTGTCGGTGGGCGTCCAGGCCAGCTTCGAGCGGAAGCCGTCATGGCGGTAGCCGTTGACGGTCTTGTCGTCCCCGTTCTTGTTGCCGACCGTGTCGTGCACGTTGCCGTCATAGCCGCTGACCAGCACGCCGAGCGATCCGACCAGGTGCGGCATCACGGTGCCGGACACGCCGCCCTGCAGCCGGTACTCGTCGCCCTCGAAGTACGAGGCGTCGGCGTAGCCGCGGAACGCCTCGGTCGGCTGCGAGGTGGTGATGTTGACCACGCCGGCCGACGCGTTCTTGCCGAACAGCGTGCCCTGCGGGCCGCGCAGCACCTCGATATGGTCGAGATCGATCAGGTCGGCGGTCGCCTGCCCCGAGCGCGCCAATACCACGCCGTCGATCACCGTCGAGACCGACGGCTCCACACCCGGCGAGGTCGAGATGGTGCCGAGCCCGCGTATGAAGACGGTGCGGTCCTTGTTCGAGGTCTGGGTGCGGAAGTCGGCACTCGGGATCTTCTGCAGCACGTCCTGCAGGTCGTGCAGGTTGTCACGCGCCGCCTGCTGCGCGGTGAACACCGAGACCGCCACCGGCACCCGCTGCAGCGGCTCGGAGCGACGACGTGCGGTGACCGTCACCTCCTCGCCGGCCGGCCCGGCGGCTGCCGGGGCCGCTGCCCGGGCGGCTACCGGAGCGGCTGCCGGTGCCGTCTGCGCCCGCGGAGAGCCCGCAAGCAGTACCATCGCCCCGGCGGCGAGCAGGATGCGACCGGCGCCGCGGCGGAGTAAGAACAACGTTCTTTGTTCGTGCATTTTCATGTCGCTGGTGACAAGGCGGTGCTTTGCATAATTCGCACGCCGCGGCGTGTCAAAGCGTCGGCCGGGATCTCGCATGCCATTCGGCCAGATGGACTTTGCCCGCCCCGCCCGCATACTGCCGCGATCATGATCCGGCGCTCCTCCCTGCTGGTCTGCCTGGCGCTGGGCGCACCCGGCCTCGCCGGCTGCCGCCAGCCGGAGCCGCACCCGTCGTCATCGGCCGTGCCACCCGTTGCCGCCGCGCGCGACGACGCCCCGCTCGCGGTGCGCGAGGTCCGACTGCGACAGGACGGCGTGCCGGTCATCAGCCTGACCTACGACGCGCGCGTCTTCTTCGACACCGACCGGGACCGGCCGCGCCCGGAGGCCGCACCCGTGCTCGACGCCGTCGCCGCCCGGCTGAAGCACGAGCCCGACACCCCGCACGTCGCCGTGCTCGGTCACACCGACGCGGTCGGCAGCGATGCCTACAACCTCGCGCTGTCGCGGCGGCGTGCGGCCACGGTGGTGCGGGCGCTGGTGGCGCGCGGCATCGATCCGGCGACCATCGAGGCGGTGGCGGTCGGCAGGCGTCAGCCGGTCGCCTCCGACGACAGCGAGGCCGGCCGCGCGCAGAACCGACGCGTCGAGTTCCTGATCTCGCCCAGCGTCAGGGCGATACGGTCGCTGATCGCCTCGCGTCCGTCGGCGCTGCGGATCGAGGCGCAGCATCCGGCGGCCTTGCCGCTGCGCGCACGCCGGCCCGACGCGGTGTCGCGCGCGCCGCTCGGCGAACCCGTCTCCTACTGAACCGTCCGGCCGGAGCACGCGATCATGGCCCTCGGCCCCCTGTCCTTCGGCGGCCTGTCCGGCAGCAAGCCGGCCGCCGCACCCGACCCCCTGCAGGAGGCGTTCCAGGCGGCGATGGCGTTCCCGCCCTCGCGGGCGTGGGCGCTGCTGCTGCTGCCGGCAGCACTCGCCGAGGCGGCGCGTGCGGAGGCGGCACGGGCCGAGGCCGCCGGACGGGCGGTCGAACTCGATGCGCGCGGCTTCACGCCCGGGATGCGCGTCGCGGTGCTCGCCCCGGCGCGCGCGCTGCTGGCGGAGTGGGCCGCACAACGCGCCGTCTTCGATGCCCGCCTCGGCCCGCACCGCGCCGACATCGAGGCGGCCGGGCGGCTGCAGGCGGAGATCGAGGCGATCACCCGCCGACGCGACGAGGACCTCGCCCAGATCGAGCGCGAGACCGGCCAGAGCCACCAGTACCGCGAGCGGCTCGACCTGTTCGAGAAGGCGGACAGCCGCTTGCGGCGCTACAGCGAGGCCAACGGCAACCGCAGCGCCACCATGACCGCCTACCACCCGGTCTATCTGCTGGGGCTGCTCTGCGTCGGCGTCACCGAGTGGCTGATCAACTACACCGTGTTCTTCCTGTTCTTCGGCATCCCGGCGATCGCCGCCGGCACCACGCTGATCCTGGCGGCACTGCTCGCCTTCGCCTCGCACGGGCACGGCTCGATCCTGAAGCAGTGGACGCATCGCTTCGGCCATCATGCCGAGCGCATCAAGCGCATCGCCGACTGGCGCCTGCTGGTGCTGGCGACGCTGGCGCTTTGCGTGGTGCTGGGCGCCGCCGGCGGCTCGCGCTACGTCGCGGCACTGCACGTGATGCGTGCCCAGGCCGGCCCCAACATCCTCGGCCCCGACGTGGTGGTGCAGACCGATCCCACCGTCGACGTGCTGCTGTCGCTGCTGGCCAACCTCGCCGCCTGGCTGGTCGGCGTCTTCTTCGCCACCATGGCGCACGACATCGATCCCGACTTCATGGACGCGACCCGGCAGCGCCGGACCGCCTGGCGCCGCTTCCACCGCCTGCGCCGCGTCGCGGACGCCCGCATCCGGCAGACTGAGGCGCGCCACACCAAGGAGCTGCGCGAAGCCGAGACCGCGGCGCGCTCGCGGCTGGACGCGGTGGCGCCGAAGCGGGCGCTGCTCGACCAGCTCACCGCCCACGACGCCGCGATCCGCGATGCCGTGCTCGCCGCGGTGCGCGACAATGCCGAGGGCTACCGCGCCGCACTGCCGCCGGCGCCGAGCCGGGGCGCGCTGGTCGTGGGCGAGCCGCCGCCGGCGCCGGCGGCGCTGTCGGTGGACCGGGCGCTGCTGCACGAGCTGGAAGGATGACGATGCGGCCACACGCCCGCCTGCTGCCGGTCCTCGCGGGTCTGCTCGCGACCGTGTCGGCGACGCTCGCCGTGCTGGCGCCGCTGCCGGCGCGCGCCGCCCTGTTCGGTCCGAACGGGCTCGATCCGGCGTTCTGCGCGACCGCGAGCGTGCGCCAGACGGTGGTCTATGTCGACGACATGACGATGATCGACGGCGACACCGAGTGGGCGCGCAAGCTGGCGGTGAAGCTGCGCGCCACCCTGTCGCCCGGCGAGCGGGTGACGGTGGTCCGGCTGTCGCCAGCGAGCGGGCAGAGCAGCGAGCTCTGGTCCGGCTGCTGGCCGGGCTACACGGCGGCGCAACGCGCCGGCTTCGCCGGCCAGAGCTTCCTGTTCAGCCGGGATCCGCTCTCCAGCCTCGGCGACCAGCAGAAATACTTCCTCGGCGCGATGGGCTCGGCGCTGACCGCGATCTACCAGGCGGCGAAGCGGGCGCCGGGTGCGGTGCGCATCGACACCGCCAGCCCGCCGCGCAAGGAGCTGATCCGCGCGCTCGCCTCCGACGAGGGCCGGTTCTCCGCCAGCCGCACCACGGTCCGGGCCATCCTGTATTCCGACATGGCCGAGAACAGCGACCTCGGCTCGGTGTTCAGGCCGGCACCGGCACCGGCACCGGCCGACCTGGGCCAGAGGCTCGGCACCCGGCTGCGCGGCGGCGTGTTCTACGCCTTCGGCGTGGGTGCCGACGTCGAGGGCGACCCGCAGCTCGCCGAGACCGCGCGCGGCTTCTGGTCGGGCGTGCTGCACGGGATGGCGGCGACGCTGGGGGGCATGGGTGCCGACCTGAACGTGCCCAACCTGTTGCCGGTGGCGGCGCACGACTATCCGGTGGCGCTGACCATCGACAACCAGCCGCTGGAGGGCCGGCTGTCGCTGCTGACCGACCAGGACGGGGTGCTGGTCGATAGCTGGCTCGGCATCTCCCGCCTGGGCAGTGCCGGGCTAGACGGCAGCTTCCGCTGCGAGCACGGTGGCTGCCGGCTCGATGCCGTCACCAGCGGCGGCCTCGCCACCAACGCGGCCAGCGAGCACGTGCTGCTGCGCGGGCCGGAGCTGGGCCCGCTGGCGGGCGAGCTCGGCGTGCGCGCTCCCGGCATGCTGTTCAGGCTGCGCACCGAGGACACCCGCTAGGCTGCCGGGCAACCCGCCTCTCCGGCCGGCGTTCGCCCGACTCAATCCAAGGGGAATACCGAGATGGGCGACACCACCGTCATCAAGATCGACAGCAGCCACTCGCCCAAGGGGCCGGACGGGCAGGTCTACCTCGCCACCGGCAAGAACCTCTCGATGCGCCTGTGGAAGGACGAGCCGCCGACCGAGCAGGCCAAGCCCGCCGCCGCGCGCGACTACGACTGCGCCGGCTACGTGATCGGCGGCCGCGCCGAGCTGCACAGCGAGGGCCAGGTGATCCTGCTCAACCCGGGCGATTCCTGGATCGTGCCGCGCGGTGCCTCGCACACCTACAAGATCCTGGAGGCGTTCACGGCGGTGGAAGCCACCACCCCGCCCGCCGCCGTGCATGGCAGGGACGGCAAGGTCGGCTAGCAGGCGGCGTCTGGGGCCGTCGGCCCCAGCGGGTCGAGGGCAGAGCCCTTGGCTTCCTCTCTCGGCAGCCTGCTCAGGCGTGCCCGGTCTGCGTAGAGACCTGGGCCGCGTTGCTGGCGGCGGCACCGCGCTTGGCCTGCCAGAGGCCGACGAAGTCTATCGGCTGCAGCACCACCGGCGGGAAGCCGCCGTCGCGCGTCACCTCGCTGATGATGTTGCGCGCGTACGGGAAGATCAGCCGCGGCACCTCCACCAGCAGGATCTGCTCGACGTACTCGCCCGGCGTGTCGCTCAGCGTCACCACCGCCGCGTAGGCGAGCTCGGCGATGAACACCGCGCGACCGGCGGCGCCGGCCTCGCCGGCGGGTTCGGTCGCCTCCGCCTTGATCGACAGCACCACCTCGAACACCGGCTGCTCCTGCTGCAGCCGGTTGGCCTGCACGTCGATGTTGACGGCGATCTGCGGGCTGGCGCGCAGGGTGGCGAAGATCTCCGCACCTGCCGGCACCTCGAAGGAGAGGTCCTTGGTGTATTGCAGGTTCATCGTCATCGGCAGCGCCGGTGGCTGCGTTTGCGGGACGGCATCGGACATCAGGATACTCCTGCTGAGGGCGTTCGGGGGAGGGGTGCCTGCGCGGCGGTGGCGAGCGGCACTCAGTGCCGCCAGATCACCGGCTGCTCCGGCCTGGTGTTCGGGTCGACGTGTCGGAAGCCGCCGTTCTCCAGGCTGTCGCCGGACAGCGCCAGCAGGAACCCCCAGTGAGAGACCACCAGCGTCGTGCTCCAGTCCGGCAGCGCCGCCATCTCGCCGCGGAACCGCTCGGCGCGGTCGAGCACCTCGTGCTCGCTCTCGTTCACTGTCGGCCACCAGACCTCGTCGAGCTCGCTGAAGTCGAGCTCGGCCCAGCGTCGCGCCAGCGCGCTGCTCGGGCTGCCGATATCGCAGATGAAGGCGTAGCGCTCGCGCACCATCGGCGTCACCAGGGGCGTCAGGCCGAGGCGCGCCGCGATCGGGGCGGCGCTCTGCAGGGCGCGGGTGTAGGGCGAGACCAGGATGCGGGTGATCGCCGCGCCGGCCAGCGCCTGCGCCGCCAGCGCCGCCTGCCGCTCGCCGAGCTCGGTCAGCGCCGGATCGACGATGCCGGGATCGCGCCGGGTGCGGGTGAAGTGCAGGTTGAACTCGCTCTGGCAATGCCGCAGCACGATCATTCCTGCCCGATACGCCGCAAGCGGCCGCCCCGCAATGCATAACCCGCCGCACGGCCGGCGCATGGCGCACTGTTGTCTCGCCGCGCGCGAGACCCTATTTCCAGGCGGTGCCGCCGGTCGGACAGCATCGCCGACGGCAGCCGCCGGACCTGACCCGCAGGAGATTGGACGCCCCCCATGGATTTCACCGCCGGCCGGTTCCCGATCGACATCGTGCTGTTCGCCATGATCGCGGCGTTCCTGGTGCTGCGGCTGCGCGGCATCCTCGGCCGGCAGACCGGCCTGACCCGCCGCTCCGCGGCGGCACCTGGCGCGCGCCCGGCGGTCGGGCCGGTGATCGAGGGCCGTGCCGACCCGGCGCCGGCACCCGCCGACCGGCCGCTGCCGGATCCGGGTGGCGCCATCGGCCTCAAGCTCGGCCGGATCCGTGACCGCGACCGCGGCTTCGAGCCGGCGGCCTTCCTGCGCGGCGCCGAGGCGGCGTTCCGCAAGATCGTGCAGGCCTTCGCCGAGGGCGACCGCGGCACCCTGCGCGCCAACCTGACCGACCCCGCCTACAACGTGTTCGACGCCGCGATCAGCGCGCGCGAGGCGGCCGGCGAGACCCAGCGCGCCGAGATACGCAACATCCTGCACGCCGGCATCACCGACGCCAACCTGACACAGCAGGGCGGGCTGTGGCGTGCCGCGATCGACGTGCGGTTCGTCTCCGACCAGGTCAGCCTGGTGCTGGGACGCGACGGCCAGCCGGTCTCCGGTGCCGACGCGACCACCGAGCTGTCGGACCTGTGGACGTTCGAGCGGCTGCTCGATGCCGCCGGCGGCGGTGCCGGCCCGAACTGGCGCCTGGCGAACGCCCGCAGCGCCTAGCCGGGATGGCTGCATCGGAACGGGCGGCGCGCCGGCGCGATCGCCCGGCGCTGCGATGCGCGCGCCTGCTCGGCGGCCTGCTGCTGCTCGGCGGCTGTGCGACCGAGCCGGTCGGCGCGCCGGCCCTGTCGCTGCGTCCGGTCGGCTACGACAGCCTGCCCGGGTGGCCGGACGACACGGTGTCGAGCCTGCTGCCGGCGCTGCTGCGGCAGTGCCACCGGCTGGCGCAGCTGCCGCAGGATCTCGTGCTCGGCGGCGTCGAGACCACGGCGGACGGCAAGCTGCCCGGCCGCAGGGCCGGCGAGTGGGCGCCGTTCTGTGCCGCCGCAGCGTCGGTCCCGACCGGCGACGATGCGGCCGCGCGACGGGTGATCGCGGCCTGGCTGCAGCCCTACGCGGTGGGCGATCGCGGTGACGAGCAGGCCCGATACACCGGCTATTTCGAGCCCGAGTTCGCCGGCTCGCTGAGCCGCGATGCGGCGCACCAGGTCCCGGTCTACGGCCGACCTGCCGACCTGCTCACCCTGCATGCCGCCGGCGCCGGCGCGGCCGAGCCGGTCGGCGGCCGCATCGCCGGCGGCCGGCTGGTGCCGTACTGGACCCGAGCCGAGATCGACGGCGGCGCCCTGGCCGGGCGCGGCCTCGAGCTGGTCTGGCTCTCCGACCCGGTCGACCTGTTCTTCCTGCAGCTGCAGGGCTCCGGGCGGGTGCGGCTGCCCACCGGGCAGATCGTCCGGCTCGGCTATGCCGGGCGCAACGGCGCGGGCTACGTGCCGCTCGGCAGGCTGCTGGTGGAGCAGGGGCAGCTGGCGCCGGATCGCGTCGACATGCAGTCGATCCGAGGCTGGCTGGAGGCCAATCCGGGCCAGGCGCGGTCGCTGATGGAGCGCAACCCGAACTACGTGTTCTTTCGCAGCCTCGACGACCTGCGGCCCGACCAGGGACCGCCGGGCGCGCTCGGCGTCGATCTGCAGCCGGTGCGCTCGCTGGCGGTGGATCGCCGCTACCTGCCGCTCTCGGCGCCGGTCTGGGTCGACACGAGGCGGCCGGACGGGCAGGCGCTGCAGCGCCTGATGCTGGCCCAGGACCTCGGCACCGACATCGCCGGGCCGGCGCGCGCCGACATCTTCTTCGGCTGGGGTGCCGAGGCGGCGCGCGAGGCGGGCACGATCCACGCCGGCGGGCGGCTGGTGGTGCTGCTGCCGCGTCCGCCCGCGCGCGCCCAGGCGCCCGCCGC
This sequence comes from uncultured Acetobacteraceae bacterium, assembly GCA_964242335.1. Taxonomy (GTDB): domain Bacteria; phylum Pseudomonadota; class Alphaproteobacteria; order Acetobacterales; family Acetobacteraceae; genus Lichenicoccus. The sequence goes on along the minus strand of CAXTAY010000018.1, from coordinate 48,831 downwards.
ACCCGCCGCGCCGGCATCCTGAGGCCGCGCGACCTGGCGGTCCGGCTGCGCCATTTTTGCGACGCCGGGCGCCGCGCCCCTGGCCGGCGCATTCCGGAGGCGGTGATACTGCCGGGATGATCCCGAGTCTCATCTCCGATACCGAGTCGCATGTCCGTCCGCCGGTGCTGGCGCGCATGCCCAAGAAGCCACGCACGCAGACGCCGCGCACGCAGACGCCGCGCACGCTGCGGCACATGGTGGGCAGGCACCTGATTTATCGCGGCGACTGCCTGCGGGTGTTGTCGCGGCTGCAGGAGGCCAGCGTCGACGTCGTGGTGACCTCGCCGCCGTACAATCTCGGTCTGAAATACGGCACCTACCACGACCGTCGCGACGAGGCTGAGTATCTAGACTGGCTGATCGGCTGCGCCGGCGCGATCCGGCGGGTGATGCGTCCGGACGCCTCGTTCTTCCTCAACATCACCGGATCGAGCTCAAGACCCTGGCTGCCGTTCGAGCTGATGGTGCGGCTGCGTCCGCTGTTCCACCTGCAGAACCACATCACCTGGGTGAAGTCGATCTCGGTGGGAGAGAACTCGCTCGGCCATTTCAAGCCGATCCGCTCCGAGCGCTTCCTGCACCGCAACCACGAGCACCTGTTCCACCTGACCCAGTCCGGCAGCGTGGCGTTGAAGCGCCTCGCGGTCGGCGTGCCCTACAAGGACAAGTCCAACATCAGCCGCCGCGGTCATCAGCAGGATCTGCGCTGCCGCGGCGATACCTGGTTCATCCCGTACTCGACGGTGCATGCGCGGGTGCAGAAGTTCGACCACCCGGCGGCCTTCCCGGTGATGCTGCCGCGCATGTGCATCCGGCTGCACGGCAAGCGCAATCCGCTGGTGCTCGACCCGTTCATGGGCAGCGGCACCAGCCTGGTCGCGGCCGAGGAGGAGGGCGCGCGCGGCATCGGCATCGACCTGGACTCCGCCTACGTCTCGATCGCGCGCAGCCGGCTGCTCTCCAGCTTCCGGGCGGCCGAAGCCGCCTGACGCCGCCGAGCGGTCTGGGCGATCACGCCAGTTAGTGGCGAGATCCGTCACCTCCGGCAGGAGGGTGGCGGGAGGATCCGCAGTTCGGCGCGGCTGGCGCTCCTGGCACGGAAGCTGCTGTAACGCTGCCAGTCGTCACGCTCGCGGGTTCACTGTGCTGCTGGATCGCCCTGCCCTGATCTTCCCCTGCCTGCTCGTGCTGGCCGGCTGCGCGATGGGACCGGACTTCCATCGTCCGGCGCTCCGCCCCCTGACCGGCTACACCGAGGCCGGGCTGCCGGCGCCCACCGGGTCGCGCGCGGTGGCGGGCGGCGACCGCCAGCGCTTCGTCAGCGGCCGCGACATCCCCGGCGAGTGGTGGCAGCTGTTCCGCTCCCCGGTGATCACCGAGCTGGTGCGGACGGCGCTGCGCCAGAACCCGACCGTGGAAGCGGCGCAGGCCAGCCTGCGGCAGGCGCGGGAGCAGCGGCTGCAGCAGCTCGGCACGCTGTTCCCGAGCGTCGCCGGCAGCGTCAGCCGCGCCCGGGAGGAGCTGCCGGTGGCCTACGAGGGCTTCCAGTCGCCGGCCGAGCTGTTCAGCGACTACGGCGCCCAGCTCAACCTGTCATACACGCTCGACGTCTGGGGCGGCCTGCGCCGCGCCGTGGAGCAGGCGGCGGCACGGGTCGAGTTCCAGCGCTTCGAGCTCGAGGCGGTGGATCTGGCGCTGGCCGCGGGCGTGGCCACCAGCGCGATCCAGGCGGCCTCGCTCAGCGGCCAGATCCGGGTGCAGCTGGAGCTGATCGGCTTCGAGAGCCGCCAGCTGGAGACGGTGCGGCGACAGTTCGAGCTCGGCGGCGCCACCGGCACCGACGTCGCCACCCAGGAGGCGCAGGTGGCGACCGCGCGCACCGTGCTGGTGCCGCTGCAGACCCAGCTGGCGCAGACGCGCGACCAGCTCGCCGCCTATCTCGGCCGCGCGCCGTCGGAGCTGCGCATCCCGTCGCTCGAGCTCGACGACATCACCCTGCCGGGCACCCTGCCGGTGAGCCTGCCGGCGGCGCTGCTCGACCAGCGGCCCGACATCCGCCAGGCCGAGGCGACGCTGCACGCGCAGAGCGCCGCCCTCGGGGTCGCGATCGCGCAGCGCCTGCCCAACGTCACCCTCTCGGCCTCGGTCGGCTCCAGTGCGGCCGACATCCACCAGCTGTTCTCGCCCGGCAACGGCCTGTGGTCGCTGGTCAACCAGGCGGTGCAGCCGGTGTTCGACGCGGGTCAGCTGCTGCACGCGCAGCGCGCCCAGCGCGCCGCCCTTGACAGCGCCGCGGCCAGCTGGCGCAACACCGTCGTGCTGGCGCTGCAGAACGTGGCCGACGTGCTGGTGGCGCTGCAGAACGACGAGGCGGCACTCGAAGCCAGCCTGGATGAGCAGCGCGCCGCGGAGCGCAGCCTCGGCCTGGCCAGCCTGCAGTACAAGCTCGGCGGCGTGTCGTACCTCTCGGTGCTCACCGCCCAGCAGAGCACGCAGAACGCCATCCTGTCGCTGCTGCGGGCGCGGGCGGCGCGCTATACCGATACCATCGCGCTGTATCAGGCGCTCGGTGGCGGCTGGTGGCATCGCGAGGACGTCCCGCCGCCACCCGAGGCCCTCGGCCGGGGCCTGCTCAGTTCGCCGCTGCCGTGACCGCATGCCGAAGGTTTCGATGATGAAGGCCCGCCCGTGAGAGCCAGATCGCTGACCATGTCGCTGCTCTGCCTGGGCCTGCTCGCCGCCGGCGCCTGGTGGCTGCGCCCGCCGCATCCCGGTGCCAGGGCGCGGGCCGCAGCGGCGGCACCGGCGATGCCGGCGGCGACCGTCTCGACGGTGCGCGCCGGCGAGCAGAGCTGGCGCACCAGCCTGAAGGCCACCGGCGAGGTGCGCGCGGTGCAGGGTGCCGACCTCTCCGCCGAGGTCAGCGGCATCGTCGACACCATCTCGTTCTCGTCGGGCCAGGACGTCGCCGCCGGCACCGTGCTGCTGCGCCTGCGCGCCAACGACGACGACGCCAGGCTGGCGCAGCTGCAGGCGCTGGCCGACCTGGCCGCGGCCAACCTGGTGCGCGACCGCAGGCAGTTCGACGCCCAGGCGATCAGCCGCGCCACCCTCGACGCAGACGAGAGCAACCTGCGCGCCGACCAGGCGCAGGTCGCGGCGACCCGGGCGCAGATGGCCGAGAAGGTGGTGCGCGCGCCGTTCGCCGGCCGGCTCGGCATACGCGGCGTCGATGTCGGCCAGTACCTGACCGCCGGCACCGCCATCGTGACGCTGCAGGCGCTGGACCCGATCTACGTCGACTTCTCGATCCAGCAGCAGGCGCTGAGCCGGCTGCGCGCCGGCCAGCCGGTCGGAGTGACGGTCGATGCCTGGCCCGGCCGGGTGTTCCACGCCGTCGTCGCCTCGATCAACAGCCGGGTCGATTCCGCCAGCCGGATGGTGATGGTGCGCGCCCAGCTCGACAACCACGACCACGCGCTGCTGCCCGGCATGTTCGCCGTGGTGGAGGTCGATACCGGCGCCCCGGAGCAGCACCTGACGCTGCCGCAGTCGGCGATCAGCTACAACCCGTACGGCAATTTCGTCTACGTGCTGGCGCCGGGCCGGCACGGCGGGCTGGTGGCGCAGTCGCGGGTGATCGAGATCGGCGCCGTGCGCGGCGACCAGGTATTGATCCTGTCCGGCGTGGCGGCGGGGGAGCAGGTGGTCACCGCCGGCCAGCTCAAGCTGCGCAGCGGCGCGCCGGTGCTGGTCGATAACCGCGTGCTGCCCTCCGAGGCGGCGTCGCCGACCCCCGAGGACGAGTAGCGATCCGGATGCGGAGCACGAGCCGATGCGCCTGACCGACCTCTTCATCCGGCGTCCGGTGCTGGCCTGCGTGGTCTCGGTGCTGGTGCTGGTGTTCGGGCTGCGCGCCGAGCAGGCGCTGCCGGTGTCGCAGTTCCCGCACACGGTCAGCGGCACCATCGAGGTGCAGACCTTCGATTACGGCGCCGATCCGGCCACCATCGCCGGCTTCATCACCACGCCGCTGGAGGGGGCGATCGCCCAGGCGTCGGGGATCGACACCATGACGTCGACCAGCACCACCAGCCTGAGCGACATCACCGTCAAGCTGAAGCTGAACGAGGACCCGGCGCGGGCACTCGCCGAGATCCAGGCCTACGTCACCTCGGTGACCTCGCAGCTGCCGCAGGGGACGCAGGCCTCCTCGATCGCGCTGTCGGCCGACGTGCGCGAGGTGCTCGACCTCAGCGTCTACAGCGACACCCAGACCCCGGCACAGGTGGCCGACTACGTGCACCGTTTGATCGCGCCGCGGCTGCAGGCGGTGGCTGGGGTGCAGCAGGTGGACGTCCAAGGCAGCCCCAGCCTGGTGATGCGCGCCTGGATCGACCCGGAGAAGCTCGCCGCCTACGGCATGACCGCGACCGACGTGCAGGGCGCGCTGGCGGCGAACAACTTCGTCTCCGGCGCCGGCCAGACGCTGGGGGCGATGACCTTCGTCAACCTCGACATCAACTCCGGGCTGCACACGGTGGCGCAGTTCCGCGAGCTGGTGGTGCGCCAGCACGGCAACCGGATCATCCGCCTCGGCGACGTGGCGCGGCTCGCGTTCGGCTCGGATCCGGACAATTTCAGCGTCAACACCAACGACAAGAGGGGTGTCTACATCGACATCCACCCGACCCCGGCGGCGAACGCGCTGACCGTGTCGGCGGCGCTGAAGCAGAAGATCGGCGAGATCCGCGCGCAGATGCCGCCGGCGATGCACATCGTCGTGCTCAGCGACGCCGGCGACTTCATCCGCATCTCGATCCGCGAGGTGGCGATCACGCTCGCCGAGGCGCTGGGCATCGTCTCGCTGGTGGTGTTCGCCTTCCTGGGCTCGCCGCGCTCGGTGCTGATCCCGGTGGTGACGATCCCGCTGTCGCTGATCGGCACCTTCGCGATGATGGCGGCGATGGGGTTCTCCATCAACCTGCTGACCCTGCTGGCGCTGGTGCTGGCCACCGGCCTGGTGGTGGACGACGCCATCATCGTGGTCGAGAACGTCAACCGGCACATCGCCGGCGGCATGCGCCCGCTCGCGGCCGCGGCACAGGCGGCGCGCGAGCTGACCCTGCCGATCCTGGCGATGACCGTGGTGCTGATCTCGGCCTACATCCCGCTCGGGCTGCAGGGCGGCCTGACCGGCGCGCTGTTCACCGAGTTCGCCTTCACCCTGGCCGGTTCGGTCACCGTCTCCGCCCTGCTGGCGCTGACGCTGTCGCCGATGATGTGCTCGAGGCTGCTGCGGACGCGACGCATCGGCGTGCAGCGCCGCGTGTCCGAGCGGCTGGAGGACGCGATCGAGGCGGCACTGGCCCGCATCCAGGCCGGCTACGCGACGCTGCTGCGACTGTCGCTGCGCGCCCGCCCGCTGGTGCTGGGGTTCGGGCTCGCGGTGCTGGTCAGCATCTGGTTCCTCTACACCGGCGCCAAGGGCGAGCTGTCGCCGCCGGAGGACCAGGGCTTCCTGATCATCAGCGGGCAGGGGGCGCCGGACGCGACGCTCGACCAGCTGTCGCTGTACGACCGGCAGATCATCGGCATCTACACCGCGCCCCCGGAGCGGCAGGGCTACTGGCACGTGGTCTCGCCGCCCTCGTTCGAGGGCGGGCTGGTGCTCAAGCCGTGGGACCAGCGCCGGCGCAGCGTGTTCAGCGTCGCCGCAGAGGTGCAGGCCGCACTCGCCCACGTCGCCGGCGTGGAGATGGCGGTGTTCACGCCGCCCTACCTGCCCGGCGCGCACGGCCTGCCGATCGGCTTCGTGCTGGAGGGACCCGGCAGCTTCGACGACCTGAACCGCGTCTCGGACGACTTCCTCGACCGGGTGCGGGCCAGCGGCCTGTTCGCCTACGCCGACAAGGACCTCAAGATCGACCAGCCGCAATCGACCATCGTGGTCGACCGCGACAAGCTCTCGACGCTCGGCGTCAGCATGAGCGACGTGGGCTCGGCGCTGAACGCGATGCTCGGCGGCAACTATGTCGGCTTCTTCTCCAACGACGAGCGCTCGTACAAGGTCGAGCCGCTGGTCGCGCGACGCTACCGGCTGAACGCGGCGCAGGTGCTGGACTACCCGGTCGCGACCGTGCACGGCACCTCGGTGCCGCTCTCCTCGGTGGCGCGGATCCGCCAGTCTGTGGTGCCGGAAGGGGTGGTGCATTTCCAGCAGCTCAACGCCACCACGGTCAGCGCGGTGCCGGCACCCGGCGTCACCCAGGCCCAGGCCTACGCCTACCTGCAGTCGCTGGCGCGCGACACGCTGCCGGCCGGCTACGGCACCGACACCGTGGGCCCGCTGCGCCAGTACGTGCAGGAGACCGGCGGCTTCGCCGCCACCTTCGCGCTCGCCGTGATCGTCACCTACCTGGCCCTCGCCGCGCTGTTCGAGAGCCTGCGCGATCCGCTGATCATCCTGGTGTCGGTGCCGATGTCGATCGCCGGCGCCCTGCTGTTC
>CAXTAY010000018.1:0-42228 GCA_964242335.1 uncultured Acetobacteraceae bacterium | reverse complement strand
GGTGACGCTGATGGGGCTGATCAGCAAGCACGGCATCCTGATCGTCGAGGTGGCCAACGAGCAGCAGCGGCTCGGGCTGTCGAAGCGCGAGGCGATCGAGCGTGCCTGCGCGCTGCGGCTGCGGCCGATCCTGATGACCACGGCGGCGATGGTGCTGGGGGTGCTGCCGCTGGTGTTCGCGACCGGCGCCGGGGCCGCCTCGCGCTACGTGATGGGGCTGGTGATCGCCTCGGGCCTGTCGATCGGCACCTTGTTCACGCTGTTCGTGCTGCCGGCCGTCTACATGCTGCTGGCAGGGTCGCACGCGCAGCACCCGGTGGCGGCGCGCCGCGAGGTCAGGGAGCCGGTGGGGTAGAGCAAGAGGCTTCGCCCCTCGACCCCATCAAAGGCGCGGCCTTGGAAGTCCGTCACTCGCCAGCACGAGCAGGACGACGAACAGGCCGAGCGGAGCGAGGTGGGAAAACTCGCGGCGACGCACGACCGTCAGCACCGCGGCGGCGATGACGAGGCCGCCCAGGATCAGGCCCGCTTCCCGGGTGGCAGGAACGGCCACCAGAGCGGCGACCACCAGTTCCAGCGCACCGGTCACGCGGCACCACCACGCCGCATACCCCCAGCGGACGAAGCTCGCCTGCGTCGCGGGCGTGCCGATCGCGTTAAACAGTCCGGCGCCGAGGAACCCCGCGACGAGAACCGGGATCGAGAGGGCCTGCAGCATCTCAGCGCGCCTCCGTCAGCAGGGGGATCGCGCCCAGGATCATCAGCAACGCGGTGAGGCCATGGATGCCGAAGGCGGTCCTGGCGGAGCCCCTCGCGGCGAGAATCAGCAGCATGTCGCCGACGGGGATGATCGTCTCCACCAGCAGGACGATGCCTGCAGCCCGCGACCCGCTCCACGCCAGGAGGGCCAGCACGGCCAGGCCCGAGGCGATGTCGCGCACCCCCTTGAGGCGGAGCCACCAGGCGACGTTGGCACCCCCTTCGGGAAGCGGCAGGCCGAAGCTGCGGATCGCGGTCATCGGGCTGGCTACGTAGCGGGCGCCGATCGCGATGATCGCGAGCGCCAGCAGCAGCGCCAGTCCAATCGCAAGCCAATGCATCGGCACCTCCATCCTCCAGCGCTACATAATCTAGTATTGATAGAACATCAAGCTTCGTTATCATTAAGACGCGTCGAGCCTCCGACGCCGGGAGGTCGCGGGTTGAGTATCGCCGAGCGAAGGATCAGGCAGCGGGCCGAGCGCGAGCACCGCATCACCGCGGCGGCGCGCCTGGTCGCGGAAGCCGAGGGCTGGGGTGCGGTCACGATCCGCCGTCTGGCGGAGCAGATCGAGTACAGCCAGCCGGTGCTGTATTCGCATTTCGAGAACAGGGACGCGATCGTGGCGGCGGTCGCCATCGAGGGTTTTCGGGATCTCGCGGCAGCACTTCGGCAGGCGGCGCAGGCCGCGACCGATCATCGCGAAGCGCCCTCGGACGTCGCCATGGCGTATCTGGGCTTCGCCCGCGAGCACCCGGCCCTGTACGACGCGATGTTCACTCTGCCGACCGGTCTGCGCTTCGCGGAAGGCGACACCAGACCGGAACTCAGCAGCGCCTTCGCAGCGCTGGCGGCAGTGGTTGCTCCATCGAGCGCCGATGTCGAGCTCGCGACCGAGACGTTCTGGGCGGCCCTTCACGGGCTCGCCGAGCTGGAGCGCTCGAACCGGATCAGGCACGCTGCGCGCGTCGAGCGGGTGGCGCTCGTCGTCCATGGACTTCTCGGATGTTGACCCGACCGCTCGGCTGACGATCGCGGCGGATCTCCGCTCAGGCTGGTATCCGGGCTGATCGGGTCCCAGCCGGAGCGACCAGGCGCCGGCGACGACCTCTCAGCCGGTCTGGCAGCGCGCGCACCAGTACAGCGTCCGTCCGCCCATCGGCTCGGCCAGCACCGGCTCGCCGCAGATCCGGCACGCCGCGCCGGCGCGGTGTGCGACGTAGGTCGCGTCGCCCCACGACGCCGCACCCGAGCGGCGGGAGCGGTCACCGGGCTCGGTGGTGACGATGCGGCCGAGGCGCACGCCGTCGCGCATCAGCGCGCCGAGGTCGGTCCACAGCGCGCGCCACACCTCCGGGTCGAGCGTCCGGCCGGGACGGTGCGGCTCGAGCCGGGCGCGGAACAGCGCCTCGGCACGGTAGATGTTGCCGATCCCGGCGACGATGTCCTGCCGCATCAGCAGCAGCCCGAGTGCGGTGCGCGAGGCGTGCAGCCTGGCGTAGGCGCGCCCCGGATCGGCGTCGGCGCGCAGCGGATCCTCGCCGAGCCCGGCGGTGAACGCGGCCTTCTCCATCGGCGACAGCAGCTGGCACGCGGTCGGTCCGCTGAGGTCGGCGATGCGGCCGCCGGTCGCCAGCCGGAGACGCACCGCGCCGCGCGGCGGCGGTGCCACGTCCGGGTCCTCCGCGCCGCCGCCGCGACCGCGACCGAGGCCCGCGAGCCCCGGGCCGAAGAACCGCCACATGCCGTAGAGCCCGAGATGCACGCGCAGCCACAGCTCGCCCGAGAAGCCCAGGAACATCTGCTTGCCGTGCGCCTCCGCTGCCTGCAGCACGCGCCCGTCGAGCAGCGCCGCCCCCTCGGCGAAGCGTCCCTGCGGGCTGGAGGCATCGACCTGGCCGCCGGCGAAGCGGGCGGCGAACGCGCCCGCGAGCCGGTGCACCGTATGACCCTCGGGCACTCAGCCGGCGCCCGCGCCGCACCCGCGCATGGCTTTCCACTGCGCGGCGCCCTGTCCCCAGATCTCGACCTGCTGGTCCTGGTACGGCGCGGGCATCCGTCCCGGTCCGCGCAGGGTCGAGCCGAGCCGCCGCGCCACCGCGGCGGAGGCGGTGTTCTCCGGAGCGATGACGTGGATGAACTCCGGCCAGCCGAGCGTATCCAGGGTCCAGTCGATCGCGGCGGCGGCCGCCTCGGTGGCGTAGCCGCGTCCCCAGCGCTCCGGGATCAGGCCCCAGCCGATCTCCGGTCCGGGCCAGCCCTCCGGCCACCACGGCCCGACGCGCCCGACCCAGCGCCCGCTGGCGCGCTCGAGCACCGAGAACATGCCGTAGCCGCGCAGGGTCCAGCAGCCGGCCATCGCCGCCATGCCGCGCCAGGCCACCGGACGCTCCATCGAGCCGCCGATGAAGCGCGCCGCCGTCGCGTCGGCCATCAGCGCCGCCCAGCCATCCAGATCGCGCTCGAGCGGCGGCCGCAGCAGCAGGCGGGAGGTCTCCAGCACCGGTCCGGACATAGGCGTGGCTCCTCGATGACGGATGGCCGGAGCACGTGTCCAGCGTCGCCCTGTTGAGCACGCGGCCGGCTGCCCATATCAGCCGCCACCCTACCGCACGAGGCGATCATGCGCAGCGCTCTCCCGTTCATCTCGATGCCGCTGCTGATGGTGGCACTCGCCGCCTGCGCCGGCTCGACCGGACGGCAGCCGGGCGAGACCGCGGTGCGCTGCATCCACCGCCTGTACGACTACCCGAACCGCCAGGAGCCGTTCCAGACCGCGGCCAGCCAGTGCGGCGGCGACGGCCCGGTGGACCTCACCGGCGACCGCTATTTCCAGGTGCTCGCCAGCACCCTCAACATCCCCTGGACGACCCGCGATCCGAAGCACGACGGCAGCATCACCCTGACCGGCAGCCGGGTGCCCCAGTCGACCGCCGAGCCGGCGCCGCCGGAACTCTCGCTGCGCTGAGCCGCGCGGCCCGGCGGCTTGACCCGGAGCGCGGCTTCTGCACCGACTGGCCGCATGACCGACAGCAATCCGCTCCTCGCCGCCTGGACCACCCCGTTCGGCGTGCCGCCGTTCGACCGCATCGAGGCGGCGCACTTCGCGGCCGCCTTCGAGCACGCCATGCGGGCGCATCTCGAGGAGGTCGCGGCGATCGGCGCGGATCCCGCCGAGCCCGACTTCGCCAACACCATCGAGGCGATGCAGCGCAGCGGCCGGGAGCTCGCGCGGATCGGTGCGGTGTTCTCCAACCTGGTGCTCAGCCTGGGCGGCGAGGCGCTGGAGGCGGTCGACCGCGAGATGTCGCCGAGGCTCGCTGCGCACGGCATGCGGGTGTCGCTCGACCCGGCCCTGTTCCGGCGCGTCGAGCGGCTGCATGCCGGCCGCGCCGGGCTCGGGCTGGCGCCGGACCAGCTGCGCCTGCTGGAGCGCGTCCATCTCGGCTTCGTGCGCAGCGGCGCCGCACTGGCGCCGGCGCAGCGCGACAGGATGAGCGCCATCTCCGAGCGCCTGGCGGTGTTGCACGTGCAGTTCGGCCAGAACGTGCTGCACGACGAGCGGGACTGGCAGCTGCAGCTCGGCGAGGCCGATCTCGACGGCCTGCCGCCGCTGGTGCGCGAGGGCGCGCAGCGGGCGGCGGCCGAGCGCGGACTGCAGGGTGCGGTGGTCACGCTGTCGCGCTCGCTGATCGAGCCGTTCCTGACCTTCTCCGCGCGCCGCGACCTGCGGCGGCTCGCCTACGAGGCCTGGATCGCGCGCGGCACCCACCCCGGGCCACACGACAACCGCGCGCTGATCCCCGAGATCCTGTCGCTGCGGTGCGAGCGGGCGCGCCTGCTCGGCTACCCGGACTTCGCCGCCTTCCGCCTGGCGGACACCATGGCCGGCACGCCGGAGGCCGCCGAGGCGCTGCTGCACGAGGTGTGGGAGCCGGCGAAGCGCAAGGCGGCGGCGGAACGCGACCGACTGCTGGCGGCGGCGCGGGCGGAGGGCTTCAACGATACGCTGGCCGCCTGGGACTGGCGCTTCTACGCCGAACGGGTGCGACGCGCCGACTACGCGCTCGACGAGGCCGAGATCAAGCCGTACTTCGTGCTGGAGAACATCCAGCGGGCCGCCTTCGACAGCGCGACCCGACTGTTCGGCCTGAGCTTCACGCCGCGTCCCGAGGTGCCGGTCTATCATCCGGACGTGCGCGCCTACGAGGTGCGCGACGCGTCAGGGCATGTCGGCCTGTTCCTCGCCGACCACACCGCGCGTGCCGACAAGCGCTCCGGCGCCTGGATGAGCAGCTACCGCGACCAGGAGGCGATGGACGACGCGGTGGCGCCGGTGATCGTCAACAACAACAACTTCGCGCGCTCCGAGCCGACCCTGCTAAGCTTCGACGACGCGCGCACGCTGTTCCACGAGTTCGGCCACGCGCTGCACGGGCTGCTCAGCCGGGTGCGCTACCCCGACCAGTCCGGCACCTCGGTGCGCCGCGACTTCGTCGAGTTCCCCTCGCAGGTCTACGAGCACTGGCTGTCGGTGCCGGACACGCTGCGCCGCTATGCCCGGCACGTCGAGACCGGGGCGCCGATCCCGGACGCGCTGATCGCGCGGCTGCTCGCCGCGCGCGGCTTCGGCCAGGGCTTCGGCACCGTGGAATACACCGCCGCGGCCCTGATCGACATGGCGCTGCACCGCCATCCAGAGCCCGGGTCGATCCGGCTCGACGGCTTCGAGCGCGACTTCCTGTCGGGCATCGGCATGCCCGCCGCGATCGGCATCCGTCATCGGCCGGCGCATTTCCAGCACCTGTTCGCGGGCGGCGGCTACGCCGCGGGCTACTACTCCTACCTGTGGGCGGAAGTGCTGGATGCCGACGGCTTCGAGGCGTTCGAGCAGGCGGGCGATCCGTTCGATCCCGACACCGCGGCACGGCTGCGCACGGTGCTGGGTGCGGGCGACACGCAGGACCCGATGCAGCTCTACGTCGCCTTCCGCGGCCGTCCGCCCGAGGTCGCGGCGCTGCTGCGCAGCCGCGACCTGGTGGAGGCCTAGCCGGGCGAAGAACTCGCGAGACGTCGAGGGCGACGAGAGGAAGCAAGTGCAAGGGGCGTCGCCCCTCGACCCCATCAGAGGCGAGCCTCTGAAAACCAATTCTTCCGAATCGGGGTCTGGGGCCTGCGGCCCCAGCGGATCGAGGGCGGAGCCCTCGGCGTGTGAGTGATGCGGCGAAGCCGTCGGGACGCGGCGCGCCGCCGGTGACGCCGGACGGACGCTACATCGTCGTGCGCGGCCGGCTCTGGCGGCGTGGCGATCCCGGGCTCGAAGCCGTGCGGCGCGAGGCGCTCGCCCACGAGCTGATGGCGGCCCGGCGGGCCAAGCAGCAGGCGATGCGCCGCGCCGATCCGGCGGCGCGCGAGGCGGCGCGGGCTCGCGTGGACGCCGCGAAGCGCGCGCTGGGCGAACGCGGGCCGGTCTGGTGGACCGACGGCGCCCCCGACTACGGCCGGCGGATGGCGCGCAACACCCCGTACGCCGACTGGTTCGCGGCCCGGTGCGAGGTCGAGCCCGAGCCGCCGGGCTGACCCCGGGCGCCGTGTCAGGTCATCCGGGTGCAGAACCGCACCGTCGGCGCCCCCACCGTCAGTGCCGGCACGCCGTCGCGGAACGGGGCGTAGTGCGGCGCCTGCCGGTGCGCGTCGAAGGCGGCGCGGTCGTCATAGACCTCGTACAGCACGATCTGGTCCGGACCCTCCTCGACGTGCACCGCGTCGAATTGCTGGCAGCCGGGCTCGTTGGCGACGGAATCGTGCGCATCCTGCCGGGCGATGGCGAGGAAGGCATCGAGGCAGCCCGGCTTGATGGTGAACTCGGCGATCACCACGAAAGCGGCCTTGGTGTCAGCGGGCATGGTTTCCTCCTGTTATCCTCGGGCGCCAGCTGAGGAAGATCCTGCGCCGGCTGTCAAGCGAGGCCGGCTACTCGAGGATCTCGACCGCATCGCCGACCGCGAGGCTCCCGGCCTGCTGCGCGACCAGGTTCAGTCCGAACAGGACGCCGCCGCGCCCCGGACGCAGCCGTGCCAGGGTGCGCAGCGGCTCGCCGGGCACCGCGATCCGGCCGCTGCGCTGGTCGATGCTGGTCACCACGCAGCGCACGCACGGCTTCGGCGCGCGGAACCGCAGGCCGCCGATACGCAGCAGCCGCCATCGCTCCTCCGCCCAGGGGAGGGCACCGTCGATCACCAGGTTGGGCCGGAAGCGGTCGATGCCGATGGCGCCGACGCCTCGGGCCGCCAGGCCGTGGTTCAGCGCCCCGAGCGAGCCGGTGCTGGCCAGCAGCAGCGGAAACCCGTCCGCGAACGAGACGTGCTCCCCCGGCCGCGCATGCGCGGGCTCGATCGGGCGGGCCCGGGGGTCGTCCAGCTGCACCAGGCGGCAGGCTCGCCCGAGGCGGAGGCTGAGCCAGCGATCGACCGCGCCGCCGACCGCCGCCGCCTGCAGCCGGCTGCGCCAGACCGTGACCGCGATCCGTTCGCCGCCGGCGGCCGGGAGGCGCGGCGTTTCGATCGCCTCGTCGCCCAGGCTCAGGCGCAGCGTCTCCTCCGACAGCACGGCGTCGAAGCGTGCCATCGCCGGAAGCTGCCGCTGGGTCAGGAACTGTCCCCGCTCGTCCACCACCATCCAGCGCCGGTCGCCTGCCAGGCCGCAGGGCTCCACCTCGGCCGCCCCGAGGTCAGTGCCGCGCAGGCCCTTGACCGGGTAGATGTGCAGGCTGGTCAGGCGGACGGGAGAGGCGAGGGGTCTCACCCCTGAACCCCACCGAGGGTGCGGGCCCTGGAACCGGTTCGATCAGGCGACAGGTGGAGGGCCTTCCAGGTCGAGCTCTATCATCACCGGGACGTGGTCGGACGGCACCGGCCAGTCGCGCGCCTCCTTCAGGATGGTCAGGCTGCGCAGCGCCGGCACCAGGTCCGGCGTCACCCAGACATGGTCCAGCCTCCGGCCGCGATCGGAGGCGCGCCAGTCGCGATTGCGATACGACCACCAGGTGTAGAGCTTCTGCTCGGGCGGCACGAAATGCCGCATCGCGTCGGTGAAGCCGGCCCGCAGCCAGGCCTGCATCCGCTCCACCTCCGGCGGCGTGTGGCTGACCACGTCCAGCAGCTGGCGGTGGCTCCACACGTCGTGCTCCAGCGGCGCGATGTTGAGGTCGCCGACCAGGACGCCGCGTCGCGGCGGATGCTGCGTGAAATGCCGCGTCACCTCGTCGACGAAGGCGAGCTTGTGGGCGAATTTCGGGTTCAGCGCCGGATCGGCGACGTCGCCTCCCGCGGGGACGTAGAAATCGTGCAGCGCGATCGCGCCGCCCGGCGCCTGCAGCGTCACCGCCAGGTGGCGACGGTCGTTCCTGAGGCACCAGTCCGGCGCCGCCTCGTCGAGTCGCATCGGCAGCCGCGAGAGGATGGCGACGCCGTTGTAGGATTTCATGCCCCGATAGGCGACATAGGGGTAGCCGAGCGACGGGCCGGCCGCCTGCGGGAACAGCTCGTCCGGCACCTTGGTCTCCTGCAGGCAGATGACGTCCGGCGACAGCGCGCCCGCCAGCCGCTCGAGCAGAGGCAGGCGCAGGCGGAGCGAGTTGATGTTCCAGGTCACGATGCGCATCACCCAGCGGGTTCGCGCAACCGGCGCCCGCTGGCAAGAGGCGCCGGGTCCTTGCGGAACCGGACGGCTCGTCGCAGCCTTGCTCCCGTCATGACCGACCCGCTCGACCTGCACCGCTCGATCCTCACCCTGGACAGCCATATCGACATTCCCTGGCCGGCCGGCGCCGGCAACGGCTTTCGCGCCGACACCGCCACCCGCCGCGTCGACCTGCCGAAGATGCGACGCGGCGGGGTGAGTGCGGGGTGCTTCGCCGCCTACGTGCCGCAGGCCGCGCGCGACGCCGCCGGCCATGCCGCGGCCGCCGAACGCGCGCTGGCCATGCTCGACGGCATCGCGGCGATGACGGATGGCGGCGACGGCCGGGAGGTGCGGCTGTGCAGCACCGCGGACGAGGTCGAGCGTGCCCAGGCGGAGGGGGCGGTCGCGGTGATCCCGGCGGTGGAGAACGGCTACGCCATCGGCGAGGATCTCGGCCTGCTGGCCGCGTTCCGGCGGCGCGGGGCGCGCTACGTCACCCTGACCCACAACGGACACAACCTGCTGGCGGACGCCGCGATCCCGCGGCGCGACCTCGGCGACGGCGAGACCCTGCATGGCGGGCTGAGCCCGTTCGGGCACGAGGCGGTCGGCGAGATGAACCGGCTCGGGCTGCTGGTCGACGTCTCGCACCTGTCGCGCCGCGCGATGCTGCAGGCGGCGATGCAGTCGCGCACGCCGGTGGTCGCGACGCATTCATGCGTGCGGACGCTGTGCGACCACCCGCGCAACCTCGACGACACCCAGCTCGACGCGCTGCGGGACACCGAGGGGCTGATCCAGATCACCGCCATGCCGTCCTTCCTGAAGCCCCGGGCCGGCCCCTCGCAGGTGAAGGTCGCCGACTTCGTCGACCATCTCGACTATGTCGTGCGACGCATCGGGGTGGCGCATGTCGGGATCAGCTCCGACTTCGACGGCGGCGGCGCGATCACCGGCTGGAGCAATGCCGCAGAGAGTCCGGCGCTGACCGAGGAGCTGATGCGCCGCGGCTACGGCCACAGCGAGATCGCGGCCTTCTGGGGCGGCAACTTCCTGCGCCTGCTGCGCCAGGCGGAAGCGACGGCCGAGGCGCCGGCAGGCTGATCCGCGCACCCGTGCGGTCGGGGCTCGCGTGATGCCACGGGAACGAAACGCGACCTCCGGCGGGTGCTGCCGGCAAATTTCGTCCACCAGCGGGATTGACTCGCTGTGTTTCCAAGGACGTGTCGCTTATGTTTCCACAGTGTTACGCCGGCGTGCATCTGAATCTATCAATATCAGCGGCTTAGCTCCACTGCCTCGAAACTGTGCAAAGTCGTGCGGATCAGCGCAGCCGCCATCCGCATGAATCTGTATGCCGCTCCTCCACAGAGTTATCCCCAGCTTCGGTGGATCTTTCGCCGCCGCAGCCGCCTTCCCGCGGCTGCTCGATTCCTGGGCAATGAGCAGCGGAGGCAGCCGGAGCACCGCTGTCCTGCGGTTCGTGGCCTGCGATCCACAGGCTTCTCCACAGCAGCGGTGGATCAAGCTGCGGTGCGCGTCGCGGCGGGCGCGATCCGCAGGAAGGGGCTGCACCGCAGCGCCGCGCCGCAGTAGATGTGCCGCCATGCCCGACTCGCCCGATCCTGCCGCCCCTGAAGCGGCCGCCGTCGACCTCGCGCCCGGAGCGGGCGTTCAGGCGGCCACGCCGCACGGCGTTCAGGCGATCGAGCGCGCGCTGCTGACCATGCCGCTGTCGCCGGGTGTGTATCGCATGCTCGATGCCAGGGGCGAGGCGCTCTATGTCGGCAAGGCGCGCGCGCTGAAGAAGCGCGTCGCCTCCTACACCCAGCTCGGCCGGCTGCCGGAGCGGCTGCGTCGCATGGTGTCGGAGACGGTCTCGATGGAGATCGTCACCACCCATACCGAGGCGGAAGCGCTGCTGCTCGAGGCCAACCTGATCAAGCGCCTCAAGCCGCGCTTCAACATCCTGCTGCGCGACGACAAGTCCTATCCCTGGCTGATGCTGTCGGAGCACCATGCCTTCCCGCAGATCGCCAAGCATCGCGGCAAGCCGGCCAAGGGATCGAGCTACTGGGGTCCGTTCGCCTCCGCCTGGGCGGTCAACCAGACCGTGACCGCGATGCAGCGCGTGTTCCTGCTGCGCTCCTGCGCCGACACCGTGTTCGCCTCGCGCACCCGACCCTGCCTGCTGCACCAGATCAAGCGCTGCTCGGCACCCTGCGTCGGCCGCATCGACCGCGAGGGCTACGCACGGCTGGTCGGCCAGGCGCGCGCCTTCCTCACCGGCAAGGCCGGTCACGTGCAGCAGGAGCTCGCCGCCGAGATGGAGCAGGCCGCCGGATCGCTGGAGTTCGAGCGTGCCGCCGCGGTGCGCGACCGCATCCGCGGCCTGACCCACGTGCAGGGCAGCGGCGTGATCAACCCGGCCTCGATCGAGGATGCCGACGTGATCGCGCTCTGGCAGGCCGCCGGGCAGAGCTGCGTGCAGGTGTTCTTCATCCGCGGCGGCCGCAACAACGGCAACCGCGCCTTCATCGCCCAGTTCTACGACGACAAGCCGCCGCCGCCGCTGCTGCTGCTGAGCCACGAGGTTCCGGAGAGCGAGCTGATCGCCGAGGCGCTGTCGCTCAAGACGGTGGCCTCGAGGCCGCGCCGGGTCGAGCTCGCGGTGCCGCAGCGCGGCGAGAAGTGCCAGGTGGTGCAGCACGCGGTCACCAACGCGCGCGAGGCGCTGGAGCGTCGGCTGGCGGAGGGGGCGGGGCAGGCGAAGCTGCTCGAAGGGGTGGCGGCGCTGTTCGGCCTGGAGGCGACGCCGGAACGCATCGAGACCTACGACAACAGCCACATCATGGGCACCAACGCCTACGGGGTGATGGTGGTGGCGGGTCCGGAGGGCTTCACCAAGAACGCCTACCGCAAATACGCGATCCGCGGCCCGATCGCGCCGGGCGACGACTTCGCGATGATGCGCGAGGTGCTGGAGCGGCGCTTCGGCCGCGCCCTGAAGGAGCGCGCGAAGGATCCGCCGGACGACGGCACCGCGCCGGACTGGCCGGACCTGCTGCTGATCGATGGCGGCGCCGGCCAGTTCTCCGCGGTGCGCGGGGTGCTGGACGATCTCGGCGTCGACGACGTCAAGCTGGTCGCGATCGCCAAGGGGCCCGACCGCGATGCCGGCCGGGAATGGTTCCACACCGGGGATGCGGCGCCGTTCCAGCTGCCGCCGCGCGACCCGGTGCTGTACTACCTGCAGCGGCTGCGCGACGAGGCGCACCGGTTCGCCATCACCACCCACCGCGCCGGCCGCTCCAAGGCGATCTCGCGCTCGGAGCTCGACGAGATCCCCGGCATCGGCAGTGCCCGCAAGCGCGCCCTGCTGAACCATTTCGGCTCCGCCCGCGGCGTCAAGCAGGCCGGTCTCGCCGACCTGGAGTCCGCACCCGGGATCAGCCGCGAGACCGCGCGCGCGGTGTACGGGCACTTCCACCGCGCCTGAGTGCGGCCATCCCTCGGGGCCGTCTCACGGCAAGCGTGATCAACGCGATGTTCAGGCGGCAGGGTCGATGCGATAGAGTGCGCGCCGATGCTGACCGACCTGCCCAACCTGCTGACCCTGTCGCGTATCGCCGCCATCCCGGTGCTGGTGGCGCTGGTGGTGGCGCACGGGCCGTGGACCGACCTGTTCGCCTGCCTGGTGTTCATCGCCGCCGGCGTCACCGACTATCTGGACGGGCACATCGCGCGCACGCGCAAGCAGTTCTCCGAGATCGGCCGCATGCTCGACCCGATCGCCGACAAGCTGCTGGTCGGCGCCTCGCTGATGGTGCTGGCCGGGCTGCAGCGGCTGCCGTTCTGGGGCCTGGTGCCGGCGATCGTGATCCTGTTGCGCGAGATCCTGGTCAGCGGCCTGCGCGAGTACCTGGCCGGCCTGCGCGTCAGCCTGCCGGTGACGCGGCTGGCGAAGTGGAAGACCGGGTTCCAGATGGGCGCGATCGGGGTGCTGCTGGCCGGCAACAGCACCGCCGCCCTGCTGCATCTCGGCCTGCCGATCGGCCTGATCGGCAGCGCCATGCTGTGGGTGGCGGCCCTGCTCACCCTGGTCACCGGCTGGGACTACCTGGCGACCGGTTTCCGTCACGTGGGCTCGCGCGGCGCCTCCAAGGCGATGCCCTGAGTTCCGAGGCAGGCGCCTCGTCAGCCGCGGTGCTCGGCATCGTCGGCCGCTCGGGCAGCGGCAAGACCACCCTGATCGTCGCGCTGATCGGCCTGCTGCGTGCGCGGGGGCTTCGCGTCTCGACGGTCAAGCACACCCACCACGCGGTGGACCTCGACCGCCCCGGCAAGGACAGCTGGCTGCATCGCGAGGCCGGTGCGCACGAGGTGCTGCTGGCCGGCGAGGCGCGCTGGGCGCTGCTGCACGAGCGGCGCGACGCCGGCGCGGCGAGCCTGGAGTCGCTGCTGGCGCGGCTGCAGCCGGTCGACCTGGTGCTGGTCGAGGGCTTCGCGAGCTATCCCTGCCCGAGGCTGGAGGTGCAGCGCGCCGCACTCGCCGGACGGCCGGACAAGCGGCCGCTGTGGCCGGACGATCCCGCGATCGAGGCCGTCGCCAGCGACCTGCCGCTCGAGGCCTGCGACCGGGTGCAGCTGCCGCTCGATGCGCCGCGCGCGGTCTGTGACTGGATGGCCACCCGCTTCGCGCTGTACGATCACCTCCCTTGAGCATTGCTCCGGGCGCAGGCACATTCTGCGCCGAGAGCGGTGGTCACGCCGCGAGGGGACAGATATGCGGCGCTCTTGCCTGCTCGATACGATGATGATGACGGTGCTTCTGCTTCTGGGCGGCTGTTCCGGTCTTGGTAAGTTCTTCAGCGATACGATCACGCTACCCGGAATGAATCCCAACCTGCCCTTCGGCCTGAGCGAGAACACCGACCGTGCCCGCGGACAGCTGCCGGAGGAGACGCCGATCCTCCCGGAGTCCGGCAACATCTGGCCGGGGCCGCCGAAGCCGCTGCCGACCCTGAGCGACGTCTCGCACTTCCAGGGCGGCGGGCTGTCCGGCGACCTCAAGGGCGGCGACTCGATGCGTGACGGCGGCAGCATGAGCATGGGCGAGCAGAACTCGATCGCGCACGGCGTGAGCGGCGCCGACAGCTTCTCCGGCGGCGGCCTGGACGGCCCGGCACCCGAGGCCGCGACGCGCCGGCGCACCGAGCCGCAGGCCGGCCGAGGCGGGTCGATCACCATCCCCAACGGCGACGGCACCAGCACCGTAATCGAGCCGGACGGCACGGTGAAGACGGTGAAGACGCCGCCCAAGTGAGCGCCGCGCCGCTGCGGGTGCTCTACTTCGCCTGGCTGCGCGACCGCCTCGGCCGCAGCGAGGAACGGCTGGCACTCCCGGCCGGAGTCGGCACCGTCGGAGCGCTGCGACGCTGGATGCGCGGCCGCGACCCGCTGTTCGCCGAGCTGTTCGTCGAGGGCGGCCGCATCCGGGCTGCGGTCAACCTGGACTTCGCCGACGACGAGGTATCGCTCTCCCCGGGCGACGAGGTCGCGTTCTTTCCGCCGGTAACCGGCGGCTGATGCTGCGCGTCCGCATCCAGGCCGAGCGGTTCGACGTCGCGGCCGAGATGGCGTTACTCGCCCTGCCCGGCGTCGGCGGCATCGGCTGCTTCGTGGGCGTGGTGCGTGCCGATGGCGGGCTGTCGGCGCTGGTGCTGGAGCATTATCCCGACATGACCGAGCGCGCGATCCGGCGCATGGCGGAGCAGGCGACGCGACGCTTCGGGCTGTCCGGCTGCACCGTGATCCACCGCGTCGGCGCACTGGCGGTGGGCGAGGCGATCGTGCTGGTGCTGGCGGCGGCACCGCATCGCGCCGCGGCACTGGACGGCACCGCGTTCCTGATCGACTGGCTCAAGACCGGGGCGCCGTTCTGGAAGCGCGAGGAACGGTCCGACGGGTCGCATCGCTGGGTGGAGGCGCGCGAGGCCGACGATGCCGCCGCGGCGCGCTGGCAGGGCGGCGCGCGAGGCCCTAACTAGGAGCCCGGCGCTCCGTGCGACGTGGGCGCCGGGTCCCGGTCGCTCAGGAAACCGATGTCACGGCTCGATCCGATCTTCGCCGAAGCGCTCGACGCGCTGTCCGCGCGCGCGCGCCGGCGCCGGCTGCGGCTCGCCGATCCGGCCGAGCCGGGCTGGGCGATGCGCGACGGCAGGCGCATGCTCAACGTTTCCGGCAACGACTATCTCGGCCTCAGCCGGCACCCGGCGCTGATCGCGCGCAGCGCCGAATGGACCGCCCGGCACGGCACCGGCGCCGGCGCCTCCAGGCTGGTCACCGGCAGCTTCGCACTGCACGACCGGATCGAGCGGCGGGTGGCCGCGTTCAAGGGCTGCGAGGCGGCGCTGCTGTTCGCCTCCGGCTGGCAGGCCAACGCGTCGGTGCTGCCGGCCCTGTTCGGCGCCGGGGTCGGCAACGGCATCGCGCCCGGCGCGGCGCTGGTGTTCGCCGACCGGCTCAACCACGCCAGCCTGCATCACGGCTGCCTCGCCGCGTCGGTGCGCCAGCTCCGCTTCCGTCACAACGACCTCGACCACCTCGAGGCGCTGCTCGAAGCCCGCGAGGGCGAGCCGGGACGCCGCTTCATCCTCACCGAGAGCGTGTTCAGCATGGACGGCGACCGCGCCGATGTCGGCCGCCTCGCCGCGATCGCGCGGCGCCACGACGCCTTCCTCTATCTCGACGAGGCGCACGCCACCGGCGTGCTGGGTCCGCAGGGCAGGGGACTGAGCGCCGGCGTGGCCGGGATCGACTGCGTGATGGGCACCTTCAGCAAGGCGTTCGGCGGCTTCGGCGCCTATGTCGCGGGCAGCCGCACGCTCTGCGACTACCTGCTCAACACCTGCTCGGGCTTCATCCACACGACCGCGCTGCCGCCGCCGGTGCTGGGCGCGGTCGATGCGGCACTCGATCTGGTGCCGCAGATGGATGCCGAGCGCGCCTACCTGGCGCGACAGTCGGCGCGGCTGCGCACGGCGCTGCACGCCCTGGGCATCGCGACCGCGGGCTCGGCGAGCCAGATCGTGCCCGCCCTCCTCGGCTCCGCCGAACGCGCTCTGGCGGCGAGCGAGGCGCTGGAGCGGTGCGGCGTGCTGGGTGCCGCGATCCGGCCGCCGACGGTGCCGCAGGGCAGCAGCCGCATCCGCTTCGCGCTCAGCGCCGCGCACGACGAGGCGGCGCTGGATCGGCTGATCGCGCTGCTGCCGGACTGCCTGGCAGCCGGTCCGCGATGACGCCGCACCTGCTGTTCGTGCATGGCTGGGCGATGGACGGCTCGATCTGGCACGGGGTGCGCGGGTGGCTGGACGCCTGGTCGGTGCCGCGGCGGGCGATCGCCGTGCGCGAGATCGGCTATCTCGATGTCGGTGCCGGCGGCCGCGCCGCCGCCTGCGCGCCGGCATGTCCGGGGGCACCGGTGGTGGCGGTCGGGCACTCGCTCGGCGTGATGCAGCTGCTGGCGGCACCGCCGACCGGGCTCGCCGGGCTGGTCTCGATCAACGGCTTCACCCGCTTCAGCGCCGCCGCCGACCATCCGGCCGGCGTGCCGAGGCGTATCCTGCAGCGGATGCGGCACCGCCTCGAGCAGGACCCGGCTGCCGCCGTCGCCGCCTTCCGCGATGGCTGCGGCATCGACGCCCGGGTGGCGGCGGCGCCGCTGCTGCCGGCGCTGCGGCAGGGGCTGGAACTGCTGCGCGATGGCGATGCGAGGCCGCTGCTGCGCCGCCTGTCGGTCCCGGTGCTGGCGCTCGCCGGCACCCGCGACGCGGTGGTGCCGCCGGCACTCAGTGCCGCCTGCTTCGCCGATCCGCGATGGGTGGAGGGCGGCCACCTGCTGCCGCTGACCCATCCGGAGCTGTGCGCGCGGGCGCTGCTGGAGTTCGCGCGCGTCGTCGCCGGGTGCGGCCCCCGATGAGCGCGCGCAAGCGGGAGATCGCGCGCCGCTTCGGCACGGCGGCGTCCGGCTACGACCGCGTCGCCGCGGTGCAGCGGCTGGCGGCCGACCGGTTGGCCGGGCGCATCCTCGCGGCCGGGCTGCCGCCGGCGCCGCGCATCCTCGAGATCGGCTGCGGCACCGGCCTGCTGAGCCGAAGCCTGACGGCGCGGCTGCCGGGCGCACGATGGACGCTCACCGACCTCTCGGAGACCATGCTGCGTCGCTGCCGCGACCGGTTCACCGCCGAGCCGCCGCCGCTGTTCGCGGTCATGGATGCCGAGGCGCCGTCGCTGCGGCCCGGCTTTGACCTGGTCTGCGGCGGCCTGGCGCTGCAATGGTTCGAGCATCGCCGCAGCGCCGTGCGCGGCCTCGCCGGGCTGCTGAACCCCGGCGGCCTGCTCGCCCTGTCCACGCTCTGCGACGGCAGCTTCGCCGCCTGGCGGGCGGCACTGCGCGACGAGGCGGCGGCGGACGCGATGCCGCATCATCCGTCGCCCGACGCGCTGCAGGCGGACTGGCCAGAAGGTGGACCGGAATCGGGAACCGGAAGCTGGCAGCTGGAGACGCTGCTCGAGCGTCATCCGGGCGGCCTCGGCTTCCTGCGCGGCCTGCGCGCGATCGGCGCCGACCTGCCGCGCCCGGGGGCGGCGGCACTCGGTGCCGCCACCCTGCGTCGGGTGCTGCGGCGATTCGACGCCGAGCATGGCGGCATCGCCGAATACCGCATCGGCTACGGCCTGTTCCGGCGCGCCGGCGCCGCGCCGGCGGCGGGGGTGTTCGTCACCGGCACCGATACCGGCATCGGCAAGACGCTGGTCTCCGCCTGCCTGGTGCAGGCGTGGGGCGGTCGCTACTGGAAGCCGCTGCAGACCGGGTTGTGCGAGGAGCCGGGCGACACCGATACGGTGACGCGGCTGGCCGCGCTGCCGCCCGAGCGGGTGCTGCGGCCGCGCCACGCGCTGCAGGCGCCGCTCTCCCCGGCCGAGGCGGCGCGACTGGAAGGTGTAGCGATCGAGCCGCAGGAGATCGTGCTGCCGGAGCCCGCGGCATCGCCGCTGGTGGTGGAAGGGGCCGGCGGGCTGATGGTGCCGATCGCCGCGCAAGCGGGTCCCGGCGGGATGATGATCGACCTGATACGGCGCCTCGGGCTCCCGGTGGTGCTGGTGGCGCGCGGCACGCTGGGCACGATCAACCATACCCTGCTGAGCCTGGAGGCGCTGCGGGGGCGTGGCATTCCCGTCGCCGGGGTGATCCTGAACGGCGCCTGCACCGAGGCCAACCGCGACGCCATCGTCCGGCACGGGAGAGCGCGCATCCTCGCGGTGCTGCCGCAACTCGACCGGCTCGACGCCGAGGCGGTGCGCCGGCTGGCCCGGCTGATCCCGCCGCTCGCCGAGGTGATCGGCTAGTAGCTGCGCAGCAGCCCGACCAGCCGGCCCTGTACACGGACACGATCGACCGGGACGATGCGGGTCTCGTAGCGGGCGTTGGCCGGCTCGAGCGCGATCGCGTTGCCGCGACGTCGCAGGCGCTTCAGCGTGACCTCGGAGTCGTCGATCAGGGCAACGATGATCTGCCCGTTCTCGGCCGCCTCCTCCTTGCGGATGATCACGGTGTCGCCGTCGAGGATGCCGGCCTCGATCATCGAGTCGCCGGCCACCTCAAGCGCGTAGTGCTCGCCCGGACCGAGCATCGCCAGCGGCACCTGGATGTGGTTGCCGGTATCGCGCAGCGCCTCGATCGGCAGGCCGGCGGCGATCCGCCCGTAGAGCGGAAGCTGTACCGCGGCGGCGTCGGCAGCGGCACGCACCCCCTGCAGGCGCTGGCTGAAATCGCCCTTGATCACGTTGGGCGAGAAGGCCTGCGCCGCATCGGCGACGGCATTGCCCGACGCTCTCGCGGGTTCGAGCGCCGGCGCGTGCTCGGGCAGGCGGAGCACCTCCAGGGCGCGTGCGCGATGATGCCGCCGCGCCAGGAAACCGCGCTCCTCGAGTGCCGAGATCAGCCGGTGGATGCCGGACTTGGAGCGCAGATGCAGCCCGTCCTTCATCTCGTCGAAGCTGGGGGAGAAGCCGGTCTCCTTGAGGTGGCGGTCGATGAAGCTCAACAGTTCGTGCTGCTTACGCGTGAGCATCGTCTCTCCTCGTCCGGCCGGTGACGGCGTCGTCCGCGCCGACGCCCGCGCGCCGAGCCGGGCACCGCGGCGAGAACCGCCGGCCACTGGTTCGCTCGGAACAAACAGGCAACATCACCTGCTGTTCTAGGTTGGTTCCAGGTGCCGCGTCAAGCGGCTCGCGCAGCCGCCGGACCGCCAGGATGCCGGTCCGTTCAGAGGCCGAAGCGGTCCAGCCGGATGATCTCGACCAGGGCGCCGGCCGACAGCGCCGCGCCGTGCGGCGGCCGCAGGATCAGCGCCTCGGACTCCGCGAGCCTGCGCAGCAGGCCCGAATCCTGGCGCGGGAACGGCGTCGCCACGTGGCCACCCTGCGCGTCGCGGGTGAGCGAGGCGCGCAGGTGATCGGCGCGCAGGTCGTTCGGCGGGACCGCCACGCCCAGCGTCGCCCGGTCGAGTTCGGGCCCGAGTGACGCGTCGCCCGACAGCCGGTTGATCGCGGGCAGCAGGAACAGCAGCGCGCACACCAGGGCGGAGACCGGGTTGCCGGGCAGGCCGAGCACCGGGATGTCGGCCAGTCCCGGGCGAAGCAGCCGGCCGTGCATCAGCGGCTTGCCCGGCCGCATCGCGATCTTCCAGAAATCGACGGAGAAGCCGCGCTCGGCGAGGCCGGCCTGGACCAGGTCGTGATCGCCGACGCTGGCGCCGCCGATCGTGACCAGCATGTCGCAATGCAGCCCGTCGACGCTGTCCGCGATCGCGCGGATATCGTCCGGCGCCGGCGGCAGCACCAGCGCCCGGGCACCGGCGGCGCGGACCGCGGCGGCCAGCATCGGCGTGTTGGAGTTGGCGATGCCGCCGGGCGGGATCGGCTCGCCGGGCAGCGCGATCTCGTCCCCGGTCGCGAGCAGGGCGATCACCGGCCGCCGATGGCAGGCGATCCAGGGGTGGTTGGCGGCGGCGGCGACGCCGATGTCGCGGGCACCGAGGCGCCGTCCGGCCGACAGCACCGCGTCGCCGCGGCTGAAATCCTGGCCGGCGCGGCGTATGTGCCTGCCCGCGGCGACTGCCTCGTGCACGGTGATCCGCGCGCCGTCGCGGGTCGCGTTCTCCTGGATCAGCACCCCGTCGCTGCCGCGCGGCACGACGCTGCCGGTGTAGAGCCGCACGCACTCACCGGGCGAGACGCCGCCTTCGAACGGATGTCCCGCGGGGGCCTCGCCGATCACCCGCAGCACGCCGCCCGGCGCGGTGTCGGAGGCGCGCACGGCGTAGCCGTCCATCGCGGAGATGTCGGCGGGCGGATTGGACAGCCGGGCCAGCAGCGGTCGCGCCGTGACCCGACCCCAGGCGGCATCCAGGCTCACGGCCTCGGCGGCGGTGGGTCGCAGACCGTCGAGGATGCGGGCCCGCGC
Organism: uncultured Acetobacteraceae bacterium; assembly: GCA_964242335.1. Classification (GTDB taxonomy): domain Bacteria; phylum Pseudomonadota; class Alphaproteobacteria; order Acetobacterales; family Acetobacteraceae; genus Lichenicoccus. The sequence goes on along the minus strand of CAXTAY010000018.1, from coordinate 22,255 downwards.
CGCCTCGACGCTCAGCACGCCGCGTCGCGCCGGGCCGGCGGCGGCCCGAGGATTCGCTTGACCTGGGCTGAAGCGCTGCGCATTTTGCCGCCCCTTGAACCTCCGCGGCTCCAGCTCTGGTGCGGTGGGGCCGTCGTCGCGAGGATTACCATGGCCAAGACCAACACCATCCAGATCAAGCTCGTGTCCACGGCGGATACCGGCTACTTCTACGTGACGAAGAAGAACGCGCGGGCGCAGACCGGCAAGATGGAGATGCGCAAGTACGACCCCGTCGCGCGCAAGCATGTCGCGTTCAAGGAAGCCAAGATCAAGTGACCGGCCCGGCCGGCCGGCGATGCCGATCGGCCGGACGCGCGATGGCCTGTCGCGGACGCGCGACGGCGGCCGGTCAGTAGAGCTTGTCGTTCTGGCCGTAGGGCACGACGATGTCGGCGGAGTCGGCCAGGTTGAGCATCGCGCGCGACCGTTCGTCCAGCGTGTCGGCATCGAGCGCGCGGTCGCGCAGTCCGGACACACGCTGTGCCCAGGCGGCCTGCTCGGAAACCGCCGCGGTCTCGCCGGCCTGGGCCTGCGACAGCAGGCGGAGCTGGTCGGAGTAGCGTCTCAGACCATGCTCGCCCTGATCGGCGTTCCAGGCGAAATATCCCACCAGGGACAGGAAGAATACCGGCGGCAGCGCTGCCTTCACCTTGCGCTTCACGGCGCGACCGAAGCTCATGCAGCACTCTCCGTCATCGATGGACACCGGCAGCAACCCGACGGAAGAGTCGGCCGGCTCCCCCGGACGCCGAGCCCTGTTGTCCCCAAGCTCACGCGCCGTCGCAAGGGAAATCGGCAGGATTCCGGGCCGGATCTCGCAAAATCGTGTGGCCGGCGGACGCCGGTTCGTTTCTGAGGAGTTACGATTGGATCAACTTGCCGCCGCCACCTATCTGCTGGTCGAGCCGTCGCACTACGACGTCTCCTACTCGATCAACCCCTGGATGCGTCCGGGCGTCTGGGCGCAGGATCCGGCGGGTCATCGCGCCGAGGCGGATGCCGCGTTCCGGGGGCTCGCCGAGGCGCTGCGCCTCGCCGGCGGCGGGGTCGAGATCGCGGGCGGCGTCGAGGGTCTGCCGGACATGGTGTTCCCGGCCAACGGCGGCATCGTGCTCGACCGCCGGGCGCTGCCGGCGCGGTTCCGCTTCGCGCAGCGCCAGGGCGAGGAGGCCGCGTTCGCGTCGGTGTTCGCGGATCTGCGGCAGCGGGGCCTGATCGACGAGGTGCTGAGCCTGCCCGACGGCTGCTTCCAGGAAGGTGCCGGCGACTGCATCTGGGACCGCACCCGCCGGCTGGCCTGGACCGGCTACGGCCCGCGCTCGTCGGCCGCGAGCCCGGACGTGGTCGCCGACCTGTTCGGCATCGAGCTGCGCCGGCTCGAGCTGGTCACCGAGCGGTTCTACCACCTCGATACCTGCCTGTGCGTGCTGCCCGGCGGCGAGGTGTTCTTCTATCCCGGCGCGTTCTCCGCCGCCGGCCAGGCGCTGATCCGCGACAGCGTGTCGCCGGACCTGCTGATCGAGGCATCGGACGAGGACGCGGCGCGCTTCTGCGTCAACGCGGTGGCACTGGACCGCACCGTGGTGATGGCGACGCCGACCGACCGCCTGGCGGCGATGTTCCGCGAGCGCGGCTATACGGTCCGCCCGGTAGGGCTGGCGCCGTTCATCCTCTCGGGTGGCGGCGCCTACTGCATGACGCTGCGGCTCGACCTGAGCACCGCCGCCTGAGACAGGCGGGGCGCCCGGTTCCGCCGGTCAGCCGCGCAGGATGGTGCGTCCGGCGTAGCGCGCCGCCGAGCCGAGCTCCTGCTCGATGCGGATCAGCTGGTTGTACTTGGCGGTGCGGTCCGAGCGCGACAGCGAGCCGGTCTTGATCTGGCCGCAGTTGGTGGCCACCGCGAGGTCGGCGATGGTCGCGTCCTCGGTCTCGCCCGAGCGGTGGCTCATCACCGCGTTGAAGCCGGCATGCTGGGCGAGCTGCACCGCTTCCAGCGTCTCCGACAGGGTGCCGATCTGGTTCACCTTGACCAGCAGCGCGTTGGCGCTGCCGGCGGCGATGCCGCGGCGCAGGCGCTCCGGGTTGGTGACGAACAGGTCGTCGCCGACGATCTGCAGCTTCTGCCCCAGCGTCGCGGTCAGGTGCGCCCAGCCCTCCCAGTCATCCTCGGCGCAGCCATCCTCGATCGAGACGATCGGGTAGCGCGCGGCGAGGTCGGCGAGGTAGGCGACCATGCCGCCGGCGTCGAACGACTTGCCCTCGCCCTCGAGCTCGTAGCGGCCGTCGCGGTAGAACTCGGTCGAGGCGCAGTCGAGCGCGAAGGTGACGTCCTCGCCCAGCTTGTAGCCGGCGCGCTCGATCGCCCGGCTCATGAAGGCGAGCGCCTCGTCGGCCGACTTCAGGCCCGGGGCGAAGCCGCCTTCGTCGCCGACGTTGGTGTTGTGGCCCGCATCCTTCAGGCCGCGCTTGAGCTGGGCGAAGATCTCCGAGCCGATCCGCACCGCGTCCGCCACCGTGGCGGCACCCACCGGCTGGATCATGAATTCCTGGATGTCGATCGGGTTGTCGGCGTGCTGGCCGCCATTGATGATGTTCATCATCGGCACCGGGAGGGTGCGCGCGAACACGCCGCCGACATAGCGATACAGCGGCACGCCGAGCTCGGCGGCGCTGGCGCGGGCGACGGCGAGCGAGACCGCGAGGATGGCGTTGGCGCCGAGGCGCGACTTGTTGGGGGTGCCGTCGAGGTCGATCATCGCCTCGTCGATGGCGATCTGGTCGGAGGATTCCGAGCCCTGCAGCGCGTCCAGGATCTCGCCCTCGACGAAGCCGACCGCCTGCAGCACGCCCTTGCCGCCGTAGCGCGCCTTGTCGCCGTCGCGCAGCTCGGCCGCCTCGTGGGCGCCGGTGGAGGCACCGGACGGGACGGCGGCACGGCCGGTGGCGCCGCTGGACAGCTCCACGTCGACCTCCACGGTCGGGTTGCCGCGGCTGTCGATGATCTGACGGGCGACGAGGTCGGCGATGGCGCTCATGGCTGGGGACACCCTGGCTGTTGCGGAGATGGGTCCTTGCAGCACCTCGTCCGGCTTTCCGCAAGGCCGGCCGCCGGGAGGCTGGGCATCGATTGGCACCTCCGCGCGTTGCGTGCCTGAACGGCGAAGGCGACGACGATGAGACGGCTCCCGATCCTGGCGGTGATCCTCGGCCTGCTCGGGCTGCTGCCGTTCCTGGGCTGCACCATCGGCATCATCCTGTTCCCGAGCGAGGTGCCGGTGCCGAACCTGGTGCAGGCGATGATCGCCTACGGGGCGGTGATCCTCGCCTTCCTGGGCGGGGTGCACTGGGGCTTCGCGCTGGATCCGCGTCCCCTGGTCACGGTGCCGGGACAGGTGAGGCTGGACAACCGCCGGCTGGGGCTGGGGGTGCTGCCCTCGCTGATCGGCTGGGCGGCCCTGCTGGTGCCGCTGGTGTCGTCGGCACTGATCGCGATCGTGCTGCTGATCCTGGGCTTCGTCGGCACCACCCTGGTCGAGGCCCGGGCGCGGCGCAGCGGCGCCATGCCGGCCGGCTACATGGGTCTGCGCTGGCTGCTCAGCGCGGTGGTGCTGCTCTGCCTGGTCGTGGTGCTGCTGGCGCGCACCTTCTAGCTGGGTGCGGAAGCTGGACCGCATCAAAGACGGAGCCGTCGAAATCCGTCGCTCGAGAATCGGGGATCTGGGGCCGCCGGCCCCAGTGGGTCAGGGGCGAAGCCCTGGCCTGCTCTCCCTCCGCGTCCTGCCGCCTCGCCGATCCGGTCTCAGTCGATCCTGTAATGGATCGGCTTGAACGCGTAGTTGTTGGACTGCAGCGCCGAGCAGGCGGTCAGCCCGACGATCAGGTCCTGCTCGGCGCGGAAGCGGACGTGGTCGCCGGGGCGGCTGCGCGGCGGATCCACCGTGAGCACCCCGCTGTCGCCGTCCAGCCGCACGTTCATGAACACATTGAAGGCGACGGGGATCTGATCGGGCACGATGCCGAACGGCGCCAGTGCCGCGGCCAGGTTGCCGAAGCAGCCGCGATGCGGCTCGGCGTCGCCGTAGAGGATGCGGAAGGTGTCCGCCGAGCAGGGGGTCAGCAGGAAGTCGTGGCGGCCGACGCTGTCCTCGAGGATGCGCAGCAGCACCCGGCTACGGTTCGAGTACAGCGGGTCGCCGGTGGTCAGGTAGATCCTGCCGGCGTAGTCCAGCGTGCGGCCCGAGGAGATCACCTCCGCGACGTCGTGGCGGTTGAACGCCAGAAGGTCGGCGACCTGCTCGCCCTGCGGGTCGATCACGGTGAGGCTCTGGCCCTGCTGGAGCGTGAAGGCGACGCCGGAGCGCGGCGCGATCTCGTGCGACGGGCTCACACCTCGTGCTCAGGCCGCATCGCCGGCGCGCCCGCTCGGCGGCTGGAACGGGCATCGCCACTTCGCGTCCACCAGCCGGCCGCTGTACTGCCGCGCCTCGGAGATCTCGCCGAAGCGAGCCAGCATCGGGTTGGTCGAGCCGTTGAGCGCCTCGTCGCGGTGGATGATGGTCGAGCGCAGCCTGTCGTACTGGCCTTCGGCGCGCAGCCGCTCGAACTGGTCGTGCAGGTTGAACACCAGGGCGGGGCGCTCAAAACGGCGGGCCAGCCGGCTCGCGGCGGGATGCAGCCCGACCACGAAGAACGCCTCGCCGCCGAAGCTGAGCGAGAAGTGCGGGCTGTCCGGGTCGCCGCTCACCCGCGCATCCTGCTTCTCGCCGAACCAGGCGTCCTTGTCGGAGAACGACTGTACACGCTGCCACAGATGATGCTCGAAGCCGGCCTCGTCGAGCGTGTCCGGACCCTCGAACAGGATCGCGAAGCTGCGGAACAGGGTCCGCTCCTGCTGGTACTCGCGGATGAAGCCGAGCAGTTCCGGGTAGACGCGCATGTCGTCCCAGGCCGAGCGGATGTCGCGGCCGACCATGATGCGCAGCTGCCCGCGTGCCAGCGCCGCCTTGGCGCCGACGCAGGAGAACCTCGGATCGCGGATGAAGTCGCTGAATCGTTTCGCCAGCGGGTGATCCTGGTCGAGGATCGGATCGGTCATCGGCATCAGGTCGGCGTTCATGCTGCGGGCTGGCTCACAATAGAGGATCAGCAACACAGCCTGCCCGGCGCGGTTCCTCCTGTCGCTCCGTTACAACACAAAGAACCGGCTGCGTCGACGCATGGCTGGACTGTGCACAAATTACCGAGAGTCCAGCTGATTTCTTGAGTTGGTGTCACAACACGGCGCGTGGCACCCTCGTCTGCAGCATCTGGACCACGGCGAGGAGCACCGCGCGGCGCGCCCGCCGGTGGCGGCCGCCCGGTGCTGCGGTGCATCCACCGCAGCGAGTGGCCGATCGACCGTGCCGACCTGCTCGACGCCGGCGACCTCGCGCATCTCCCGAGAGATCGTCGTGCCGGTCGTTACCGATCGGGGGGCGTGTTCGGCTTCGTCGCTTCCGGTGCGGCGCGTGACGACGCCCGGTATCGGCGAGGCCGTGATCTGAACGACGAAGGCGGCGGATCAGCCCTTCAGCTTCTTGCTGCACTCGCTGTAGTAGCCGCCGCCCTTCTGCACCCAGCGCAAGCCGCCATTGCCGCCGGCTGCCTTGTTCGCCTTGTACTGGTCGAGACAGGTGTGCAGCCGCGCCTTGCCGGGCGTCTCCTTGCTGTATTTGGAGTCGATGGCGCTGGGGAAGGTGGCGGGGCCGGAGGCCGCGACCGGCGCCGACGGCTTGCTGACCACCGCGTTCGGCGATGCCGGCGGCGTCGTGCTGGCGTTGGTGGTGGGCGTGGTCCCGGCCGAGGCCGCCGCACCGGAGGCGCAGTATTGCGCCCGGAAGCTCTTGTAGTTCGCACCATCCAGGGTGCCGGCCTTCTTGGCCGCCTGATACTTGACGCTGCACTCCTTGGAGGTGACCGCTCCCGCCGCACCCCAGGGGCCGACGAAGGCAGCGAGCATCAGCGCACCACCGAGAGCCATCCGGACCGTCTGCGTCATGTGAGTCCTCGCTGTTGAAGTCCGCGATGCCCGGAAACCTGACCGATCGGTCAGGCGCCGCCCATCGGTCGATGCGGCTCGCGCCGCGGCGCTACCCGGCACCGGTGAGCCGGCCGATCATGCCGGCGAAATCGATGCCCGAGCCGGCGCCGGAGGCGGCGGCCGCAATTCCGGCCTGGGGTGCCACGCTGCCTGCCGGGGTGGTGGCATCCACCGCGTGCGGCAGGAACTGCGCCAGGATCTGGCTGCCCATGCCGGGCGGCAGGCCGTGCTGCTGCGCCCAGGCGTCGATCTGCGCCGGCGGAAACACGCGCTCGACCTGCTCGGCGGAGATCGGCAGGTTGTGGCCGTTGCCGATCCAGGACTGCACCTTGTCGCCCAGGCCGGCCTGCTCGAACTTCTGCGCGATGCCGGCCGGCCCGCCGGCGGCGTTGATCACGTGGGCCAGCAGGTTGCCGGCCCCGGTCAAGGCGCCGCTTCCCGCGCCGCCGCCGAACAGGCCACCCAGGATGCCGCTCATGAGGGGCGCCCTCCGCTGCGAGGTTGGGCCTTGGACAGGCGGTCGAAGGCCTGCACATCGTCCAGCACCGCCGCCATCCGGTCCAGCGGAATCATCGTCGGGCCGTCGCTCGGCGCGCGGTCCGGGTCCTCGTGGGTCTCGATGAACAGGGCAGCGACGCCGACCGCGGCGGCGGCACGCGCCAGCATCGGCGCGAACTCGCGCTGGCCGCCCGAAGCGCCGCCCAGCGCGCCCGGCTGCTGCACCGAGTGCGTGGCGTCGAACACCACCGGATAGCCGGTGCCTGCCATGATCGGCAGCGCGCGCAGGTCGTTGACCAGGGTGTTGTAGCCGAACGAGCTGCCGCGCTCGGTCAGCAGGATGCGGCTATTGCCGGTCGAGGCGATCTTGGCCGCGACATGGGCCATCTCCCACGGGGCGAGGAACTGTCCCTTCTTGACGTTGACGGCGGCCCCGGTCTCGCCGGCGGCGAGCAGCAGGTCGGTCTGGCGGCACAGGAAGGCCGGGATCTGCAGCACGTCGACCGCGTCGGCCACGATCCGGCACTGCTCGGCGGCGTGCACATCGGTGAGCACCGGGATGCCGTGCCGGCCGCGCACGCCGGCGAGGATCTCGAGCCCGCGCTCCATGCCCACGCCGCGCGCGGCACCGAGGCTGCTGCGGTTGGCCTTGTCGAAGCTGCTCTTGTAGATCAGGCCGATGCCGCGCGGCCGGCACAGCGCCACCAGCGCGGCGGCCATCGCCTCGGCGTGGTCGGCGGACTCGATCTGGCAGGGCCCGGCGATGAGCGTGAACGGCCGGCCGTTGCCGACCGTCAGCGCGCCGATGCGCATGTCGCTCATGCCAGCCTCGCTCATACCAGCCGGGCCTTCTTCAGCGAGGCCTCGATGAAGCCGCGGAACAGCGGGTGCGGCGCGAACGGCTTGCTGGTCAACTCGGGGTGGTACTGCACGCCGATGAACCAGGGATGATCGGGATACTCGACGATCTCCGGCAGCACCCCGTCCGGGCTCATGCCGGAGAACACCAGCCCGGCCTGCTCCAGACGCTCGCGGTAGTGCACGTTGACCTCCCAGCGATGGCGGTGCCGCTCGCTGATCTCGCCGGCGGCGTAGGCGGCGGCGACGCGCGAGCCCGGCGCCAGCATCGCCGGGTAGGCGCCCAGGCGCATGGTGCCGCCGAGATCGCCCCCGGCGCGTCGTCGCTCGAGCTCCGGCCCCCGCGCCCACTCGGTCATCAGCCCGATCACCGGCTCGTCGGTCGGGCCGAACTCGGTGGAGGAGGCGCGAGGCAGGCCGGCGAGGTTGCGGGCGCACTCGATCACCGCCATCTGCATGCCGAAGCAGATGCCCAGGAACGGGATGCGCCGCTCGCGGGCGAACCGCACCGCCTCGATCTTGCCCTCGGCGCCGCGCTCGCCGAAGCCGCCCGGCACCAGGATGCCGTCCACCTCCTGCAGGCGCTCCACCGCGCCGTCCTGCTCGAACACCTGGCTGTCGACCCAGTCGAGATGCACCCGCACCCGGCTCGCGATGCCGCCGTGGATCAGCGCCTCGTTGAGCGATTTGTAGCTGTCGAGCAGGCTGGTGTACTTGCCGACCACGGCGATGCGCACCTCGCCCTCCGGGTTGCGCATCGCGCCCAGCACACGGTGCCAGCCGGCGAGGTCGGGCTTGCCCTCGTGCGGCAGCCCGAAATGGCGCAGCACCTCGGTGTCCATGCCGCCCTCGTGATACGAGATCGGGCAGGCATAGATGGTGTCGACGTCCAGGGCCGCGACCACCGCCTCGGGGCGCACGTTGCAGAAGCTCGCGATCTTGCGTCGCTCCGCCTCGGGCAGCGGACGGTCGGAGCGACACAGCAGCATCTGCGGCTGTATGCCGACGTTCTGCAGCTCCTTGACCGAGTGCTGCGTCGGCTTGGTCTTGAGCTCGCCCGCCGAGGCGATGAACGGCACCAGGGTGAGGTGGACGAACATGGTGCGCTCGGCGCCGAGGTCGTTGCGCAGCTGCCGGATCGCCTCCAGGAACGGCAGGCTCTCGATGTCGCCGACGGTGCCGCCGATCTCGATCAGCGCGAAATCCAGGTCGGCGGTACCCGCGACGATCGCCTCCTTGATCGCGTCCGTGATGTGCGGAATCACCTGCACGGTCGCGCCGAGATAGTCGCCGCGTCGCTCGCGCGCGATCACGTCGGAATAGATCCGCCCGGTGGTGGCGTTGTCCGCCCGCGTCGCGTGCACCCCGGTGAAGCGCTCGTAATGGCCGAGATCGAGGTCGGTCTCCGCGCCGTCGTCGGTGACGAACACCTCGCCGTGCTGGTACGGGCTCATCGTGCCGGGATCGACGTTGAGATACGGATCGAGCTTGCGCAGCCGCACCTTGTAGCCGCGCGCCTGCATCAGCGCGCCGAGGGCTGCGGATGCGATGCCCTTGCCGAGTGAGGAGACCACGCCGCCGGTGATGAATACGAACCGCGTCATGGAGCCCCTTCCTGCGCCAGGGTGGGTCCTACACCGGGTCGGGGGCGCGGGGGAACCCGTCCGCGAGGATGGGTGCGGATTCCATGCCGAAGCGGCGGCGCAACACCAGGTGGGCGGCGCGTTCGCCGTCGGCCAGCGCGCCGCCGACGGTGCCGGCGAGCCCGTCGGCGCGGCAGGCCTCGCCGGCGAACAGCAGGCGGGCGTCGCCGAGCGGCGCCGCGAGTGCGGCGCGCGACTCCGCCCGACCCGGCGGGCAATAGGCGTAGGCGCCGCCGAACAGCGGATCGTGCGCCCAGGCGGTGACGAAGCCGCGCTCGGGATCCACGGCATCGAGCGCGCCGTCGCCGAGCAGCCGATGCAGCAGCCGCCGCGCCTCCGCCAGCGCCTCGTCGGGTCGGCCCTCCAGGCCGCGGGCGTGGCGGCCGCCATAGAAGCCGGCCAAGTAGGGCAGCCCGGCCGGCCAGGCGGAGAGCAGCATGCCCGGCGCGCCGCGTGACGCCAGCCGGTGCTCGAGCAGGGTGCCGTGATCGAGGCCGAGGCGATCCTCGCCGCGCGCGGGCAGCGCCAGCTTGCTGAGCAGCCCCATCGGCAGCCCGTCGATCGCGGCGAGCGTCGTCGGCGGCAGCGCCGGCTCGAAGGCGATCCGCCCCGCGCGCAGCACGCCGCTGGACACGGTGACGATCACCGCGTCCGCACGCACGCTGCCGCGCGGCCCGTGCAGCCGGCAGCCCTCGCTGCCGCCCCACTCGATCGCCTCGACCGGGGTCGCGAACTGCACCGGGCCGGCCATCGGGCCGAGCAGTGCCGCCAGCAGCGCACCGACGCCCTCGGGCGGGCTGAGGTCGTTCTCGTCGAGCTGGTTGCGGCGCCAGTCGCGCAGGCCGAGTGTGTCCGCGTCGGCGGCGGCGATGATCGCACCCTCCCAGTTCTCGATGTTGGCGGTCCAGGGTCCGGGCGGTCCGGCGGCCTGCACCAGGGGCATGTCGACATCGCCGCGATGGCCCCGCACCCGGCGCTGCCAGTCCTCGCCGGCCGCCTCGTAGGCGGCTGCCTCGTCGGGCCGTGCCGGTCGGTCGTCGACGAACAGCCGGTGCGGCCCCTGATGCGCCGGCACCAGCCGGATGCCGCGCGCCCGCGCCAGGCGCACCAGCGGGTTGCGGTCGGTCTGGTGCAGCCAGGTGGCGCCGGTATCGAAGCGGGCTCCGCCCAGGCACTGCGGATGGACGGTGTGGGCGCGGCCGCCGATGCGCCCGCCGGCCTCGAGCAGGACGCAGCGTCGGCCGGCGCCGCGCAGCGCCGCGGCCACCGCGAGGCCGGCGGCGCCGGCACCGACGATCGCGACGTCCACCCGGCCGGGCGGCGGCGTCACTGCGTGGGCACGCTCGGCCCGGCGGGCTTGGCGGGCAGCGGCGGCAGCGCCGGACGCGCGGGATGCGTCGCCGCAGGGCCGGGCGGCTGGGCCAGGATGTCGCGGCCGACGCCGGCGGTGCCGCGGTTCATCACCGCGAGCGTCAGCGACAGCAGCATGAAGATCGCGGCCAGGATCGAGGTCAGCCGGGTGAGCAGGTTGGCGGTGCCGCGGCCGGACATGAACGAGCCCATGCCCTGGGTGGTGCCGATGCCCAGGCCACCCCCCTCGCTGCGCTGGATCAGCACGGTGCCGATCAGGGTCAGGGTGACCAGGAGATGCAGGACCAGCAGGAAGGTGGTCATGGGCGTGCGCTGCGAATGATCGAAAGGAACTCCGCCGCCTTGAGGCTGGCGCCGCCGACCAGCGCGCCGCCGACCTCGGGCACCGCGAGCAGGGCGCTCGCGTTGGCGGCGCCGACCGAGCCGCCATAGAGGATGCGAAAGCCGCTGCCGCGCGACTCGCCGAACTGGCGCACCAGCTCGGCGCGCACGAAGCCGTGCATCGCCGCCACGTCCGCCTCGGTGGCGGAGCGGCCGGTGCCGATCGCCCAGACCGGCTCGTAGGCGACGATACCCTCGAAGCCTTCCGGGACGCTGCCCTTGATCTGCCAGCCGACCACGTCCTCCTGCTGTCCGCTCGCGCGCTGCTCCTCGCTCTCGCCGACGCAGATGATCGGGACCAGCCCGGCGCGCGCGGCGGCCACCGCCTTCTCGCGCACGGTCTCGTCGAGCTCGTTGTGGTCCCGGCGCCGCTCCGAGTGGCCCAGGATCACGTGGCTGGCGCCCAGGTCGCGCAGCATCGTCGCGGCGATGTCGCCGGTATGCGCGCCGTGCTCGTGCATGATGCAGTCCTGCCCGCCCCAGGCGATCGGGCTGCCGGCGAGGATGCGGCCGACCGAGGCGAGCTGGGTGAAGGGCGGGCAGACCAGCACCTCGGCGCCGAGCGGACCCGGCAGCCCGTCGCGCAGCGCCAGCGCCAGCGCCTCGGAGTCGGCGGTGAGGCCGTTCATCTTCCAGTTCCCGGCGATCATCTGACGCATCGTGCGGCTCTCTCGCAACCCGGACATCGTTCGAGGCGCATAGACCATGTGCGGCCAGCCGGTGACAAGGGCGGCGGCGCGCCACGATGGTCAATCGATCGTCCGCTGCCTATGGTGCGGCCCCCCGCGGCCGGACGCCGCCGAGAGTGCTTGCATGGACGCCGCATGATCTCCTACTTCCGACGCCTGTTCGTCGATTCCTGGGTCGGGCGGGTCTTCGCCGTGCTGATCTTCGCAGCCTTCGTGGTGTGGGGCGTGGGCGACTTCTTCACCAGCATGGGGCGCGACCCGGGCACGGTGGCCTCGGTGGGTACGCACACGGTGAGCGCCCAGGAATTCGATACCGCGTTGCGCCAGCAGCTGCAGCAGGTCGCCCAGCAGACCGGCGGCGACGCCTCGCAGATCCCGCCGTCGGAGCGCGGCCAGGTCGCCATGCAGGTGCTGCAGGGGCTGGTCAGCCGCGCCGAGGCGCTGCGCGAGGCGGAGCGGCTGGGCGTGGTGGTGCCCGACGACGTGCTGCGCCAGGCGGTGTTCGACCTGCCGCTGTTCAAGGGCGAGAACGGACAGTTCGACCGCCCGCGGTTCGACCAGTGGCTCGCCGCGCACAACCTGAGCCAGCAGAAGCTGCTGTCGCTGTTCCGCGACGATCTCGCCACCGGCGCGCTGATCGCCCCGCTCCGGGTCGGCGCCAAGGCGCCCGCGGTCGTGGTGCGCCGCGTCTACGACTACGGGGCCCAGACGCGCAGCCTCGACATGGTGCGCGTCACCTCGGCCGCGATGCCCGCGCCGCCGGTGCCCGACGAGGCGTCGCAGCGTCGCTACTACGACAACCACACGGACCGGTTCCAGGCGCCGGCCACCCGCCGCATCAAGCTGGTGCTGCTGTCGCCGGCGACCGTCGCCCGCGGCAGCGCGGTGCCGGAGGCGGACGAGCGGGCGCTGTTCGCCGCCCGCTACGGCTCGGGCAAGGGCGCCGGCAACGTGCCGGAGAAGCGCTCGGTCGAGGTGATCACGGCGCCGAGCGAGGCGCGGGCGCGGGCACTGGCGCTGCTGTGGCAGGGCGGGGCCGGCTGGCCGCAGATGCAGGCCGCCGCCGCCGACAGCGTGCCGGTGGCGCTGGACGACGCGACCCAGGCGACCTTCCCGGACCCGCAGCTCGGCCGGCTCGCCTTCGCCGCGAGCCCGGGCCAGGTCAGCGGCCCGGTGCACCTGCCGTCCGGCTGGGTGCTGCTCCGCGTGACCAGGGTGACGGCACCGGCGACGCGCAGCTTCGAGGCGCTGCGTCCGGCGCTGCACGACGAGATCGCCCTATCGCGCGCCCGCGACGGCATCGCCGATCGGGTGCAGAAGCTGCAGGATGCGATCGCCGGCGGCGGCCTGGACGCGATCCCGGCGGAGCTCGGAGCTGCCGCGGCGGAGGGCACGCTGGACGCGCAGGGACGCACTTCCACCGGCGAGGAGGCGCCGCTGCCGGCGACCGGGGCGCTGCGTCGCGCGATCCTCGATCAGGCCTTCGCGCAGAAGCCGGGCGAGCCGCCGGTGCTGCGGCAGGGGCCGGAGGAGTCCGAGTACGCGCTGGTCGTCGAGTCCGTCACCCCGGCGCGATCGCAGCCGTACGAGGCGGTGCACGACCAGGTGGTCGAGGCGATGCGTCGGGACGCGCTGCGGCACGAGGCCGAGCAGCAGGCGGCGAGCCTCTACGCCCAGGTGCGCGCGCATGGCGGGCTGGCCGCATCGGCGCGCGGCGACGTGGTGCATGTCGCCGCACTCGCTCGCGGCACGCCGCCGCCGGGGGTGCCACCGCAGCTGACGCAGCTCGCCTTCAGCCTGGCGCCGGGCAGCTCGACGATGCTGGAGACCGCCGACGGCTTCGTCGTCGTCACCGTCACGGGGATCCAGCATCCCGAGCCGTCCGCCAACCGGCTCGCCTACGACAGGCTGCAGGGGACGCTCGACGGCGCGATCGGCGACGACATCGAGGCCAGCTACGCCATGGCGCTGCGCGGCAGGACCAGGCCGGTGCTGAACGCGCAGGCGATCCGCAGCGTCGTCGGCCAGTAGGCCGGCACTCGAACCGCCGGGAGCCAGCCGATGCCGCGCATCCTGCATACCGTCGAGCCGGCGGACCTGCTGACCCCGGTCGCGGCCTTCCTCAAGCTGACCGCGGGCCTGCCGGGTGCCGCGCGCAACGCCTTCCTGCTGGAGAGCATCGAGGGCGGTGCGGCGCGCGGCCGCTACTCGGTGATCGGGCTGCTGCCGGACATGATCTGGCGCTGCGACGACGGCGTGGTCGGCGTCTCCCGCGGCGGGAGCGGCTTCGTCGCCGAGAGCACGCCGCCGCTCGACAGCCTGCGCGCGCTGATCCGCGACAGCCGGCTCGAGCTGCCGGCCGGGCTGCCGCCGATGGTCGCCGGCCTGTTCGGCTATCTCGGCTATGACATGGTGCGGCAGATGGAGCGGCTGCCGCATCCGCCGGCCGACGATCTGGGGCTGCCCGAGGCGGTGCTGCTGCGCCCCTCGCTGTTCGCGATCTTCGACAACGTGCGCGACGAGCTGACGCTGGCCGCACCGCTGCGCGACCAGGAGCCGCAGCCCGCGGAGGCGCTGCTGGCCGCAGCGCGCGCCGCCCTCGCCGAGCCGCTGCCGCTGGCCGGCCCGGCGGCTGCCCGATCGCCGGCGGCCGCCCGGCTGCCGGAGCCGCGCTCGAACTTCACCCGCGACGGCTTCGAGGATGCGGTGCGCCGGATCCAGGACTACATCGCCGCCGGCGACGTGTTCCAGGTGGTGCCGAGCCAGCGCTTCTCGATGCCGTTCGCGCTGCCGCCGTTCGCGCTATACCGGGCGCTGCGCCGGATCAACCCCTCGCCGTTCCTGTTCTTCCTCGAGCTGGACGGGTTCAGCCTGGTCGGCAGCTCGCCGGAGGTGCTGGTGCGACTGCAGGGCGGCGAGGTCACGGTGCGTCCGCTGGCCGGCACCCGGCCGCGCGGCGCCGACCCGGAGCAGGATCGCCGGCTGGCCGAGGAGCTGCTCGCCGACCCCAAGGAGCGCGCCGAGCACCTGATGCTGGTCGATCTCGGGCGCAACGATGTCGGCCGCGTCGCCGAGCTCGGCAGCGTGCGGGTGACGCAGAGCTTCGCGATCGAGCGCTTCAGCCACGTGATGCACATCTCGTCCACCGTGCAGGGCCGGCTGCGGCCCGGGCTCGACGCGCTCGACGCGCTGGTCGCCGGCTTCCCGGCTGGCACTCTCACCGGGGCGCCGAAGATCCGGGCGATGCAGATCATCGACGAGCTGGAGCCGACCCGCCGCGCCGCCTACGGTGGCTGCATCGGCTACTTCGCGGCCGATGGCGGCATGGATACCTGCATCGGGCTGCGCATGGCCGTGGTGCAGGACGGCACCATGCACGTCCAGGCCGGCTGCGGCGTGGTCGCCGACAGCGTGCCGGCGGCGGAGTTCGAGGAGACCCGGCAGAAGGCGCGCGCCCTGATCCGCGCCGCCGAGACCGCGGTGCGCTTCGCCCAGGGCGGTCCGGCCGGCGGTAGCTGAGCGGGCGGCAGCTGAGAGGGCGGGCGAGGCCGACCGGTGCATCGCGGCTGCGAACCCGAGATGCGCCGCGCCGTTGCCACGCTGCAGGCGCGAGGCGGGGTGGCGCCAGCGATGGAGGAACCGATGCTGACCAGGACGGCGATCTACGAGGGGGCGATCCATGCCGGGCACGAGGAGGAGTTCTTCCGGCGCGTGCGCGACGAGCTGCAGCCGCTGTGGCAGCACTTTCCGCACGTGACCGACGTGCGGGTGCAGCGCACCCGCTCGGCCGATCCGGACGCGGCGCCGGTGGTGATGATCCTGGAGATGGATTTCCCGGACATGGCGGCGATCGAGGATTGCCTCGCCTCGCCGATCCGGCCGGAGTCCCACGCGGCCACCATGGAGGTGATGCGGCTGTTCGACGGACGCTTCTACCACCTGGTAACCGAAGCGACGACGCTGGCGCCGGCAGGCTGATGCAGAGCCGGCCGTTCCTCGAGGCGGCCGACGTCCGCCGCCTGATGCAGGCCGCCTGCGGCGAGGCGGAGCGGCTCGGGCTCGAGGTCAGCGTCGCGGTGGTGGACGAGGCCGGCGTGCTGCTGGCGCTGCAGCGGCTCGATCGGGCGCGGCTGCACACGCCGGAGGCCGCGTGGGCCAAGGCACGCACCGCCGCCATCGTGCGCAGCTCCACCGCCGCGCTGGAGCAGCAGGTGCAGGCCGATCCCGCGCTGCTGTCGTTCCCCGGCCGCATGCCGCTGGCCGGCGGCATGCCGCTGCTGCACCAGGGACAGGTGGTCGGCGGCGTCGGCTCCTCGGGCGGCTCACCGGAGCAGGACGTGCAGGTCTGCCACGCCGCGCTGGCCGCACTCGAGGCGCTGTCGCAGCCGGCGGCGGGATGACCCGGTTCCGCGGCGAGATGCAGCCTCGGGGCGAATTGACCCGCTGCGGGTGCGGGGCCATGTTCGGCGCATGATCCTGCTGATCGACAACTACGACAGCTTCACCTTCAACCTGGTGCATTATCTCGGCGACCTCGGTGTGGCGTGCGACGTGCGCCGCAACGACGCGCTCGACGTGGCGGCGGCGCTGGCGCTGCGGCCGGAGGCGATCGTGCTGTCGCCGGGGCCCTGCACGCCGACCGAGGCCGGGATCTGCTGCGCGCTGATCACGGCGGCCGCCGCCGGGCGGGTGCCGGTGTTGGGCGTCTGCCTCGGGCACCAGGCGATCGGCCAGGCCTTCGGCGCCGAGGTGGTGCGCGCACCGGCGCCGATGCACGGCAAGGTGAGCCCGGTGCGCCACCGCGCCAGCGACGTGTTCGACGGCGTGCCGAGCCCGTTCGAGGCCACCCGCTATCACAGCCTGACGGTGCGTCCCGACAGCCTGCCGGCGCAGCTGCTGCCCACCGCCTGGACCGAGGACGGGGTGCTGATGGGGCTGCGCCATCGCGACCTGCCGATCTTCGGCGTGCAGTTCCACCCCGAGAGCATCGCCTCGCAGCACGGCCACCGCATCCTGGCCAACTTCCTAACCATCGCCGGGGTGCGTCACCAGGACCGGTCCCGCGCCGCCTGAGGCCCAGCACAGCATTCATGTCTCGACGGGTTCCACACGTGGCCGCGGCGCCGGATCCCGGCATCGGGCTGCGGCCGGTGCTGGCCCGCATCGCCGGCGGCGCGCGCCTGTCGGAGGCGGAGGCGGAGGCGGCCTTCGACCTGCTGCTCGACGGCGCCGCGACGCCGGCGCAGATCGCGGCATTGCTGATCGGGCTGCGGGTGCGCGGCGAGACCCCGGACGAGCTGCTCGGGGCGGCGCGGGCGATGCGGGCGCGCATGCGCACGGTGCGAGCACCGGCGGGCGCGATCGACGTCTGCGGCACCGGCGGGGATGCGCACGGCACCCTCAACGTCTCCACCGCCGTGGCCTTCGTGCTCGCCGCACTCGGGGTGCCGGTGGCCAAGCACGGCAACCGCGCGCAGACCTCGCGCGCCGGCGCCACCGACGTGCTCGCGGCCCTCGGCGTGCCGCCGCTGACCGAGCCGATCGCACTGGAGCGGCAGCTCGCGCGCCGCGGCGTCGCCTTCCTCGCCGCACCCGTGCATCACCCGGCGCTGCGCCACGTGGCCGCGGTGCGCGCCGAGCTCGGCACGCGCACCCTGTTCAACCTGCTCGGGCCGCTCTGCAACCCGGCCTCGGTGTCGCTGCAGCTGGTCGGCGTGTTCGACCGCGCCTGGCTGGAGCCGGTGGTGCTGACGCTGCGACGGCTGGGTGCCGAGCGGGTCTGGGCGGTGCACGGCGAGGACGGCGCGCGGATGGGAGACCAGGGGAGCGGTCAGGGGCTGGACGAGCTAACCCTGGCCGGCACCAACCACGTGACGGCGCTGGAGCGGGGCGAGCTGCACCGCTTCACCCTGACCGCCGACCGCCTCGGGCTGGCGCCGGCGCCGGTGTCGGCGATCGCCGGAGGCGACGCGGCGTGCAACGCGGCGGCACTCGAGACCCTGCTGCGCGGCGGCCGCGACGCCGCGCCGCGTGCCTATCGCGACACGGTGCTGCTCAATGCCGCCGCGGCCTTGCGCGTCGCGCGCGGAGGCAACATGTTCCCGCCCGGGCCGGAAGCCTCCGACCTGCGCGAAGCGATCGCCGCGGCCGCGCGCGTGCTCGATGACGGTTCGGCCTACGGCGTGCTCGAGGCGCTGCGCCGCGACCGGGCGGAACACGAGGCCGGTCTTGAGGGTGGGGGAAGTCGGAACTGATGGCGGACGCGTCCGACATCCTGGCGCGGATCTGCGCATCGACCCGCGACGCGGTGTCGCATCGTGCCGCGGCGCTGCCGCTGGACGAGATCCGGGCGCGGCTGCACGACGTGGCGTTCGTGCCGCGCGGCTTCGCCGCGGCGCTGCGCCGTCGCCGCGACGCGCGGGAGCTCGGGCTGATCGCCGAGATCAAGCGCGCCTCGCCCTCGGCGGGCCTGATCCGCGCGGATTTCGATCCTCCGTCGATCGCGCGCGCCTACCAGACGGCGGGCGCGGCGTGCCTGTCGGTGCTGACCGAGGCAGCCTCGTTCCGCGGCAGCGTCGCCGATCTGCAGGCGGCGCGCGCCGCGTGCGACCTGCCGGTGCTGCGCAAGGACTTCATTCTCGACGAGTGGCAGGTCTATGAGAGCCGGCTGGTCGGTGCGGACTGCATCCTGCTGATCATGGCGGCCCTCGACGATGCCGAAGCCCGGGCGCTGGCGGCGCTGGCGGTGTCGCTGCGGCTGGACGTGCTGGTCGAGGTGCACGACGAGGCGGAGCTGCACCGCGCACTGGCCTTGCCGCAGGCCGAGCTGATCGGCATAAACAACCGCAATCTCCGCACCTTGCGCACCGATCTTGCCACGACGGTGACATTGGCGCCGCTGGTGCCGCCCGACCGGATCACGGTCGCCGAGAGCGGCATCTCCGGTCGCGAGGACGTGCGGCGCCTGTCGGCCGCCGGCGCCTACTGCTTCCTGGTCGGCGAGAGCCTGCTGCGCCAGGCCGATTGCGGCGCCGCCGCCGCGGCCCTGCTCGGAGCGGGCTGATGACGGAGGCAGCACTCCCCTCCGCCCGCCCGGAGGCCGAGCTGCGCCTGACCCATCTCGACGCGGCGGGGCGGGCGGCGATGGTCGACGTCTCGGACAAGCCGGACACGCGGCGCGAGGCGGTGGCGCGGGGGCGGGTCTCGATGCGGCCAGCGACCCTCGGCCTGATCCTGTCCGGCGGGATGCCGAAGGGCGACGTGCTGGCGGTCGCGCGCATCGCCGGCATCATGGCTGCCAAGCGCACCGCGGAGCTGATCCCGCTGTGCCATCCGCTGAGCCTGTCCTCGGTGGCGGTCGAGCTCGCCGCCAGCGAGGACAAGGCGGGGATCGAGATCGAGGCGAGGGCACGCACCACCGGTCCCACCGGGGTGGAGATGGAGGCGCTGACGGCTGCAACCGTCGCCGCCCTGGCATTATATGACATGTGCAAGGCGGTCGATCGCGACATGCGCATCGACGCCTTCCGGATCGTGACGAAGTCGGGCGGCCGGACCAACATCAGCGAGCCGGATCCAGGTTCGAAGCGCGAAAGGGCGTTCCCATGAACAAGCTGCAGACGGCGCAGAACCAGCCGGAGTCCGAGCCCGACGCTCGCGTCAGCACGCCCGGAGACGGCGGGCTGCGCAACAGCCCCTCGATGACCCAGGAGGAACTGACCCGCGCCTATCGCGGCATGGTGCTGATCCGCCGCTTCGAGGAACGCACCGGACAGCTCTACGGCATGGGCCTGATCGGCGGCTTCTGCCACCTCTATATCGGCCAGGAGGCGGTGGTGACCGGCGTGCAGATGGCGCTCAAGCCGGGCGACAAGGTGGTCACCTCGTATCGCGACCACGGTCACATGCTGGCCACCGGGATGGAGGCGCGCGGCGTGATGGCCGAGCTCACCGGACGCGCCACCGGCTATTCGCGCGGCAAGGGCGGCTCGATGCACATGTTCTCGCGCAAGGAGAACTTCTACGGCGGCCACGGCATCGTCGGCGCCCAGGTCTCGATCGGCATCGGCCTCGCCTTCGCCAACCGCTATCGCGGCAGCGACGAGGTGGCGGTGGCGTATTTCGGCGAGGGTGCCTCGAACCAGGGCCAGGTGTTCGAGAGCTTCAACATCGCCGCCCTGCAGAAGCTGCCCTGCATCTTCGTGATCGAGAACAACCGCTACGGCATGGGCACCAGCGTCGAGCGGGCGTCGGCGTCCCGCGACCTGTCGAAGAACGGCCTGCCCTGGGGCATCCCCGGGCTGCAGGTCGACGGCATGGACGTGGAGGCGGTGCATGACGCGGCCAGGCAGGCGGTGGCGCATTGCCGCGCCGGCCACGGCCCGTTCCTGCTGGAGATGACGACCTACCGCTACCGCGGCCACTCGATGTCGGATCCGGCGAAGTATCGCACCCGCGACGAGGTCGAGCTGATGCGGCGCGAGCGCGACGCGATCGAGCGGGTGCGGCACACGCTGCTGGAGCGCGGTGCCGAGGAGGGCGTGCTGAAGACGATCGACGACGAGATCAAGCGCATCGTCGCCGACGCCGCCGAGTTCGCGCAGTCCAGTCCGGAGCCGGATCCAGGCGAACTTTGGACCGACATCCTGGTGGAGAGCTGAGACATGTCGACCACCGTGCTGATGCCGGCGCTGTCGCCCACCATGACCGAGGGCAAGCTGTCGCGCTGGCTGAAGAAGGTCGGCGACGCGGTGGCGGCGGGCGACGTGATCGCCGAGATCGAGACCGACAAGGCGACGATGGAGGTGGAGGCCGTGGACGAGGGCACCATCGGCCGGCTGCTGGTCGATGAGGGGACCGAGAACGTCGCGGTGAACGCGCCGATCGCGATCCTGCTGGGCGAGGGGGAGGACGAGGGCGAGGGCGAGGCCGGCGTGCAGGCCGCTCCTGCCGCCGCACCGGAGCAGGCGCCGCCGCGTCTCGCCGAAGGGGCGGGTGCCAAGGAGATCGCCGACCGGGCCTCCGCGGCCAAGACGCCGCAGCTGGCGCGGGTGACGCCGGAGCGCGAATGGGGCGAGACCCGCTCGATCTCGGTGCGCGAGGCGCTGCGCGAGGCGATGGCGTCGGAGATGCGCGCCGATCCGGACGTGTTCCTGCTCGGCGAGGAGGTCGCCGAATACCAGGGCGCCTACAAGGTCAGCCAGGGCATGCTGGAGGAGTTCGGCGCGCGTCGCGTGATCGACACGCCGATCACCGAGCACGGCTTCACCGGCATGGCGGTGGGAGCGGCGCTCACCGGGCTGAAGCCGATCGTCGAGTTCATGACCTTCAACTTCGCGATGCAGGCGATCGACCAGGTGATCAACTCGGCGGCCAAGACGCTGTACATGTCGGGCGGCCAGATGGGCTGCCCGATCGTATTCCGTGGGCCCAACGGTGCCGCCTCCCGCGTCGCCGCCCAGCACAGCCAGTGCTACGCCAGCTGGTACGCGCACGTGCCGGGGCTGAAGGTGGTCGCACCCTATTCGGCGGCGGACGCCAAGGGGCTGCTGCGCGCGGCGATCCGCGACCCCAACCCGGTCATCGTGCTGGAGAACGAGCTGCTCTACGGGCAGAGCTTCGAGTGCCCGACCGATCCCGACTTCGTGCTGCCGATCGGGCGCGCCAAGATCGAGCGCGAGGGCAGCCACGTCACCATCGTCGCCTTCTCGATCATGGTGGGCGTGGCGCTGAAGGCGGCGGAGATCCTGGCCGGGCAGGGGATCGAGGCCGAGGTGATCAACCTGCGCTCGCTGCGCCCGCTCGACACCGCGACCATCGTCGACAGCGTGCGCAAGACCAGCCGTCTGGTGAGCGTCGAGGAGGGCTGGCCATTCGCCGGCATCGGTGCCGAGGTGGCGATGCAGGTGATCGAGCACGCCTTCGACTGGCTGGATGCGCCGCCGGTGCGCGTCACCGGGCTGGACGTGCCGTTGCCCTACGCCGCCAACCTGGAGAAGCTCGCACTGCCGCAGCCCGACTGGATCGTCGATGCGGTGCGCAAGCTGGTCTGAAGGGACCCCGTCATGTCCGTGAACATCCTGATGCCGGCGCTGTCGCCGACGATGACAGAGGGCACGCTGTCGCGCTGGCTGAAGAAGGAGGGCGAGGCGATCGCCGCCGGCGACGTGATCGCCGAGATCGAGACCGACAAGGCGACGATGGAGGTGGAGGCCGTCGACGAGGGCGTGCTCGGCCGCATCCTGGTCGCCGACGGCACCGAGGGGGTCAAGGTCAACGCCACCATCGGCATCCTGGTCGAGCAGGGCGAGGCGGTGCCCGACGCCGCCGCATCCAAGCCGGCCGCGGCGGCGCCTGCCACGCCGGCCGACACGAAGGCCCCGGCTCCGCCGGCCGATGCCGGGGCGCCGGCCGCGGAGGCGCATGGCGGGCGGCTGTTCATCTCGCCGTTGGCCAGGCGTCTCGCTGCCGAGGCGGGGATCGATCCGGCCGGGCTGACCGGCAGCGGTCCACAGGGGCGCATCGTGCGCGCCGACATCGAAGCCGCCAGTGCCGCGCGCGTCACCGCCGCTGCGGTGCCGCGGCCGACGGCGGCGTCCCCGGTCGAAGCTCCGGTCGCGGCTCCGGCTCCGTCGCCGGTTCCCTCCAGGCCGGCGCCCGCCGTCATCACCGCGCCGCACCAGAAGCTGCCGAAC
>CAXTAY010000017.1:0-69335 GCA_964242335.1 uncultured Acetobacteraceae bacterium | reverse complement strand
TCAGGGCCGCGACCTCGGCCGTGGTCATCGCGCCGATCACGCTGGTGGTGAGCGCCGGGATCTGCACGGTGGTCAGTGCCGCGACCTGAGCCGTGGTCAGGCTCTGTATGTCTGCAGTCGTCAACCCAGCGATGGCGCTGGTCGAGAGCGAAGCGATCTGCGCCGTCGTCAGGCTGCTCAACGCCATCTGGACTCTTCCCGTATCCTGGAGACCTGCCGCTAGGTGCACCGAGATCGTTAACATTACGTTAATTACGGCACGTTGACCAGCTCGCTTTCCGCGACTGAATTCACCGTTTGTTCACGCAGAACGCCGACTATGTCCGCTGATCTCGGCCGGGCACTGTCATGCGTCGTCTCCTCGACTTCTCCAAGCGTCTGCGGGCTGCACCGCACGGATCAGCGGCGCAGCTGACACGCGGCCGCCGCGATGCGCTGCGGGGTCGGCATTCGCGCGCGGTGCGCCGGTTCACGCGTGCGGCGCGGGCCGGCTCGGCCGCCGGCGCCCTGGAGATGGGCCGCGCCTATCTTCTCGGTCTCGGTGTTCCGTCCTGTCCTGCCATCGCGGTCCGCTGGCTCTCGCAGGCGGCGCTGGCCGGAGAGAGCGAGGCGCAACTGCTGCTCGCCTCCCTGGCCCTGCAGGGGATCACCGAGGCCTCGGCCGCGCCGATCTTCCCGGGTCCCGCTTCCCGTCCCGGCCAGGAGGCGGAATGCCGCTTGGCCCTGTACTGGAGCCAGCGGGCGGCCGATGCCGGATGTGCGCAGGCCCAGGCGCTGCTCGGTTTCATCCTGACCGCGGGCGCACCCGCGCTACGTGATCCGGAACGGGGACACGCGCTGTATCGCCAGGCGGCCGAGTCCGGCTGCCCGCACGGCCAGCTCGGCTGGTCGCTGGCACTGCTGGGCGCCGATCGGCCGGCCGATCTCGACCAGGTGCGGCGGCTGCTCGAGGCGGCGGCACTCGCCGATCTGCCGACGGCGCACTGCATGCTCGGGATCCTGGCGGAGAGCAGGATCGACGACGCGGAGGGTCTCTCGGTCGCGGCGCGGCACTACCGCAAGGGGGCGGCGCTGGGCCACGCCGGGTCGCAGCTTCGCTACGGGTTCGCCCTGCTGCATGGACGAGGGGTGCCGGCCGATCCGTTCCAGGCCGAGACGTGGCTGCGCCGCGCGGCCCTCAACGACGCGCCCCAGGCAGCGGCGATCCTCGGTGCGCTCTACGCGCAGGCCGGTGCGCTGCCGCCGAATTATGCCGAGGCGATGATCTGGTTCCGTCGTGCCGCGGAGGCCGGTCATGACGACGCCGCCCGGGCGCTGGCGCATCTGCATCTGCACGGTCTCGGAACCGGCGCCGATCCGCAGGAAGCGAGGCGGCTGCTGCGACAGGCCGGCGATCGCGGCAACCCCGCAGCACGCGCCGAACACGCGGCACTGACGCTGGCCGGCGATGGTCCCGAGGCGGATCGGCTCGCGGCGGTGGCCTGCCTGCGCGAACGCGCCGAGACCGGCGACATGGTGGCAGCCTTCAACATCGGACTCTGCTGCGCCGAAGGGGTAGGGGTGCCGCGCGATGACGAGCAGGCCGTGGCCTGGTTCCGTCGCGCCGCGCGGGAATTGACGGTCGCGCAGTACTGGTATGGAAGGATGCTGGCGGAGGGCCGGGGCACGCCGCAGGATCTGCCCGCCGCCCGCGACCTGTTCCTGCGTGCCGCCGAGCAGGGCCTCCAGGATGCGGAAGTGGTGGCCGGCGAGATGCTGGCGAACGGCCGCGGCGGTCCTCGGGACCTGCCGACGGCGAGGGTGCTGTTCGACCGTGCCGCCGCCGCCGGTCACGCGGGAGCGCTCTATGCCCTCGGCATGCTCGCGCGCGGCGCCTGCGGCGAGTCCGAGGATCGCGTAGCCGCGGCCGCCTTCCTCGGCCGTGCTGCCGAGGGCGGGCATCCGGCCGCGAGAGGATTGCTCGCCGGGTTGTTCGCCGCTCCCGCTTCAGGCTGAAACCGGCACCGGGCGCCCGCGACACTCGGCCTGCAGGCGCACCAGGGATGCCTCGAACTGCGCGGTGAAGCCGGCGATGTCGCCGATCGTGTCCGCCCAGCGCGCCTCGGTCACCATGCTCCTGTAGGCTGCGTGCTCCCGAGCGTCCGTGGCCAGAGCCACCGCGCGATCGACATAGCTCTCCAGGCTCAGGGTGACGCCGCATTCGGCTCCGATCGCGCACAGCAGCCGGCTCGCCATGCGCGAGGCGAACGCATCCCCCATCCGGGTGAGCACCGGCAGGCCCATGCGCAGCGCGTCGCTGGCGATGGTGCCGGCGTTGTAGGGGAACGTGTCGAGGAACAGGTCGGCGAGCCGCAGTCGGGCGATGTAGTGCGACGGATCGGTCCTGTCGGCGAAGATCAGCCGGTCGGGATCTATGCCGGAGGCCGCCGCGCGCCGCCGCAGGTTGCGGCAGGACCAGGCGTTGTCGGCGGTCAGCCACAGCACGGCATGCTCGGCCTGTCCGAGGATCAGCATCCAGGCGCCGAACATCTCCTCGGTGATCTTGTAGTGGTTCGAGAAGCAGCAGAACACGAAGCGATCCTCGGGAAGCCCCGTCTCGGCGCGCGTGGTCGGCGCACCGAGCGCGCGTCGGCTGTCGTTGGCCTGGTAGGTGTGGGCGACGTAGAGCGGCCTCGGCTGGTAGGCGGCAGCCATCGCCGGAGGCACCACGAACTCGTCGCAGAACAGGTAGTCCAGCTCGGGCAGGGGGACCGGGCCGATGAAACCGAGATAGGTCGCCTGAACCGGTGCCGGACGCCAGCGCAGGATCTGCAGCCGGGAGCCGGCGGTCAGTCCGTTCAGATCGACCAGGATATCGATCTCGTCGGAGCGGATCAGCCGCGCCGCCGCCTCGTCGGCCAGGCCGCGTATCGGGCGGAACCGGTCGAAGGCGGCGACGACGCGGGCGCGTATCTCGCTGCCGTCGTCGGGGCTGGAGCAGTAGCCGAAGATCTCGAACCGGTCGCGGTCGTGCCGCTCGAACAGCTCCGCGATCAGGTAGCTCATCGCGTGCCGGCAGAAGTCCGACGACATGTAGCCCAGGCGGATACGTCCGTGCCGGTAGCCCTGCTCCGGGCTGAGCCGGCCGGCGATCGGCATCGTCTTGCGGCCGATCCAGCGCGCGTTGACGCCGTTCTGGACGTCGACCTGATCCGACAGGGCGAGGGCCGCCAGCGGCCCGCAGCTCTCCAGCAGGGTCCGGCGGGACAGCCCGACGGACTCGTCCAGCACCGGCCACTGGCACATCTTCTGTCGGATATGCACCCAGTGCTGGATCACGTCCGGCTGCTGCGGATCAGTCAGCAGGCTGCTGCGCAATGCCTGCTCCGCCTCCTCCAGCCGGCCGGCCTGTTCCAGCAGCCTTCCGCGATGGTTGATCAGCGCGACCCGGGCCGCATCGGGTTGCAGCGCCTGCGTCCAGCTCTGCAGCGCCGCCTCGGTCTGACCCGACTGTTCCAGCTGCAGGCCGAGGTTGATCGCGGCCTCCACGAAGTCCGGCTTCAGCGCGAGCGCTGCCCGGTAGGCCAGGATCGCGTCCTGCGGCTGCTCGCCACGGGCGAGCTCGACGCCGAGGTTGAACCAGGCCGCGTGGAGGTTGCGCGCGCCGCCGCTGTGCAGCGCGATCCAGGTGCGGTACAGCCCGATCACGCCGGGATGGCCGCGATTGGTGCCGAGCTGCTCGGCGGCCTGGACGAGCTGCTCGAACGTCGTGTTGTGCAGCGCCTGCATCGCCGAGCTCAGGTGGGCGTCCGGACCGGTCGGCGCCACGGCCGCACTTGCGTCACCGGGACGGTTCATCGTCTGTCTCACCTCCTGGCGTCGGTCCGCCTGCATCGCGGGCGTCCGGCACCGGGACTATCCGCTGGACGAAACGATTGCGCAACGGACGGCGCGACGCCGAATGCTCGGATGCCGCGGGAACGAACCGTCCCGTCCGACGTGGATGTCGTGCATCCAGGAGCATGGCCATGTCCGACCCCGCGCCAGAGACCGCGACCACCACCGCCAACACGCCGGTATCCGGCACCGATCCCGGTGGCACCCGGCCCAAGCCCGCCAGCGCCAAGCCGACGACCCAGCAGCAGGTGCAGAGCGGAGACCAGAACGTCAATCCGCCGCACGGCACCGATCGCTGAGAATGACGCTCGGGGCCTGCTCTGGCAGGCTGCTGGGGAAGCAAGCCGAGGGATCGGCCCTCGACGCGCTGGGGCCGTAGGCCCCAGACCCCGATCCCCGAGAAAAGATCTTTAAAGGCTCGCCTTGGCTTCCTCTTGCCGTGGGCGGTGATCAGGCGCTAGCGCGGAACATGGTCCCGGGTGGTGTTCCAGTGCTCGGCCAAATTCACGACGACGGTGCTGCCGACGCGGTAGGCGGAGTCGAGCGAGGCACGGTAGGCGGAGAAGCCGGTTTCCTTGCCTTCCGATGCCAGCAGCGCCGCTGCGGTCTCGCCGGGCGGTGGCATGTCGTAGTTGCTGGCGGTGCGCAGCACCAGCACCCGGGACAGGTCGACACGGCCGGCCTGCGACAGGAAGGTGAGCGCCTGCATCAAGCCGCCATCCTCCTCGGCGGTGGTGGCGAAGCGCCCCTGGCCATGCGTCCAGTAGCGGGTCCAGTCCTCCGCCCACCGGTTCATTCTCGCGCCCACCCAGAAGATGCCGGACGACAGCGTGTCGCCTTCGAGTACGAAGGGCGGCCGCTGCGCCGTGGGCATGCCGGTATAGCGCGCCCGCAGCGCCCGCAGCGGCGGGCTGTCGGCGAGCGGCAGCGAGCGGGTCAGCCGGTAGGCCCAGTCCACCAGGCCGGCATTCAGCGTGTACACCGCGGTGCCCCACAGGCTGTCGGCGGCGGGAACCGGCTGCTCGTAGGGGGTGGTGCGCTGCAGCGGCACGTAGCCGGTCGGCCAGCCGGGCGGAATCTCGCGGGCGTCGATCTCGTGCGCCTCGCCGGTGACGACGTGATGCGCCCAGGCCGCGGACGCCACCGACCCCACCATCGGGTCGATGCCGGCGATCCCGGCCAGCACGAAATAGGCATGGCTCAGGTCGAAGCGGGGGTCATAGCCGAGAGCGGTGATCGAAGCGGCCATGCGCGACGGGCCCTCGCCGCTGACCATGCCGAGCACGCCGCGCCGCGGATCGTAGCGCAGCGGGTGATAGCCCTGCGGGAACGGCAGCGAGGCCGGCAGCGGCAGCCGCTCGACCCAGTCCTGGAACTCCCCGGGCGCATCGCCACTGTCCTGTCCGAGCTCGAACGTCGTCACCACCACGACCCGGACCCTAATCGGCTCGGCGGCACGCGCCGCCTGACCGGCCAGCGCGATGGCGAGCAGTGCGGCGACGAGCTGTCGCATCAGCGCGT
This sequence comes from uncultured Acetobacteraceae bacterium, assembly GCA_964242335.1. Lineage (GTDB taxonomy): Bacteria > Pseudomonadota > Alphaproteobacteria > Acetobacterales > Acetobacteraceae > Lichenicoccus. Next base: position 63,938 of record CAXTAY010000017.1, on the reverse strand, counting down.
ATCTCCATCCCGGCGCGGCAACAGCGCCGGCTCGAACACCAGCGTTGCAAGAAGCGTGCAGGCCAGGCTCATCAGCAGCAGCCGGCCCATGCTCGCCGTGCCCGGGTGGTGCGACAGCGCCAGCGAGCCGAAGGCAGTGCCGGTGGTCAGCGCCGAGAACAGGATCGCCTTGGCGGTGGGCGAGGCGAGCGGGTCGCGCAGCCCGACCCGCCAGTTCATCACGAAGTAGATGTTGAAGCTGACGCCCACGCCGAGCAGCAGCGGCAGGGCGATGATGTTGGCGAAGTTCAGCTTCTCGCGCAGCAGCATGCACAGGATCACGGTCAGCATCGCCGAGAGCAGCAGCGGCGCCAGCACCATCGCCATGTCACGCAGCCGGCGCAGCGCCAGCAGCAGGATCAGCGCGATCATCCCCAGCGCCGACAGCGCTGCCGTCTCGAACGCCGAGACGATGGTGTTGGCACTCTCGACGATGGTCGCGACCGAGCCGGCGGCATCCGGCCAGACGCCGCGAACCTCTGCCAGGAACTTGTGCAGCGTGCGGCTGTCCGAGGCGCCTCCCTTGATGTGCACTTCCAGGTGCGCCTCGCCGTCCGGCAGGATCCAGTCGCGCGCGATCCCCGGCGGGATGTCGTGCGCCGAGACCGGGCCGGCCTGCAGCACGGTGCGCAGCTGCTCGAGCTGCATCGGCAGGAAGCGCACCAGCGCCGCGTCGGTCGCCAGCAGGGTGGCATCCGGTGCCGCGGAGAGCCGGCGCAGCGCGTCGACGACGGCGCGCAGCGGGTCGTCCGCCGGCAGCTTGCCCAGCGCGGGTGCCAGCGAGGCGACCGCCCTGAGTGCCGCGCCGCGTATCGCCGCCGCGTCCGGATGCGGCGAGACGTCGTACGGGCTGAGCGTCGGCAGCAGCAGCTGTGCCGCGTCCTGGATCAACGGCAGCTTCTGCGCCTGATCGGTCGGCACGAAGCTGTCGAGCATGAGCACGTCATGCACCAGCGGCAGCCGCTCCAGCCGCCGGGCCAGCACGCGGGCCTGTGCCAGGTTCGGCACCAGCAGCTCGGCGCTGTACGGGCTGGTCAGCGGATCGTTCATCAGCAGGTGCAGCGCCTGCATGCTCGGTGCGTTCGGGTTCTTGGTGTGCAGCGGATCGCCGTCGAAACGCAGCAGCGGCAGCATCGCCGCTCCCGCGAGACCGAGCAGCGCGAAGCCCGCGACCACCGGACGGCGGTGCCGGCGCAGCGCCCGGTCGACCGGGCGCGCCCAGCCAAAACCCTCGTCCCGCCCCGGCGCGCGGAACCCGAACAGGGCGAGCAGCGCCGGCAGCACGGTCAGCGAGCAGACGAACGCGATCAGCATGCCGATCCCGGCGATCAGGCCGAGCTGTGCCACGCCGTTGAAGGCGGTGGGCGTGAAGGCGAGGAAGCCGGCCGCGGTGGCGGCGGCGGCGATCAGGATCTGCACGCCGGTCTCGCGTCCGGTCGCGGCGAGGGCGGCCTGGATCGGCAGCGGTGCGCCGTCCGGGCCGCGCTGGGCGCGGAAGCGGACCGAGAACTGTATGGTGAAATCGACCGCGATGCCGACGAACAGCACCGCGAAGGCCACCGAGACCAGGTTGAGCGTGCCCACGGCGAGGGCGGCGAAGCCTGTGGTGAGCAGCAGGCCGAGCAGCAGCACGATCACGATCGGCACGATGATGCGCCAGCTGCGCACCGCCAGGAACAGCCACAGCGTCACCAGCACCAGCGAGGCGATCAGCTCGCGCACCGCGCCCTCGGCGACGGAGGCGAACTCCTCGTCGTCCAGCGCCACCTGGCCGGTGATGAAGACGTGCGCCTCGCCGGAGCGCACGTCCGGCAGCGAGGCGATGGCGCGCTTCATCGCGTCGGTGGCCGCACCGCCCGGAGCCAGCGAGCCGAAATTCAGCCGCGGCTGGGTGATCACGAACTGGTAGTGGCCGCCCTGCTCGGACAGGCTCCCGGCCAGCAGCTTCTGCCAGGAGAGGGGCTTGGGATGGCCGTCCGCCGCCGCACCCAGGTTGCCGGCGAAGCCGCGCAGCGGCGCCTGGAAGCCGCGCAGGTTGGCCTGCCCACGGGCGAGGCCATCGCCGATCAGGCCGAGTGCGGTGAACAGGCCGCGCGCCGACGGGTCGGCCGCGAGCTGACCGAGGAAGGGCTGCGCGTCGATGGTCGCATCCAGCAGCTTGCCGAGCGCCGGCACGTCGAGGAACAGCAGGCCGTTGCGCACCAGGTACGGGTCGGCGTCGGGCTGCATGACGTAGTGGTAGAGGCCGGTCTGCGGTGCCAGCGCCTGCTGCAGCTGTCGCGCGGTCTCCTGCGCCTCCTCGGGGATGTCGGCGCCGATCACCGCGATCAGCAGGTCCTCGTGCTGCGGGAAGTCCCTGATCAGGACGTTGGCGCGCTTCTTCCACGGCAGCGAGGCCGAGAACAGCTTGCCGGTGTCGGTGCTGACGCCGAGGCGCGCGCGGGTCGCCAGCAGCGCCCCGGCACCGAGCAGCGCCGCCAGCAGCACGACGAGCACGGCGCGGCGCGCGCAGAACGCGACCAGCCGTCCGAGGGGTCCGGCCAACATGATCTCACCCTAGCGGACGGCTGAAGAAAGCGGGCCGGGGCCGCCGCGGTTCCGGTTCTCGCGACGCAAGGCCTAGCCCTGGACGGGATCGAGGGAAGACATCCTGTGTCGCAGCCGCGACAGCTTGATCGCGGTGAGGAACGTCATTACGGAGGTGCCGAGCATCGCTCCCAGCAGGACCGGCAGCAGCAGGCCGAACCAGGCGGCGGGGCCGAGCAGGTAGAGCGCATCGTCGGGATGGAAGCCCCAGGCGCCGGACCAGATCCGCGGACCCGGCGCCCGGGTCTCGTAGATCTCCGACATGCGGTTGCACGCCAGCAGCAGGACCCCGGACAGCGCGCCGAACCCGATCGTCCACAGCCCCAGATCGTGACCGAGCAGGTGCGCGTGCCGCAGGCCGATCCCGATCGCCAGGAAGAACAGGCCGTTGACCGCGTCATCGACCAGGGTATCGTAGCGATGGCCGCCCGGGCTCATCATGTCGCCGATGCGCGCCAGCTCGCCGTCGGCGCGGTCGAGGAAGGCGGACAGGACCCAGAGCAGGCCGCCCCAGAACAGCGCGCCATGCAGCCCCCCTCGCAGCGTATCAGGGCCGACCGCCAGGCAGATGCAGGCGGCGAGCCCGGTCAGCAGCCGCAGCGTGGTCAGGTGGTTCGGCGTCACCCGCGTGCCGAGCAGCGGGCGGACCGCGAGGCGGGCCAGGGCGTGGGTCCAGGTGTCGTTTCTCAAGGCGCGTCTCCGTAATCCAAGGCAGCCTCTGCCGTGCCGCTCCTGCCGGTCTCCGGCCGGAACGCCACGGCGGCGCGCAGCGGCTGCAGCACCTCGGGCCGTCCCGTCGGGGTCCGCCCCTGATGATGCTCCAGCCACTGCCAGGCTGCCAGCGAAGGAAGGCCGAGCGCGATCTCGCGCAGCCGCTTGATCAGCGCGAGTGCGATCGAGACCGCGGGCGGCAGTCCGAACAGTGCGCCCACCACGACGAAGCCACCCTCGGAGATGCCGAGTGCCCCGGGCACGATGAAGCTTGCCGCCTTGACCGCCTGGGCCAGGCTCTCGATCACCAGCCCCTCGCCCAGGCTCGCATCGTGGCCGAGGAAGTGCAGTGCCAGGCAGACCTCGACCGAACCGAGCAGCCAGGAGACCGACTGGTGCAGCAGCGCCAGCGACAGGTTGCGCGGCGAGCGGTAGAGCGAGGTGATCGCCTGCTGCAGCCCGACGAGCTCGCCCATCCCGTGCCAGCCCAGCGCACCGGCGAGCCGGGTCAGGCCGCGCTCGACCAGTCCGGCGAGCCCGAGCAGCTGGGCGCCGACGAAGCCGAGTGCCGCGAGGCAGGCGACGGCGATGCCGCCGACCACCTCGTCGGTGACCTGGCTGCGCCCCAGCAGCGCCAGCAGCGTCAGCAGCCCGGCGATGGTGAACAGGATCTGCGTCACCATCTCGATGCTCAGGTCGCAGATCGTGCAGGCGGTGGCGCGGGTCAGGGTCATGCCGCGGCGCGCCAGCAGGCGCGCGACCACGAACTCGCCGCCGACCTGCGCCACCGGCAGCAGGTTGTTCACCCCCTCGCGCACCCAGCGCAGCACGAAGAACCCGGCCAGCGACGGCCGCGGCGGCGCCTCGCCGGCGATCGCGCGCCAGCCGGCGGCGGAGAACAGCACCTGCAGCAGGTGGAAGGCGATCACCAGCACGATGCCCCAGCCGGCCTGGTGCAGCAGCTCCAGCACGTGGCCGAGTCCGAAGCGGGCCAGCAGCCAGACGGTCAGGCCGGTGCCGAGCGCGGCGCCGATCAGGGTCAGAAGCTTCATGCCTGCCTTCCGTCTCCATCGCTGCTCGGGCAAGCTGCGCGCCGACCGTGTCGTCCGCTCGACACGCGGACATGTAGTGGACGGGCACCGCCTTGAGAACCCTGCTCCTGACCCCCGGCCCGCTGACCACCAGCGACGTGACCCGCGCGGCACTCGGACGCGACTGGGGATCGCGCGACCCTGCCTTCATCGCCCTGACCGCGCGGCTGCGGGCCCGCCTGCGCGCACTGGTGCACGGCGAGGCGAGCCACGAGACGGTGCCGATCGCCGGCAGCGGCACCTTCGCGGTGGAGGCCGCGGTCGGCACGCTGGTGCCGCGCGACGGCAAGCTGCTGGTGCTGGCCAACGGCGCCTACGGGCAGCGCATCGCCGCCATCGCGCGGCAGATCGGCCGCGCCGTGCGCTGCGAGAGCTGGCCGGAGACCGAGCCGGTCGCGGCCGCGCGGGTGGACGTGATGCTGCGCGACGACCGCGAGGTCACCGACGTCGCGGTCGTGCATTGCGAGACCAGCACCGGCCTGCGCAACCCGCTGGAGGCGGTGGCCGCGGTGGTGGCCACGCATGGCCGGCGCCTGCTGGTCGACGCGATGAGCAGCTTCGGCGCGCTGCCGATCGACCTGCGCCGGACCCGCGCCTGCGCGGTGATGGCCTCGTCGAACAAGTGCCTCGAGGGCGTGCCCGGGATCGCCTTCGTCATCGCCGAGCGGGCGCATCTCGCGGCGTGCGCCGGCCGCTCGCACAGCCTGGGGCTGGACCTGCACGCGCAGTGGAGCGGCTTCGAGCGCGACGGCCAGTGGCGCTTCACCCCGCCGGTGCAGGTGGCGGCGGCGCTCGATGCCGCAATCGACCAGCTCGATGCGGAAGGCGGCCCGCCCGCCCGGCTGGCCCGCTACGGACGCAACCACGCGGTGTTGATCGAGGGCATGCGGGCATTGGGCTACGCCGCGACGCTGCGTCCGGAGCTGCAGTCGCCGATCATCGCGAGCTTCGACGAGCCGCCGCCGCCGTTCGATTTCAGCCGGTTCTACGACGCGCTGCACGGGCTGGGTGTCGTGATCTATCCCGGCAAGCTGACCGCGGCGGCGTCGTTCCGGATCGGCTGCATCGGCGCGATCGACGCGCGCGACATCGCCAGGGCCGTTGCGTGCATCGCTCAGGTCACGCCAAGCTTCGCACGGGCAGTTTAGCAAGGATTTAACGCGCCATGACGGAAGCGACGGACAGCACGCAGCGCACCGAGATCGCCGGCAGCCACCGCGAGGCACCGGCGCGCGCGCGTCATCTCGGCGCGGTGCCCAAGGGGCAGCGCATGGAGATCAGCATCTACCTGAAGCCGCGCGACCAGCATCATACCGACCAGACCAGGCTGACCGGCAGCATCGACGAGCGCCGGCATCAGCTCGCGGCACACCGCACCGTGTCGCACCGCGAGGATTTCCGCCGGGTCGAGGCGTTCCTCGCCGAGCACGGGTTGACCGTGCTGTCGGTCGATCCGGCGCGCCGCCTGATCCGCGCCGCCGGCCCCTCGGAGAACATGGAGGAGACGTTCGGCGCCAAGCTCGCGATGTACGAGGAGGAGGGCCGCAGCTATCACGGCCGCACCGGCACCCTGGCCGTGCCGAGCGACCTGCACGGGGTGGTTGAGTCCGTGCTCGGCCTCGACGGCCGCCCGGTGGCGCACACCCGGATCGTGCGGCCGAGGCGGGCGCAGCCGGCCAGCTTCGAGCCGAACCGGGTCGGGCAGCTGTACGGTTTCCCGACCGACGTCACCGGCGCCGGGGTGACCATCGCGCTGATCGAGCTCGGCGGCGGCTTCCGCGCCAAGGACACGACGCAGGCGTTCAAGGCGATGGGGCTGAAGCCGCCGCGGGTGATCGCGGTCTCGGTGGATGGCGGCACCAACGACCAGTCCGGGTCGGACGCGGACGGCGAGGTGGCGCTCGATATCCAGGTGGCCGGCGGCGTGGCGCCGGGTGCGGAGATCGTGGTCTACTTCACGCCCAACACCAACTCCGGCTTCGCCGACGCGATCAGCCAGGCGGCGCACGACACCACCAACAAGCCCTCGGTGATCTCGATCTCCTGGGGCGGCGCGGAATCCACCTGGGAGACGCAGGCGGTGACGACGATGAACACGGTGCTGCAGGAGGCCGGCGCACTCGGCCTCTCGGTCTACGTGGCCTCGGGCGACAACCTCGCCACCGACGGCGTCAGCGACGGCAAGGCGCATGTCGACTTCCCGGCCTCCTCGCCGTACGCGATCGGCTGCGGCGGCACCCACGTCACGGCGGGCGGCAGCGCGATCACCCAGGAAGTGGTCTGGAACGATTCCAGCAGCGGCACCGGCGGCGGCATCAGCGACCTGTTCGCGGTGCCGGCCTTCCAGGCGCACGCCAAGCTGCCGGTCAGCGTCAATGGCGGCCGCAAGGGTCGCGGCGTGCCCGACGTCGCCGGCAGCGCGGCTCCGGCCAGCGGCTACGTGGTGGTCGTGGACGGCAAGAAGGAGGTGGTCGGCGGCACCAGCGCGGTGGCGCCGCTCTGGGCAGGGCTGACCGCGCTGATCAGCGAGAAGGCGGCCAAGCCGGTCGGCTTCCTGCCCGACTTCCTCTACGCGGCGGTGAGCTCGAACGCGGCACTGACCACGCAGATCACCCAGGGCGACAACAAGCCGGAAGGGACGCAGATCGGCTACGAGGCCGGTCCGGGCTGGAACGCCTGCACCGGCCTCGGGCGACCGGACGGACAGGCGCTGTTCGACGCCCTGACCGGCTCCGCCACGGTTTGAGCCGGCGCGGGACCAGCCGCTTGGCACGTCGCTTGCCTGCACCGGAGCAACTTGCGCGGAGTGCGGCATGAAGATCGGCGTGTTCATCCCGATCGGCAATAATGGCTGGCTGATCTCGCGGACCGCGCCGCAGTACATGCCGAGCTTCGATCTCAACCGCGAGGTCGTGCAGCGCGCCGAGCGGCACGGGCTGGATTTCGCCCTGTCGATGATCAAGCTGCGCGGCTTCGGCGGCGAGACCGAGTTCTGGGACCACAACCTGGACAGCTTCACGCTGATGGCCGGCCTCGCCGCGGTGACCAGCCGGATCCAGCTGTTCGCAACCGTGGCGACGCTGACCATCCCGCCCGCCATCGCCGCGCGCATGGCCGCGACCATCGACAGCATCTCGCACGGCCGGTTCGGGCTGAACGTGATCACCGGCTGGCAGAAGCCGGAATATGCGCAGATGGGGCTCTGGCCGGGCGATACGTACTTCTCCCGGCGCTACGAGTTCGTCGCCGAGTACGTGCAGATCCTGCGCGAGCTTTGGGAGACCGGGCGCTGCGACCGCCGCGGCGAGTTCTTCCAGATGCAGGATTGCCGACTCAGCCCGCGCCCGCAGGCACAGATGAAGATCATCTGCGCCGGCCAGAGCGACGCCGGCATGATGTTCTCCGCCACCTACGCCGACTATAATTTCTGCTTCGGCAAGGGGGTGAACACGCCCACCGCCTTCGCCCCCGCGGCACGCAAGCTGCTGGCCGCGACCGCGCGCACCGGGCGCCGGGTGACCTGCTACGCGCTGTTCATGATCATCGCCGACGAGACCGACGAGGCGGCGACGGCGAAGTGGGAGCTCTACAAGTCCGGCGTCGACACCGAGGCGGTGCGCTGGCTGGCGGACCAGAGTGCCGCCGACACCAGCTCGGGTGCGGACGCCAACGTGCGCCAGATGGCCAACCCGACCTCGGCGGTGAACATCAACATGGGCACGCTGGTCGGGGCCTTTGCCACCGTCGCGCGCCTGCTCGACGAGGTGGCGAGCGTCGAGGGCACCGAGGGTGTGCTGCTGGTGTTCGACGAGTTCGTGCGCGGCGTCGAGGAGTTCGGCACCCGCATCCAGCCGTTGATGACCACCCGCGCCCACGTCGCGCCGAGCTCGGAGGCCGCCTGAATGACCGTCGTCACCCCCGGCACCGCGACCCTCGAACCCGGCGCCGGCGCCCGCCGCGTCACCCTGCCGGCACGCCCGGAACCGCTGTCGCTGGATCCGCGCCATGCGGCGCTGGTGGTGGTGGACATGCAGAACGCCTACGCCAGCAAGGGCGGCTATCTCGACATCGCCGGCTTCGACATCGGCGGCGCCCAGGATGCGATCCTGGCGATCGTCAAGGCGGTGGCGGCCGCGCGCGCCGCCGGGATGACGGTGGTCTACTTCCAGAACGGCTGGGATCCGGACTATGTCGAGGCTGGCGGGCCGGGCTCGCCGAACTACCACAAGTCGAACGCGCTCAAGACCATGCGCAAGCGGCCGGAGCTCGCCGGCAGCCTGCTCGCCAAGGGCAGCTGGGACTACGCGCTGGTCGACGCGCTGACCCCGCAGCCGGCCGACATCGTGATCGCCAAGCCGCGCTACAGCGCCTTCTACAATACCCAGCTGGACTCCATGCTGCGCGCGCGCGGCATACGCACGCTGGTCTTCACCGGCATCGCCACCAACGTGTGCGTCGAGTCCACCCTGCGCGACGGCTTCTTCCTGGAGTATTTCGGCATCGTGCTGGAGGACGCGACCCACCAGGCCGGACCCGAGTTCGTGCAGAAGGCCGCACTCTACAACATCGAGACCTTCTTCGGCTGGGTCTCCAACGTCGGCGATTTCTGCGGCGCTCTCGGCCAGGTCGCGGACTGAGGAGCAGCCAGCATGCCGATGCAGCCGATCATCCCGCGCGGCAGCTCGACGCCGATCGCGCCGTTCTCGCCCGGCGCCCTGGCCGACGGCGTGGTCTACGTGTCGGGCACGCTGCCGTTCGATGCCAACAACGAGGTGGTGCATCCGGGCGACGCGGCGGCGCAGACGCGGCACGTGCTGGAGAGCATCGGCCGGGTCATCGCCGCCGCCGGCGGCAGCATGGCTGACGTGACCTTCAACATGATCTTCCTGCGCGACTGGGCCGACTACGCGGCACTCAACGCCGTCTATGCGGAGTACTTCCCCGGCGACAAGCCGGCGCGCTACTGCATCCAGTGCGGCCTGGTGAAGCCCGACGCCCTGGTCGAGATCGCCAGCATCGCGCATCTCGGCAAGCCGGCCTGGACCTGATCCACCTCGACGTCCATGGCCCGCAGGACGGCGAGGTGCTGCTGCTGTGCGCGGGCCTCGGCGGCGCCGGCGGCTACTGGGCGGACAACCTGGATGCCCTGGCACGGCACTACCGCGTCGTCACCTACGACCAGCGCGGCACCGGCCGCAGCCTCGGCGTGCTGCCAGATCCCACCAGCATCGAGGCGATGGCGGACGACGCGTCGCAGGTGCTGGACCGCGTCGGTGCCGCGCGCTGCCGGATCATCGGCCACGCGCTCGGCGGGCTGATCGGGCTCAGCCTCGCCGCACGGCATCCGGCGCGGGTCAGCGACCTCGTCATCGTCAATGGCTGGCTGCGCGCCGACGCCCACACCGCGCGCTGCTTCGCGGTGCGCCGCGACCTGCTGCTGCATGCCGGCATCGACGCCTACCTGCGGGCGCAGCCGCTGTTCCTTTATCCGTCGCGCTGGATGGCGGCGCACGCGACGCGGCTGGCGCGCGACGAGGCGCAGGCGCGCGCGCATTTCCCCGGCATCGACAACACCCTGCGCCGGATCGCGGCCTTGCTCGCCTTCGACGGCACCGCGCTGGCGCCGCGGCTCGCCTGCCGCACCCTGATCGTCGCCTCGCACGACGACCTGCTGGTGCCGCCGGTGTGCTCGGAGCGGCTGCACGCTGCGCTGCCGGGCTCGCGCCTCGCCCGGCTGGATGGCGGCCACGCCTGCAACGTCACCGATCCGGAGGGTTTCGTCTCGCTGTGCCTGGAGTTCCTGACATCGCCCGGCGTGCCGCCACCATCTCCGCCAGCCGCCGGCTGACCTCCGGGTCGCGCCAGAGCAGCAGGACGCCCGCGAGCAGGCCGCCATGCAGCAGCAGCGCCCCGGCGCCGATGTGCGTCATGCTCCAGATCAGCCCGGGACCGGCGGCCATCGCGGCGCCCGCGGCGGCGTAGGCGGCGAGCCGGGGCAGCGTCACCGGGCCGCCGAGCCGCCAAAGCATGGCGGCGACGGCGGCGGAAGCGATCAGCGCCTTCAGCAGCGCCATCGCGCGCAGCAGCCGCGCCAGGTCGGGATCGGCGTAGGACGCCGCCTGCGATCCTTGCGTCGCCGCGGCGGCGAACCCGGCCGCACCGGCGATGCCGATCACGAGCAGCAGCACCAAGCGCGAGGCGACCGGCGGCGCGCCACCGGCCACGGTGCGCGATGCGGTTCGGGTGGTCGGGGCGGAAACGGCGGTCGTCGTCATCCTGGTCCTGCTCCCTGTCGTGCCGGCTCACGCCGCGGCCACCTGGTCCGCCTTGCGCGCGCTGCGCTGGCCGGGCGGCTTCTCCGGCCCCTCGGTGGTGTCGCGCGCGGTCTGGTGCTCCATCTCGGCGTTGAGCTCGGCGCCGACCAGCACCACCGAGGTGGACAGCCAGATCCAGGTCATGAAGCCGATCGCCGCCCCAAGCGAGCCGTAGGTCTTGTTATAGTTGCCGAAGTTCTCGACGTAGTAGGAGAACGCCAGCGAGACCAGCAGCCAGCACAAAGTCGCCGCGGCACCGCCCCAGCTGACCCAGCGCCAGCGCGCCTTGAGCCGGCTCGGGCCGTAGCGATACACCCCGGCCAGGAACAGGCTCAGCACCACCAGCAGGGCAGGCCAGCGCGCCAGCCTGAGCAGCCAGTCGGTGGTCTGGTCCAGCCCGAGGAAGCGCAGCACCGCCGGCAGCACCACGATGCCGGTCATCGCCAGGATCACGAACACCAGGCCGCCGACGGTAAAGGCGAGCGTCAGCGCCGTCCGCCGCATGAAGCCGCGCCGCTCCTTCTCCTCGTAGACGACGTTGAGCGCGTCGAACAGCGCCTTCATCGCCGCGTTGGCGCTCCAGATCGAGGTCAGCAGGCCGACCAGCGCGCCGAGCCCGAGCCCCTTGGACGGGCCCGAGGTCAGGGACTGGATCTGGTCGTGCAGGATCTGCACGCCGCCGTCGGGCAGGAAGCCGGACACCACCGACAGGTTGCTGGCGATGGTCCGGGGATCGGCGATCAGGCCGTAGAGCGAGACCAGGGCGGCGAGTGCCGGGAAGATCGCGAGCAGGGCGTAGAAGGTGACGCCGGCGGCTTCGGCGAGCACACGGTCCTCAGAGACCTGGCCGACGACGCGCTTGCCGATCTGCCACCAGCCGCGGGCGGGGATCCGGCTCGGCGTGTCGGCGTCGCGTCCCGGATGGTCGGGTCGGCCGGCGTCGGCCTCGGCGCCGCCCTTCGGGGGCGCGGGATCCTGTGCGGACGCGTCGGCCGCCGGCTCGATCCGCGACGCCTGGCCCGCGTACGGGATCGCGGCGGTGCGTCGGCGGCGCGCCACGCGGTAGGGCGGCACGACGCCGATGCGCCGAGCCAGCGAGATGCCGATCGCGCCGAGTGCCGCGACCGCGAGGGCGCAGAGGATGATCCAGCGTCGTGCACGCGTCATGTTCGGCTCGTGGCTCAGGTCAGGCCGTGCAACGTGCCATGGCCGCCCCGGGATGCAGAGGGCGGGCAGCCGCTTCGGTGCAGCCAGGCCTCAGGCGTGCTCGCGCGGCCGGCGGCCCTCGCGTGCGCCATAGAACAGGTAGTGCACGAACGGGTTCTCGCCGTGCGCGGCGACGTCCGGATAGGCGGCGGCGTACCAGCTGCCGTCGAAATAGCGGTTGGGATTGCGGCCTTCGCTGAAGCCGGTATGGAGGAAATGCTGCACCGGATCGACGCCGGCGGCGGCGACGTCCGGGTATTGCTCGACATACCATTCCGGGTCGAACACCAGGGACGCCTGCTCGATCGGCTCGCCGGTGATGCTCAGGACGGTGTCCGAGGGTAGCTTGAGTGCGGGCATGGTGCCGTTCGCCATCCTGCGTTTGCTCCGATCCTCGCTTGCCACTCTCATGCCTGCTCCCCAAGCTGTGTCACCGACCGGGCGCTGGCGCCGTGGACCCGGCGGGTCCAGCCTTATCACCTTCCGTTATGGATCTCATGCGAAAATCTGGCGTCCTGGCGCCTGCCGACCGGCACGCCGTCGCGATCCGTCAGCGCTGACGGCATGTCAGGATCGCCCGACGCGGCGCGGCTGTTCCAGCGCGTCATCCAGCTGTTGCGGGCGGGCGATGCGCGGGCGGCGCCGCTGCTGCCCGCGCTCGAGCGGTTCCCCGAGTACGCGGCCGGCTGGTTGGCGCTCGGCGAGTTCCTGCACGATACCGGGCATCACGATGCGGCCTGCACGGCACTGGGGCGTGCGGCGCGGGGGCATCCCCCGTCATGGGCGGCGGCGCACCGGCTGGGGCAGTGCCTGATCGAGCGTGGCGAACGACGGGCGGCGCTGGCGTCGTTCGCCCATGCGGTCGCGATCGACGCCTCCCGCGCCGAGGCCTGGTACAGCCTGGCGCTGGCGCGTCAGGACGACGCGGACCATGGCGGCGCGGCACAGGCCTACCGGACGGCGCTGCGGCTGCGGCCCGGGTTCCACGAGGCGGCGCTGAACCTCGGCATCGCGCTGCAGGAGCAGGGCCGGCTCGAGGAGGCCGTGGACGCCTATGCCGCCGCACTCCGCCTGCGCCCGCAGAGCTTCGGCCGCATCGCCCAGGCCCTGGTGTCAGGTCGCGTCGGGGCGCTGTGGCTCGACCTCGAGGCCCTGCGCCGCCATCTCGTCGGGCGCGGCACCTGAGCGGGCGGCGCGGCACCGCCTGCGGTAGTGACCGGACTGCGTGAGCAGCACCCGCCCGGTCTCCTCGTAGCGGCGCCGCTGGTCGGCGTCGAACGGTTCGCAGACCAGCCGAGGCGCCTCGCGTCGCACCGCGACGCACTGCGCGACCGGCATGCCGCGCGGCAGGACGCCGCGGAACGCCGGATCCAGCCAGATCGCCGGGAACAGGATGCCGACGTCGTGGAAGCGGTCGGCATCGACCACGCCGCCGAGCAGGCGGAATGGAAGGTCGGGGCGGTTGACCGGATGGGTCACGAACAGCGACCAGCCGGGCTCGAGCTCGATGGTCCAGAAGCTGTTGAACTTGACCACGACCTGGCCGGGCCGGTGGAACGGCGTGCCCTCGAGCTGCGCCGGCGCATGGAAGCTGAGCGGCGCGCGAGGGTGCATCGCGACCGAGAGCTCCGGGAGGTCCCAGTCCCAGGACAGGCGTCCGTCCGCCACCGTGACGTCGCAGGGCAGCGGGATGACGAAGCCCTGCGACATCGCGTCGACGAAGGGCGGGCAGTGCTTGACCGTGCGCACCTCGCCCTCGTGCAGGTCGGAGAAGGCGGCGCGCGGCATCTCGCGCAGCCAGTCGGGGAGGAAGCTCCTGGCGGGGGCGGGGCGCGGCAGCCGGTCGATCAGCGCCGGGTCGCAGCGGAACGTGATCTGCATCGGCCCGTCATCCTTCGTCGTCCCGACCCTCGTCATCCGGCAGCATCGCCAGCCTGACGGCGTGGCGCCAGCCGCGATATTTCCGCGCGCGCGCCTCGGGCGGCAGCGCCGGCCGGAACTGCCGGGCCGCGGACCAGCCGGCGGCGAACGCGGCGGGCTCGGGCAGCAGCCCCGCATCGAGGCCGGCGAGGTAGCCGGCACCCACCGCCGTGGTCTCGCGATACGAGGGCCGCTGCACCTCGAGGTCCAGCATGTCGGCGAGGAACTGCATCGCCCAGTCGCTGGCCGACATCCCGCCATCGACACGTATCACCAGATCCTCGGCGGGCCGGCCGTAATCGGCCAGCATCGCCGCCAGCAGGTCGCGGGTCTGGTAGCCGATGCTCTCCAGGGTGGCGCGGGCCAGCTCCTTCTTGGTGGTGCCGCGGCTGATGCCACTGACCAGCGCCCTGGCGTGGCTGTTCCAGTGCGGCGCACCGAGGCCGGTGAAGGCGGGCACCAGGTAGACCGGCTGATCCGGATCGGAATTCTCCGCGAGCCGGCCGGTCTCCGACGAGCTCTCGACCAGCCCGAGGCCGTCGCGCAGCCACTGCACGCTGGCGCCGGCGGAGAAGATCGAGCCCTCGAAGGCGTAGGAGCGCCGGCCGCGTCGCTGCCAGGCGATCGTGGTCAGCAGGCGGTGACGCGACGGCTTGGGCTCGTCGCCGATATGCAGCAGCACGAAGCCGCCGGTGCCGTAGGTGGCCTTGACCATGCCCGGCTCGAAGCAGGCCTGGCCGATCAGCGCCGCCTGCTGGTCGCCGGCGACGCCGCGCACCGCGATCGACCCGCCCAGCAGGTCCGGCATCGTCTCACCGAAGCTGCCGGCGCAGTCGCGTATCTCCGGCAGCAACGCCGCCGGCACCCGGAACAGCCGCAGCAGCTCCTCGTCCCAGCTGCCGCTGCGTATGTCGCAGAGCAGGGTGCGCGAGGCGTTGGTGGCGTCGATCGCGTGCGTGGCACCACCGCTCAGCCGCCACAGCAGGAAGCTGTCGACGGTGCCGAAGGCGAGCGCGCCGGCCTCGGCCTGGGCGCGTGCCCCCGGCACCCGGTCCAGGATCCAGCCGATCTTGGTCGCGGAGAAGTACGGGTCGAGGCGCAGTCCGGTGCGCTCGGCGATCAGCGCGCCATGTCCCTCGGCCTCGAGCGCCTCGCAGCGATCGGCGGTGCGACGATCCTGCCAGACGATCGCATTGAAGATTGGACGACCGCTGGCGCGTTCCCACACCAGCGTCGTCTCGCGCTGGTTGGCGATGCCGAGTGCGGCGATATCGCCTGCCCGCAGCCCGGACTGCTCGAGCGCCGCCCGCGCGGTGCCGAGTGCGGTGGCCCACAGCGTCTCCGGGTTGTGCTCGACCCAGCCCGGATGCGGGTAGATCTGCGGGAACTCCTCCTGCGCGCTCGCCACCGGCTTGAGCGCCGCGTCGAAGACGATCGACCGAGTAGAGGTGGTTCCCTGGTCGATGACCAGTATATGCGACCCCACCGCGCACTCCCTGGTTTTCAAAGGCCGAGCATTTGGCAGGGTCAAGGGGCAGAGCCCCTTGCCTCGCCTCGCTGTGGCTCTACGCCTTCTGCGGCCCGTGCCAGCTCTTGACGAGCTCGTCATAGTCGACGGTCTGGCCCGGGGGCTTCTCGTTGGCCAGCTTGCGCTGCGGCGCCAGGTGTCCGTCGGTCTGCGCCTTCTTGTACCAGTATTCCGGGTCGCGCGCCTTGTTCATCATCGGGCCGCGATCGCCCTGCACGCCGGAGCGCTCGATGCGCGCCATGATCGCGTCCTGGTCGTGCGCGAGCCCGTCCATCGCCTGCTGCGGCGTCACCGCGCCGGCGATGGCGTTGGACACGTTCTGCCACCAGACCTGCGCCATCTTGCCGTAGTCCGGCACGTTGACCCCGGTGGGCGTCCACTGCTTGCGCGCCGGGCTGCGGTAGAACTCGACCAGGCCGCCGAGCTTGGGTGCCAGGTCGGTCATCGCCTGGCTCTGGATGTCGCTCTCGCGGATGAGGTGCTGGCTGAGCAGCGACTTCCTCAGGCTCACGGTCTTGCAGCCGGTGAACTGCGCATACAGCCAGCCGGCCTTGACCCGCTCCAGCGGCGCGTATTTCAGCATCGTCCAGCAGCCCTGGTCCTGGTAGCCGAGCTTCATGCCCTCCTTCCAGTAGGCGCCGTGCGGGCTCGGCGCCATGCGCCACTTCGGCGTGCCGTCGGCGTTCATGACCTGCGAGCCGGGCTTGGTCATGGACTCCGAGAACGTCGTGTACCAGAAGATCTGCTGCGCGATATGGCCCTGGCCGGGGACCGGGCCCGCTTCGAGGAAGTCCATGCCGGCGGCCTCGGGGGGCGCGTACTTCTTGAGCCAGTCGACGAACTTGGTCAGCGCGTAGACCGCCGCCGGGCCGTTGGCGTCGCCGCCGCGGGAGATCGAGGAGCCGCGCGGACGGCCGCCCTCGTTGCGTATGCCCCATTCGTCGACCGGCAGCCCGTTCGGCAGCCCGCGGTCGCCGGCGCCGGCCATCGACAGCCAGGCATCGGTGAAGCGCCAGCCGAGCGAGGGGTCCTTCTTGCCGTAATCCATGTGTCCGTAGACGCGCACGCCGTCGATGGTCTTGACGTCGTTGGTGAAGAACTCGGCGATGTCCTCGTAGGCGGACCAGTTCACCGGAACGCCGAGCTCGTAGCCAAACTTCTGCTTGAACTGCGCCTTGAGCTCGGGCCGCTTGAACCAGTCGTACCGGAACCAGTACAGGTTCGCGAACTGCTGGTCGGGCAGCTGATAGAGCTTGCCGTCGGTGAAGGTCGCGAACGAGAGCCCGATATAGTCGTTCAGGTCCTGCTTGGGGTTGGTGACCGCCTTTCCATCGCCGGCCATGAAGTCGGTCAGCGAGCCGCCGACGATGTCGCGGTAGCGTGGGTGGGTGCCGATGAAGTCGGAGTCGTTCATCCAGAAATCGTAGATCGGATGGCCGGACTGCATCTCGACCTCGATCTTGTCGACGAGCAGGCCCTCGTCCATCAGGTCGTGGTTGACCTTGATCCCGGTGATCTCGGCGAACGCGCGGGTCAGCGTCTTGGATTCGTATTCGTGGACGTTGAGGATCTCGGAGACGGTGTTGATCGACATGCCGGCGAACGGCTTGGCGGCGTCGATGAACCACTCCATCTCCGCCATCTGCTCATCCTTGCTGAGCGTCGAGGGCTGGAACTCGCTGTAGATCCATTTCTTGGCGGCATCCTTCTGCCGGCCGGCGTCGAACGCCTGCGCGCTCGCCGGCGTGCCCCTGAGCAGTCCGCCGCTCGCCGCGACCGCGGCTCCTCCGGCGATGACTTCACGTCTTTTCATCTCGCGTCTCCTCCCTAAGTTGCCGCGCGCCGCATGTGCTGCGGTCTGGCGGTCGTTTCTGGTTCATGTCAGGCGTAGCGAAACATCGCAACGCTGTACAGCAACGCACCGGCGATCGGATAATAGACGTTGCCGCCGCCGGTGATGCGGATCCACAGGATGAAGATGAATGCGGTTCCGACCATCGAGACGAACAGCCGGTCGCCGCGCGTGGTCGGGAAGCGCAGGATGCCCCGCCGCGGTGTCTCCGGACGGTAGATCGCGAGCAAGGTCATGACGACCAGCAGCAGCAGGATGACGGCGAAGAACACCGCGGTCTGCCAGGTCCATGCCATCCATCCCATGGGTGCGCTCCGCGGCTAGACGCGCCCGAGGGCGAAGCCCTTGGCGATGTGGTTGCGCACGAACCAGATCACGATGCCGCCCGGGATCATGGTCAGCACCCCGGCGGCCGCGAGCAGGCCCCAGTCCATCCCCGCTGCCGAATAAACCCGCGTCATCACGGCCACGATCGGCTTCGCGTTCACCGTGGTCAGCGTGGTCGCCAGCAGCTGCTCGACCCAGGAGAACATGAAGCAGAAGAAAGCGGCGACGCCGATGCCGTTGGCGATCAGCGGCAGGAAGATCCGGACGAAGAAGCGCGGGAAGGAGTAGCCGTCCAGGGCGGCGGTCTCGTCGATCTCGCGCGGCACGCCGGAGATGAAGCCCTCCAGGATCCAGACCGCGAGCGGCACGTTGAACAGGCAGTGCGCGAGGGCGACGGCCCACACCGTGTCGAACAGGCCGATCGAGTAATAGAGATTGAAGAACGGCATCGCGTATACCGCCGGCGGCGCCATCAGGTTCGACAGCAGCCAGAAGAACAGGTGCTTGTCGCCGATGAAGCGGTAGCGGCTGAAGGCGTAGGCGGCGGGGAGCGCGATCGTCACCGAGATGACGGTGTTCAGCGCGACGTAGGTCAGCGAGTGCAGGAAGCCGTTGTACCACGCCGGATCGGTGAAGATGTGCCGGTAGTTCGCCGCGGTGAAGTCGTGCGGCCAGAAGCTCAGCCCCGACATGATCTCGCCGTTGGTCTTGAAGCTCATGTTCAGCAGCCAGTAGATCGGCAGGAACAGGACCAGCAGGTAGAGCACGATGCCGACATTGCGGCCCTGGATGCGCATCAGGTCGTCCCTCTGCGCTCGATCTGCGTCATCACCGTGAAGAAGACCCAGCAGATCGACAGCGTGATCAGGTTGTAGACCAGCGACATCGCCGCCGCGTTGCCGAGATCGACCTGACCGAGCGCGATCTTCACCAGGTCGAGAGAGAGGAAGCTGGTCGCCGAGCCGGGACCGCCGCCGGTGACCACCGAGGGCTCGGTATAGATCATGAAGCTGCCCATGAAGCGCAGCAGCACCGCGATCACCAGCACCTTCTGCAGCTTCGGCAGCTCGATGTTGCGGAACACCGACCAGCGGCTGGCGCCGTCGATGCGCGCCGCCTGGTAGAATGCGGCGGGGATCGATTTCAGCCCGGCATAGGAGAGCAGCGCCACCATGCCGGTCCAGTGCCACACATCCATGACCACGATGGTGGCCCAGGCCGAGGTCGGGTCCTGGGTGTCGTTGTACGGGATGCCGATCCGGTTCAGCGCGGCACCGAGCAGGCCGATGTCCTGTCGCGCGAAGATCTGCCAGATGGTGCCGACGACGTTGTAGGGGATCAGCAGCGGCAGCGCGATCAGCACCAGCGTCGCACCCACCTTCCAGCCCTGGCGCGGAATGCAGATCGCGCAGGCGATGCCGAGCGGCAGCTCGATCAGCAGCACCACCACCGAATAGACCAGGTTGCGCACCAGGGCGCCGGCGAAGCGGCCGCCGATGTCGGTGCTGGGATCGAGCAGGTTCTGGAACCAGGCGAGACCGTTCCAGAAGAACTGGTTCTGTCCCATCGTGTCCTGGACTGAGTAGTTCACCACCGTCATCATCGGCACGATCGAGGAGAACAGCACGAACGCCAGCACCGGGATCACGAACAGCCAGGCGCGGTTGTTCAGCGGCTTGTCAAGCATAGGCCCTCTCCCCGAGTGCCGCGACGCGATGCTCGTCCATGTAGACGTGCAGGTGCTGCGGCTCGATCACCAGGCCGGCCATCTCGCCGGACAGCGTCACCCCCGGCGGCAGGGTGGCGATCGCCTGGTGCGGCCCGATGCCGATCCGGGCCAGGCGCCTGCGGCCGAGATCCTCGATGCGCAGCACCCGCACGGGCACGCCGCCGCTCTGGCTGAGGAAGGCATAGTCCGGCCGGAAGCCGAGCTCCACCCGGTGCCCGGCCGGCACCGCGTAGGCCTCGCGCAGGTCGAACACGGCGCCGCCGGCGTGGGCGCGGCTGCCGTCGATCGCGGCGGGCAGGAAGTTCATGCCGGGCGAGCCGATGAAGTAGCCGACGAAACGGTGTGCCGGGCGGTCGAACAGCTCGGTCGGCGTGCCGATCTGCAGCACCTGCCCGTCATTCATCACCACCACCTCGTCGGCGAAGGTCAGCGCCTCCACCTGGTCGTGGGTGACGTAGATCATCAGCAGGTCGAGCGCGCGGTGCACCGCCTTGAGCTTCGAGCGCAGCTCCCACTTCAGCGCCGGATCGATCACGGTGAGCGGCTCGTCGAACAGCACCGCCGAGACGTCGGAGCGCACCAGGCCGCGCCCGAGCGAGATCTTCTGCTTGGCGTCCGCGGTCAAGCCGCGCGCCCGCCTGCCGAGCACCGGACGCAGGTCCAGCAGGTCGGCGACCTCGCCCACGCGACGATTGATGGCACTCCGCTCCATGCCGCGGTTCTTCAGCGGGAAGGCGAGGTTCTCGGCGACGCTCATGGTGTCGTAGATGACCGGGAACTGGAACACCTGGGCGATGTTGCGCTTCTCGGTCGCGGTGCGGGTCACGTCGACGCCGTCGAACAGCAGCCGGCCCTCCGACGGCACCACCAGCCCCGAGATGATGTTCAGCAGCGTCGTCTTGCCGCAGCCGGACGGGCCGAGCAGGGCGTAGGCGCGGCCGTTCTGCCAGACATGGTGGATCGGCTTGAGCGCGTAGCGTGGTGCGCCACCCGCCGCGGCATCGTAGGCGTGGGCGATGTGATCGAGGGTGATGCTGGCCATGTCGCAGCTCAGCCCGCGTAGGCCGCTTGCGGGATCGCGATCTCCGCCGGCGCCTCTGGGGCGGCGACCAGGCTGCCGTCGGCGGCGAACACGAACATGCGCGCCGGGTCGACGCGTATCTCGGCACTCGCGCCGGGTTCCCAGTCGTGCACGCCGCGCACCAGCCCGACCCAGGCGGCAAAACCGAGATCGACATGCACGAAGCTCTCCGAGCCGCTGATCTCGGTGACCGAGACGATGCCGGGGAAGGCCTGCGGGTCGCCGGACGGAAGATCGATGTGCGCGTCCTCGACGCGGAAGCCGAGGCGGTAGGCGCCGTCCGGCAGGTCGGGCAGCAGGCCGGCACTGGCCAGGCGCCGGCCGTCCTCGAGCACCGCCTCGCGGCCGTGCCGGGTCACCGCGAGCTCGTTCAGCGGCGGGTCGGAGAACACGCGGGCGGCGTCGATGTTGCCGGGGCGGCGATAGACCAGCGGCGTCGGCCCGATCTGGGTGACGCGGCCCTGCCACAGCGTCGCCGTGGTGCCGCCCAGCAGCAGCGCCTCGGTCGGCTCGGTGGTGGCGTAGACCAGGATCGCGCCGCTCGCGGCGAACAGGCGCGGCAGCTCCTCGCGCAGCTCCTCGCGCAGCTTGTAGTCGAGGTTGGCGAGCGGCTCGTCGAGCAGCACGAGGTCGGCCCGCTTGACCAGGGCGCGCGCGATCGCGACCCGCTGCTGCTGGCCGCCGGAGAGCTGCGCCGGCAGGCGGTCGAGGTAGCTCCCCAGCCGCAGCACGCGCGAGGCTTCCGAGACGCGGGCCTCGATCTCGGCCTTCGGCAGGCCGGCGACACGCAGCGGCGAGGCGATGTTCTCGCGCACCGACAGCGAGGGGTAGTTGACGAACTGCTGGTAGACCATCGCCACCGACCGCTTGCGCACCGCGACGTTGGCGACGTCGCGGCCGTTGACGTGGATGCGGCCGTGGCTCGGCTTGTCCAGCCCGGCCATCAGCCGCATCAGCGTGGTCTTGCCGGCCAGCGTGGGCCCGAGCAGCACGTTCATGGTGCCGCGCTCGAAGCCGAGCGAGACGTCGTCGATGATCACGTCGCGGCCGACCGTCAGCCCCACCCGGTCGAGCACCAGGCTCACGACAGCTGCTCCTGCAGCGCCGCCGGCGACTCGGCGGGCGCCATCGGCAGCAGCGCCTCGTCGATGGCCGCGATCTCGTCGCCGCTCAGCCGCAGGCCGAGCTTGCTGCGACGCCAGACCGCGTCGGCCGCGGTGCGTACCCACTCGTTGCGCACCAGGTAGCGCAGCTCCGCCTCGGTCAGATCGGCGCCGTACAGCCGGCCGAGGTCGGCCAGGCTCGCCGCGTCCTGCAGGATGTCGGGCACGCAGGTGCCGTAGGCGCGCAGCAGGCGGCGTGCGTGCGCCTCGGCCAGGAACGGGTAGCGCCTGCGGGTCGCGAGCAGCAGCGCCTCGAAGCCGTCGGTGGGGAAGTCGCCGCCGGGCAGGCTGACGCGGCCGGTCCAGCCGGCTGCCTCGCCGCGCGGTGCGCCGAGATGCGGCGAGAGCTTGCCGAGTGCGGCCTCGGCGAGGCGGCGGTAGGTGGTGATCTTGCCGCCGAACACCGAGAGCAGCGCCGGGCCGGCATCGGCATCGAGCTTCAGGACGTAGTCGCGGGTGGTCGCCTGGGCGGCGCCGTCGCCGGATTCGTCGAACAGCGGGCGTACTCCGGAATAGGTCCAGACCACCATCTCCGGTGTCACCGGGCGCCGCAGGTACTCGGACGCGGAGGCGCAGAGATAGGCGATCTCGTCGGCACTCGCGTGCACCGCGCCGATGTCGCCGGTGTAGTCGCGGTCGGTGGTGCCGATCAGGGTGAAGTGCTGCTCGTAGGGGATCACGAAGAAGATGCGCTTGTCGGCATTCTGGAAGATGTAGCAGCCCGCGTGGTCGTACAGCTGCGGGACCACGATGTGGCTGCCCTGCACGAGCCGCACCGGCGCGCGCTTGTTGTCGCGCATCACGCTCTGCGACACCTCGCCGATCCAGGGACCGGCCGCGTTGATCAGGGTCCGCGCGGTGATCTCGTACTCCGCGCCGCTGGCCTCGTCGCGCAGCACCACGTGCCACAGCCCGTCGCGACGCGCCGCCGAGACGCAGCGCGTGCGCGGCGCGACGGTGGCGCCGAGCTCGGCCGCCGCGCGGGCATTGAGCACGACGAGACGCGAATCCTCGACCCAGCAGTCGGAATACTCGAAGCCGCGCCTGAATCGCGGCCGCAGCGGTGCTCCGGTCGGATCGCGATCGAGGCGCACGCTGCGTGTCGGCGGCAGCTTCCTGCGTCCGCCGATATGGTCGTACAGGAACAGCCCCAGCCGAAGCAGCCAGCGCGGGCGCAGCTCGCTGTGGTAGGGCAGCACGAAGCGAAGCGGCCAGATGATGTGCGGCGCGATGCCCCACAGCACCTCGCGCTCCAGCAGCGCCTCGCGCACCAGGCGGAACTCGTACTGCTCGAGATAGCGCAGGCCGCCATGCACCAGCTTGGTCGAGGCGCTCGAGGTGCCGGAGCCGAGATCGTTCTGCTCGCACAGGAACACCCGCCAGCCGCGTCCGGCGGCATCCCGGGCGATGCCGCAGCCATTGATGCCGCCACCGATGATGGCGATGTCGTAGACCGCTGCCGAGACACCCGAGTCCAAGGACATCAACTCCCGTACGCCAACTCCCGTACGGACGTGCGTTCTGTAGCGCATCTATCCGTTCGGCATCTTGGGCCGAACGAAAACGAACATGCAAGCGCAAAAAGCGAGCGTTCGAACGATCAGTCGAGCTGGGGTTCCTCGCTCTCGTCCCCGGCCTCGTCCGGATCGCCGGTCTCTATCACCTCGATCTCCAGGCTTCGGCAGAGTGCCGCGATCTCCGGCGAGGGCAGGCGGTCGGTGACCAGCACGTCGATCTCGTCGAGCCGGCCGATGCGCACCGGCGCGGTGCGGCTGAACTTGCTGCTGTCGGTGACCAGCACCACCCGGTGCGCGTTCTCGATGATCGCGCGCGACACCTGGACCTCGCGTATGTCGTAATCCAGCAGGGTGCCGTCCTCGTCGATCGCCGAGGTGCCGATGACGGCGATGTCGACCTTGAACTGGCGGATCACGTCGGCGGCCATCTGGCCGACGATGCCGCCGTCGCTGGCGCGTATGGTGCCGCCGGCGATGATCACGTTGATCGAGCCGTTGCGGTACAGCGCGTTCGCGACGTTGATGTTGTTGGTCACCACCAGCAGCCCGTCATGGCCGGCGATCGCCTGTCCGACCTCCTCGGTGGTGGTGCCGAGATTGATGAACAGCGAGGCGTGGTCCGGGATCAGCCGAGCCGCGGCCTCGCCGATCCGGGCCTTGGCGCCGTGCGCCACCAGCTTGCGCGCGTCGTAGGCGAGGTTCTCCACGCCGGACGCGACGACCGCCCCGCCGTGGGTGCGGGTGATGATGCGTGCCTCCGACAGCTCGGTGAGGTCGCGGCGTATGGTCTGCGCGGTGACGCCGAAGCGGGCGGCGAGTTCGTCCACCGCCACCCGGCCGCTCTGGCGGATCAGCGAGGCGATCTCGCGCTGGCGGCGCGAGACCGGACCGGGATCCCTGGTCTGCTCCTTTGCCGGCTCCCTTGGGTGCTGCATCGTCGGCTACGCGCCGGCCGCCGACGGCAGGCCCAGGTTGAAGGCGATGGAGATGCGCAGCCGGTCGCCGCGATAGGGACGGACCTGGTGGAACAGCCAGGACGGGAACAGGATCAGCAGGCCCGGCTTGGGACGTATCGTCTCGCCGGCACCGGCGGAGGCGCCGTCCTCGCCGGCGAAACGAAGTGCCGGGGCGTACATGCCCGGACCCGGGCCGCGCGGGTCGAGCATCTCGAACTCGCCGCCCAGCGCCGGATCGTCGCCGCAGCCGCCGTCGTCGACGTAGTACGTGCCGGACCAGAAACTGCCCGGATGGTAGTGGCTGATGTTGCCGTCACCTGGTCCGTTGACGTTGGCCCAGGCCTGCATCGTCCATTTCGGGCTGATCCGGTGTCCCTGCCGGTCCGCGGTGAGCTGGTTCGCCATCTGCCGCGCCAGGGTCAGCACATGGTCGACATGCGCCCCGCCCCACTCGGCGATCGCGCGGTCGGAGTGCCAGCCGCCGGCGTTGGAGGCCTGCACCCCCGCCGTCTCGGCGCGCCGGCGCAGGATGATCCCGGAAAGTTCGAGGTTGCGCGCGGCCATGTCGGGCAACGCCACCGCCGCGACCGGCGTCGCGAACAACCCACGCACGGCGATATCGAGACGCGGCATCGTACCTGCCTTTTCTCTGCCGTGTGATCGCGGGCGGGGTCGATGTCAAGCAGCCATCGGGCTGCGCAAGCATGGAAGAGGCAGGATCGGAAGAAAGACGGAGATTGAACCGGCGCGGTGATTGTTAAGACAGCGGGGCGCAGCTATATCCGCAAGAAAGAGTGACAGGTTTATCTTGATGACAGACAACGCCGTCGGGCCACTGGAGCTGGCAGCACAGATCGTCAGCGCACACGTTTCGAACAACACGGTGGAAGCCGCGGCCCTGCCGGCGCTGATCCAGGAGGTCTACAAGGCGCTGAGCGGCCTGAAGGGCGGCGTCAGCGAGGCCGCCGCCGCGGAGAAGCCGGTGCCGGCGGTACCGATCAAGAAGAGCGTCTACCCGGACTACATCGTCTGCCTCGAGGACGGCAAGAAGCTCAAGATGCTGAAGCGGCACCTGCAGAGCTCCTACAACATGACGCCGGACCAGTATCGCGAGCGCTGGGGCCTGCCGCGCGACTACCCGATGGTCGCACCCTCCTACGCCGAGCGGCGCAGCGACCTCGCCAAGGAGATCGGGCTGGGGCGCAAGGCGGAGCCGGCCAGCGAGTCGCGTCGGCGCGGCCGGGTGAAGACCGCGACCGTCTGACCGCCGCGGCCTCGGCCGCCGCCCCAAAGAGCGCCTCCGTCAGCGAAGGACGTCGCCGATGTCGCAGCACGAGACGGCACCGGCGCGACGCGCTCTCGCCGGACCGGCCCTGGCGGCGCTCGGCATCGTCTACGGCGATCTCGGCACCAGCCCGCTCTACACCTTCCAGACCGTGGTCGGCGATGCCGGCGGCAAGATCAGCGCCGACGTGGCGCTCGGCAGCCTGTCGCTGATCGTCTGGGCGCTGATCGTCACGATCTCGATCAAGTACTGCCTGGTCGTGATGCGCGCCGACAACCACGGCGAGGGCGGCATCCTTGCCCTGATGTCGCTGCTCGACAGGTCCTTCGAGGGCGCTCTGCTCAGCCGCGGCAAGCTGCTGATCGCCGCCGGCCTGTTCGGTGCGGCGCTGATCTACGGCGACGGCATCATCACGCCCTCGATCTCGGTGCTGGGCGCGCTGGAAGGGCTGGACGTCGCCACCACCGTGTTCAAGCCCTACGTGGTGCCGCTCGCGGTGGCGATCCTGATCGGCTTGTTCGCGATGCAGCCGTTCGGCACCGCCAGGCTCAGCCGCCTGTTCGGGCCGGTCATGCTGCTCTGGTTCGCGGTGATCGCCACCCTCGGCGTGATCGCGATCCTGCGCAGCCCGAGGGTGGTCGCCGCGTTCAACCCGCTGCTCGGCCTCGGCTTCCTGGTGCATCACGGCTGGGGCAGCTTCGTCGTGCTGGGCGGCGTGTTCCTGGCGTTGACCGGCGGCGAGGCGCTCTACGCCGACATGGGGCACCTGGGCCGGCGGCCGGTGCGCGTCGCCTGGACCGCGGTGGTGCTGCCGGCACTGCTGCTCAACTATGCTGGCCAGGCGGCGCAGCTGCTGCGCGACCCGAAGCTCGCCGCCAACCCGTTCTTCTCCGAGGTGCCGCACTGGGGGGTCTATCCGCTGGTGATCCTGGCGACGCTGGCCACCATCATCGCCAGCCAGGCGATCATCACCGGCTCGTTCTCGCTCACCCGGCAGGCGATGCAGCTCGGCTGGTTCCCCGGCCTGATCATCCGCCAGACCTCGGACGCCGAATACGGGCAGATCTACGTGCCGCTGGTGAACTGGGTGATGATGGTGGCGACGATCGCGATCACCGTCAGCTTCGGCAGCTCCGCGCGCCTCGCCGGCGCGTTCGGCACCGCGGTCTCGACCACGATGCTGCTGACCACACTGCTGCTGTTCGACGTGATGCGCGAGCGCTGGAAGTGGCCGCTCGCCGCGGCGCTGGCAACCGCGGCCGGCTTCCTGTTCGTCGACATCGCCTTCTTCTGCGCCAACCTGCTGAAGATCCTGCAGGGCGGCTACGTGCCGCTGCTGTTCGGCTCGGCCCTGTTCGTCATCATGGTGACCTGGCATCGCGGCGTCCTGCTGGTGCGCAGCACCCTGGCGCGGGCCGGACGCGAGGACGAGGTGCTCGAGGCGCTGCGCCACGGCGCGCTGCCGCGCACGCCGGGAAGTGCCGTGTTCCTGAGCCGCGGCGACAGCGTGGTGTCGCCGCTGATGGCCCGCCACATCGACCTGTTCGGGGCGCTGCCGGCGCGGCTCGCGACCCTCTACGTGAAGTTCGACCCCGTCGCCCGCGTGGCCGCCGGGGCGCGGGTCAAGGTACGCGAGGTGATGGAGGGGTTCTGGTTCGTCGAGGTGCATTTCGGCTTCGTCGAGGTGCCGAACCTGCTGCTCGCGGTGCAGCAGGCGCGCGACCAGGGCTGCGACCTCGATCTCGACCACGTGCTGTTCGTGGCAGCGCACGACGACGTGACCCGGAGCCTCGACCATCCCAGGATGTTCGCCTGGCGGCGCATGCTGTTCGGCTTCCTGTATCGCAACGCGGTGCGCGTCCCGGACCGCTTCGCGCTGCCGCGCCAGCGCTTCCTCGAGATCGGGCGGCAGGTCGAGCTCTAGCCGTTCGAGGCGGCCGATCCCGGGTCCTGCTCGCAACCTTCCGCGGCGCGATGCGTCAGCCTCTGCGGCCGCCCTACCGTCCGCCGCAGGCCCAGGAGAGCACCGCATGGCAAGAGACGACGCCAGCGCTGCCGGTCGCTTCACGATCGGCGGCGACATCGCCATCAACCGGCTCGGCTTCGGCGCCATGCGCATCACCGGCGCCGGCATCTGGGAGCAGCCCAAGGACCCGCAGGCGGCGCGAGAGACGCTGCGACGCATCCCCGGGCTCGGCATCGACTTCATCGACACCGCCGACAGCTACGGGCCGTTCGTCAGCGAGGACCTGATCCGCGAGGTGCTGCATCCCTATGCGGGCCTGATCGTCGCCACCAAGGGCGGCCTTACCCGGCACGGACCGAATGTCTGGCGGCCACTGGGACGCCCGGAATATCTCCGGCAATGCGTGCTGATGAGCCTGCGTCGTCTGCAGGTGGAGCGCATCGACCTCTGGCAGCTGCACCGGATCGACCCGGCGGTGCCGCGCGAGGAGCAGTTCGGCGTCATCGCGGCAATGCAGCAGGAGGGGCTGATCCGTCACGTCGGCCTCAGCGAGGTCAGCGTCGAGGAGATCGAGGCCGCCGGGAAGCATTTCCCGGTGGTGACGGTGCAGAGCCAGTACAACCTGGTCAACCGCAAGAACGAGGCGGTGCTCGACTACTGCGAGGCGAACGGCATCGGCTTCATCCCGTGGGCGCCGCTGGCGGCGGGCGCCCTGGCCGCGCCGCACTCCGATCTCAACGCCATCGCCGAGCGTCTCGGCGTCTCGACCGGACAGGTGGCGCTGGCCTGGGTGCTCAAGCGGTCGAAGGTGATGCTGCCGATCCCCGGCACCGGCGATCCACGGCATCTCGAGGACAACGTGCGCGCGGCCGGCGTCGCGCTGTCCGACGAGGATTTCCAGCTGCTAGACCGGCAGGGCCGCGCCGCTTCGGGCTAGGCGGCCCGCCCTTGATCGCGCGCCAGGGCTACGACGTGATCGCGCTACGCCGCACAGGAGGATAGTGGTGCCAGAACGACCGATGCCGGGTGATACGCCCCGGCGCCACCGCGGCGGATTGCGGCGCACGCTGCTGCTCGGCGGCGGCCTGAGCGTATGGCTGGGCGCCGCGATCGGCAGCACGATCTTCGCGGTACCCGCCAGGGCCGCGCCGTCCGACCTGCCGGCGCTGGTCAACCCTCCGAGCATGGAGCATCACCGCGGCAAGGTGGTGTTCGCCGAGCTGGTCACCCCGGACCTCGACGCCGCCAAGCGGTTCTATGGCGGCCTGTTCGGCTGGAGCTTCCAGGATGCCGGCGGCGGCGTGAACCGGTTCACCCAGGCTTCCGTGAGCGGTCGCGTGGTGGCCGGCATCGTGCAGCGGCCGATCCCGGCGGGCCGTCGGCCGGCCTGGCTCACCTTCATGGCCGCCGACGACGCGGACAAGGCGGCCGCCCTGGCGACGCAGTCCGGCGCCAAGCTGCTGTTCGAGCCGCACCGCATCGCCAATCTTGGTCAAGAGGCCATACTCGCCGATCCGCAGGGCGCGGTATTCGCGATCCTCGCATCCGGCAGCGGCGATCCGCCCGACCTGCTGGCGGAGCCGGGGGAGTGGATCTGGAGCTCGCTGATCACCACCGATCCGGATGCGGACGCCGCCTTCTACAAGTCCCTGTTCGGCTATGATGTCTTCAACCTGCCGGACGCGCAGGACGCGCGGCACCTGATCCTAGCTTCGGAAAGCTACGCGCGCGCCAGCGTCAACCCGATCCCGCCGAGCCGCCCGAATGCGCATCCACGCTGGGTGAGCTACGTGCGGGTCGAGGACGCGGCGGCGATGGCGGCGAAGGTCACCGCGAGCGGCGGCCGCGTGCTGCTGCCGCCGCAGCTCGACCGCCACGGCGGCAAGATCGCCCTGGTCGCCGATCCGCAGGGAGCACTGTTCGGGCTGCTCGAATGGCGGACCGACGTCTCCGCGGGGGAATCGAGATGAGCCTCTCCCTGCGACGCGTGACGCTGCTGGCGCTCACGCTCAGCGTGCTGACGGTGCCGCTGAGCGGCTGCGTCGTCGGCCCCGGCTATGACGGCTATGGCGGCCAGTACTACGACACCGCCGGCGGCGACTACGGCGCCTGGGGCGGCGGCTACCGGGTCGGACCGTATCGCGACGGTGGCGGGCGCGGCTTCGGCCGGCCGGTCCCGGGCATTCCCGGTGGGGCGAGGGGCGGTGTGCGCGCGGGCGGCGGAGGCTTCCACGGTGGCGGCGGGGGTCGTGGCGGCGGTGGCGGTGGCGGGGGCCACGGCGGCGGCGGCGGGCACGGGAGGTAGCGACCCCGGGTCGCCGACCGGTCCGGCGGAGTTCAGCCGGGCAGGAACTCGCGGAAGCGGCGCGCCACCTCGTGCGGCGCCACCGTCGGCCGGCCGAGCGCCTGCATCGAGCCGGGACGGATGCGGGCGTGCAGCATGACCGGCCCCTGCTGCGCCAGGGCTGCGGCCAGTGCCTGCTCGAAGCCGGCCTCGTCATCCACCGACCAGGCCGCGCGATAGCCGCAGGCCAGCGCCACCTCGGCGAAGTCGACGCTCGCAGATACCGTCGCCTGGCCGCCGGTGCTGTCGTGCACGCCGTTATCCAGCAGCAGGTGCAGCAGGTTGCGCGGCGCCCGGGCGCCGATGGTGGCGAGGCTGCCGAGTTTCATCAGCGCGGCGCCGTCGCCGTCGAGCACCACGACCGGTCGCTGCGGCACCGTCAGCGCGACGCCGAGCGCCATGCCGGACGCTCCTCCCATCGAGCCCACCTGGTACAGGTGCTGCGGGCGGTCCGACAGGGTGAACAGTTCGCGCCCGCTCTTGCCGGTGGTCGCGATCACCGCGGCGCGCTCCGGCAGCAGCGCCAGCATGCGCTCGAGCAGGCTCGCCCGGGCCGGACACTCGCCGTGCCGGCGCAGATCGTGACGCAGACCGCGCGGTCGCGTCGGCGGCTGCGGCTCCGACAGCGTCTCCTCGGCGACGCTGTCCTGCTGCATCACCAGGGCGAAGGGCAGGCTGTCGGCGTCGAAGTGCGCGGCCGCGGCATCCAGCGCGGCGCCGATCGCCTCCGGCTCGCGCGGGAACGGCCGGTTCGGCACCTCGCAGAGGCCGAGCAGGTCCTGGGTGATACGGCCCATCAGCACGTGCTGCGGCTCGTCCGGCAGGCCCGGCTGGCCGCGCCAGGTCACGATCAGCAGCAGCGGGATGCGGAACGGATGGTTGAGCGACGTCAGCGGGTTGACCGCGTTGCCCAGCCCAGAGTTCTGGCAGATCACCACGCCGCCGCGGCCGCCGAGCCAGGCACCGGAGGCGATCGCGACCGCCTCGCCCTCGCTCGCCGCACCCACGTAGTGCGGCGCGTTCTGCGTCCCGGCGCCGCCGCTGGCGACGCGGTTGATCAGCGGGGTCAGGAACGAGCAGGGCACGCCCGACCAGAAATCGAGCCCGCGTGACGCCGCAGCATCGATGAAGCCCTGCGCCTCGATCACCGGCCGGACCCGGGTGCCGCCGGCGGGACGCGCCGCCTCATTCGCGGTGGCGCGGCGCGATCGCGTTGCCCTTGCGGAACACGCTGTCCGCCACCTGCTTCTGCGCCTCCGGGAACGACGCGTACAGCGACTGGAACGCGCTCGCGAGCTTCTGCATGTCGGTCGCGTGCACCTGCGCGAGCTGCGCGTAGGACTGCATGTTGTCGGCGGCATTCAGCGCCTTCACCCGGGCGATGCGGTCTGCCGAGGCCTGGCTGATCTGGGCGGCGTTGTCGCGCATCACCTGCGCGAACTGCTCCCACTGCGGCTGCTGCGCCGGCGTGATGCCGAGCTGGCCGTGCAGCTGGCGGATGCGCTGCTCCACCTTGGCCGAGACCTCCTTGGGCAGCGCCGGCGCCGCCCCCGGTGCCGCCGGCATGGTCGTCGAGGGGGTGGCGGCGACCGTCGGACCTGCCGGCGCGGCACCGGCGCTGCCGGCCGCGGCCGCGGCACCCAGGATCGGTGCCAGCAGCAGAGCGGCGATGCGGGAGGCTGCGGGATAGTTCATGCTGCGGTCTCTCTCTGGAGGCATGGCGCGGTGCCGATCCTGCCCTGCGGGCCGGCTCGATCAGGAGAAGTTCCGCGCCTCGGCGAGGTCGGTGATGGTGTCGACGTCGAGCCAGTGGCCGGTGATGTAGTGCACCGCCACCGGATGGCGCAGCCGCAGCCGCGACAGCAGCGCCGGCAGGTCGGCACTGGCGGCGATGCCTTCGGCCTGCATGCGCGCCAGTTCGTCGCGCACCAGCACGGCGCCGTGCGGGCTCAGCCGCATCAGGCCGATCCATTCCCCGTCGGCGACGGCGACGGCTCCAGCTTCAGCGCCGGCGCCGGCGCCGGCGCCGTCGCCGATGCCGAGCAGCCGGGCGGCACCGTCATCCAGGTAGCTCGCCGAGAACGGCTTGTCCGCGGTGACCAGGTCGCGCGGGTTCGGCAGGTGCCGGCTGCCGGCGCCGGCGGCCCGCTGGCTCAGCGCGTCGACGGCGATGACGATGTCGGCCTGCACCGCGAGCAGCGCGTCCAGGATGTAGCGACGGAACAGCACGTCGCCGTAGACGATCACGGTCTCGCCGTGCAGCGCGTCGACGGCGCGCAGCAGCGAGGCGACCTCGCCGGTGCTGGCGTGGTCGTCGTTGTCGAGCAGGGTGACGCCGGCGAGCCCGATGCGCTCCGCGCTGATCGCGTCCTTGCGGTAGCCGCGCACCACGCTCAGCTCATGCACGCCGCCGCGGCGCAGCGTGTCGAGCAGGTGGCCGAGCAGCGGCCGACCGCGCAGGTCGACCATGCATTTCGGCTTGTCGGCGGTGTAGGCCCCGAGCGCCTCGCCGTGCGAGGCGGCCAGCACGATGCCGCGCACCGCGCGCCGCGGCTGCGGCACCGGGAAGGCCGGCAGCGAGGCGGCGGGCAGGTAGCGCTGAGCCGCCGCCTCCAGCTCGTCGTTGTCGGTCAGCGTGAAGATCTCCTTCACCGAGGCGACCTCCGGCTCGATCCCGCGCAGGCTCTGCTCGCGGTGGATGCGCGCGGCGGTCTCGCGCATCGCGGTGATCGAGGAACGCACCATGTGGTTGGCCCAGATCACCGTCGAGACGCCGGCGTGCCGGAACATGTCGGTCGGCGTCGCATAGTACATGGTCGGCACGATCACCACCGGGCCGCGGTCGCCCCAGCGCTCCATGAAGCCCAGGATCTCGCCGGCGTGGCGCTTCTTGGAGTGGATAAGGATCGCGTCCGCGCCGGCCGCCCGGTAGGCTTCGGCCCGACGCAGCGCCTCGTCCATCGAGTGGCCGGAGATCAGCGCCTCGACCCGCGCCACCAGCACGAAGTCGTCCTCCGGCTGGGCGTCCTTGGCGGCGCGCAGGCGGCCGCAGAACTCGTCTAGGTCGGCGAGCGGCTGCGCCTCGCCGATGAAGGAGTTGGTCTTCGGGAACAGCTTGTCCTCGATGCACACCCCGGCGATGCCGCGCTCGCACAGCTTGCGCACCAGGCGGCGGACATTGTTGAAGTTGCCGTAGCCGGTGTCGCCGTCGAGCAGGATCGGCAGGCTGGTGGCGTCGGCCATGTACTCGGCCTGCTCCAGCACCTGGGTCCAGGAGGCCTCGTTGTTGTCGCGCAGGCCGAGCGAGGCAGACATCGACAGGCCGGACGCCCAGACGCCGGCGAACCCTGCCTCCTCCACCAGCTTGGCGGAGAGGCCGCTATGCGCCTCCATGAGGAAGCTGAGGTCGGGATCCTCGATGAGCGCCCGCAGCCGCGCGAAACGGCTGCGTCCGGAGGCGAGGTTCTCGCGCCCGTCGAAGCCCGGCTCCGGCTCGGCGCCGACCTCGCCGGGGCCGCGGACTCTGTCTCGCCCCTGTGCAGCCACCATGGTCAATTTGCCGTA
Source organism: uncultured Acetobacteraceae bacterium (assembly GCA_964242335.1). Classification (GTDB taxonomy): domain Bacteria; phylum Pseudomonadota; class Alphaproteobacteria; order Acetobacterales; family Acetobacteraceae; genus Lichenicoccus. Next base: position 30,759 of record CAXTAY010000017.1, on the reverse strand, counting down.
TCCTCGCCAATATGTCATCAGACCGCGTGAGAACTGCACCAAACCTGTCATCTCGGCTACATCAAAAATGACCTCAGCTGCCCCGGCGCCCGCGCCGCAGACCGTCATACTGGCCGCCGGGCGCGGCCATCGGCTCGGCGGCGAGGCGCGTCCCAAGGTGCTGCTCGAGTTCGGCGGCAAGTCGCTGCTGCAGCGGCATCTCGAGCTGCTCGAACAGGCGGGTGCGGGCCCGGTCACCCTGGTGGTCGGCTACCGGCGCGAGGCGATCGAGGCCGAGCTGGCGCGACTCGGCCGCGCGGACGCCGTCAGGCTCATCGACAACCCGCACTGGCGGCAGGGCAGCGCGGTGTCGCTCGACCGGGCCGCCGCGGTGCTGCGCTCCGGCGCTCCGGTGCTGCTGATGGACGCCGACGTGCTGTACGACCGCCGCCTGCTGGAGCGGCTGATGCGCAGTGCGCATGACAACGTGCTGCTGCTCGACCGCACGATCGAGCCCGGCGACGAGCCGGTCAAGATCTGCGTTCGCGGCGAGTCGCGGATCGTGGATTTCGCCAAGCAGCCGGAGGTGGCGGGAGACTGGCACGGCGAGTCGGTCGGCTTCTTCCGGCTGGCGCCGGGAATGGCGGCGCGGCTCGCGGCCCTGGTGCGAGACCTGGTCGAGGCCGGAATGCAGGCCGCCGAGTACGAGGCGCCGATCCGCAGCCTGATCCGCGACGGCGACACTGCGGCGTCGTTCGGCTTCGAGGACGTCAGCGGGCTGCCCTGGACGGAGATCGACTTCATCGAGGATGTCGAGCGCGCCCAGGCGCTGCTGCCGAGGCTCGCGGCATGACGATGACGTCCCCCGGCATCTCCCCCCGCGCACCGGCCGTGCCGGCCGACGCATTTCCGGCTCCGTCCGGACCGGCGGCGCGCCTGCCCGATCAGGCCGAGATCGCGGCGATGCATCAGACCGGCACCCTGGTGGTGCCCGGCTTCTTCGACCCCGACGAGACCCGCGCGCTGATCGGCTGGACCGACGAGATCGCGGCCAGCCCCGAGGTCGCCGGCGGCCAGATGGTCTATCGCGAGGACAGCCTGCTGGTGCCGGGCCGGCGGGTGGTGCAGCGCATCGAGGATTTCTGCAGCCATCACCAGCCGATGGACCGCGTGGCGCGGCACGGAGCCCTGTCGCGCTGGCTGGAGCGGCTGATGGGCGGCGAGACCGTGCTGTTCAAGGACAAGATCAACTTCAAGTACCCGGGCGGCGACGGCTTCAAGGCGCACCAGGACCAGGCCGCCGGGTGGACCCGCTACGCGCCGCTGTTCGTCACCGCGCTGGTGACGATCGACGCGGCGACGACCGCGAATGGCTGCCTGGAGATCGGGACCGCGCCGCGCAGCCGGCAGCTGCTCGGTGCCGAGTGGGCGCCGCTGGACGAGGACGCGCTCGGGCTGGTGGCGGTGCCGACGCAGCCTGGCGACGTGATCTTCTTCGACAGCTTCGTGCCGCACGCGAGCAAGCCGAACCTGACCGATGCCGCCCGCCGGGTGCTCTACCTCACCTACAACCTGGCGGCCGAAGGCGACCATCGCGCGCGCTACTTCGCCGAGAAGCGGGCCGCCTTCCCGCCGGACATCGAGCGCGCTCCGGGCGAGGTCTACGTCTTCCGCGTCTGAGCCGCACCGGAACGGGGTCTCCGCACGGGCACGCGGCGTGCCATGCTCATATGGAAGTGTCTCGGCCGCGGGTCGGAGAGGGAGTAGCCATGCGCCTGAGGTCACGAGCCATCCTGGGAAGCCTGCGGACGCCGCTCGCGCTGCTTCCGCTCCTGGTGCTGCCGACCGGCTGCGCCACGCCGCCGCCGGCGAGCGATGCCGAGGCGGTGGCGGACTTCAAGGCCACCAACGACCCGTTCGAGCCGACCAACCGGTTCTTCTACCGGGTCAATGACGGCGCCCTGACCTACGTGCTGGCGCCGGCGGCACGAGGCTACAACGCCGCCGTGCCGCGGCCGGTGCGCGGCGGCATCCACAACCTGCTGAACAATATCGGCCAGCCGGTGCAGTTCGTGAACGACGTGCTCGAGACCAAGCCGCGGCGCGCCGGCGACACCTTCATGCGCTTCGCCATCAACACCACGCTGGGGGTGGGCGGCATCTTCGACGTGGCGAGGAGGGTCGGCTACCCAGACCACGACGCCGATGGCGGGCTGACGCTGGCGATCTGGGGCCTGCCGGCCGGCCCCTATCTCTACCTGCCACTGTACGGGCCCTCCGGCCTGCGCGACGGGGTCGGGCGGGGCCTCGACGCGGCGAGCAGCCCGTTCACGTGGCTGTCCTTCGACGGCTCCAACAGCCTGGGCTGGTCGCAGGCGGTGCTCGGCGCGCTCGACCAGACCTCGCGGCACCTCAAGGACATCCAGCAGGTCAAGGCCGACGCACTCGACCCATACGCCACCTTCCGCAGCCTGTGGCGGCAGCTCCGCGACAGCCAGGCGCAGGCGATACGCGACGATCATCGGGCGACCGTGCCGGACTGGTACGCGAGCGCGGGACCCAACGGCGCCGCCAAGCCGGCGACCACCCCGGAGCTGACGCCGCGTCCGTTCCTGACCCCCGCGACCCCCGCGAGCGCGCATCCCTGACCTGCCCTCGCGGGCAGGAAGGCAAGGGGCTTTGCCCCTTGACCCCGTCAAACGCCGAGTCTTTGAAACCCATTTCATCGGGTCTGGGGCCGCCGGCCCCAGCGGGTCAAGGGCGGAGCCGTTGGCCTTCTTCTTCCGTAGACGACCGCGCATCCGCGCAAAAAAAAGGCGGCGCACGAGGCGCCGCCCAAGTTTAGGGAGGAAACGTCCAAGATGCGGCGCGCCTAAGCAGCGCCGCGAGGAGAAGAATGGCCGTCCCTCGATCGAGAGTCAATCAGTTTGTTGCGGCGCACAAGAAACTGTTATCACGCTGCGCGACGGGTTCCCGGACGGCCGCGTCCGGCCTGGCGCCCCTGACCGCCGCCGCCGCCGTGTCCGCCCTGGCGTCGTCCGCCTCCACCGCCACCCAGCACCGGCGGGCGCTGCGTCGAGTTGCGGGCGGCCTCCGAGTGATGCGGATGGTCGGCGAACACCGGGATCGACTGGCCGATCTCGCGCTCGATGTCGCGCAGCCAGGCGCGCTGCTCGGCGTCGCACAGCGACACCGCCCAGCCCTCGGCGCCGGCACGGGCGGTGCGACCGATGCGGTGCACGTAGGTCTCCGGCACGTTGGGCAGGTCGTAGTTGAACACGTGGCTGATGTCGTCGACGTCGATGCCGCGGGCGGCGATGTCGGTGGCGACCAGCACCTTGATGCTGCCGTCGCGGAAGCCGGCCATCGCGCGCTCGCGCGCCCCCTGCGACTTGTTGCCGTGGATCGCCTCGGCGGAGATGCCGGCGCGGGCCAGGAACTCCACCACCTTGTTGGCCTCGTGCTTCATCAGCGTGAAGACGATGGCGCGCACCACCTTCGGCGACTGCAGCAGCATCAGCATCGCCGCCTTCTTGTTCGCCTCGTCGACGAACATCACCGCCTGGCGGATGCGGTCCACCGTGGTCGAGGGCGGCGTCACCTCCACCTTCGCCGGGTCGCGCAGCAGGCCGTCGGCGAGCTCGGCGATGCTCTTCGGCATGGTCGCGGAGAACAGCAGGGTCTGGCGCTCGCGCGGCAGCATCGAGACCACGCGTCGGATGTCGCGCACGAAGCCCATGTCGAGCATGCGGTCCGCCTCGTCGAGCACCAGCACCTCGACCGAGGAGAGGTCGATGTGACCCTGGCCGATCAGGTCGAGCAGGCGGCCGGGTGCGGCCACCAGCACGTCGACGCCGCGTCGCATGGCGTCGACCTGACGGCCCTGGCCGACGCCGCCGAACACCACGGTGTGTGACAGACGCATGTGGCGGGCGTAGGTGACGAAACTGGCATCGATCTGCGAGGCGAGCTCGCGGGTCGGCGCCAGCACCAGCACGCGGGCGCCGCGCGGGGCGGCAGGATGACGGTGGGTGGAAAGCCGGTGCAGGATCGGCAGCGCGAAGGCGGCGGTCTTGCCGGTGCCGGTCTGCGCCAGGCCGAGCAGGTCGCGGCCATGCATCAGATGCGGGATCGCGCCCGCCTGGATCGGGGTCGGCGTGGTGTAGCCCTCTTCGGCGAGGGCGCGCAGCAACGGTTCGGAGAGCTTGAGGTCGGCGAAGCTTGTCATTCGGGGCGCCTCCTGGCGCCAGGGTAAGGCGAGGGCCATCCGCTCGACGCGGGCCCGGCCTCGAAGGTCGAAGAATAGAGGAGTGACGATGGAGAGGGCGGAACCGCCGGCTGGCGCAGGAACCGACCGGAGGTCGGTCATGTCCTGGGTGGCTGCGTGCGTGTCGACTTCCGGTGCGGCATCCCGTCCGCGCCAGGAAGACCCTCTCTAGGGAACAGATACGGCACGCGCGGCGCGCCGCAGCGGTATCTAGCGACTTGCCGGCGCCGAAGCAAGCACGCAGATCAAGCGAACGTGTAGACGCCCCTCACGCCACCTGGCCGATCACCGGCCTCGGTGCCGCGATCGTCACCGCGGCGGCGATCGCCACCGGACGCGGCGGCTTGATCAGCGAGGCGAGCTGGCCGGCGAGGAACTCCGCCTGCTGGCGTATGTCCGGCACCGCCGTCATCTCCCAGAACGTGCCCTTGGTGACCGGTCCCACCGCGAACAGCCGGCGCGAGATCGAGCCGTCGCGGCCGAGCAGGGCGCAGTTGGCGGTGACATCGAGGCCGAGGCAGAGGCTGTCGGGGCGCACCATCCCCTTGGCCAGCAGGCATCGCACCAGCGGATCGCGGATGCGGCTGTAGTCGGCATCCGGGCCGGCGCAGTTGATCACCCGGCCGGCGCTCACCGCGTCCAGCCCGTCGCCGAAGCGTGGACGGAACACGATGTCGACCAGCCCGTCATCGCGCGGGCGGTACTCTCGTATGCGCCCGGCGCGTATGCGCAGCTGGCCGCTGTCGCGGGCGCATTGGATGCGCTCGGCGACCGGGCCGGAGACGCGGTGGCGATGCACGTCCCACCAGGGGCGCATGTGACGCAGGAACCGCGCCCGGTCGCGATGCGACATCGCCTGCCACAGCTCGGTGGTGATCGGACGCAGCTCGTCGATCACCGCGTGCCAGCTGCCGCCGGCCGCGCGCGCGCGCTGGCTGCCTTCCCGCAGCGCGCGGGCGAGTTCGTTCACCCGGGTGGGAAAGGCGTCGGTCTCGGGCATGTCCACCGCGGGCGGGCGGGCGGCGTGCCGATGCGGCAGCAGCCCGCGACGCGACAGCGCGGTGATCGGCCCGCGATGGCCCTGGTCGAGCAGCGAGATCACGGTGTCGATCGTGGTCAGGCCGGTGCCGATCAGCAGCACCGGCAGCGCCGGGTCGAGCTCGGTCAGGGTGTCGGGCGCCCAGGGATCGGCACGGTACAGCGGCGTGTCGTAGAAGGAGATGTCGGCCACCGGCGGCGGCGCCGGCGGGAAGTTGCCGATCGCCAGCACCGCGCGATCGACCTCTATGGTGCGGTTGCGGTCCAGCGTCAGGGTGAGGCCGCCGCCGTTGGTCGCGATGTCGGTGACGTCGCCGCGCACCAGCTCGAGCTGGTCGCGCCGCTCCGGGGTCTTCATCTCGAGGTTGAGCAGGTGACGCACGTAGCGGCCGAACATGCGGCGCGGCACGAAGCTGGAGGCGGCGGCATCGAGGCCGCACAGCTCCTCCGCGGGCAGGCCCTGCAGCCAGTGCAGGAAGTCGGCCGGCCGCGAGTGGAACGCGCTCATCTTGCCGGCGGGCACGTTGAGCAGGTGCGACGAGTTGCCGGTGGAATAGGCCGGGCCGCGGCCGAATTGGGCGTTGCGCTCGATCAGCACCACGCGGGTCTGCGGCGGCACGCGCTGCAACAGGTGCAGCGCCAGCAGCGTGCCGCTGAAGCCGGCGCCGACGATGGCGATCCCGGGCCCGCTCCTCGACGGCACCACCGCCGGTGCGTCGGCCGCGACGAGATCGGGAGGGCTCATGGCGGGGTGCAGCCGGACGAGACGGTATGCGACATGATCTTGGTCTCCCGCGGCGATGTCGGCGCTTGGGTCCGGGGCGTTCGCGTCCGGCCGATCCTGCCTCTCCCGTCCCTGACCGTGCGGCCGATCCTGTTGCAACAGAGGGAAGCAGGTGCCGCCGGAAGGGTAAAGTCAAATCTCCAGGCCCGGATCCCGACCTTCACGTCCTCGAACTCGGAGCTCGGCTGCTCAGGCCTCCGCGTCGATATCGTCGCGCAGCGCCTCGAGAGGATAATGCGCCACTTCGCGCAGCAGCGCGATCAGCCGTTCGGATGCGTGCGCCACCACCCGTTCGCCCTTCTCGGCGGTGGCGGCGCCGGCGTCGCCGCAGGCGCCGGCGCGGTGCAGGTCCTGGGTCTGCCAGCCAAAGCCGATCCGGCCCTCCGCGGTCAGCAGAGCGAAGCGATCCGCCATCGCCACCGTCCAGGGCACGAAGTTCCGGGCGCGCGACATGTCGACCAGGTCGGGACGCAGATGCAGCATCACCGAGGTCTCCACGTCGCCGCCATGGATGCCGTGCGTCAGCTCGTGCGCCCCGAACAGCCCGTCCGGCAGCCCCAGGCGCGCCCACATCAGGTTGACCACGAACAGCCTGTGCCGGACGCGCAGGGTGCGCGCCACGATGTCGAGCACCTGCGGGTTGCCGCCGTGCGAGTTGAACAGCACGAGCCGGCGCAGCCCGGCGCGAGCGACGCCCTCGCCGAGCTGGATCAACACCCGGGTGAGGGTCTCCGCGTCCAGCGTCAGGGTGCCCGGAAAAGCCAGGTGCTCGTCGCTCTTGCCGACCGCCTGCATCGGCAGCGCCAGCACCTGCAGATCGTCCGGCACCCGTCCCAGGGCGTGCCGCAGGATCCCCTCGTTGATGCAGGCATCGACCTGGACCGGCAGATGCGGGCCGTGCTGCTCGATCGCCGCCACCGGCAGCACCGCGACCGCGTGTGCCGCGTCCAGGGCAGCGAACTCGGGCCAGCGCAGCTCCTGCCAGTAGCGGCCGCTCATCTAGCTGGCGCTCATACGCCGAAGCCGCTGCCTGCGAGCCGGATCTCGACCTCCGTCAGCAGCGGCACCAGCAGGTAGCGGATCAGCAGCAGCACCACCAGCGGCGACAGATCGACGTTGCCGAAGTTCGGCATGACGCGGCGCACCGGCGCCAGCGCCGGCTCGGTGACCCGGTTGAGGAAGTTGCCGACGTTCCAGACCATCCGGTTGCGCGGGTCGAGCACGCCGAACGCGAACAGCATGCTGAACACGCAGGACAGGATCAGCGCCCAGGAGAACAGCTGGATCAGCAGGAAGAGAAGCTGGAACAGGCTCGACAGGACCACGAAGAGGCGCCTCGCTGCACGGTGCCGGAAGCTAGCGAGCCGGCGAGGGACACGCAATGTCGCGCGGGCGGGGTCGGGATCGCCGGGCTGCGCCGAGGGCCTCCCTTGACTTAGCCTTGGCGTTGGCTACTTTCCGCCGCCTGCAAGGCGGGGCTGTAGCTCAGTTGGTAGAGCGCCTCGTTCGCAATGAGGAGGTCAGGGGTTCGATTCCCCTCAGCTCCACCACTCCGGCCTTGCACACGCGGCACCTCGGCGTCTTCACCGACGCACCGGTCCTTCCGGTCGACCTGGCGCGATATCGACGCGTCCGCAACGTTCCGATACCGATTCGTGTTGCAGCGGCGAGCGGCGCGGCACGACGTGGGATCTTCGGCGATGGGTTGTGGGACCGAGCGGACTGCCGGTAGTCTGGCCGCAGAGGATTTGGCGGGCGTAGGCGCTCGGGTGCCGGAGCAGGGCTTGGATCAGGCTGCAGTGCTAGCCACGCCGGATGCGGTGCGCGACATCCGCACCTCCCGCCCGATGACCTTCATGCTCTACGCCGAACTCGACCGCGACAGCATCGCCGACGCGCTCGGGCGTCCGGACTACAGCTATTTCTTCGTGCTGGACGGATACCGTGCGGCGCTGGAAAGCCTCGGCCGCATCGTGCTGGTGCGCGAGCCGTCCGAGGTCGACGCGCTCTACGACGCGGAGTGCCGGACCGGCCGGGACTGCGTGTTCCTCTGCTTCACGCCGCCACACAAGGCGCCGGTGCGGCTGCGCTGTCCCACGATCTGCGTGTTCGCCTGGGAGTTCAGCAACATCCCCGACGAGGCCCTCGACGGCGATCCGCGCAGCGACTGGCGCAGCGTGTTCGCGGCGCACGGGCGTGCGATCACCCTGTCCGAGCACGCCGCCGCTACGGTGCGCGCGGCGATGGGTGCCGACTTCCCGGTCAGCGTGGTCGCGGTGGCGCTGCCGGAACGCTTCGCCGCCCTCGGCCGCGTCACTGGCCGCATCAGCAACGGCCGCATCAGCGCTGCCCGCACCCGCGTGATCAGGATACGCGGCAGCGTCTATGACAGTCGCGGCTACGGTCCCTACCTGGAGCGGCCGCCCTGGGTGCCGCCGCCGCCGGAGCCCGAACCGGCACCCGTCGTCGTGCCCGAGCCACCGCCGCCGGCGCCACCGATGCGCTCGCCGCTGCGCACCAGCATCGGGGTATCGCGCTATTACGGCCTGCGCTGGTATCGCGAGGCGATCCGCGACCCGCTGCTGCCGCGTCCGGCGATCCGCGCACTCTCGCGCGCGGGCCGCGGCTACAACCGCGTCCGCCTGCTGCTGCGACCACCGCCACCGCCGCCTGCGCCACCGCCGGCACCCCCGCCCCGGCCGGCGCCGAAGCTGCCGCCGCGGCCGGTCGAGCCGGTGCAGTCAGTCAGGCTGGGAGGCGTGGTGTACACCAGCGTGCTCAACCCGGCAGACGGCCGCAAGAACTGGCACGACATGCTGACCGCGTTCTGCTGGGCGTTCCGCGACGAGCCGGATGCGACCCTGGTGCTGAAGATGGTGCACCACGACCGCTTCGCCTTCGAGGGGTCGCTGGCGATCCTGATCCGGCTGCTGCAGCCGTTCCGCTGCCGGGTGCTGGTGCTGCAGGGCTGGCTGGACGATGCCGAGTACGAGGCGCTGGTGGCGGCGACCGACTACTACGTCAACAGCTCGTCCTGCGAGGGCCTGTGCCTGCCGCTGATGGAGTTCATGAGCGCGGGCCGTCCGGCGCTGGCGCCCGACCACACCGCGATGGCCGACTACGTCGAGCCCGCCTGCGCCTTCGTGCTGCGCTCCGGCGTCGAATACAACGTCTGGCCGCACGATCCGCGCGACCTGTTCCGCACCATGCGGCACCGGCTCGAGTGGGACTCGCTGATGCAGGCCTATCGCGACAGCTACCGCGTCGCCACCGAGGATGCGGCGCGCTACGCCGCCATGGCGCAGGCCGCGCGGCAGGCGATGCGGCGGACCTGCTCGCTGCCCGTGGTGCGCGACAAGCTGGAGCGTGCCCTGGTCCGGGCGCCGGGACCCTCGCCAGGACCCTCGCCAGGACCCTCGCCAGGACTGGGCCGATGATCGTCATCATCTACAGCGAGACCGACCTGGGCAGCCTCGAGGGCAGGCTGGGCACCGCGGAGTACAGCTACTGGTTCGTGCTGCGCGCGTTCCGTCCCCTGCTCGAGCGGCTCGGGCTGGTCATCTTCACCCGCGATCCGGCGCGCGAGGTGGACGTGCTCTACCGGCAGTTCCAGGCGCGCGGCGAGCCCTGCGTGTTCCTCTGCTTCGAGCCGCCGCACAAGGTCCCGGTCGAGCTCGCCTGCCCGACCATCCCGGTATTCGCCTGGGAGTTCGAGAGCCTGCCGGACGAGGACTGGAACGGCGATCCGCGCTCCGACTGGCGCTACACGCTGCGCCGCCTCGGCCGTGCCATCACCCACAGCGAGCACTGCGTGCGCGTCACCCGCGCGGCACTGGGAGAGGAGTTCCCGATCACCGCGATCCCGGCCCCGGTCTGGGACCGCTTCGCCGCACTCGGCGACCGGCCGGCCCGCGGCGGCCAGCGTCGCCTGCTGGTGCGCGGCCAGGTGATCGACACCCGCCGGGTGGAGCTCGCCACCTACGCCTCGCCGCGGCGGCGCGAGGTCGGCTATGCGCCGCTGCCGCCCGAACCGGCGGGACCGGTCGAGGTCGTGCTCGACGGCGTGGTCTACGCCACCGTCTTCAACCCGGTCGACATGCGCAAGAACTGGTTCGACATGCTCGCGGGCTTCATCTGGGCGCTGCGCGACCGGCCTGACGCCACGCTGGTGTTCAAGCTGACCCAGCGCGACAGCGCGCACAGCCTGAGTGCGATGCTGGAGGACCTGTCGAAGCACCGCCCGTTCCGCTGCCGCGTGGTGCTGATCGCGGGCTTCCTGGACAACGACTCCTACGAGGCGCTGGTGTGCGCGACCACGTTCGTGGTCAACGCCTCGCACGGCGAGGGGCAGTGCCTGCCGCTGATGGAGTTTATGTCGGCCGGCAAGCCGGCGATCGCGCCGCGCAACACCGCGATGGCGGACTACGTCGACGAGCACTGCGCCTTCACGGTGCGGTGCAGCCGCGAGCCTTGCAGCTGGCCGCACGATGAGCGGGCGGTGTACCGCACGCTGCGCTGGCGCATCGATTTCGGCAGCCTGGTCGCCGCGTACGCCGAGAGCTACCAGGTCGCGACCGAGGAGCCGGCGCGCTACGGGCGCATGTCGGCGGCCGCCCGCGAGTCGCTGCGTCGGCACTGCTCTGAGGCCGTGGTCGAGCAGCGGCTGCGCAGCGTGCTCGGGATCGAGCCCGCGCGGTTCGTGGACGCGGCGGAATGAACCATCTCGCGGGCGCTCCCGCGTCCGCGCCGGCGCTGCACCCGGACCGCGACAGGCACCGGCGCATCGCCGACATCGAGCTGCTGCGCGGGATCGCGGTGGTGATGGTGCTGATCGAGCACCTGCCGATCAACCTGGTGGGCTGGCACAGCCCGTCGCTGGACGCGTTCGGCCGGTACTGGCGCGGCTGGCCCGGGGTGGACCTGTTCTTCGTGATCTCCGGCTTCGTCATCGGCCGCAGCCTGCTGCCGATGACGACGGGCGACGGCGGCAGGCTCGACTTCCTCAACGACACGCTCGCCTTCTGGACCCGGCGCGCCTGGCGTCTGCTGCCGTCGGCCTGGCTGTGGCTGCTGATCCCGTTCCTGGCCAGCATCGCCTTCAACCGCAGCGGCCTGTTCAGCACGCCCCTGGTGAACTACCGCAGCATGATCGCGGGCCTGCTGGACGTCGCCAACTTCCACCTCGCCGACGGCTACGGCCGGCTGCCGTACGGCACCACCTTCCCGTACTGGAGCCTGTCGCTGGAGGAGCAGTTCTACCTGGCGCTGCCGCTGCTGATCTTCCTGTTGCGCCGCCGCCTGCCCTGGCTGCTGGGCCTGGTGGTGCTGGCGCAGTTCCAGGCGCCGCACCTGCCGCTGACCATGGTGACGCGAAGCGGCGCGCTGGCGCTCGGCGTGCTGCTGGCGTTCTGGAGCGACACCCCCGCCTGGCGGCTGTGCGAGCCGCGGCCGCTGCACCGCCGCCGCGCCGGCATCGTGATGCTGACGCTGCCGATCCTGCTGCTGGGCGCGCTCGGCACCGAGCAGGTGGTCGGCCCGAGCCTCAATATCGGGCTGATCGCGCTTCTCGGCGGTGTCCTGGTGTGGGTCGCGAGCTACGACCGCGACTACCTGGCAGCCGGCCTGCTGCCGCGTCGCCTGATGCTGTGGCTGGGCAGCCGCTCCTACGGCATCTACCTGATCCACATCCCCGCCTTTGCGGCCACCCGGGAGATCTGGTTCCGCCTGTCGCCGCCGGGCACGGTGTTCGACGGCAGCTTCTGGCGCTGCTTCGCGGTCACCGCGCTGGTGCTGCTGCTGTCGCTCAGCGAGCTGAACCACCGGCTGGTCGAGCAGCCGCTGCGCCGGCACGGCGCCGCCATCGCCGGGCGGATGACGCGTCGGCGGCTGGCGTCGTGAGGTGGGGCCGCAGGCGCCGCGTGCACCAGCCCGACCCGGCGCCCGACCTTGGGCTGGGCGCGCTGCCGCCGGGGGCCGGGATCGGCCTGCGCGACGCGCAGCTGCGCGGCTGGTTCCAGAACGCCACCGGCGAGCTGTTCCGCGGCTTCGACGTGCGGGCCGACGACGTGGTGCTGGATGCCGGCTGCGGCGACGGCGGCAACGCCGCCTTCTGCGCCCGGCTGGGCGCACACGTGATCCTGGCCGACATCGACCCGGGCTGCGTCGCCACCGCGCGCACCCGCCTGCAGGGCACTGGCGCGCGTCGCATCGAGACGCTGGTTAGCGACTGCGATCCGATTCCGCTGCCCGACGACCTCGCGACCCGGATCGTCTGCACCGAGGTGCTCGAGCACGTGATCGACCCCGGACGGCTGATGGCGGAGCTGGTTCGCGTCGGCCGGCCCGGCGCGCTCTACCTGCTCACGGTGCCCGACCCCGCCGCCGAGCGGCTGCAGCAGCGTCTGGCGCCCGAGCTGTGCTGGCGGCCGCCGAACCACCTGCGCATCTTCGAGCGCGAGGAGTTCGACGCCCTGGTGCAGTCGGCCGGGCTCAGCATCGAGAGCCGCGGCTGCTACGGCTTCTACCAGGCGCTGTGGTGGGCGATGTTCTGGAGCTGCGACGTGAAGCTGGAGGCCCCGTTCCATCCGGCGCTGGAGCACTGGGAGCGCAGCTGGGACGCGCTGCTCGACACGCCCGCCGGCATCGCGGTGAAGCAGGCGATGGACGACGCCCTGCCCAAGAGCCAGCTCATCGTGGCGCGAAAGCCGGCCTGATCAGGCGGTGCGCTTCAGCTCGGCGTCGAACTCGGGCACGGCGCGGAACAGGTCGGCGACCAGGCCATAATCCGCCACCTGGAAGATCGGCGCCTCGCCGTCCTTGTTGATCGCGACGATGACCTTGCTGTCCTTCATGCCGGCGAGGTGCTGGATCGCGCCGGAGATGCCGATGGCAACGTAGAGGTCGGGTGCCACGATCTTGCCGGTCTGCCCGACCTGGTAGTCGTTCGGCACGAAGCCGGCATCGACCGCCGCCCGCGAGGCGCCGATCGCAGCCCCCAGCGCGTCCGCGATTGGGTCGAGCAGCCGGAAATTCTCGCCGTTCTGCATGCCGCGCCCGCCCGAGACGATCACCCGCGCCGAGGCCAGTTCCGGCCGCTCGCTGCGGGACAGCTCGGCGGAGACGAACCGGGAGAGCGGTGCGGGTTCGACCGTGGTGACCGCCTCGATGGTGGCCGCACCCCCCTCCGCGGCGGCCGGGTCGAAGGCGGCGGCGCGCACCGTCAGCACCTTCTTGGCATCCGAGGAGCGCACCGTGGCCAGCGCGTTGCCGGCATAGATCGGGCGGACGAAGCTGTCGGCGTCCACCACGGCGACGATCTCGCTGATCGGCTGCACGTCGAGCAGGGCGGCGAGGCGCGGCATCACGTTCTTGCCGGTGGCGGTGGCGGCGGCGAGCAGGTGGTCGTACGGGCCGGCGAGCGAGACCAGCAGCGCCGCCAGCGGCTCCGCCAGCGCCGCCGCATGGCCGGCGGCATCGGCGCACAGCACCCGGGCCACCCCGGCGATCCTGGAGGCGGCCTCGGCGAGGCCCGCCACCTCGTGTCCGGCGACCAGCACGTGCACCTCGCCGAGTGCTGCCGCGGCGGCGATCGCCGAGCGCGACGCCTGCTTGATCTGGCCGGCCTCGTGGTCGAGCAGGACGAGTGCGGTCATGGTCAGATCACCTTGGCTTCGTGTCGCAGCTTCTCCACCAGTTCGGCCACCGAGCCGACCTTGATGCCGGCCTTGCGCGAGGGCGGCTCGGTCACCGTGACCGTGACCAGGCGCGGGGTCACGTCGACCCCCAGCTCGGCCGGCGTCAGGGTGTCCAGCGGCTTCTTGCGCGCCTTCATGATGTTGGGCAGCGAGGCGTAGCGCGGCTCGTTCAGGCGCAGGTCGGTGGTGATGATCGCCGGCAGCGTCAGCGCCACCGTCTCCAGCCCGCCATCGACCTCGCGCGTCACCGTGGCCACGCCGTCCGAGAGCTCCACCCTGCTCGCGAACGTGCCCTGCGACCAGCCGAGCAGGCCTGCCAGCATCTGCCCGGTGGCGTTCATGTCGTCGTCGATCGCCTGCTTGCCCATCACTACCAGCCCCGGCTGCTCGCGCTCGACCAGCACGCGGAGGATCTTGGCCACCGCGAGCGGCTCGGGCGGCGTGTCGGTCAGCACCAGGATGGCGCGGTCCGCCCCCATCGCCAGCGCCGTGCGCAGGGTCTCCTGGCATTGCGCGGCACCGATCGAGACCGCGACGATCTCGCTCGCCGCCCCCTTCTCCTTCAGCCGCACCGCCTCCTCGACCGCGATCTCGTCGAACGGGTTCATCGACATCTTGACGCCCCCGGTCTCGACGCCGGAGCCGTCCGATTTCACCCGCACCTTGACGTTGTAGTCGACGACGCGCTTGACGGGGACCAGCAGCTTCATGGGCTTCGCATTTCCTTGGGATCGCGGAGAAGAACTACATCCCGCCGGGATAGTTCGGGCCGCCGCCGCCTTCGGGCGCTGCCCAGTCGATGTTCTGGGTGGGATCCTTGATGTCGCAGGTCTTGCAGTGCACGCAGTTCTGCGCGTTGATCTGCAGCCGCGGCGCCCCTTCGTCCAGCCCGTCGGTGTTGACCGCCTCGTAGACGCCCGCCGGGCAGTAGCGGCTCTCCGGCGAGCGGAACCGCTCCCAGTTGACCTCGAGCCAGCGCTGCGGATCGCGCAGGCGCAGATGCACCGGCTGGTCCTCCTCGTGGTTGGTGTTGGACAGGAACACCGAGGACAGCTTGTCGAAGGTCAGCTTGCCGTCCGGCTTCGGGTAGACGATCGGCGCAGAGTGCGCGCGGTCGTCGAGCACCTCGTGGTCGGCGTGGCGGTGCCGGAACGTCCACGGCGCGCGGCCGCGCAGGATCATAGCGTCGATGCCGGAATAGAGCGCGCCGCCGAAGGTGCCGAACTTCGCGAAGGAGGGGCGCACGTTGCGCACGTCGCGCAGCTCGTTCCACAGCCAGGAGGCCCGCACCCGTCCGGTGTAGGAGGCCGGCTCGGCCGGGCGATCGCCCTGCAGTCCCTCGACCACCGCCTCGGCGGCGAGCATGCCGGACTTCATCGCGCTGTGGGTGCCCTTGATCTTGGGCACGTTGAGGAAGCCCGCGGAGTCGCCGAGCAGCGCGCCCCCGGGGAAGCTCAGGCGGGGGATCGACTGCAGGCCGCCCTCGGACAGGGCACGGGCGCCGTAGGAGAGCCGCTTGCCGCCCTCCAGGTGCTCGCGGATCGCCTTGTGGTTCTTCAGCCGCTGCATCTCGTCGAATGGCGACAGCCAGGTGTTGGCGTAGTCCAGCCCGACCACGAAGCCGTAGCTGACCAGGTTCTCGCCGAAATGGTACAGCCACGAGCCGCCATAGGTGGCGCGGTCGAGCGGCCAGCCGAAGGTGTGCTGCACCAGCCCGGGGCGGTGCCGGTCGGCGGGGACCTCCCACAGCTCCTTGACGCCGAGCCCGTAGGTCTGCGGATCGACGCCGTCCCGCAGCCTGAACCGCCTCATCAGCTGCTTGGACAAGCTGCCGCGGCAGCCCTCGGCGAACAGCGTGTAGGTCGCGCGCAGCTCCATGCCGGCGGCGAAGTTCGGGCCCGGCTCGCCCTCTCGGGTGACGCCCATGTCGCCGGTGGCGATGCCGACGATGCGGCCGTCCTGCTCCAGCAGCTCCGAGGCGGCGAAGCCCGGATAGATCTCGACGCCGAGCGCCTCGGCCTGCCCGCCCAGCCAGCGGCAGACATTGCCCAGGCTGACGATGTAGTTGCCGTGGTTGCTCATGTGCGGCATCACCGTGCCCAGCATCGGCACCTTCACGCTGCGCGTCTCGGTGAGGTACAGCATCCGGTCCTCGGTGGCCGGCGTGTCCAGCGGCGCGCCGCGCTCGCGCCAGTCCGGGATCAGCTCGTCGAGCGCGCGCGGCTCGATCACCGCGCCCGACAGGATGTGGGCGCCGATCTCGCTGCCCTTCTCCACCAGGCAGACCGAGGCCTCGGGCGCCAGCTGCTTGACGCGGATCGCCGCCGACAGCCCCGCCGGTCCGCCGCCGACCACGACGACGTCGAACTCCATGGTCTCACGCTCGGACACGTCGTCTATACCCTCTTGATCGGCCGGCCTCAGAAGGCGGCCTCCTCCAGCGCCATGGTGGAGGCCTTGCCCGACTTGATCGCCAGGAACAAGGCGGTCGCCTGCGGCAGGATGCGGTCGATGAAGAACTGCGCCGAAGCGAGCTTGGCGCGGTAGAAGCCCGCGTCGGTACCCGCGTCGGCCTGCCTGGCCTGCGCGATGCCGGCCGAGCGCACGAACATCGCACCCATGCTCACCAGACCCAGCAGGCGCAGATAGTCGACCGCCGCGGCACCGGCCTCCTCGGCATCCTTCAGCGATGCGCTGGCGATCTGTGCGGTGGCCAACTGCAGGGCGCCGAACGCGCGCTCCAGCGACTCCGCCAGCTTCGTCGTCCCCGGCTGCTTCTTGCCCTCGGCGATCATCGCCGCGACCGGGTGGAAGAAGCGTCGCAGGTAGCGGCCGGTATGGGCAGGCATCTTCCGCCCGACCAGGTCCAGCGCCTGGATGCCGTTGGTGCCCTCGTAGAGCATGGCGATGCGCGCGTCGCGCACGTACTGCTCGACGCCGTGCTCGCGGATATAGCCGTGCCCGCCATAGACCTGAACGCCCAGGCTCGCCGCCTCGAAGCCGAGATCGGTGAACAGCGCCTTCACCACCGGCGTCATCAGCGCCACGAAGTCCGACGCCTCGTCGCGCTCCTCCTGGCTGGCGCCATGCGCCGCCACGTCCATCGCGCGCGCCACCCAGATGCCGACGGCGCGGCAGCCCTCGCCGTAGACCCGCATGGTCATCAGCATGCGACGCACGTCGGGATGCACGATGATCGGGTCAGCGGCCAGGTCGGGACGCTTGGCTCCCGCCAGCGAGCGTCCCTGCAGCCGGTCGCGGGCATAGGCGACCGCACTCTGGTAGGCCGCCTCGACGATGCCCAGCCCCTGGATGCCGACGCCCAGGCGCTCGGCGTTCATCATCGTGAACATCGCCTGC
This sequence comes from uncultured Acetobacteraceae bacterium, assembly GCA_964242335.1. Classification (GTDB taxonomy): domain Bacteria; phylum Pseudomonadota; class Alphaproteobacteria; order Acetobacterales; family Acetobacteraceae; genus Lichenicoccus. The sequence goes on along the minus strand of CAXTAY010000017.1, from coordinate 13,637 downwards.
ATGCCCTTGTGGGGCGCGCCCACCAGCCAGCCTTGGGCGTTCTCGAAGCTGATCTGGCAGGTGGCGGAGGCCTTCAGCCCCATCTTGTGCTCGATCCCGGTGCAGACGATGCCGTTGCGCGCACCGAGCCCGCCATCGTCACGCACCAGGAACTTCGGCACCAGGAACAGGCTGATGCCCTTCACCCCGGCCGGCGCGCCGGGCATGCGGGCGAGCACCAGGCTGACGACGTTGTCGGTCAGGTCGTGGTCGCCGGCGGAGATGAAGATCTTCGACCCGTCGAGGCGGTAGCTGCCATCCTCCTGCGGCACCGCGCGGGTGCGCAGCATGCCGAGATCGGTGCCGCAATGCGCCTCGGTCAGGCACATCGCGCCGGACCACTCGCCGGAGATCATCCTCGGCAGATAGAGCTGCTTGAGCTCCGGCGAGCCGAACTCCTTGAGCGACTGCACCGCCCCGTGGGTCAGGCCGGGATACAGGCTGAAGGAGAGGTTGGTCGCGCAGATCATCTCCTCGACCAGCTTGTTGACGCTCTCCGGCAGCCCCTGGCCGCCGAACTCTGGGTCGTCGGCGAGCGCGCTCCAGCCCGAACTGCGGAACTGGTCGTAGGCCTCGCGGAAGCCGGCGGGAGTGCGGACCACGCCGTTCTCGATCCGGCAGCCCTCCAGGTCGCCGCTCGCGTTCAGCGGCAGCAGCACCTCGGTGGCGAGCTTGCCCGCCTCCTCCAGCACGCTGTCCACCGTGTCGGCGTCGAGCTCGCTGAAGGCGGGCAGGGCGGTGAGGCCGGCGAAGTCGTGCAGCTCGTGCAGCACGAAGCGCATGTCGCGGAGCGGAGCCGTGTAGGTCTGCATGGTCTCTACTCCCCGATCTCAGTTTCTCAGCGGCTTGCCGGTGTCGAGCATGTGCTCGATCCGCGCCAGGCTGCGGTCGGTGCGGATCAGCCGCAGGAAGGCGCGGCGCTCCAGTTCCAGCAGCGACTTCTCCGACACGACGTCGACCAGGTCGGCGTCGCCTCCGGTCAGCACCTCGGCCAGAGCGTCCGATATGGTCATGTCGTACTCGGTCGCCAGGCCCTGCCTGCGGAAACCCTCGGCCGCCAGGCGCATCAGCAGGCGGCCGGAGGCGCCGGGAAGCCGGAACTCGGGCGGCGTCGGGGCCGCGTAGTCCTGCACCATCGACAATGCCCGCGCCTTGGCGTCGGCGAGCAGCCGGTCGCGGTTCATGGTGATGCCGTCGCCGTCGCGCAGGAAGCGCAGGCTCCTCGCCTGCTCGGCGGATTTCGAGGCGGTCGCGGTGCTGACGGTCTCGAACACCTTCGCCGCCGCCGGCACCGGACCGTGCGGCGCACCTCGCACCTCCTGCCAGCGCGCCAGCATCTCGCCGTTGCCGCCCCAGCCCGGCACCAGCCCGACGCCGCACTCGACCAGGCCGATATAGAGCTCCGCATGCGCCTGCACCGCGTCCGCGTGCAGCACCAGCTCGCAGCCGCCGCCGAGTGCCAGGCCGGCCGGCGCCGCGACCACCGGGAACGGCGCGTATTTCAGCGACTTGAACACCTGCTGGCCGGTGCCGACCAGCTTCTCGATCTCGCCCCAGGCGGCGATGTTGGCGGCGAACAGGGCCAGGCCCAGGTTGGCCCCGGCGGAGAAGTTGGCGGCGTCGGTGTACAGCACCAGTGCGCGGAACCGCTCGCGCACCAGGGCGATGGTCTTGCCCAGCAGGCCGAGCACCTGCTCGTCCATCGCGTTCATCTTGGTGGTGATCTCGAAGCAGACGACGCCGTCGCCCAGGTCCCAGGCCGCCGCACCGCCGTTGCGCAGCAGCGCCGTCCCGGCGCGCTTGATGTCCTCGAGCAGCAGCACACCCTCGGCGCGCGGCACCGGATGGTAGCCGCCGTCGGTGCCGAACTGCAGCAGTGCCGCGCCCTCGGTGCGGTAGAAGCGGCCGTCGCCGACGCGTTCCAGCAGCGCCGGCACGGCCGCTCCCTCGCGCCGCAGCCGGGTCGCGACCGCGGCCGGGCCGATGCGGTCGAGCAGCTCGAACGGGCCCTGCTTCCAGTTGAAGCCCAGGCGCATGGCGGCATCCACGGCGGCGATGTCGTCGGCGATCGCCGGCACCAGGCTCGCGGCGTAGGCCAGGGTGGCGCCCATCACCTTCCAGGCGTAGACGCCGAGCCGGTCGTCGGAGGCGAGCAGCGCCGCCGGGTCCTTCGCCAGCGCCGCAGGTAGCTCGACGCGGCGCGAGGGCCGATACTCGCCGCTCTCCAGCCCGATCGATTCCTTCAGCTTCCCCGCCGCGCGGTTGATCCGGTAGAAGCCGCCGAGCCCCTTTCGGCCGGTCAGGCCCTGCTCGATCATGCGGTCGAGCAGCGGCATCTCGCGCAGCATCGCCCGGAACGGGTCGTCGGCGGGCAGCGACGCCTTCATGCTGGCGTTGATGTGCGGCATCAGGTCGAGCCCGACCAGGTCCATCAGCCCGAACACGCCCGTCTTCGGGATGCCCAGCGCGCGGCCCATCGCGGCATCGGCCTCCTCCACCGTGAGGCCGCCATCCACCGCCTCCAGCAGGCCGCGCTGCAGCCAGTAGGTGCCGATGCGGTTGGCGATGAAGCCCGGCGTGTCGTGCGCCCGCACCACGCTCTTGCCGAGGCGCCGGTCGCAGAACGCCTCCAGCCGCGCCAGCAACGCCGGGTCGGTGTCCGGCCCCGGCACGATCTCGAGCAGGCGCATGTAGCGCGGCGGGTTGAAGAAGTGGGTGATCAGGAAATCCCGCGACAGCCCCTCGGGCAGCCCCTCGGTGAGCAGCGCGCGCGGGATCGTCGAGGTGTTGGAGCTGACCGGGGTGCCGGGACGGCGATGCACCTCCAGCCGGCAATACAGCGCCTGCTTGATGTCGAGCCGCTCCACCACCGCCTCGATGATCCAGTCGCACTCGGCGACGCGGGCGAGGTCGTCGTCGATGCAGCCGGTCTCGACCAGCCTGGCGGCGGCCGGCGACATGAACGGCGCCGGATCGGTCTTGAGCGCGCGCGCCACCGCGTCGCGCGCCACCTGGTCGCGCGCACCTTCCTGCTTGGGCGGGATGTCCAGCAGCAGCACCGGCGTGCCGGAGTTGGCGATCTGGGCGGCGATCGCGGTTCCCATCACGCCGGCGCCGATCACGCAGGCGCGTCGGATGCCGCCCTCGGAGGCGTCGGCCATCACACCCGCTCCAGCACGGTGGCGATGCCCTGGCCGCCGCCGATGCACTGCGTCGCCAGCGCGTAGCGCGCGCCCTCGCGGCGCAGCAGCGACGCCGCCTTGCCGACGATGCGCGCGCCGGTCGCGCCCAGCGGATGGCCGAGCGCGATCGCGCCGCCATCGATGTTCAGCGTCTCGTCGCGCACCCCGAGCTCGCGCGCGCAGGCGATCGCCTGGCTGGCGAAGGCCTCGTTCAGCTCGACCACGCCGACATCCTCGATCGCGATGCCGCCGGCGCGCGCCATCGCCTTGCGCGACGCCTTGATCGGTCCAAGCCCCATCACCTCCGGCTCACAGCCGGAGACCGCGATGCCGACGATGCGCGCCAGCGGCTGCAGCCGGTTCGCCCGCGCGAACTCGGCACTGCACACCAGCACCGCGCTGGCGCCGTCGGTCAGCGGCGAGGCGGTGCCGGCGGTGACGCTGCCGCCGGTCTGGAACGCCGGCTTCAGCCCGGCCAGCGCCTCGGCGGTGGTGGCCGGCCGCAGGCAGCCATCCTGGTCGACCGTGCCCGCCTTGCCTCCGCCCTGGCCGAGATACGGCACGATCTCGTCCGCGAGCCGGCCGGCCTGCTGTGCGGCGCTGGCGCGCTGCTGGCTGCGCACCGCGAAGGCCTCCTGCGCCTCGCGCGAGATCTCGTAGCGGCGCGCCACGTTCTCCGCGGTGTCGCCCATGCCCATGTAGGCGCCGGCGCTCTTCGCCGCGAGCGTGGGGTTGGGCAGCGGATTGTAGCCGCCCATCGGCACCCGACTCATGCTCTCGACGCCAGCGCAGATGAAGGCGTCGCCCGCGTTCATGCGGATCGCGCCGGCGGCCATGTGGATCGCCTGCATCGAAGAGCCGCAGAAGCGGTTGACGGTGGCGCCGCCGACCGAGAGCGGCAGGTCGGCGAGCAGGCCGATCAGGCGCGCGACGTTGCCGCCCTGCTCGCCCTCGGGGAAGGCGCAGCCGACGATCAGGTCCTCGATCGCCGCCGCGTCGATGCCGCTGCGCTCGATCAGGCCGCGCACCACCGCGGCCGCGAGATCGTCCGGTCGGACCCGTGCCAGCGCACCCTTGCCCGCGAAGTGAAAGGCGGAGCGGGCATAGCCCGCGATCACGACGTCCTGCACCGGCCTGTCTCCCGTCCTGCTCCGGTTAACGTATACGTCAACCGGGCCCGGGGGTCGAGCATAAACGAAGTCGTTTCGGCAACAAGTCTGGCGCGTGCGGCGGCGAACGGTCGGCGATCCCGACGCGTTGCCACAACTCCATGCAGGAGGTCACGATGTCCGATCCGTCCGCCACGCCGACCGCGCCGACCGACAACCCCGAACGCGCCGGCACCGCGCCGTTCGATGCGACCAACGTGGCACCGCAGGCGGAGGCGACCGGGGGTGTCGCGCAGGCCGCGGATGCCGCGCAGGCGGAGGCCGCGGATGATGGCGGCGTGATCGGCGGCGAGGCCATGCTCGCGGCGACCTCCTGGGGGGGTGCGACGGACGAGGAGATGGCGGGCGGTGACGAGGCAGGCCACGGCTCTGCCCTGGACCCGCCAGGGCGATAGGCCCCAGACCCGTTTTCAGAGGTGCTCGCAGGGGGCACCTTGTTCCGGCAGGACCCGCCTCGTAGGGTCGGCAGGCGCTCCGGTGCTGGAGGTGGGACGGGCCTGGCCGTGGATGATCGAAGCGAGAGCGCCGCGTCCGAAGACATCGGCCTGCGAGCCGATGCGCTGGCGCACGTGGTGCTGGAGGGCGACGCCGCCGGCCACTCCGGCAGTCCCGATCTCCATCTCGACCGCGAGCAGGCGATACGCGACCTGCAGGTCTGCGGGCGGTTCGCGCCGGTCGGGCTGACGGGACCCTTCACCCTGCATCTGTCGCTGCAGGGCGGCCGGTTGACGCTCGACGTGCGCGACCGCGAGGACCGGCCGCTGCGCCTGTTCGTGTTCGCACTCAGTCCGTTCCGCCGCCTGATCAAGGACTACCGCCTGCTCGTCGAGAGCTATGACGGCGCCGTCGGTGAGGGCCCCACCGCTCACCTGCAGGCGATCGACATGGGCCGGCGCGCGCTGCACAACGAGGGCGCGAGCCTGATCATCGAGCGGCTGCAGCGGCGCATCGTCATCGATTTCGAGACTGCGCGTCGGTTGTTCACCCTGCTCTGCCTGCTGCACTGGCGAAACTGAGGGCGCCTCGAACCGGCTCCGCCCACGAGAGAGTGCGGGTGACCGACGGCTACGGTCGCACCCAGGGTCTGAACCGAACCAAGGCTTCGTCGCGGCTGCTCTCGGAGGCATAGTGGGCGGTGACCGCGCCGTTCATGCCGAGGAACCGGCCTGGACCCGAGCGTGAAGACGACCGCCTTAATCTCCGGCATCCTGTACGCGTTCGCCTCCGCCGGCGGGCGATGCCGGACGCCTCGGCCGAGGCTGCATGGTCCGGCGAGGCCGCGGCGATCGACGTGGAGGCGTTCGGGACAGGGCGGAAAAGGGAGCTCGCGGGCACGCGATCGGCCGGTCTCGCGGTGGTCGAACGGCCGAGACCCATGTCCTCGTCGGTAGGCGGCGTCGCCCCGGCTTCCTCCTGCTGATGACCGACAACGCGCCGACGGTGCCGGCCAGCACCCTGGCTGCTCGCCGAGCCGCCGGGCGGCGGCATCACGCCGGTGATCCCCCGGATCGCGTGCCCGAAAGCGCAGGATCCGCCTCGACAAGCCGCACTACCGAGCATGACAGGCGTGCCTGCGACTACGCCTCTGCGGTGCCGCTCGCGGCCGTTGTCGCCTTCTGGTGCTGACAGCGCCGAGTTGTTCGAGCACATCGGGGGCTCGGCGGGTGATCCAAGAAACGGCTGCTCCCAGGATAGTCGGCAAGAGCTGACGGCAGCGACTTCATGATGCAGCGTCGAACGCCAGGCGGGCGGCCTTGATCGCTGCATGACTGCGATCGGCCCACCGGACAAGAAAGGCCAGTGGTTCGAGGATCGTCTCACCGAGCGGCGTTAACCGGTACTCGACGCTGGGCGGCTTGGTCGGGAACACCGTGCGGGTGATCAGGCCGTCACGCTCCAGATCCCGGAAGGTCTGCGTCAGCATCCGCTTGGAGATGTCCGGGATCGCGCGTCGCACGGCGCTGAAACGCTGCGGGCCTCTCGCCAGAGTAGTCAGGATCAGCGTCGACCACTTGTCCCCGATGCGATCCAGAACGTCTCGCACCGGACATCGTGGGTTGGGCGACCAGCTCGGTTGATGTCGGGTACGGGAACGGCCTGGAGCGTCAGCGGATGCCGGGGCGGTTACCGCCGCCTCACCTTGTCCCAAGATCCTGCCTCCTTCACGCCGCGTGCGGTCTCACCTAGTTACCTTGTGCCCATCGTGAACCACAAGGAAGACCGGCCATGCCCGTTACACCGAAGCTATTCGTCACCGGCGCCACCGGGCAGCTCGGCGGGCTCGTCACCGAGGCGCTGCTCCAGACGGTGCCCGCCAGCGCCATCGTCGCAGGTGTGCGCGATCCGGCCAAGGCGGCGGCAACGGCGCTTCGAGACCAGGGCGTGGAGGTTCGTGTCGCCGATTACGCCCGGCCGGAAACGCTGGCGAGTGCGCTGGCCGGCGTGGATCGGCTTCTCCTGGTTTCCGGCAGCGAGATCGGCAAGCGTACGGTGCAGCACCGCAACGTCATCGACGCCGCGAAGGATGCCGGTGTCGGTCTGATCGCCTACACCAGCATCCTTCACGCGGACACGTCACCGCTGTTCCTCGCGGGCGAGCATCGCGACACGGAAGCGGCCTTGGCGGAAGCCGGCGTGCCGTTCGTGCTTCTGCGGAACGGCTGGTACACGGAGGTCTTCACCTGGCGGCTTCCGCTCGCATTGAAGCATGGCGTCCTCATCGGCGCGGCGGGCGACGGGCGCATCTCGGCTGCAGCGCGCGCCGACTATGCCAGGGCCGCGGCGACCGTGCTGGCTGGCGGCGACCACGCTGGCCGCACCTACGAGCTGGCGGGCGATGCGTCCTTCACGCTGACCGAGCTGGTCGCCGTGGCGGCCGAAGCGTCGGGCAAGCCGATGGCCTATCGGAGCATGACCGCGGAAGCGTTCCGATCGGCGGCGATGGGTGCGGGCGTGCCGGAAATGCTCGCGATGATCCTGTCGGATACGGATGCAGCGGCGGAGAAGGGGGCGCTGTTCGATGACGGCGGCGAGCTTGCCCGGCTGATCGGGCGGCCGACCACCCCTTTCCGCACAACGATCACCGGGTTCGTGCAGGACCAGCACTCGGCCGGCCAAGCTCCGGGCCACGCATAGGCCGAACGTCCCTGTAGCCGCGACCGGCGTCCCGCGCCGAAACGACTGCCGGCGCGGGGCGCTCGTTTAAATGCGTCCGGACCCTAGCCTACCGCATATTCCAGTTGCGGCTCGAGCACGCGGTCATCCTCGGAATGCACGGTAACGGGTATCGCCTTGGCGGCAGGCGTCTTGCTGCCGACGGCATAATGCCAGATCGGCATCAGCACGTTGCATTCCGGGTAGTATCCGCCGATGCAGCCGATCGGAATGTTGTAGGCCACTACAAGCATGCCGGAGAGCCGACGATCCACTCCGTCGTTGGCGACCGTCTTCAGGGTCACGGCCTGTCCGATCCTGAGTCCCCGGCGGTCGATGTCGGACCGGTTCATCAGGACGACCTTCCGCGTGTGGTTGATGCCGCGGAAGCGGTCGTTATAGCCGTAGACCGTGGTGTTGAACTGATCGTTGCTGCGCAGCGTCATCAGGCGCAGCGTGTCGTGTCCCACGTCGGGCATGTCGAGATCTTCATCCAGCGCTTCCGGTGTCACAAAGTTGGCCCGTCCGGTTCCCGTGCGCCATTCGCGCCGTTTCACCGGCATGTCGCGCTGGAAGCCGCCCGGCTCCCACATGCGACGCTCGTAGTCCCAGAACGTGTCCGGGAGCGTCTCGCCGATCTCCTTGCGGATCTCGGCGTAGTCGTTGATGTAGTCGTCCCAGCGTACCCGCGGGTTCGGGTCGAGCGTCTTCTTGGCGATCTCGCAGATGAGACGGATTTCGCTGGCGAGATGCGGCGAGGCCGGACGGCGCACACCGCGGTTGCCGTGGATGCAGCCCGAGGTGTCTTCCATCGAGAGTGCCTGCTGGCCGGTCGGTGTATGGTCCACCTCCAGCCTGCCCATGACCGGCAGGATGTAGCTGATCTTGCCCGGAAGCAGGGCGCTGCGGTTCAGCTTGGTGATCACGTTGACCGTCATATGCAGTTTCCGCCAGGCCGGCTCCATCTGGCCGTGGTCGGGGATCGCGCGGACGAAGTTGCCTCCGAGCATGAAGAAGGCGCGGACCTCACCCCTGCGGATGGCTTCGCAAGCCTCGACCGTGTTGTAGCCGGCTTCGCGTGGCGGCTCGAACCCGAACTGCTCACCCAGCCGATTCAGCGCGAACAGTTCCGGCTTCTCCGTCACCCCCATCGTGCGCTGTCCCTGCACGTTGGAGTGGCCACGCACCGGACAGATGCCCGCGCCGTCGCGACCCATGTTCCCGCGCATCAGCAGAAGGTTCACCAGCATCTGCACCGTCTCCACGCCTGCCCGATGCTGGGTCAGGCCCATGCCGTAGATGCCGATGACCCGGTGCGACCGGCTGTAGACCTTGGCGGTGGACTCCAGGTCGGCGCGGTGCAGGCCGGAGCGTCGCTCCAGCTCGTCCCAGTCCTGCACGCGCAGCCAGTCGGCGAACCGCTCGAAACCGAGGGTGTGCTCGCTGAGGAAGGCCTCGTCGAGCACCGCGGCACCGCCGGCCGCCTTGGCCTCGTCGTGCATTTCCAGCACCGACTTGCAGATCCCGGCCAGAGCCGCGAGATCGCCGCCTGCCTTGACCTGATGATACTGCGAGCTGATCCGCGTCGCCTTGCCGGTCAGCATCTCGGTCGGTGACTGCGGATTGAGGAAGCGCTCGAGACCACGCTCGCGCAGCGGGTTGTACGTGATGATCGGCACGCCGCGCCGGCTCGCCTCCTGTAGCGGATGCAACATGCGCGGTGAGTTGCTTCCTGGATTCTGGCCGAAGAACATGAAGCAGTCGGCTTTCGCGAAGTCGTCGAGCGCGACCGTGCCGATCGCTTGGCCGATGCTGATCGGCAGCGCCACCGATGTCGTCTCGTGGCACATGTTCGAGCTGTCCGGCAGGTTGTTGTTGCCGTACAGACGGGCGAAGAGCTGATAGAGGTAGCTCGCCTCGTTGGAGAGCCGGCCCGAGCTGTAGAACACCGTACCTCTGTGACGATCCTCCACCGCGCGCAGCTCGTTCGCGATCTCTTCCACTGCCTGGCCCCAGGATGTCGGGACGTATTTGTCGGTCGCGGCATCGTAGCGCAGCGGGTGGGTCAGGCGCCCCGCCTGCTCGAGATGATAGTCATCCCATCCGAGCAGCTCGGTAACGGTGTGCTCCGCGAAGAATTTCGGCGTGCAGCGATGCGCCGTGATCTCCCAGGCCACCGCCTTGACGCCGTTCTCGCAATACTCGAACGGCAGCGGCTGCGCGGGTTTGACCCAGGCGCAGCTGTTGCACTGATAGCCGTCGACCTTGTTGTGTCGGCCGAGCGCGATGGGACCACTCGCCAGAACTCCTTCGCGCCGCAGGATGTTGCCGACCGATAATGCAGAGCCCCAACCGCCGGCAGGAAGGCGGTAGGGCTCGAAGCTGGGTTTATCCAAGGCGTGTGCTCCAGGCAGAGTAGTCGTATGCACTACGCGCCGCATCTGGACTGTGCTGCCGAAACTTCGCCACGGCCGCGAACTTCTTCGTGAGAGCGACGCTGCCTTCGAGGAGGTCTTCATGGTTGTCGGGCGAGACTACATGCTGAAGCGCCCTGCCGGGCCTTCCGCCCCGAAGCTGTTCCTGGATACGCGGGTCGTGCCGCTTGCCGTGGACATGGCGGGCGGGCTCGAAGTGGCACTGGATCGTGCTGCGGTGCGCACCGGCGTGCGCCCTGCCGCGATCCTGGGGGGCCTCACGAGCATGCTCTCCCTCACCCTCGTCTACCTCCTGCGCCGACACGCTGCGCTGCGACCCGCCCAGGATCCAACCTCTGGATGATCTGCCTGATCGTCCCGGAGCCTTGGATGGCGCGTGCCGCGACTGCGGCCTCGCGTTCCTCGGCGACCCCGAGCCCGCCGAGACGCTTCACCATGTCGTTTCTTGGCCGTTCTCGCGTGGCCGCTTAGTTCCTCGCCTGATCAGGAAAGGTGGGCGGCACCGGTGGCGCTGAACGTCGCGGCTCAGTCCTGCCGGCGCGACTGCCGGCTGTGCCAGAGCTCCTGCAGCTCGATGACGGCAGCCGCGGTCTCCTCGATCGAGCGGCGGCTGACGTCGATCACCGGCCAGCCATGCCGCGTGCACAGCCGTCGCGCCCAGACCACCTCGTCGCGCACCGCCTCGGGCTCCACGTAGACGTGGCTGACCTCCTCGATCCGACCCGCCCCCTGCGGCACGATCGCGCGCAGCCGGTGGCGGCGTATCTCCACCAGGGTGCGCGGGTCGATGGTCAGCCCGACCACCGGACGACGCAGCGCCAGCAGCTCCGGCGCCAGCGGCACGTTCGGCACCAGCGGCACGTTCGCCGCCTTCACCCCCCGATTGGCCAGGTAGAACGAGGTGGGCGTCTTCGAGGCGCGCGAGACGCCCACCAGCACCACGTCCGCCTCGTGCAGGCCGGCCATCGCCTGGCCGTCATCGTGCGCCAGCACGTAGTGCATGGCGTCGATCCGCCGATAGTACTCGTCGTCGAGCACGTACTGGATGCCGGGACGGCCCTGCACCTTCTCGCCCAGCGTCTCCTGCAGCATCGACAGCACCGGATCGAGCACGTTCACCACCTGCACCTTGAGGTGGTTGCAGGCGATGTCGAGCGCGCTCCGCAGCGTGCGGTCCATCATCGAGGACAGCACCGGACCGGGATCGGCCTCGATCCCCTCCACCACACGGTGCAGGTGCAGCCGGGTGCGGATCAGGTTCCACCGGTGGTACACCACGTGGGTGTGCTCGAACTGCGCCACGGTGGCGCGGGCGACCGCGTTCAGCGTCTCGCCGGTGGCGTCCGAGACCAGGTGCAGGCTGATGCGGTGCTCTTCCATCTCCGAGGCCGCCCCCATGGCTGGTCCTATTCCGCCTTCGCCCGCGACAGCGCCGCCTGTGCCGCGGCCAGTCGGGCGATCGGCACCCGGAACGGCGAGCACGACACGTAGTCGAGCCCGAGGCCCTCGCAGAAGGCGATCGAGGCCGGATCGCCGCCATGCTCGCCGCAGATGCCGAGCTTCAGGGCGGGCTTGCGGTCGCGCCCCTTGCGGGCCGCGATCTCCACCAGGGTGCCGACCCCATCCTGGTCGAGGGTGACGAACGGGTCCTTCGGCCAGATCTCCTTCTCCAGGTAGGCCGGCAGGAAGCTGCCGGCATCGTCGCGCGACAGCCCGAAGGTGGTCTGGGTGAGGTCGTTGGTGCCGAACGAGAAGAAGTCGGCGTGCGGCGCGATCCGGTCCGCGGTCAGGGCGGCGCGCGGCAGTTCGATCATGGTGCCGACCTGGTATTCGATCGCGAGCCCGGCGCTGCCGATCACCTCGCGTGCCACCCGCTCGACCTCGTTGCGGGTGATCTCCAGCTCGCGCGCGGTGCCCACCAGCGGGATCATGACCTCCGGCACCACCGGGCGTCCGGTCTCCTGCGACACCAGCGCCGCCGCCTCGAAGATGGCGCGCGCCTGCATCTCGTAGATCTCCGGGAAGCTGATGCCCAGCCGGCAGCCGCGATGACCGAGCATCGGGTTGCTCTCCGACAGCGCCGCGCGCCGCTGCGCCAGCGCCTCGACCTCCTTGCCCAGCGCGCGCGCCACCTCGGCGAGCTCCGCCTCGCCGTGCGGCAGGAACTCGTGCAGCGGCGGATCGAGCAGCCGTATGGTCACCGGCAGGCCCGCCATGATGCGGAACAGGGCCGCGAAATCGTCGCGCTGGAACGGCAGCAGCGTCGCCAGGGCGCGGCGTCGCGCCGCCTCGTCGTCGGCCATGATCATCTGCCGCATCGCGCCGATGCGCTCGGGGCCGAAGAACATGTGCTCGGTGCGGCACAGCCCGATGCCCTCGGCGCCGAACCTGTGCGCGGTCGCGGCGTCCTCCGGGGTCTCGGCGTTGGCGCGCACCTTCATCCGCCGCGCCGCGTCGGCCCACGACATCAGGGTGGTGAAGTCCTCCGACAGGTTCGGCTCGACGGTGGCGACGCGGCCGGCGAACACCTCGCCGGTGGAGCCGTCCAGGGTGATCCAGTCGCCCGCGCGCAGCTCGTGGCCGCCGGCCGACAGGGTCTGCCTGGCGTAGTCCACCCGTATGCCGCCCGCACCCGCGACGCAGACCCGGCCCATGCCGCGCGCCACCACCGCGGCGTGGCTGGTCATCCCGCCGCGCGTGGTCAGCACGCCGCGGGCCGCGTGCATGCCGTGCACGTCCTCCGGGCTGGTCTCGATGCGCACCAGGATCACGTCCTCGCCGCGTGCGGCGCAGCGCTCCACCTCGTCGGCCGAGAACCGGATCGCGCCGGTCGCCGCCCCCGGCGAGGCGGGCAGGCCGCGCGAGATCACCGTGCGCTCGGCCTTCGGATCCAGCGTCGGATGCAGCAGCTGGTCGAGCGAGGAGGGCGTGATGCGGCCGATCGCCTCCTCGCGGCTGATCAGGCCTTCCTGGGCCATCTCGATGGCGATGCGCAGCGCCGCGGCCACGCTGCGCTTCCCCGTCCGGGTCTGCAGCATGTAGAGCCGGTTCTGCTGCACCGTGAACTCGATGTCCTGCATGTCGCGGTAGTGCCGCTCCAGCGTGTCGCGCACCGCCAGCAGCTCGCGGTAGGCATCCGGCAGCGCGCGCTCCATCGACAGCTCGCCGCCCCTGGCGCTCGCATCCGACATCGGCTGCGGCGTGCGTATGCCGGCGACCACGTCCTCGCCCTGCGCGTTGACCAGGAACTCGCCGTAGAACACGTTCTCGCCGGTCGAGGGATCGCGGGTGAAGCACACCCCGGTCGCGCAGTCCTCGCCCATGTTGCCGAACACCATCGCCTGCACGTTCACCGCGGTGCCCCAGCCGGCCGGGATGTCGTGCAGGCGGCGATAGGTGTTGGCGCGCGGGTTCATCCACGAGCCGAACACCGCGCCGATCGCACCCCAGAGCTGCGCCTGCGGGTCCTGCGGGAACGCCTGGCCGGTCTCGCGCTGCACCAGCTCCTCGTAGGCCTCCACCACCTGCCGCCAGGATCCGGCACTCAGCGCCGTGTCCTCCAGCACCCCGAGCTCGTGCTTGGTGTCCTCGATGATCTCCTCGAAATGATGGTGGCCGACGCCCAGCACCACCGAGCCGTACATCTGGATGAAGCGGCG
>CAXTAY010000016.1:0-69357 GCA_964242335.1 uncultured Acetobacteraceae bacterium | reverse complement strand
CGCGGTTTCCCCTCGTGGCGCCCAGTTGGTGACAAGGAATCCTGTGCTCTATCCGGCTGAGCTACGCGGACAACCACGTCCTTCCTATCGTCATCGGCTCGCCCGGGCAAGCTCGCGCCCGGCGGGTGGAGCGGGCCGCCGATCCGCCGGAGCCGGTCAGCGCCCGCGCGCGCGGGCGGCGGCACGTGCCGCGAGCGAGGCGACGTGCCGACGCGCCAGCGCCAGGTCCGGCGCGCCGGTGCGCTTGCAGGCGAGCTCGAGCCGGTTGGTCTCCGCCGCCGCCTCGAACAGGGAGGTGGCGCTCCACAGCGAGAGCGCGCGCGTGAACTGGGCGTGGCGCTTGAAGAACACCGGCGGACGCAGGCCGCGCATCGCATCCGACGCGGAGGCGCCGCCCTCGATCCGCAGCAGCACCTGGCGCAGCCGGTGCAGGTGCGACAGCAGCGCGCGCGCCAGCGCGATCGGCGACAGCCCCTCCGCCAGCGCGCGCTCGATCGCCAGATCGGCGGCGGGACGATCGCCGGCCGTGGCGGCGAAGGCGGCGTCCTCCAGCGACGCCGAGGTGGCATCGCCGGTGACGGCCTGCACGTCGTCCAGCGTGATCCGCGCCTCGTCGCCCGCGTAGAGCACCAGCTTCTCGACCTCGCCGCGGCTGGCGGCGCGGTCGGCGCCGAGGCGCTGCGCCAGCCAGGCCAGTGCGTCCGGATCGATCCGTACCCGCTCGGCCTCGAGCATGCGGGCGAGCGACGCTTCCAGCGCACGCCCCTCCTCGGCGTAGCAGGCGATCGAGGCGGCGTCCGGGGCGGCGTCGATCAGGGCCCGCAGCCTGGCCCGCGACGCGAGCCCCGGCGCCTCGATCAGGATCAGGGCGGCCTCGGCGGGGTCGGCGGATCGCGCCGGACCGCCGATCAGCCTCGCGACCGTCCCGTGCAGCTGGTCCTGCGCCTCGCGCAGCCACACCACCCGCCGGCCGCCGGAGAGCGACAGCGCCGTCGCCTCCTCTTCCAGCCGGTCATGCGCCTCACGGCCGAGGATGGCGACGCGGAACGGATCGTCCAGGCGGCCGGCGGCGGCGCGCGCGGCCTCGCTCGCCCGCTCGCGGATCAGGCCGTGGTCGTCGCCGTGCAGCAGGATCGCGCGAAGCCGGCCGGGTGCGGCCAGCAGGCGCGCCGCCTGGCCGGCATCGAGCTTCATCCGCTGCCCGGACGGCGCCGCATCGCGGCCTCGCGCCGCCTTCGCGCCGGGACGACCAAGCGGCCGCTCAATGCGTGGTACGGCCGATCGCGTCGGAGGGCAGGCCGTCCGGGTCGATCCGCTGCAGGGGAGACTGATCGTTGTCGCCCGGCACCTCCTGCGGCCCGAGGAAGCCGGAGGCGGGCTGCTCCGCGCCGGGAGAGGGGTTCTTCGGGATCGGCGATGCGCCGGAGGCGGCGTCGGTCACGCCGGTATTGCCGGGGTGCGCTGCGAACCAGCTGGCGACCTGGGTCGTGATCGAGTCCGCGAGGTTGCCGGCGATCCGCCCGAAGGTGGTCTCGCTGGCGATGGTGGCGGCGAAATACTGGGTGTCGATGGTGTTGTAGCCGTCGACCGAGCGGACGCTGCCGGTGGTCACGGTGACCGGGCTCGGTGCCACGCTCGACAGCGTCCAGGTGGCGCGGCCGACGATGCGGTTGCGACCGCTGGTGTTGTCGCCGTGGATGTCGATCGCCTCGCTGCTCAGCGCATAGGCGACGCGCAGCGTGTAGTCCTGCGGCGCGCCGTCGCTGGAGCCGGCCAGACGCTGCTGCAGCTGCTGTCGCAGCAGCTGCCCGGTCCGGCCGGGGATGGTGGCGACAAAGATCTCCGGCAGCTGCGCGTCCGGCCGGTCGCCGTGCAGCGGATGGAAGCCGCATCCCGCGAGCGCCAGGCAGGCGAGCAGCGCCGCCGGAGCTCGTGCCACGCGCCTCGTCTCGCGCGTCATCCGGCGATCACGAAGTTGACGATGCGGTTCGGCACATGGATGCGCTTGACGATACGCCGACCGGCGAGCAGGCGCTGCACGTTGGGCTCGCGCTCGGCGGCCTCGAGCACGCGTGCGGCAGCCTCGTCCGGCGCCGTCTCGATGGTGCCGCGCAGCTTGCCCATGACCTGCACCGCGATGGTCACGCGGAGCACCTCCAGCAAGGCGGGATCGGCCTCCGGCCAGGGGCGTTCCGCGGCCAGCGCGCCGCCCGGCTCGAGCAGCGCCAGCAGGCTCTCGGCGAGGTGCGGCATCATCGGCGCGCTCAGCAGGCAGAGCGTGCGCGCGGCCTCGATCCGGGCCTGGGCGAGCGCTCGCGACGGCGATGCGGCATGCTCGGACTCCGAGAGCGCCGAGGCCAGCTCGTGCAGCCGCGCCACGGCGACGTTGAAGGTGAACGCCTCCAGCGCCTCGGTCACCGCGGCGATGGCGCGGTGGGTGGCGCGTCGCAGGGTATCGGCGGCCGCGGTCTCGGGGCCGGCCGCATCGGCTGGCCGATCGCCCGCGACGACATCGGCGGACAGGCCCGCGGCGGCGACGGCCGCGACCAGGCGGTACAGCCGCTGGGTGAAGCGGGCGGCGCCGGCGATGCCGGCCTCGGTCCACTCCATGTCGCGCTCCGGCGGGCTGTCGGAGAGCACGAACCAGCGCGCGGTGTCGGCGCCGAAACGCTCGATGATCGCGGTCGGGCTGATCGTGTTGCGTCGCGACTTCGACATCTTCTCGACCCGGCCGACCGTGACCGGCGCGCCGGTGTCGCGTCGCCGAGCCCCGTCGCCGTCCCGCTCGACCTGCTCGGGATAGAGCCAGACGCCGGCCGCCTCGTCGCGGTAGCTCTCGTGGCTGACCATGCCCTGGGTGAACAGGCCCGCGAACGGCTCGTCCACCCCGAGATGGCCGGTCGCGTGCATCGCGCGGGTGAAGAAGCGGGCATAGAGCAGGTGCAGGATCGCGTGCTCGATGCCGCCGATATACTGGTCCACCGGCAGCCAGCGGTCGGCCGCGTCCGCGCGCGTCGGCGTGGTGGCGTTCGGGGCGGTGAAGCGGGCGAAATACCAGGAGCTGTCGACGAAGGTGTCGAAGGTGTCGGTCTCGCGCGTCGCCGGCGCGCCGCATCGCGGGCAGGGCACGTGCTTCCAGCTCGGATGGTGGTCGAGCGGATTGCCGGGGCGGTCGAAGCGGACGTCGTCCGGCAGGATCACCGGAAGCTGCTCGTCCGGCACCGGCTGCGCGCCGCACTGCGCGCAGTGGATGATCGGGATCGGGCAACCCCAGTAGCGTTGCCGCGAGACCCCCCAGTCGCGCAGCCGCCAGTTCACCACGCCGCGGCCGGCCCCGAGCTGCTCCAGCCGCTCGATCGCGGCACGGATGCCGTCCTCGGTGTCGAGGCCGTCGAGGAAGCCGGAGTTGATCAGCGTGCCCGGTCCGTCATAGGCGCGCCCGGCATGCACCGCGCCGCCGGTCGGCAGCACCACGTTGACGAAGCCGATATCGTAACGGGTGGCGAAGTCGTGGTCGCGCTGGTCGCCGCACGGACAGCCGAAGATGGCGCCGGTGCCGTACTCCATCAGCACGAAATTGGCGATCCAGACCGGGAACTCGAGGTCGGGCAGGAACGGGTGGGCGACGCGCAGGCCGGTGTCGAAGCCGCGCTTCTCGGCGGTCTCGATCGCCGCCTCGCTGGTGCCCGCGCTGCGGCAGGCGGCGATGAAACGTGCCGCCGCCTCGTCGCGCGCGGCGACCGCGGCGGCCAGCGGGTGCTCCGGCGCGATCGCCAGGAAGGCCATGCCGAACAGCGTGTCCGGCCGCGTGGTGAACACCTCGACGGCGTCGATGCCGCCGTCCGGCGTGGCCAGCGCGAAGCGGATCCGCGCCCCCTCCGAGCGGCCGATCCAGCGCGCCTGCATGGTGCGCACCCGCTCGGGCCAGCGCTGCAGCCGGTCGAGCTCGGCCAGCAGCTGCGGCGCCGCCTCGGTGATGCGCAGGAACCACTGGCTGAGCTGCTTGGTCTCGATCGGCGCGCCGGAACGCCAGCCGCGCCCGTCGACCACCTGCTCGTTGGCGAGCACGGTCTGGTCGACCGGGTCCCAGTTGACCCAGCTCTCGCGCCGCTCGACCAGGCCGGCGGCGCGCAGGTCGAGGAACAGCTTCTGCTGCTGGCCGTAATAGCGCGGCTCGCAGGTGGCGAACTCGCGGTCCCAGTTCAGCGAGAAGCCGAGCCGCTGCAGCGTCTGCCGCATCGTCGCGATGTTGCCGCGCGTCCACTCTGCCGGATGCACCCCGTGCTCGCGCGCGGCGTTCTCCGCCGGCAGGCCGAAGGCGTCCCAGCCCATCGGATGCAGCACCGCGAAGCCGCGCGCCCGCTTGTAGCGCGCGACCACGTCGCCCAGCGTGTAGTTGCGCACGTGGCCCATGTGCAGCTGGCCGCTCGGGTAGGGGAACATCTCCAGCACGTAGTAGGTGGGCTGGCCCTCGGGCGGCACGTCGGCGACGGTGAAGCAGCCGCGGCGCGCCCACTCGGCCTGCCAGTACGGCTCGCTCTCGCGGAAATCATGCGCGACCGCGTCGTTCATCGGCGGCAGGAATCCGGTCTCACGGGCTCGCCTCTCAATTTCCGGCTTGGCCGGCGTCGGCGCGAAGCTGACGGGCGCGCGCGAGGATCTTGTTGGTGATGTCGGGCGCCGTGTTGGGGGCGACCGAGGCGTCCGTCCACTGGCCGTCCTGCAGCGTCTGGCGGAAGATCGCCACCCGTATGGCGTCCGAGCGCAGCTGCTTGCCGAGCACGTAGGCGGTCGCCTTGAAGCGCTCGGAGATCGTGGTCGGCGGCGTGTACCAGTCGGTGATGATGATGCCGCCGATCGGGTCGGCCGAGGCGAACGGCATGAAGGACAGCGTGTCGATCGCGCCGCGCCAGAGGTAGGCGTTCACCCCGGCCTGGGTCTGGTCGCCGCCGGTGGCGCTGCGGTCCTCTCCCAGCAGGTGATTGCGCGGGGTGCTGAGTGCGGAGGTATCGCCGGTGGTGTCGACGGTGCGGCCGCCGCTGTCATGGCCGGAGCAGGCGGCCAGGAAGAGGATCAGGGCGAGGGGGCGGATGCGGGCGATCATAGTGCCTCTGGCATGGTGCCTGTGGAAGTCGCGCGGGCGTGCCGGCCGAGCCGGGCGGCCGGCGCTGCGTATCTAGCCCGCTCCGTTCAGGTCGCCAAGCGGACGCCGCACGCGGGGTCGGCCGTCGCGTCTCCCGCTGCCTCCGGGGCGCTGTCCCGGTGCGTCGCCATTCCGGCCGCGCGCAGCCCGTCGCCGATCCGCGCGCGATCCGTCTCGCGGCGCAGGCGCATGCGGCCGAGCACGTCCTCGATGCTCAGCTCCGGCGCCAGGCCGTGGATACGCGCCAGCAGCCGCTCCGCCTCGTCGCGCAGCCCGAGATGGCCGAAAGCGGCGAGGCAGGGGATCGCCGGAAACAGCAGCGAGGGCGACAGCTCGATGAGCTCCCGGCCCAGGCTGGCCGCCTCCTCGTCGCGGCCCTGCAGCAGGGCGATGGTGACGGCGATGCCGTCGAACAGGTAGTGCATCGGGTGCAGCGGACAGAGCTGCTTGTAGCGCGCGTAGCGCCGCTCCGCCTCGTCGAGCTCGCCGATCCGTGCCAGCACGAAGGCCGCGAACACCAGTCCCATGCCGAGGTTGGGCTCGATCTGCAGCGCCCGCTCGATCAGCGCCAGCCCGATCCGGGGATCGTCCAGCAGGTGGCCGTGGATCAGCCCGATCAGCGCGATGCCGGGCGGATCTACGTTGCCGCCCTGTACCGCCTCGCGCATCGCCGCCTGGGCGAGCGCGCCCTCGGTCTCGAAGTTGCCCCAGAACTGGGTGGCGCGGATGAAGTGGCGCATGGTCTCGACCAGGCTGACCAGCGGATGGTCGGGATCGAGCGTCCGGGCCCGCGCGAGCAGCTCCCCCGCCTTGTCGTTCTGCTGCCGCTCCGAGCGCATCACCAGCGAGAGCGCGCGCAGCGCGAGCTGCACGGCACTCAGTTCCGCCGCCGGACGTGCGCCGACGCGCCGGCTCTCGATCACCACCAGCTCCCAGGGCAGCTGCGCGGTGACCTGTGCGGCCACCTCGTCGAGCCGGGTCGTCGCGTCGGAGGGGTCGCAGTCGAAGCGCTTGGCCCAGACCACGTGGCCCTGCAGGCGCAGGTCGAGCAGGCGCAGGATGATCCGGATCCGGTGACGGCCGCGCAGGATGGTGCCGTCGAGCACGTAGTCGAGACCGAAATTGCGGCGCAGCAGCGCGTCGTCGCGGCCGGCGGCCAGTGCCTGGGCCAGCATCGAGCCGCTGACGACGGCGATGATCGAGCGGCTCGCCAGGCCGGCCACCAGCTCCTCGGTGAGCGCCGGGACCAGCTTGTCGTTGGCGCCGGCGTCCAGGTCGAGCGGCGGCAGCACCGCCAGCGTGGCGATGCTGCGGCCGCGCAGGCGATGTCCGGTCATCGACACCACCGCGTCGGTCTCCGCCGCCTCGGCGGCGACCAGCTGCGGCGCCGGCGCCGGCGCCGGCCCGGTCGGCTCGGCTGCCGCCGCCGACGCCTCCGCCGGGTCCGACGATGCGTTCGACAACTGGTTCGACGACAGGTTCTCTGCGGGCTCGCGAGAGGCGGCACCTGCATCCGGCGTCGCCACCGCGATGCCGCTGCGCAGCTCGCTCAGCAGCCGGCTGGTCTCCTCGCCCGGCTCGCCGGACACACGACGGCTGAACAGCGCGGCGCAGCGCTCGGCACTCTGCAGCGCCGCACCGCGCTCGCCCTGGAGCAGCTGGGTGCGGATCAGGCCGCGCCAGGCGGCCTCGTGCAGCGGGTCGAGCAGCAGCAGCTGCCGGCAGATGGCGAGCGACGCCACCGGTTCCGGCCGTCGCTGCAGCGCGGACTCGAACAGCGCCAGGGCGTGCTCGTGCAGGCGCCGGCGTTCGGCAGCCAGCCAGGCATCCAGGGCCGGATCGGTGCCGTTCAGCTCCTCCAGCAGCACCCCGTCCAGCGGCGGCAGGATACCGCCGCCGGGACCGCCGGCGCCGGCGGCGCCGCCGACCTGGATCCGGGCCGGGGCGCTGGCCTGTGCGATGACGTGGTTGACGTTGGCGTTCAGCAGCCGCTCCGCATCCACGGCGGTGAGCGCCGGCCGCAGCGCCAGCGAGTGGCGCTCGACGCTGATCACCGGCGCGCCGACCGGTGCGAGGGCGTCGAGCAGGCGGTGGATCTCCTGCCGCAGCGACGCGCGCGCCTGCTCCTCGGAGCGGCGGCTCCACAGCATCTCGGCGAGCTTCGAGCGCAGCACCGGCCGGCGTCCCGACATCGCCAGGATCGCCAGCAGGCCGCGCGTCTTGCGGCCGGGCGGCAGCACGTTCTCGTTGTCCAGCGTAAGCGCCTGCATCGGACCGACGAGCTGCAGCCGGAGCAGCGACGGGTCGGATTTCGGCAGGCCCGGACGCGTGTAGTCGGACATCGTTCATCCTGCCCGGATTTGGGTCAAACAGGCTCCGCGTGATCAATCCTGCGGCACAATACACGCCAGGATGGCATCGCGACGGCCTCGCATCAAGCAGTTGGTGCACTGAGCGGCCTGCTACCGCCCGCATCGTCGCAGCCGGGCGATGCGGATCCGACCCCGTTGCGCATGTGTTGCGCCGCGGTGACAGGGCCGCGGATCCATGCGCACCATCGCCGCATCCAAGGAGCTGCTGCCCGATGCCCGCGACCCCGACGCCCGAGACGTCCGCGAACCAGAGCCCGATCCTCCAGCCGGTGACGATCGGCGACCTGCAGCTGCTCAACCGGATCGTGATGGCTCCGCTGACCCGCAGCCGCTCCAGCGAGGACGGCGTGCCGCCGGATTTCGCCGCCGACTACTACGCGCAGCGGGCGGATGCCGGGCTGATCATCAGCGAGGCCACCAACATCTCGGCCCAGGCGCGCGGCTACGCGCTGACCCCGGGGATCTGGTCGCCCGCCCAGGTGGAGGCGTGGCAGCGGGTCACCGGCGCCGTGCACCGCAGGGAGGGGCGCATCTTCCTGCAGCTCTGGCACACCGGCCGGATCTCGCATCCCGACCTGCACGGCGGCGCGCTGCCGGTCGCACCCTCGGCGATCCGTCCCGAGGGCCAGGCCTTCACCAATGACGGCCTGAAGGACCACGTCACCCCGCGGGCGCTGGAGACCGACGAGATCCCGGCGATCGTCGAGGATTACCGTCATGCCGCAAGCTGCGCGAAGCAGGCCGGCTTCGACGGGGTGGAGATCCACTCGGCCAACAACTACCTGCTCGAGCAGTTCATCCGCGACAGCACCAACACCCGCACCGACCGCTATGGCGGCTCTGTGGAGAACCGGCTGCGCTTCCCGCTCGAGGTGGTGCAGGCGGTGACCTCGGTCTGGGGCGGCGGCGGGCGCGTCGGCATACGCATCTCGCCGGCGACCACGATGCCGGGCAACACGCCGCTCGACTCCGACGTCATGGGCACCTTCGGCACCTATGTCGACGCGCTGTCGAAGGCGGGGCTGCTCTACATCCACGACATCGAGGGCGTGACCCAGCAGACCCGGGAGGTGCCGGACGGGGTCGACTTTCCGGCATTGCGCCGTCGCTTCTCCGGCGCCTACATCGCCAACAACCAGTACACGCTGGAGCTGGCCGAGCAGGTGTTGGCGCAGGGCGACGCCGACCTGTTCAGCTTCGGGCGTCCGTTCATCGCCAACCCCGACCTGGTCTCACGGCTGGGCAGTGGCGCGCCGCTCGCCGAGGCGCCGAAGCCGTACTGGTACGGCGGCAGCTCGGTCGGCTACTCGGACTGGCCGGGAATGAACGGGCAGGTCGTCATCGACTAGGAGATGGCCGGCATCGGACGTGAGGTCGTGCGATACACTGCGCCGTTCACGTCCCGGGCAGCGCGAGGATTTGCCGAGGGCGGCGTGATGCCGGAATACCTCGCGACGGCCTGCGACTTTCGGTGCTTCGAGTTGACAGGCGCAGCATGGTCCGACCGAACGTTTCGGCTAACCTTCCACTTCGCGCGTTACGTTCGACATCGGCACGTCCGGGAGCAACATCCGGAGGCGGACGGCATTCTAGGTTGATCGGCCCCGAGCGGCATGACACCGCGATGCAGCAAGCGCCTGGACTTCGATCGACCTTCTTTGGTTACTCGCGACGATGTCGGCAAGCGCGCGCTGGAGCAAGATCCGATCGCATAGCCTAACGGAGCACCGACGACGATGGGACGAAGAGCAACGGGCTTCGCCCCTTGACCCCATCAAAGGCCAAGCCTTTGAAATCCGAAACCTTATGGATTGGGGTCTGGGGCCGTCGGCCCCAGTGGGTCAAGGGCAAAGCCCTTGCCTGCCCGCTTTCGGCATCCTGCAAGCCTGTCGCTTCAGCGAGCATCATCGGATCGAACGATCTCGTTCGCGCAGCGGCTCAGAGCATGCCGTTGCCGTTCTTCGACGCTTCGCGCGGCAAGGCCGCTTGCGGAAAACCCCAGTGCTCGACGAGTTTGCCGGCCTCTACGCGGTACAGGTCGATGTAGGCGCAGGGTTCACCCTCGTGCGTTCCTCTGGCGGCGATGAAGATGAGGTCGCCCTGGCCCACGAGCAGCACGATCTCGTCTATGGTCCTCGATCGGGTCAGCACGGCGAGGTCTTGCTTGAACGCCGCGACCCCGTCCTCGGCGCCGGGCTCATGGCGGATCTGAAGATCGCCCGACATATAATGGCCGATCTGGTCGTGCTTTCCGCCGATATGCACGGTCTCGTAGTAATCCCGCACGATGGCCTTGACCCTGTCCGTGTCCGCGCTGCCATCGGGCTCGGTCGGCCCGTCGGTCTGGGTGTGTCCGCTCTGGTTCGAGGGAGCGGCGGGTGCCGTGAAGCGCCAGTGCTCGACGAGGAGACCGTTCACGAACCGGAACACGGTGAAGAACACGTCGCGCTCGTCGCCGGCACCGGTCCAACCGTGTACCACGACGAAGGGTCCGTCCTCCAGCACCCTAACGATCTCCAGGTTGGCCGCCGACAGGGCCACCCGCTCGCGCAGGCCGTCAACGCCGTCGCCGACGCTTGGATCGTGCTGGACGAACCCGTCAGGACTCACGTCCCTGGTCGCCAGGTCCGCGTCGCCGGACGACACCGCTCGAAGCAGCGCCGTCGCCTTTTCCACGTTACTCGAAGTCATGGCTCATCTCCCGCAAGTGCCAGGGCCGCAGGCCGCTACGCCACGAACCGGACCACGCCGCCCTCGACGCGCAGCGCCGCGCCACTGGTCGCGGAGGCCTGCTCCGAGCAGGCATAGACGATCATGTTCGCCACCTCGTCCGTCATCGCGAACCGGCCGATCAGGCTGGTCGGCCGGGCGGTCTTCAGGAATGCCTGCTCGGCCTCGTCCTGAGTGATGCCCTGCGCCTTGGCCTGCTGCGCCATGAAGTTGCCCAGGATCTCGGACCGCGTCGGACCGGGCAGGACCGCGTTGACGGTCACGCCCGTACCCGCCACCGCTTCGGCCAGGCCGCGCGAGACGGCCAGTTGCGCCGTCTTGGTCATGCCGTAGTCGAGCATCTCCTTCGGGATGTTGACTGCCGACTCGCTGCTGACGAACACGACCCGGCCCCAGCTCCGCCGCACCATCCGCGGCAGGTAGTGACGCGTCGTGCGCACGCCGCTCATCACGTTCAGCTGGAACAGGCCGAGCCAGTCCTCGTCGGGGATCTTCGCGATGTCCTCGATGCCGCCGTAGTCCCTGATAAACGCCGTGCCCACGTTGTTGACGAGGATGTCGGCGTCCGGCGCCTGCGCGATGAGCGCCTCCACACCCTCCACCGTCGACAGGTCCGCCGCGACACCGGACACGTCGCTGCCGGGAACGGCGTGCCGGATCTGCCGCACCGCCTCGTCGACGCGCGGGTTGCCGCGCCCATTGACCACGACGGCGGCGCCGGCTCGCGCCAGCCCTTCCGCGGTTGCGCGGCCGATGCCGGCGGTTGACCCGGTGACGATCGCCCTGCGGCCAGCCAGGTTGATGATCATGTGCAGCCCTCTATGTCTCGGTGGCAGGGAACGATCAGGCACGCCCGCTTCCGTGCGCCGGCTAGCTGCTGGCGACCTTGACGAGGTCCTGAAAGATCAGGGGCGCCCAGCTTCGCCCGCGCGCCTGGACCAGGGCTCCGCCTTCGGCGAGGCGGCCCAGCTTGACGGGGGCGAAGCCGAGCCGTTCGGCCAGCGCCTCGATCGAGGTCGTTGCGCCCTCCTCGTCGGTCGCCATGAAGATCACCCGTCGGCCGCCGCCCACGTTCGGGTCGGCGGCCAGCTTCGCCGCGGCCAGATGATTGAACGCCTTGACCAGCTTGGCGCCGGGGAAGGCGCGAGCGACGACGGCGGAAGAAGGCAGGCCGTCCAGGTCCTCGACGGGAATGCCGAACGCGTTCGTCACGTCGACGACGACCTTGCCCGCCCAGTCGGCGGCGGCCTGCGCCACCTCCCGATGCTCCCAGAAGGGCACGGCAAGCAGGATGGTGTCGGCCGCCAGCGCCTCCTCCAGCTTCTTCGGCGTGACCGTCGGACCGATCGCCGCGGCTTGTTGCGCCAGCGCTTCGGGTGGGCGGCGGCTCGCCACGACGACGTCGATGCGCTTGCGGGCGAACGCCGTGGCGAGCGCCTGGCCGACCGCGCCGAACCCGATGATCGCATAGGTCATGAAACTCTCCGATCCGATGATTGATGCTGGTGAATCCTCGGGGTGATCCGCCCGAGGTCCTCGAGCTACTCGTCATGCCTGCGCGATGCCGACGACCGGTCGCCGTGACGACGGACGACCCGTTCGCCAGGTGCCGCGAGCAGAGCGTCTTGCTTCGCAGAACTGGGGTCGAAGGCGGCCGGATGGGACTCGGTACTCTTCCACATCCGTTGTGCGTCCATGCACCACCGGTTCTCATCGGCGGACGAGCACGCGTCAGTCGAGGGGGTAAGTCCGCCCCGCGAGCAGCGCCACGTAGGTCGCGAGCCGCTCGGACATGAACTCCGTGAACAGCCGCACGCGCTTGGTCTTGCGCGTCTCACCCTGTGTCAGGAGCCAGAGCGTGCCGTGCATGCGCAGCGCGGTGCCCGGCACCCTGGCCAGCAGCGGGTCGGCGTCTCCGACGAAACAGGGAAGCGTGGTCATTCCGAGGCCCTGGCGAACCGCGACGAGCTGCGCGTCCGCACTGGTCATCCTGAGCGGCACGTCCGCGGCCGGCACGTCGCCCTGGTGCGCCCAGTCGGGCAAGCCGATGTTGTCCTTGATGATCCAGCGGACACGCGAGACTTCGCCCGTCCGCCATGATGCGAGGAGCTCGCGCGACAGGTATACGCCGCCGAACAGCTCCGGTCCTTTCAGCCCGTGCAGATTCGGCGGCAGGGTCTTGCGATCGTAGACCACGCGTATCGCGACGTCGGCCTCACGGTTGGTGAGGTTCACCGGCTCGTCCAGCGACAGGATGCTGATCTCCACCTCCGGGTGCAGCCTTGCGAAAGCGGCGAACTCCGGCATCAGCAGATGGGTGGCGATCGTCGGCGCCATGGTCACCCGCAGCAGCCCGCGGACGCCCTGGTCGCGGCCGAGGATTCGCGCCTCCAACTGGTTGGACGACACCTCCATCTGCTCGGCGAGCCCGAGCACCTCCTCGCCTGCTCCGGTCACGCGGTATCCCGAGGGGAGCCTCTCGAACAGTCGCGCGCCCAGCCGTGCCTCCAGCTGGGCGACACGCCTGAGCACGGTCGCGTGGTTGACGCCGAGGCGCTCAGCCGCCGCGCGCACCGAACCGCCGCGCGCGATGGCCAGGAAATGGCGGACGTCGTCCCAGTCGATCATGCCTCGCTCCGCAGCGCGCCTCGATCCCGTTGCAATGCCATAGGCCGGCATCCGGTGCAGCCGGGTCGCTCTCGCACCACCCTCGTGCATGGTTCCATACCGGGCGCTGGACGAGGTCGGTCCTCCCTCATCGCCCGCGGGATGCCGGCGTCGTCCAGGATCGGCGCCGGACGAGCTGGTGCCGATACGCTGGAGCTGGCCGACAGGTGCTGGCGCAGGGCGTTGCCGAGCTGTCCGGCTTCGGACGTCCGTTCATCGCCAACCCCGATCTGATCTCCTGGCTGGGCCGCGTCGCCTCGTTCGCCGAGGTGCCGAAGCGATACCGGGACGGCGACGGCTCGGTCGGCTACTCGGGCTGGCCGGGAATGAACTGGGAGGTCGTCATCGCGTAGGGTGTGGCCGGAACGGCTCCGAGGCCCCGCGGCACAATGTCGTGGCAGTTTCCGAAGGTGCGCGTTTTCCGGTGCTTCCAACTGGCAGGCCAAGCTTGGTCCGGCCGGCGGCTCCTGTTGATCTTCCACTTCGCGCTCATCTCGGTCATTTAACCCGTGTCGCCAACTACCAGAAAGCGGCCATTGTCTTATCGGCCCGTGGCACCGGACTGGCCCGCGCCTTCCGAAGGGATAGTCCCGCGGCTGGCCGGCAAGTGTCCGACAGTGATCCCGAGCGCATCCCTCACGGGATGCGCCTCAGCGCCCTTCTTCGCGGATCTAACTCCGCCTTGGGAGAATTGTATTGCTCGTTACGAAGTTGTGTCCAAGGAGATTGTTAGCTGACAGGGCGTAGCGCACCTGTGCGTGCTCTGCGAGCCTATCCTTTATCGCGTAAGCAAATGAACGCGCTCGATCCCGGAGGATCTCGATTTGTGTTCCTGTCACTACCCTCAAATTGGCAGGTGGCGTAGCTAGCGGGTCGAGCTGAGCTGAGGGATGGATGATGACCGGCGTCGCGTTGAAGGTATGATCGTAAGTCTGACGGAACCAATTCGCCGATCCACTGACCTCATCACTATAGTGCTTCGAGATCGTGCCCGATACTGCACCACTCTTGCAGGGCAGCAAAAGGTATGAGCCTTGGCCGATGCCCCAAAGCACATCGAGGTTCGAGACGCCGTCCTTCTCAGGCCGCTGGGAACGGAAACCAAGATGCTGTCCCAGGTCGTAAAGGGCCTGTTCGAACTCCTCCGACTCTCCGGCCACGAATGTGAGATCGCCCAGGATGCCGTTGATGCCGATCAGCAGCTTGTTGCCATCGGCTCCGTAGGTGTCCGCCAGGAACAGCGCGGCTTGACGGGCTTGATCCATACCTATGGTTTCGACGCGCTTGTACGCGATGCCGCCGATGGGCTTCGTGACTAGGCCGTTGCGGTCGATAGCCGAGTGCAGAATTTGCTGGCTCCGCACCTTGTCGAGGTGATGCACCGCAGCGGCCACTTGATCGAGCAGCCAGCCCTTCACCTTTCCATCAGACTGACTATTTTCCGCTACCCGCAACGCTGCCTCGGCTTGGTCGAACCGATTGACTCGAACGGCATCAAAAGCTTGCCGCTGGGCGGTGGCGACGGGATCGATTGTCGTCTGATTGGGATAGGTGACAGGGATCAGTGCGTTGCGAGCAGCGGCCACCCAATCAGGGTTTCGCTCCCATAGATCCTGGAAGGCCTCATGGACCGCAGCCATGCCCTTATTGGCTACCTGAGAGCTCACCTGCCGCGACAGTTCAACCTGGGCGGCTGTAGCAGGCGAGAAATGCGCCGTTGCGCCCGTTGCATAGAGCGCGCGAATCAGGCCAGTACCCATGAGGAGAACCGCGCAGAAGTCATCGTTGGATCGGATACCTCGCCCCATACCCTGTTCGATGCGTTGAATTTGACCCGCCAGATTTCGGTCGCTGTGGCGAAGCGTGCCTTGATCGTATCGATCCAGCATGCTGCGTACATCAGGTACACCATCGATCACAAGCAACCGGCACGCATCCTCCGGCAGATCGACGCCATCGTATTTATTGACAAGAACCGCGAGGTTTCCGATCGACGTGCGAAGCCTTTCCACTCCCGCCTGCAAGTTACCGGCCATAAGGGTCATACCTGGTGTCACCGCATCAGCCCAATAGGTAGCGCGTTTGGCCGAGGGCACGATTACCACAACGTTGATGTATGGTTTGAAGTTAGCGACAATGTACGCCTTGATGTCATCGTCCTTGAGTCCCGTGTTGAGCTGCTGGGGAACAAGGATCATCCGTTCGCCAAGGTCGCCGGCTGACCGTGGAGTTATCGGCCTCGACACGCTCGACGGATCAGCAGCGAAATTACTGACCAGAATCGAGTCATCCGACAGAGTGGCCGTCATGTAGATGCGTCGTTGCGCCGTCTCGAAGGCGGGCAGAACCCCGATGGGTAGACAGCGGAAAGAAATCTCGGCTTTTTGAGGGGTGAAAAAGCACCGGCACTGAGCCAAGTCCTCCTTCATCAGCGGCCACTTCCATTCGAACCCGTCTTCAGCTGCATGTGGCGACAGCGCGCGCAGTAACGCAGCCTGCTTTTCGATCCAAGCATAGAAGGGGACCTGAACTAAGCCGCCGCCACTTCCTTGCTCTATCTCGACAGCGCCCGTAAGCGATTGACTACGTAGGTCTTCATCAAACAGTGCCTGGAGCTTGCCATAGGCAGCGTGCTCACGGAGTAACGTGAGCGAGAACTGATCTTCGGCCACCGCAAGGCAGGCGTGAGCATCATCGATGACGAAGGCACCGAGTCTGACCTCAGAATGCGTACCGTAGCCCACGCCAAACTTAGACTTGCCGTTGATTAGGACGTGGATCGGCACGACCAGGATGGCATCGCCAGACTGGTATTCAACGCTGCGCGGATCGTCCGTTGTCCTAATTCCAAGATTGACTGCTTCGCGGATCACCTGTGAGCACAGATAGTTATCTGGACAGAAGTAGGCCGCAGGCCGAAGGCCCTCATTAAGACACGACTTGAGCATGAGGAGGCCGACAGTGGTTTTCCCGCCGCCGGTGTTCATCTTGATGACCGCATCCCGGGTCTGCGTTCGTTGTCCATCCCAAGACTTAAGTACCTCACCCTGCACATCGCGCAGGTAGGAGTAGGCACGAGCTTTATTCGGCAGCGCCTGGAAGAGCTTTTGGGGATCAGTGACAGTGTTCGCAGATGGGCCGACGCCCGCCCCCGTGTAGTTCAGAGCCATTCCATATCCTCGTATTCCTCTCACGTCCTGCGGCTGGCAAGCATCCAATTTTATTAGGAAACTGTCGCACTTACTACACGAATGCTAGGCTGGACGGCGGATCCAGGGGAGAAGAAGGAATGAAGTGGAGAGATCGTACTATTGACGAAATAGCGGAGATGATTTGCATACCACAAGGCAAAGAGGGCTCCTTTTTTACTTATCGGAGCAGCTACTACATCACACGTCTATTTCGGGATGCTGACACAGATTATGTGCATGACGGCACCAGCCGCGCTGCTTGGACGGCGAAGACCTTGGTGAAGGTTCTTGAAGAGCCGCACCCCGACGCTCAAACCCCGCCAGACACGTTCTGCCGTATCATCCGTATCCTCATGGACCAAGGAGACGCCACAAATGAGGGGAGTGATCGGCCAGATGCTCTCAAAGCCCTCAACACTGCTTTGGCCCGTGAGGGTTTCGAGGCGTTCTACGCCAAGGATAAGCAGTGCTATCTCCGGCACATCGGGACCAAGAAAGTAGCGGGCGTCTCGACAAGCCCGCACCGTCCGTTCTCGGCCGCTGAGCTTACCAGACGTGGGCAGCTGGCCACCTACTTGGACAAGTGCTCCGAAGACGAGCTGATCGAGGAGGTTCTTCTCCCAATGCTGCGTCAGGCTGGCTTCCACCGCATCACTGCCGGTGGCCACAAAGATAAGTCTAATGAGTTCGGCAAGGACATCTGGATGCGGTATCAATTGCCCACCCAACACTACCTTTATTTCGGCATTCAGGCAAAGAAGGGGAAGCTAGACTCGTCCGGTGTCACTAGAGGAACCAATGCCAACATCGCCGAAATCTACAATCAGGCCCTCATGATGCTTGCGCATGAGATTTTCGATCCCGAGATCAACCGGAAGGTCTTGGTGGACCATGCGCTTATCGTGGCAGGCGGTGAGATCACTAAAGCTGCTCAGCAGTTGCTAGGTGGCATGCTCGATACGATCAAGCGCAGCCAGATCATGTTCATGGACAGGAATGACATCATCAATCTCTTCATCGTCCACAACGTTCAGTTACCCGAGGGTGCGCTATCGAACTCCGTTCCCAGCCTTGATGATGATATCCCCTTTTAACAGGCACGAGCCGTGTCTCCGCATCCAGAGTATCAGTCGAGCCGCAGAGCACGCACTTGGTGGCCTATCAACAAAGGTACCCGACTCCGCTTCGGCGTGTTAAGCCCCTAACCCATAAGCCTGAACGAATGCTTTAGGCTGTACATTCTAATTCACTAAATGCAGTTGAGGAGCTGCAACAGGATTGGCGGGAAACCAGCCAGCTGAAGACCCTGCACCGCGATGAGCGCGATTGAGACCTCGACGCCGGCGACGACGTTCGTCCTGCCAGGCAAGTCGAAAGCGTAGCGTGCCGAACAAGTGTTCGACCGTCTGCCGGAGTCCCGCCTGGGCTTGGGGAACCATATGGCAAGCAGAGCCGACTAGACGCCGAGATCTTTCAGGTCGGATCTGGACGCTGCCTTCAGCCCATGCAGGACGGTCCTCGCATTGCAAAGCGCCCCGCCATCCGCCAACCTCTCCAACCCCGCAAAGAAGCTCAGATTTCGAGGATGTGGCAAAGTGGCTTCACCACCACCCGGCGCACCTAGTCAGGTTTCCGCCCCGCCTAAGCCGAAAATTATCAATCAGTCTAGCTTTAGCGATGCTCAGATCGATTCCATCCTCGGCACTGCAGCGCGCCTGCTCCTGCGCCAGAACCAGGGCAAGGCCGCGCATCTGCTGGCTGACTGCGGCGGCCGTATAATCCACTACGACCACGACAACTGGAATGGTGGTTACGACACTTTCCGCCTGTCACTCGGGGTACCAGCGGATGTTTATTTCGACCTTGAGGACCGTGAGCTTCTCGAGCAGCAGATCAACACCGCTCTCGGGACCGCTATGCAGACGTTTGCCGACGCGCTGATCGTGCACATCACGACAGAGCTCAATGAAGATCCGGACTGGCGTGAGAAGGTGCATCGTCACCTAACAGGGGAGAGCGTCACCAACCAAGGCCGCGTGCGAAGTGACAACATTGCAACCCTGCAGCAGGACGGTCTTCTATTTCGCTCAAGGCCAGAGATCCTGTTCTATAACGCCCTGAAGCGTAGCGGCGTGCCTTTCGCCCCGCTTTCTGTCGTGCTGAATGGCGGCATAACAAGTCCAAAGCGCATCGAGCCAGACTTCTTGCTCTACAGGTTCGGCCTAACGATGGTGGTCGAGATAGACGGCGACCTGTTCCATCGCGAAACGCCGGCAGAGGGACATACCAGGCTTAAGTTCCTGACCGATGAAGGCGTCATCGTCGAGCGGATCGAAGCAAGCGTCTGCAATACGTCAGAGAAGGCCGCCGCAGCAGTCGCGCGTGTTCTTCAAACTCTTGAGAAGCATCGACAGGCGCGGTGATGGAAGTGCGTCGAATAGCGGGTCTGGCACGGATCCCTTACCAACAGCAGCCTGCCTTATAGTTCTTGAGGGAGCTCAACCTGTTGCGTTCGGCTATAGCCGAGCCGACCTTGCTCTGGTTAAACCAGCCTAGAACGTCCGCGGCGTAGGCAGCTCAGAGTCCGGTTCTGCCAAATATGGCTCAAAAGCGGACTGTCCGGTATCGGCCACAGGCCGGCACATGCGCTGGTCCATCACGGTCGGATCTGGTGGGGCGCCTAGCCGCGGTTTTGGGTTTCTTGAATGGGTCGCTGGCGGTGATCGCGTTCCTGACAGGCACGTCTCGTGATCCCCATTCCATTCGATGGGTTTGCCCATGACTTCTTGGGTGTGCTGATCCAGAGGATCGCCAAGGAGCGTGTATCCGAGGCATCGTCATGGGCGGAGGCGCCCTTAGGGCTTCAGTCGCCTGTCATCCTGCCGGACGAGGCGCAGACATCGTCGTCGTCAAGCGGAACGCGGTGGCCTGTGCTGCTTCGGGTAAGTCTGGCGGCTTCCTGGCTCTCGACTGATGCGACGGCATGGGCGTCGAAGTCCTCGCTCGCCGGCGTCTCGCGTTGCACGCTGAGCTGGCGGAAGGCCTGAAAGGCGATCGGGGCTACCGCCGGATGACCACCTACGCGGGCACGATCGGTGGTTTTTCGGCTCCCGTATGTCGCGCGGCGGGCCTACCGTGCTTTTGCCGAGGAAATCGTCGCTGCAAGATGACCGGTAGGGGTCGAACTTCACTCTGCCACAGTCACTGGCGGTGGCTTCGTCCCGGCACGTTTTGGGCCCGGCGCGCATCGTCGGTGTGGGTGAGGCGAGGGCCGTGACGGTCACATGAAGGAGTCGGCAGCATGAAGCGTGTTCTTCTGGTCGGGATAAAGCCCGAGGCAGTAGACGTTTCCGATCCTGATCTGCCGTCCGGCACCACTGCCGAGAAGATCGCGGCCGGGATCGACGCGGCACTCGCGGATATGAAGGCGCGAGGCTGGGAGGGAGCATTCTGCTCG
Organism: uncultured Acetobacteraceae bacterium; assembly: GCA_964242335.1. Lineage (GTDB taxonomy): Bacteria > Pseudomonadota > Alphaproteobacteria > Acetobacterales > Acetobacteraceae > Lichenicoccus. The sequence goes on along the minus strand of CAXTAY010000016.1, from coordinate 49,797 downwards.
ATCCTCACCGACCACAGTGCCGAAGCGACGATCGCCGCCTCGCTTGCCGAGCACTGGGACTGCGTCGTCATCGGAGGCGGCATCCGGATCCCGTCACGGGGCCTGCGCCTGTTCGAGCGGGTCATCAATGCCGTCCACCGCGGCGCTCCGCGGACGCCGATCGCCTTCAACACCTCCCCGGGCGACACCGGGGATGCAGCTTCCAGGTGGCTGGATGGCGGGTGATCGGCGACCCGATCCGGCGCCCACGACGCAGATCCTGCGTCGTCGGTTCAGAGACGAATGGGCACTGGTCGGCCGACAATCACGTGTGCGCGAAGGACCGTATTCGCGACCTGGCATCTCGACGGCGGACGATCTGCTCTCGGCCGGATGATGCCGAGCACCCGGCGTCAGAACAGCGCCTGACCGATGAAGCCGCCCTGCTCCGCGCCCGGCGGCACCGCGAACAGGGCGCTGCCGGTGTGGGTGGTGTACTGGTTCAGCGCGTCCATCTTCGCCATCGGCTCGAAGATCTTGACGAAGCTCGTGCGCGGGTCGCGCTGGTAGCAGATGAACAGCAGCCCGGCATCGTAGGCCAGGCCCTGACGCCAGGGCGGCCAGCGCTCGGCGATGAACTTCATGCCGTCATTGTAGGAGAAGGCGCGGCGCAGCATCTGCGCGCCGCCGTTGCTGGCCGCCGCCGCCAGCCGGACATGCGCGTTCTGGGCGATCAGCGGGTTGCCGTCGCGGTCGGTCGCGTCGAGGTCGACGGGATCGAACTCGTTCCTGCCGCCGACCGGGGCGCCGGAATACTTCCGCCGCCCCATCGTCTCCTCCTGGAAGGAGATTTCGGTGTTGTCCCAATGCTCCAGCGCCATGCGGATACGGCGTACCACCAGGTAGCTGCCGCCGCGCATCCAGCTCGGTCCCTCCGCGTCGACCCAGACCACCTCCTCGAGGCTGGCCGGGTTCGATCTGGTCTTGCCGCCCGAGGTCTCGCTGGGACGGCGGGCGATCGGGTTCTGGGTGCCGTCGCGGAATCCCATCAGGTTGCGCGGCGTGTTCTCGGCGGCGGCGTTGGCGGTGAAGCCGGCCTGCACCCAGCGCAGCCGCGCGACGCCGTCGGCCAGCCGGGCCAGCTGTCGCACGGCGTGGAAGGCGACCTGCGGATCGTCGGCGCAGGCCTGGATCGACAGGTCGCCACCGGTGCGCTCCGGCTCCAGCTGGTCGCCGTTGAACGCCGGCAGGTCGACCAGCGCGTCGGGCCGCTTGCCGCGCAGCCCGTAGCGGTCGCGGCCCTCGTGCTCGAACAGGCCGGCGCCGAAGCCGAACGTCATCGTCAGCCGGGCGGCGTCCAGCCCCAGCGTCTCGCCGCTGTCCGCACCGGGCGCGTCCGCAGAGACGGCGAGCGGCACCGCGGTCTCGCCGCGCGCCAGCCGCGCCGCCGCCGACGTCCAGGCCTGCATCAGCCGCACCAGCTCCGACGGCTTGTCGGTCACCAGGTCGAAGGCGGCGAAGTAGGTGTGGTTCTGCCGCGGCGTGACGATGCCGCCCTGATGGGTGCCGTAGAACGGTTCCTGCACCTGGCGGCCGACGCTGCGGCCGTCGGTGGAGATGCCGTGCTCCGCCGGCGTGCCGACGGCGCGTGCGGTTCCGAGGGCCGCGACCAGGCCGCTGGCCGCGCCGATGCCGGCGGCGCCGAGGAAGCCGCGACGGGATGCGAACGGACAGCCGCTCATCGCACGCGCCTCAATGTGCCCACACCAGGGCGTTGATCTCGTCTTCCACGTAGTAGAAGCCGTCGCCGGATGGCGTCATCGCGATGCCGAACAGGTCGCCGGACCCCGGCGGCGTCTGCGCCTTGTTGGCATCGATCCACTGCGCGTAGAGCTGGCGTCCATCCGCTGGATCTAGCTCGACCGCCTGGCCGTTCAACCCGTTGACCGCGATCAGGTGGCCGTTCGGCGCCAGCGCCAGCGCCAGCGGCCGCTTCAGCAGGCCGTCCCGGGTCAGCTCGCGTCCGAGGCCGGCGCTGCCGGTGCGGGTGGTGGCGTCGTCGATCGCCCGGATGCTGTTGCCGATCGCATCCGACACGTAGAGCGTCCCGTTGTCCCCCAGCACCAGCCCGGTCGGGCCGACGATGAACACGTCCTTGTCGGCCTGCTCGCCGAAGCCGTCGGCGACCACCGTCTGGGCGGTGAGGCGCGGCGGCTGCCCGGCCGGGATCGACAGCTCCAGTCGCAGCACCGTCGCCTTGTTCACCACGTCCTGCCCTGGTGCTGCGACGCCGAAGCCGGTGTTGCTGACGAACAGCGTCGCGGAGTCGCCGCGATCGACCACCGCCATGTTGCCCCAGGGCCCGTTGATCGCCGGGCCGGTGAGGGCGCCGGCCAGCTTGCCCTCGGCGTCCAGCAGCAGCAGGCAGCCGGGCGCCTTGCTCGCCGTGGTGCCGTCCTGGCTCGGCAGGCTGCCGACGATTACCCAGCCCGACCGCAGCATCGTCATCGCCGTGGTCAGGCCGACGCCGCCAGGGCATTGCGGCAGATGCCGCGGCAGGCGGGCGAACAGGCTCAGCCGCTTGCTGGCGGGGTCGTAGTCCACGATCGTGGTGCCGAGACCCTGCAGGTTGCCGCTGTTGTTGAAGTTGGTGACCAGCACGTCGCCCTTCAGCAGCTTGCCGGCCGAGACCGGCGCCACGACCACCGCGTAGGGGTTCTGGTCGCCGTTATCCGGCACCGTGGAGGTCAGCACGGTATGGCGGCGCACCGTCTCGAGGAAGCCGTGCGACGGCAGTTCGGTGGCGCGCGCCGCGGCGGCCGAAAGGCCGAGCAGGCAGATCCCGATGGCGGCCGCGCGATGCGCCAGATGTCGGGTCGCAGATGTCATGGAAGGCAGGCTCCGGGGCACGAAGAGGTTCGGCGAAGTCTGATTCGACCAAGACCTGTTGATAGCGCGAGTTACTCGCATTTGGAAGAGTGCGGGCGGATTCGAGGGTCGACCGCGTCTAGAAAGTGACACCGGTGCGCAGGCCGAACACGGCCTCGTTGCCGATGCGTCGCGCCCGATCGTTCGGGTCCTGGATGCCGCCGGAGGGCGTGAACACGTACTGGAAGTCCGGCTGCAGCGACAGCCAGGGTGCCAGCTGCGCCTGGTAGGTGACCTCGATGAAGCTCTCGCCGGATCGCACCGGGACCGGATGGCCGAACTGCGCCTGGTCGGCATCGAGCGCGCTCGCCCGGTCGCCGATCTTCGCCAGCCCGTAGCCGATGCCCAGGCTGTCGTTGTCGCGACCCGGCAGCGGCGCCTTCAGGGTGATCCCGCTATTGATGCCGAAGCTGGCCAGGTTGCGGTCGTCCGGTGCCCCCATGATGCGGGCGAAGATGCCGACCGCGCGCGGACCGTCCGCCGCGGGTCGCCACAGCACCTGGTCGAACACGCCGTAGATGCTCCAGTCGTCGCGCCGCAGCTTCGGGTCGCCGTTGCTGTCCGGGTTGGCCAGCGACAGGCCGTTCACGTCGAAGCGCTGGTCCGGGAAGGCGCCGCTGTCGAACCAGGCCCCGAGCTTGTAGACGCCCGGCAGGCCGCCGCTGCCGCCGCGACCGTCATCCATCTGCCCGACCGACGGCTGGTTGATCGCGTACTGGATCTCGGCGATCGCCAGCGCCCCGGTGCCGAGGTGGAACGCGGCGCCGGACTGCTCCGGGCCACGCACCTGGCTGTCGTCGCCGAAGCTGCCGCCCGGCGGATCGTCGTCGAACACGCCGGCCAGGATGGTCAGGTTGCCGATCGGCTGTGCCCGCAGGCGCACGCCGAGCGAGGAGAGCGGGTAGGCCGGCCCGCCGGCATACTGGTCGACCGAGGGAACCAGCGGCCAGCCCATCGCCGTGTTGATGAACAGGCCGGAACCGGCGCTGTCGATGAACTCCTGATCCAGGCTCTGCTGCCCGAGCTTCACGTCGAGCCCGTCCAGCAGCGCCTGCTGGTACCAGAGCTCCCACAGGCGCGTCGCGCGCTGCGCCTCGATGCCGCTCGCGGTCTGCAGGCTGCCGAGATCGTCGCTGCTCAGGTTGCGGCCGTGGATCTGCAAGGCGCTGACGTTGAAGGTGCCGCCAGGCCAGCCGAAGGCGCGGCCGGTGTCGAGCCCGAGGCTGAGCTCGGTCAGCCCGTCATAGGCGGCACCTCGGTGGATGCCGCCGGTGACGTTGCCGAACACCTCGCTAGTCTCCTGTAGCCCCAGCGAGATCCCGTATCTGGCGAGCTTCGGCCGCACGCCCCAGAGGTCGCCGAGCAGGTTGCTGCGCGAGGAGGCGAACAGCTGCGTGGTGAAGCCGGGCTCGCCGGGCGAGGCCGCGGCACCCTGCGCAGCCCCGCCGGCGCCCGGGGTCGGGTTCTGCTGCGTCGAGCTGCCGGGCAGGCCCTGCGAGGAGGCGCCCTGCGCCAGGGCTCGGCCGCCACAGGGCGCAGCGGCCAGGCACGCCGCGCAGAGACCCGCGCGGAGGCGCCGTGGTAGGTCCAGCGGGAGGATCAGGCGATGCATCATCTGATGCTCCAGCGAACGCAATCGCCCGCCATATGTGAATGATAATCGTTCTCATCTACAGGTGCACGGTCTCGCGGTCAAGCCGGGGCGGCGAAGGCGACCACCGCACCCTCGACCCGAAGTCGCACCTGCGCCCCGGGAGCCGGCGCCGCCTGCCCCGCCATGCGCGCCGACAGCAGGCTGCCATCGTGCAGGCGCAGCCGGACGGTGGCATCGGGACCGTAGAACACGGAGGACACGACCTCCGCCGCCGCTCCCGCCTCGTGGACCGGCAGCGTGCGGATCTGCTCGGGACGTATCATCAGCTCGACCGCGCCCTCGCGTGCGCGCTCCGCCAGCGTCAGCACCCCCAGCGCGCAGCTGGCCACCTCGCCGGCGGACTGGCCGGGCAGCAGCACCGCCTCGCCGACGAAGCGGGCCAGCGCCGCATCGACCGGTCGGCGATACAGCGTGCGCGGATCCGCCACCTGGATCAACCGGCCCTCCCGCAGCACCGCGACCTGATGGCCCATCGACAGCGCCTCGGACTGGTCGTGCGTCACCAGCAGCGCGGTCGCGCCGGCGTCGGCGAGCGCGGATGCCACCGCCTGCCTGGTATCCGCCCGCAGCGCCGCGTCCAGCGCCGAGAACGGCTCGTCGAGCAGCACCATCGCCGGTTCCGGCGCCAGCGCACGCGCCAGTGCCACACGCTGCTGCTCGCCGCCCGAAAGCTCGTGCGGCAGGCGATCCGCGTAGGCCGCCGACAGCCCGACCATGCGCAGCAGCGCGTCGACCCGATACCGCGCCCGGCGCTGCCGCCGCTCCAGCCCGAACGCCACGTTGTCGGCCACGTCGAGGTGCGGGAACAGCGCGCCCTCCTGGGCAACGTAGCCGATCCGCCGTCGCTCCGGCACCAGATGCAGCCCCGGCGCCGCCAGCGTCCGCCCGTCGATGCGGATCGACCCGGCATCGGCGCGCTCGAAGCCGCACAGCAGGCGCAGCAGCGTCGTCTTGCCGCTGCCCGATGCCCCGAGCACCGCCACCAGCCGGCCGGCCTCCACGCTGAGGTCCAGGCTGCGCAGCACCGGTGCGCCGGCGAAGCTCTTGCTCAGCGCGCCGATCTCCAGGCCGCCCTGAGGTTCCGGGGTCACCGGCTCAGCCTGCCGTGGCCGGCGCGATGACGCCGAAGCGGCGCGCCAGCAGCCAGCTGGCCAGCAGCGACAGCGTGGTCATCAGCGCGGCGTAGGGCGCGGCGGCGGCGAAGGCCAGCGTCGTGGTATCGGCCCACACCTGCGTCGCCAGCGTCGTGGTGCCGGTGGGCGCCAGCAGCAGCGTCACGGTCAGCTCGGTGACTACCGAGACGAACACCATCGCCGACGCCGCACCCAGTCCCGGCCCGGCTTGCGGCAGGGTGATGCGCCAGGCGGTCGCCGCCCAGCCGAGGCCGAGCGAGCGTCCGGCTTCCTCGTGCTGCCGCTGCGCCTGCATCAGGGCGGCGCGCACGGCGACCAGGGCCAGCGGCAGGAACAGCACCGCGTAGGCGAGGATCAGCAGGGCGGCACTCTGGTACAGCGCCGGCAGCGACTGCACCGTCAGCCCGACCAGCGCCAGCGCCACGACGATGCCCGGCACCCCCTGCGCGAGGTAGCCGCAGCGTTCCAGCGCCGCCACCAGCCTGCCGTGATAGCGCGTCGCCAGCACGCCGAGCGGCAGCGCCAGCAGCAGCGTCACCCCGGCCCCCGCCAGGCCGAGCCAGATCGAGGAGAAGGTCGCCTCCGCCAGCGCCCGCGGCGAGACCTGCACCGCCACCGTCGCCGCGGCGTCGTGCTGGGTGATCCAGAACAGGATCATCCCGATCGGCATGCCGAGCGTCGCGAGCGCCAGCAGCACGAATCCTGCCAGCACCGGCAGCGCCGCCGGACCCAGCTGCTGCAGCGGCGGACGGCGTCGCGCGCCCTGGCCGATCCGGGCGTAGCGCGCACTGCCGCGCACCTTCGCCTCGGCCAGCAGGCAGAGCAGGCACAGTGCCACCAGCACCATCGCCAGCAGCGCCGGCTCCGGCCCGTCCAGTCCGGTGCGATATTCGGCGTAGATCTCGGTGGTGAAGGTACGGAACCGCAGCAGCGCGAAGGCGCCGAACTCCACCAGCGTGTTCAGCGCCACCAGCAGCATGCCGCCGAGCAGCGCCGGGCGCAGCTGCGGCAGCACCACGCGTCGGAAGCAGGCGTATGGCCCCAGCCCGAGCGCGCGCGCGGTCTCCTCCAGCGCCGGGTCCATGCCGCGCAACGCGGCCGCGACCGGCAGGTAGACGAGCGGATAGTAGGCGCCGGTGACGACCAGCAATGCGCCGCCGAAGCCCTGCAGCGCCGGGCTGAGCGACACCCACGCGAAGCTCGAGATGAAGGGCGGCACCGCCAGCGGCACCGCGGCGAGCACCGCCCACACGGGGCGACCCGGCAGCCGGGTGCGCTCGACGAACCACGCGGTCAGGGTCCCCAGCAGACCGGCGAGCAGGGTGGTGGCGCCGACCAGCGCCAGCGTATGGAACAGCAGCACCCCGACCAGCGGGCGAAACAGCAGGCCCACGATGTCGTCGCGTGCCACCTGGCTCGCCTCGATGGCGGTGTAGCCGAGCGGCAGCAGCACCAGCAGCGCCGCCGCCATCCCCGCCGCGAGCAGCCCGAGCGGCGGCCAGGGCGTGCTGCGGCTGCCAGCGGGCGCCGCGCGGAGCACAGGATCAGCCACCGTCGCGGCGTGCCGGGTGCTCGTCGATCAGCCCGGCTCGGTCCGCGTCAGAGCAGCCCGGCGCGGCGCAGCAGCTGCGCCGCCTCGCGATCGTCTCCCAGCTGCGCCACGGTCAGCGGCGGCGGCTGCAGCTGGTCGAACGGCTTCAGCGCCGGGTTCGCGGCGACCCCCGCCGCGAGCGGGTACTCGAAGTCGATGTTGGCGCGGGCGACCATCGCCTGCACCGGCTTGCTAACTAGGAAGGCGACGAAGCGCTGCGCCGCCGCCGGGTTCTTCGAGGACCGCAGCACGGCGGCACCCGACACGTTGACCAGGGCGCCGAGGTCGCCGTCGGCGAAGTGGTGGATCGCGCTGTGCGCCGCTCCGGTCTCGGCCCGCTGCCGCTCGAAATAGTAGCTGTTGATGATGCCGACCGCGACCGCGCCGCGGTCCACCGCGGCGACCACGCCCTCGTCGTCGTCGAACACCTGGCCGTTCGCCTTAAGCCCCCTCAGCCACTGCACCGCCGCGGCCTGTCCCTTCAGCGCGGAGACCGCGGCCACCAGCGGCAGGAAGTCGGCGTCCGTCGGTGCGAAGGCAATCTTGCCGCGCCATTGCGGCTTCGCCAGGTCCAGCAGCGAGGCGGGCAGGCGGTCCTCCCGCATCATCGAGGTGTTGAAGTCGAGCACGTTCTCGCGCGCGAACACGCCGATCCAGCTGCCGTCGGGCGCGCTGTACTTGGCCGGCACCTGGGACAGGCTGGCGGCATCGACCGGCGCCAGCAGTCCCTTGCCGTCCAGCAGCATCAGCTCCGGCGAGTTCTCGGTGAAGTAGATGTCTGCCGGCGAGGCGGCGCCCTCGCGGGCGATCTGGTTGGCGATCTCGGGCGCCTCGCCGTAGCGCGCCTTGACGGCGATGCCGGTCTGCTTGGTGAAGGCCGCGATCACGGTCTCCACCATCTGCTGGTGCTGCGCGCTGTACAGGGTCAGCGTCGTCGCGGCGCGGCTGCCGCCGCCGCCGAGCGCCGCGGTCGCCGCGCCGCCGAGCAGGATCAGGGCGGCCAGCCGGGAGCGCCTGCTGGGCTGGGGGTGGGTCATGCGGATGTCTCCGAGGAAGGGTGCCCGGCGAGGCGGCGGGCCACGCCCGATGCCCGCCAGCCGATGCTGCGATTGCGAGTGAGTTGCAGCACCGGCCTATCCCACGCGCCTCCGGGCACGTCAATCCCGACCCGGGGGCGCCCCGCTAGAACCGGCGCGGTGCCGCGTTGTTGTTGCGGTCGCGCATGTCGGGGCCCGGTTCGCCCTCCTCGAGGTCGGAATCGTCCAGCGCCTCCATGTTGGCGGAGCGGTCGCCGTCATGTGCGACGATCTCCTGCTCGCGCGGACCCGCGGTGCGGTCGATCCGGTACAGCATCGGCAGCTTCGCCTCGTCCGCCATCGCCTCGGCGCGTCCGCTCGCCTCTTCCCACGACGGCGGCAGGCCCTCGGCGTCGGTCATGCGCGCGTTGGACTCCGTATGGTGATCGTCCAGCGCCACCACCTCGATCATGATCTGCCTCGGATTGTCCTCCTCGAAGCGTCGCAGCAGCACCAGCGCCGGCCCGTCGGGCAGCGGATCGTGCGGGGCGAGATCGATGATCTGGGGCATGGCGGTCTCCTGTCGGTGGCACAGGAACGGGCGGCGCCGACTGCGGTTCAGCTTCCCGGGGCGACGATCATGCAGGGGATGCTGTGCTGCTCCAGGACCTGGCAGGCGGCGCCGGCGTCGGCGCGCGCCAGCCCGGCGAGGCGGGCGCGATACAGCACGGTACGGCCGAACCGGCTGGTCGGCTGCACCAGGGCGCGGCTGCCGGAGAGCTGGGTGAAGGCGGCCTGGCGCGCCATCGTGGTGGCGAAGTGCGCCTGCCCGGCGGAGTCGTAGGCGCCGACCTGCACCGCCCAGGCGCCATAGGGTTCGACGGAGTACGAGACCTCGCGCCGGCTCGCGCTGGGCGTCCGATAGAAGCCTGGCGCCTGGTAGATGGCGCTGACCGGCGTAGCCGCGACCTGCATCGCGACCGGCGGCTCGGCACGCCGCACCCGCCGCGCCGGGCGGCACGACAGGTCCGGATCGTAGGCGGCGTCGGGATCCTGCGCACAGGCCGTCGCGGCTTCGGGCGCCGGTACGCGGTAGGCGGCCAGGCGGACCGAGGCGGCGAAGCTTGGCGCGGGACGATCCGGCACGCCGGCATAGGCGGAGAGCGGGCCGGTCATCGCGATCTCGGTGCCCAGCCGCGGGGCGATGGCCGCAACGTAGCGCACGGTCTCGTTCGGCAGTCTCCGCCCGGTGCCGAGATAATCATCCAGCCGCTGCGGACCCGCATTGTAGGCCGCGAGGAAGGCCGGCGCGCCGTAGCGTGCATACATCAGCCTGATATAGGCGGTGCCGGCCAGTATGTTGTCGTGCGGCTCGTACGGGTCGTTCCCCAGGCCGTTCTGGCTCTGCATGTCGGCATAGGTCGCCGGCATCAGCTGCATCAGCCCCATCGCACCCGCCGGAGAGGTGATCGCGCGGCCGTCGCGATATTCATGGCCGCCGGATTCCTGCTGCATCACCGCGCGGATCCAGCGCTGCGGCACGCTGAAGCGGTTGGCGGCCTGCCGGATGTAGGGACGCCACGGGTCGCCCGGCGGGCCCGGCTCCGGATAACTCGCCAGACCCGGGCCGTAGCCCACGCGGCCGCCGCCGCAGGCCGCGAGCGTGAGCAGGGCGCAGAGGAGCGGCCATCGATGCATCGTCTCCGGATGGTGTCGCCAACCGCGACCACGATCAATCTTGGGTTGCTGGGGAGGCTCGGAGGATCGCCGATTGCCGCATTCGCATTGCGGATCTGCCACAGTGTTGGAAGGGGCAGGCCAGGGCGCTGCCCTGGACCCGGCGGGGCCTCAGGCCCCGGATCCCGGATCAGAGCAGGCAGAGGGCGGCGAGCGCGCGGCGTAGCGCCGGCGGGAGCGGATCTCCGGCCGCCTGCGGCAGGCTGCCTAGGTCGTCGGGCGCGTCGGCCGCCGTCAGGTAGCGCCAGCCCTGGAACGGGCGGATCATCCTGGGCACGACCGCAACGCCGGGGCCGTCCAGAATGATGGCGGTGCAGGGCGTGCCGTCGTCGCGTCGGTCGGTGGTGATCTCGAACACGCGCTGCCGGCACAGCAGCACGCCGGACATCACCCAGTAGACCGAGCCGCCCTCGAGGATCTCCTCGGCGCGACGCGGGAAGTTGCGGGTGCGCAGGAACGGCCAGCCGTCATGCGCGCCGGTCTCGCGCGAGCGGAAGGCCTGCCGCTCGGCGAGCGCCGCCGGATCGGCGACTCCGACCGCGAGCTTGATCAGGTGCAGCATCGCCACCGGCTAGCACGGCGGATCGACCCGGGTGAGAGGCCGGCGCATCACCATCCGGGGAGCGCGGCGACACTCGAGAACCCGCGATCCCGAACGATCTTGCAGCCTGGCGCGGGACGCCACGAGCCGATCCTGCGCGCTCGGAGGATGATGGACATGACCCGCCCCACCCAGCGCCACCGCAGCGCCGACGCCCTAGGGTGGTTCTCCATCGGCCTCGGCGCGGTCCAGCTGCTGGCGCCGGCTCTCGTCACCGCACCGCTCGGCCTGCGCGGTCGGGAACGGGTGGTGCGCCTGTTCGGCCTGCGTGAGATCGCCACCGGCATCGGCCTGCTGCGCAGCGATGCGCCCGCGCCGTGGCTCTGGGGTCGCGTCGCCGGCGATGCGCTCGACCTCGCGACCCTGCGCGCCGGCCTCGCGGGCGCACGGCCGCGAAGTGCCGGTGCGGCACTGGCGGCACTCGCCGGCATCGCCGTGCTCGACAGCTGGAGCGCGCGCCGCGCCGGCGTCGCGGCGCGGCACGAGGCGGTCGATGCCACCGAGATCGAGCGCAGCATCGTCGTCGCGGCCTCGCCCGAGCGGCTGTTCGCGCTGCTGCGGCAGCCGACGACGCTGCCGCGGATGATGGCGCACTTCGCCGAACTGGTGCCGGTCGATGCGTCGCATACGCGCTGGACGGTGCCGGGACCGGTCGGACGCGACCTCTCCTGGACCCTGCTCACGCGGGTCGATGAAGCCGCGCGCCGGATCCGCCTCGGCGCGCCGGCGGGCCAGGCCTTCCTCAGTGCGGCCTCGCTGCGCCTCCGACCGGCGCCGGGCGGCTTCGGCGCCCTGGTCAGCCTGCGCGCGCGCCTGCATCCTCAGCTCGGCGCCGCCGGCACCGCCGCGAGTGCTGCGGTCGGCGAGCTGGTCCCGTCGCTCCTGATCGAGAAGGCGCTCGACCTGCTCAAGACCCTCGGCGAGGCCGCGGTGCCCTCCCCGGGCGGGATGGCGCCGATACCGCCCTCTCGACCGGCCTGAGAGGCTCAGCGACCGGCGCCGGGCTGCTGCGCCTGCTCGACGAACCGGTCCAGGAAGCGCCGCGTGTCGATCGCCTGCACGATGACCACCGGGCGGAGCATGCCGCCATGCGCTCCCTGGGGCGCCAGCGCCGCCGGCCAGACATGCGCACGCCCGTAATCGACGCCCGGGGCGGTGTCGATGTCGAGCATGGCGGTGACGGATCGCGTCACCAGCGTCGGGTCGACGGCGACCGCGGCGGTCATCTCGTCCCACATCGGCAGCGCGGCGAAGTAGCGCGACAGGTAGCCGGTGAACGCGCTGTGCCTGGTCGTGATCCGCGCCATCAGCGCGCGTGTCATCATGACGTCGTTGGAGACGTTGCCGACCGAGACGATCCTCGGCCACGGCGCGGTCAGCACGATGTGCGCCGCCTCGGGATCGAAGATCATGTTGAAGTCCGACGCCCAGTCGGCGTTGCCGGTGACCGACTGCATGCCGGTGTCGATCAGCGCACCCATGAACACCAGCTGCCTGGCGGTCGCGGCGAAGTCGGGGTCGAGCCGGATCGCCAGCGCCAGGTTGGTCAGCGGCCCGGCGGCGACGATCGTGACCTGGTGCGGGTGCGCGTGCACCATGCGGATCAGGAAGTCGGCCGCGCGCTCCGGTGCGGCTGACGGGACAGGCGCGCCCTCGACGAGCTTCGGCACCGCCGGCTGCCGGTCGGGCACCTGGTCGATCTTGCCCACCCCGCCCCAGGCACCCTTCCACGGGATCGGCCCATAGGCCTGCTCCCACAGCCGCATCCTGGCCACGCTGTTGACCAGCGGCAGGGTGGCGCCGTCCAGCACCGGAACGTCGGTGCGGCCGGCGATCTCCAGGAAACGACGCAGATGCGCCGACTCCTCGTTCTCCCAGGCATCGCCGACCACGACGGTGAGGCCGAGCAGCCTGACCCCGGGGTCGGCGAGCAGCGGCAGCGTCGATTGCAGGTCGGAGCCGCCGGGGCCGAGGAAGTCGTTGTCCTCGATGACCAGCTGCGGCGTCGCCGCCGCGGCCAGGATGGGGAGTGCCGTGAGGCCGGCGAGCAGCAGCAGGGCGGCGATGAGGCGCAAGGTCTGGGACCTCCTCGAGTGCGGGCGCTACAGCGCGAGCGCGCCGAGCAGCGCGTCCAGGCGCAGACGCCCGGACGGCGTGGCCCTGAGGCAATCATCGTGCCAGACCAGGTAGCCTTCTTCCTCTGCGGCCCGCAGCACCCCGGCATCCAGCGCCGACGCCAGCGCCGTGCCGGTGCGCGCCAGGAACGCCGCCGCACCGATCCCTTCGGACAGCCGCAATCCCATCAGCAGCATCTCCCGGGTGCGGTCGCGCATCGAAAGCGGCGTGCAGCTGGTCTCGCCCGAGCCGGACCGTTCCACCCGCGTCACCCAGGGTTCGGGCGCGCGGTGTCGCCGGGTGGCGAACAGCCCGCCGTCCAGCGTCAGCCGGCCGTGGGCGCCGGGCCCGATGCCGGCATAGTCCTGGTAGCGCCAGTACGCGAGGTTGTGCCGGCTCTGCGCGCCCGGGCGGGCGTAGTTGGAGACCTCGTAGGGCTCCAGCCCGTGCCGTGCCGCGACGTCCGCGGTCTCCTCGTACAGCGCCGCGGCGCTGTCGTCGTCCGGCAGGGCGATCAGGCCCTGGCGGTGCAGCGCCTCGTAGCGTGTGCCGGGCTCAATGGTAAGCTGGTAGAGCGAGAGGTGGTCGGAGACCAGCGCCAGGGCGCGGTCGAGTTCGGCGCGCCAGGCGGGCAGCGTCTGTCCCGGGCGGGCGTAGATCAGGTCGAAGGAGATGCGCGGGAACAGGCTGCGCGCGAGCTCGAGCGCTGCGATCGCGTCCGCCGCGGAATGCACCCGGCCGAGCCCGCGCAATGCCTCGTCCTCGAGCGCCTGCACCCCGAGCGAGATGCGCGTCACCCCCGCCTCGCGGAAGCCGCGCAGCCGCGCCGCCTCGACGCTGGTGGGGTTGGCCTCCAGCGTGACCTCGAGGTCGGGCGCCGGGTCGAACAGGGTCCTGGCCAGCTCGATCAGGTCGGCGACGCTCTCCGGGCGCATCAGGCTCGGTGTGCCGCCGCCGAAGAAGATCGAACCGAGGCGACGCCGGCCCAGGCGCGCCGCCTCGTGCGCCAGCTCGGTGCGCAGCGCTGCGGCGAAGCGGCGCTCGGGGATGACGTCGCGCACATGGCTGTTGAAGTCGCAGTAGGGGCACTTGCTGAGGCAGAACGGCCAGTGCACGTAGAGTGCGACGTCCCGCTGCATCAGATCGCGACGCGCACGCCCAGCTCCACCACGCGGTCGCTCGGGATGCGGAAGAACTCGGTGGTGGTCACCGCATTGCGCGCCATCACCAGGAACAGCGACAGGCGCCACAGCGGCATGCGCGGGATGGTGGCGCGCACCAGCACCTCGCGGCTGACGAAGTAGCTCGCCTGCATCGGATCGAACACCACGCCGGCGCTGCGCAGTTCCTCGAGGGCGCGCGGCAGGTTGGGGCTCTCCATGAAGCCGTAGCGCAGCCCGACGCGATGTATGCCCGGCGCCAGCTCGTCGACCTGCAGGCGATGGCCGCGTCCGGCCTCCGGCTGGTCCAGGTTCTGGATGGTGACGAACAGCACCTTCTCGTGCAGCACCTTGTTGTGCTTCAGGTTGTGCAGCAGCGACGCCGGCACGACGTCCGGGTTGGCGGTGAGGAACACCGCCATCCCCGGCACCCGCACGATGTGCGATTGCGGCAGGCGGGCGAGGAAGGAAGCGAGCGGCATGCTGTCCTGCTTCCAGCGCAGCGCCAGCAGCTCGCGGCCGCGCTTCCAGCTGGTCATCAGCGCGGTCAGCACGATGCCGAGCAGCAGCGGCACCCAGCCGCCCTGCGGGATCTTCAGCGCGTTGGCAGCGAAGAACGTCCCGTCGATCAGGAAGAACCCGCCGAACACGAAGGTGGCGGCGTATTTCGACCAGCCGTAGAGGCGGTGGAACGCCACCATCGCCAGGACGCAGGTGCACATGAAGGTGCCGGTCACGGCGATGCCGTAGGCCGACGCCAGGGCATCGGAGGAGCGGAACGTCAGCACCAGCAGCAGCACGCCGACCATCAGCGCGCGGTTGACCTGCGGCAGGTAGATCTGGCCTTCCTCGTTCGGGTTGGTGTGCAGCACCCGCATCCGCGGCAGGTAGCCGAGCTGCACCGCTTGGCGCGCGATCGAGTAGGCGCCGGTGATCATCGCCTGGCTCGCGATCACGGTGGCGGCGGTGGCCAGCACCACCATCGGCAGCCGCATCCAGTCCGGCCCGAGCAGGAAGAACGGGTTCTTGATCGTCTCGGGACGGTCGATGATCAGCGCGCCCTGGCCGAGATAGTTGAGCGCCAGCGACGGCAGCACGAAGACCAGCCAGGCGAGGCGGATCGGGGCGCGGCCGAAATGGCCCATGTCGGCGTAGAGCGCCTCGGCGCCGGTGACCGAGAGCACCACCGCGCCGAGTGCGACGAAGGCGATCCAGCCATGATGCCAGATGAAGATCACCGCATGGTTGGGCAGCAGCGCGCCGAGCACGAACGGGTGGTGCACGACCTCGATCGCGCCGAGCACGCCGATGCTGCCGAACCAGAGCACCATGATCGGCCCGAAGATGCGTCCGACGCTGCCGGTGCCGCGCCACTGCAGGGTGAACAGCGCCACGATCACCACGATCGCGATCGGCAGCACCACCTCGCGGGCCGACGGCACGCTCACCTCCAGGCCCTCGATCGCCGACAGCACCGAGATCGCCGGCGTGATGGTGCCGTCGCCGAAGAACAGGCAGGCGCCGATGATGCCGGCGAGCCCCATCACGGTCCGCATCCGGTTGCTCGAGGCGACACGCTGCGCCAGCGCCATCAGCGACAGGATGCCGCCCTCGCCCTCGTTGTCGGCGCGCATGATCAGCGTCACGTACTTGATCGTCACTACCAGGATCAGCGACCAGAAGATCAGGCTCTCGATGCCCAGCACTTCTCCCGGCGTCGGAGCCCGGTTGCTGATGATGGCGATGGTGGCCTTCAGCGCGTAGAGCGGACTGGTGCCGATATCGCCGTACACCACGCCTAGCACGCCCAGCAGCGAGGCGAGACCGACCCCACGATGCCGCTCCGCGGCCGGAAGCTGGACGCTGGCCGGCGCGGGCTCGCTCGGCGAAAGCTGACGGAGAGGAGGCTGATGGATCAAGGTTGGGCACCATCTGCAGGCGCACCGGCGTCGCAGCTCATGAAGGGGCTCCGGAGAGGCACGGCGGCGCGGGACCAGGGATGCGGGCTGTCGCAGGCGCCCCCATACGACTCAACGGTTCGGCGAGGCAAGCGGGGTCGAGGCATGCGGGCTCAGCCCGGCACGACGGATGCGGAGAGCGGCGATGCGTGCACAGGCCGCTCGCCGAACAGTGCCGATCCGACCCGAACCTCGGTGGCACCGGCGGAGATCGCGGTTTCGAAGTCGCCCGACATGCCCATCGAGAGGCCGGACAGCCCGCACTGCGCCGCCAGCGCCGCCAGCTTCCGGAAATGCGGCAGCGGGTCGTCCTCGGCAGGCGGGATGCACATCAGGCCGGTCAGTGCAGCGCCGAACCGCGCCCGGCAGGAGCGGATGAAACCCTCCGCCTCGGCGCGCGCGATCCCCGCCTTCTGCGGCTCGTCGCCGATATTGACCTGCACCAGCAGCTCCGGGATCCGGCCCTCCCGTTCGGCGGCGCGCTCGATCGCATCGGCGAGACGCGGCCGGTCCAGCGTCTCGATGACGTCGAAGCCGCGCACCGCGTCGAGCGCCTTGTTGGTCTGCAGCGGGCCGATCAGGTGCAGCCGGAGGTCCGGATGATGCGAGCGCAACGCCGGGAACTTCTGCAGCGCCTCCTGCACCCGGTTCTCGCCGAAGCGGCGCTGGCCCTGCTGCAGCAGCGTCGTCAGATGCGATGCCGGATGGGTCTTGGAGACGGCCACCAGGCTGACGGCGTCCGGCTCGCGCCCGTCGGCACGCGCCGCGGTCGCGATGCGCGCGCGGATCTCGTCCAGGGGGGAAGGTGGCGGCATCGGCACGGTTTCCGGCGACGTGGTCTGGGTCAGGTAGTGCCGATCGGGCGCCGTCGCTATAGGTCCGCCAGGCGAAGCGCCGCCTCCGCCCCGACCAGGATCTCGCACAGTCGCAGCCGGTCGGCGCGGGTCAGCCAGTCCGGCGCGTCCGCACCCGCGTAGAACGTCGCCGCCTGGCTCAGCAGCTGCTCGCGCCCCTGCGCTTCGCCGAGCGGCCGGGCGGCCAGATCGAGCTCACGCAGGGCCAGCAGCCGCGCCTCGAGCCGCTCCGCCGCCTCCTGCTCCGCCTGCGGATCCAGCGTGCCGGCCGGCACGCAGGCCGCGGTCGCGCCGCGCAGCCCGTCGGCGAACTCGGCTGCGCATTCCGCCGCCACCTGCCGCCTGCGCTGCGTCAGCCTGCCGACCGCCGGCATCTCCGCGCGCATGGCACAGAAGCCCGCGAGCCGCGCCGCGCGACGCGCCTGGGTGCGCAGCGCCTCGTCGGTCTGCGCCCGTCCCGGACCAGCTTCCGCAGCGCTTCCGGGCGCAGCTCGCGGCGAGGATCCGGCGTCGGCCTGATCCAGCCGGTCGATCACCGCATCAACCACCTGCTGCAGGCCGCCCTCGAGCTGGCGTGCGAAGCCACTCGCGCGCGCCAGCTCGATCACCTGGCGCAGCAGCGGCCCCGGCGCCCGCGTCTGCTCGAACAGCAGCGTCAGCATGGTGCTCCAGCTCAGCGGGCCGGATCGTGCGGCATCCAGCAGCAGTGGCCGGCTCGCCTCGGCGGCCGGCTCCGGCTCGCTGCCGATCTGACGCAGCAGGCGGGCATGGGCGAAGGCGAGCCGGATCACCACGAGCAGGGGCTGCAATGCCTGCGGCTTGATCCCGGTCTGCACCTGGAACGCGACCGACTCCCAGTCGGCGGGCAACGGGACGGTGGTCAGGATCGACGCGGCATCCTGCCAGAGCTGATCATCCGGCTCGCGTCCGGCGGCGAGGGCGGCCTCGACGGAGCCGGCGTCCGGCAGGTGGGTGCGAACCAGCGCGGTGATCGGCGTGATCATGCTGCGCGGGATCCCGACCGTGCCCGGCCGCCAGGCACCGGGCGCCAGGATCACCGGCTGCAGCGGCCAGAACAGCACGCGGCTCAGCGCCGGCGGCCGCGGCGGCCGAAGCGCGCTCAGGCGCGGTCGCAACCCGTCCAGCAGCCGGTCGGCGGCGCCGCGTTCCGGCAAGGTGTCGATGACCTGGGTGACGCGCAGGATCGCGCTGTCGCTGGCGTCGCGCAGATCCCGGCTCAGATCGAGCAGGCCGCGGCTCCTCGGCGGGCTGGTGGGCGCGTCAGCCATTCGAGTCGCCCGGATCCGGGTCGTTCAGCCGCAGCTCGCGCAGCCGCATCTTCTCGTTGCGCATCTGCCGCTCCAGCGCCGCGGCGGCGTTGCTGAGGCCGGGCAGCCTCGCGCCGTCGAGCTCGGTGCGCGTCAGCGTCATGCGCTGGTCCCCCTCGTGGAGCAGCATCTGCGCCAGCGCCATGCCTTCCTTGTCGTCGTCGCAGAGCAGGCAGAGTCGATCCCACCCGTCCAGCAGCCAGTCCGGTTGCTCCAGCGTGCGCAGCAGCGCCGGCTGGTCCGAGCGCCAGGCGGCCAGGAGTGCGATCGGGTCGTCCAGCAGCGCGCGCGCCTGATGCAGCGCGGCCCCGGCCTCGGCGACCCGCACCCCGACCGCGCGGTCGAGGTTGACGATGCTTCGGCATGTTCGCGACAGCCCGGAGAGCAGGCCCAGCACACGCGGCAACCTGGCCTCCGCTGCGTGCGGGCCGACGCCGAGCGGCCAGGTCAGTGCAGCGATCCGGGCGATCGCGGTCGCCAGCTCGGCCGGCAGCCAGGGCGGCGCCCCGTCGAGACGTTTCGCCAGCAGGTGCGGCGCCTCCGCCAGCCAGGCCTGATGGTCGTCCGGCTCCGTCGTCCACGGGTTGGCGGCGGTCGCGCTGGCGTCGGTCAGGTTGAGCGCGCGCGACAGGCTCAGCAGCAGGTGCGCGCGGATGCGACAGGTTCCGTCCCGCTCGGCATCGCGCGCGCGACGCCCCGCCTGGGCCACGCGACGTCCGCAATGTCCTTCCGCGGCGACGTCGAACGCGGCCCTGCGGATGCTGGCCGGAGACGGTGGCCCGGCAGCGGCGATGTCGCCGGAGACGCGGTCGACCAGCATGATGTCGTGCAGGCTGGGCGCCACGTAGCCGCGGAGCGCAGCCCAGTGCGCGACGTAGATGCCACGGCCGCCGCCCGGATTGCTGAGCAGCATCTCCAGCTCGCCCGTCGACGTGGCGCGTACGCGGGTCGCGATCAGCGCCGGCGACGTGAAGGGCAGGGAGACGCAGCGGGTCGGCACCGCCTGCGTGTCACGGCCGATGGCCCACGCGACGACGAGGCCCGCGGAGGGGTTCGACGGTGCGAGAGCCCGTGCGTCAGGCGCCGGCATCGTTCTTCCCCTCGTGCTGCAGTTCGCTGCGCAAGATCTCCTCCCGGCCCCTGGCCTGCGACGGAGCTGCATGCCATCTGCTGGGCGACAGGATAGCCGGAGAGCATGAACAGAGTGTCAATGCCGCGTAGTCCGCACAGGGTTCACGCCCTGGCGCCGCCGGGCGATCCGACGCGCGACATCGCGTTCGACATCCTGGTCTCGGTGCTGGATCGTGGCGGCCGGCTGGAAGATGCGCTGGAGCAGGCGCCTTCGGCCGTGTCGGCGCGCGACCGTGCGGCCGCGCATCGCCTCGCGGCTATGGTGCTGCGACGCCTCGGCACGCTCGACGCCGTGCTGGAGCCGCTGCTCGCCCGCGCGCCGCCACCGCCGGTGCGCCTGGCGCTGCGCCTCGGGGCGGCACAGCTGATGTTCCTTGACACACCCGCGCACGCGGCGGTCGGCACCGCCGTGGATCTCGTGCGCCGACGCCGGCTGGCGCCGTTCGCCGGTTTGGTCAACGCGGTGCTGCGCCGGGTCGCAGCTGCCGGCGAACGCGCGCTGGACGGCCTCGATCAGGCACGGCTCGACGTGCCTGCCTGGCTTTGGGCCTCGTGGGGCCCGGAGGCGCGACAGATCGCCGAGACGATCCGCCAGGAGGCGCCGCTCGACCTGACGCTTCGCCACCACGTCATGCTGCCGGGAGGACTTCCGGAAGGCGGGGTGGTGCTGCCGAACGGCACCCTGCGGCTGCCGGCTGGCACCCGCGTCGCCGATTTGCCCGGCTACGAGCAGGGGGCGTTCTGGGTGCAGGACGTCGCGGCCTCGCTGCCGGTCCGGCTGCTGGCGCCTAAGCCGGGCGAACGTATCGCCGACCTGTGCGCGGCACCCGGCGGCAAGACCGCGCAGCTGGCCGCCGCCGGCGCGCAGGTTACGGCACTGGACCGCGACCCGGTGCGCCTGGACCGCCTACGCGGCAACCTGCAGCGGCTCGGGCTGCACGCCGAGCTGATCGAGGCGGACGCGACCGCGTGGCGGCCGCAATCGCTGTTCGACGCGATCCTGCTGGACGCGCCCTGCAGCGCCACCGGCACCGTACGACGTCATCCGGACGTGCTGCGGTCGCGTCGTCCGGCCGATCTGGAACCGCTGCGGGTGGCGCAGGATCGGCTGATCGACGCCGCGATCTCGATGCTGCGTCCCGGCGGCCGCCTGATCTACGCGGTCTGCTCGATGCAGCGCGAAGAGGGCGAGGCGCGGATCGAGCCGGCACTGGTCTCCGGCCTGTTCTCCGGACTGCGACTGCAGCCGTTCAGTGCTGCCGAGCTGGCGCCGTTGCCGGAGGCGGTTACTCCGAAGGGCTACCTGCGCACCCATCCCGGTCTCTGGGCCGAGTTGGGTGGCATGGATGGCTTCTTCGCCGCCCGGCTGGTCCGGTCCTGACCATAACGGATCGATCGCGCCGCGGTCGATCCGTTCGAGCATCGTCCCGATGACGCGCGACTCGCGCTTGCGCGCGCAGTTCGGCTTGTGTCGAATGGCGCTGTTCCTGTTAGAAGCGCGTTATGACATCGACATCCGGCATCATCGTCGCCCCGAGTCTGCTGGCCGCGGATTTCTCCCGCGCCGCCGAGGAGGTCGCGGCGGTCGAGGCCGCCGGTGCCGACTGGCTGCATCTCGACATCATGGACGGGCACTTCGTGCCCAACCTCTCCTTCGGCGCGCAGCTGATCCAGGCGCTGCGACCGCGCTCGAAGCTGGTGTTCGACGTGCACCTGATGATCGCGCCGGTCGACCCGTATCTCACCGCGTTCGCGCAGGCCGGCGCGGACCACATCCACCTGCACATCGAGGCCGGGCCGCACGCGCACCGGTCGCTGCAGACGGTGAAGTCGCTCGGTGTCGCGGCCGGCATCGCGATCAACCCGGCTACCCCGCCGGAGGCGATCGGCGAGGTGCTCGACCTCGCCGACATGGTGCTGGTGATGACCGTCAACCCGGGGTTCGGTGGCCAGAAGTTCATCGACGGCCAGCTGGCCAAGATCGCCCGCATCCGCGCGATGCTGACCGAGCGCGGGCTGCACTCCCCGATCGGGGTGGATGGCGGCATCGACGCCCGCACGGCCGCGCTCTGCGTCGAGGCAGGCGCCACCTTCCTGGTGGGGGGCACGTCGATCTTCGGCGCCGCCGACTATGCAGGCGCGATCGCGGGGCTGCGCGGCCACGGCGGCTCTGGCGGCCGGGGCGGCGGATCGTGATGGACGTGCGCCGCTGGAGCCGCGACGCGCGCCTGTCGTTCGCGCGTCTGCCCGGACTCGGCAACTCGCTCGGCATGAGCCGTGTGCCGGACGCACCGCATCAGGCAGTGCGCGATCTGTGGCCGGGCGATCCCTCGCTCGGCGCGCGCCTGATGAAGGGCGAGCTGCTGTTCTGCGGCATGGTCTATCCGCTGGCACCTGACGGATGGTCCGACGCCGCGACGAATGCCCAGGAGGCGGCCGGCGCCGAGGCCTCCCGCGCACCGTCGCTGCGCGCGCACGCGCACGGCTTCACCTGGCTGCGCGATCTGCGCGCGCTGGGCACCGACGGCGCTCGCCTGCGCGCGCGCACCCTGGTGGCGGAGTGGCTGCAGCGACCGCCCCCCGACCCTAGACCGCGTGCTCCCGACGTGCTGGGCGCTCGGCTGCACGCCTGGCTCGTGCACTACGATTTCTTCGCGGCCTCCGCCGACGACGGCTTCCGGCAGCGCTTGATGGCGCAGCTGCTGATCGACGGCCGGACGCTGGCCGCGATGCTGCCCTGGACCAGCCATGATCATCGCGCGCTGACCGCCTACAAGGGCCTGCTCGCCTGCGCGGTGGCGATGCCGGACCAGGCTCACCTGATGACCCGCTACATGCGCCACATCGCCGCCGAGATCGGTCGCCAGGTGCTGCTCGATGGCTGCCACGTCGAGCGCAGCCCGTATGCGCAGCTGGCGGCGCTGCGCGAGCTCGCGGAGATGCGCGCGCTGATGCAGACCGGTCAGGTGGCACCGCCGCTGGCGCTGGCCGCGGCACTCGACCGGATGACCCCGGCGCTGCGCGCGCTGCGCCATGCCGACGGCGGCCTGGCCCTGTTCAACGGCAGCCAGGAAGAGAATCCGGCGCTCATCGACC
This sequence comes from uncultured Acetobacteraceae bacterium, assembly GCA_964242335.1. Taxonomy (GTDB): domain Bacteria; phylum Pseudomonadota; class Alphaproteobacteria; order Acetobacterales; family Acetobacteraceae; genus Lichenicoccus. Next base: position 27,516 of record CAXTAY010000016.1, on the reverse strand, counting down.
TGGTGCTGGCCCAGGCGGCGCGCGGCCGATCGGTTCAGGCGGCGCTGCCGGAAGGCGGCTTCATCCGCCTGCAGGTCGGGCGCTGCATGCTGTTCCTCGATGCCGGACCGCCACCGCCCTCCGGCTACGACTCGTTGTCGCACGCGGGGACACTCGCGTTCGAGCTCTCGATCGGGCGCGAGCGGCTGATCGTCAATTGCGGCGCCGGCGTGACGCCATCCTGGCAGGAGGCGCTGCGCAAGACGGCCGCGCATTCGGTGCTGGTGATCGAGGACCGCTCCTCCTCGGAGTTCGGATCGAGCGGGATCGTGCGTCGTCCGGCGCATGTCGAAGTCGACCACAAGCAGTCCGGCGGCGCGCACTGGCTGGCGCTGAGCCATGACGGCTACAAGCCGGCGTTCGGAGCGGTGCATCGCCGGCGGCTGTATCTGGCCGAGAACGGCGAGGACATACGCGGTGAGGATTTCCTCGAGGCCGATCATGCGATCGGCTTCGTGCTCCGCTTCCACCTGCATCCCGAGGTGGTCGCCAAACCCGACGGCGAGCCCGGCAGCCTGTCGCTGACGCTCGGTTCCGGGGTGCAGTGGCGCATGCGCATCGAGGGCGGCGCAATGGCGATCGAGGAGAGCGTCTACCTCGGTTCAGGAGCGCCGCGGGCGAGCCGGCAGGTCACGGTCACGGTGACCCCGCCGGCGGCCGCGGGCGAGGCGGCGGAGGCCGTCGCCGGCGAGCCGCAGGCGGTACGCTGGGCGATCAGCCGCGCGGACTGACCGCGCGGCCTTCCTCCGGGTGAAGATCCTCGAAGTCACCAACGTCGATTTCTCGCTGCTGCATTTCCTGCTGCCGCTGATGCGCGGGCTGCGTGCGCGAGGGCACGAGGTGGTCGGAGCCTGCGCGGACGGTCCGTTGCTCGATCTGCCTCGCTCGGAGGGGTTCCGCGTGGTGGGGCTGCCGCTGGCACGCAGCCTGTCGCCGCTGGCGCAGCTGCGCGCGCTGCGCGCCCTGGTGCGCCTGATCCGCACCGAGCGGCCCGATCTCGTGCACGCGCACATGCCGATCAGCGGCCTGCTCGCACGCCTCGCCGCCAGGCTCTGCGGCGTGCGGCTGGTCGCCTATACCTGTCACGGCTTCCTGTTCAACCAGCCCGGGCCGCTGTCCCGGCGTGGTGCCGCGCTGGCGCTGGAGTGGCTCGCCGGGCGGATCACCGACCTCTACTTCACCGTGTCGCGCGAGGACGCGGCGGATGCGCGGCGCTGGCACATCCACCGTGCTCCGATCGCCGTCGGCAATGGCCGCGACCCGGCCACCTTCCGGCCGGACGCCGCGGCGCGCATCACGACGCGGACCGCCCTTGGCGTACCCGAGGATCGCGTCGTGATCATCGCCGTCTCCAGGCTGGTGCGCCACAAGGGCTATCTGGAGCTGCTGACGGCGATGCGGCGTGTGCCGGATGCCGAGCTCTGGGTGGTAGGCGAGCGGCTGGCCTCGGATCACGGCGAGGACCTCGACCTCGCCTTCACGCGCGCGGCCCGTCCGGATGCGCTGGGGGAGCGGCTACGCAGGCTCGGCTACCGCACCGACATCGCGGCCCTGCTGGCGGCCGCGGACATCTTCGTGCTGCCCAGCTATTTCGAGGGACTGCCGATGTCGGTGATCGAGGCGATGCTCGCCGGCCTGCCGGTGGTAGCGACCGACATAAGCGGGCCCCGCGAACAGGTGGTCGCGGAAGAGACCGGCCTGCTGGTGCCCCCGGCGGACGCCGATGCCCTGGCCTGTGCCTTGTCGCGACTGGCGGCGGATGCCGGATCACGACGGCGGATGGGCGAAGCGGGTCGGCTGCGCGCCTGCGCGCTATACGATGAGGCGCGGGTCGTCGCCCGTACTGCCATCCTGCTGCAGACCCACGGCTGACGAGCTTGCTCCAGCCCGTTGTGTTGGCGAGCCTCTCTATCCGATCAATGATCAAGTTTGATCGGACAATGCTCTAGGAGGCCGTTGAAAAACCGATGAGGCGTCGAGCACACGGGAATGAAGGCAGAGCAAGGGGCGTTGCCCCTTGACCCCATCAAAGGCGAGCCTTTGAAAACCTGACTCTAGGAGATCGGGGTCTGGGGCCGCAGGCCCCAGCGGGGCAAGGGCGGAGCCCTTGGCTTCTCTCAGCAGCCTGCTAGGTCGAGGCAAGCCACTCGGTCTCGCGCATCACGACCGACTTGAGGATGCCGAGCAACTCGTCGCCGACGCTGGAGCGACCGGTGAGGGCATCCTGGAGCAGCTCCCCCGAGATCGCGCCCTTCGCGGCGCCGGCAAATCCCATCGACCAGTCGGGAAAATCGCGCATCACGACCGGTCCGGCCTGCAACACGGTGACGTCCGTGTGCCGCTCGTCGCACTGAATGCGCTCGAACGCCGCTTCGACCGCATCGGCGGGTCCTTCCAGCACCTGCGCGAAGCAGCCGGTACTGAACAGCAGGCCGCCGGTGACGCGGTCGCGGGAGTTGTTGCGCCGCGACCTGGCCAGGATTGCAAGGATATCGTCGGCGACGACTTCAGGACTACCCAGGATGCTGTTCCGGGAGCAGTAGAGCACACGGTAGAGTTTAGTCATCACGAGGTCCTTTTCGATTGGAGAACGCTATGCGGAACGGCCCGAGAACGTCGCGATCAGGCCGTCCACCTGATCGAGCGGCACCGGGCGGCTGAACAGGTAGCCCTGGACCGAGGTGCAGCCCTCGGCGCGTATGCGCAGCAGCTGTTCGGGCGTCTCGACGCCTTCGGCGATCGTCGCCATGCCCAAGCTGACCCCGAGGGCGGTGATCGCGCGGATGATGGCGTTCTGACCGGCGACATCATCGCAATCGTTCACGAAGGACCGGTCGATCTTGATCTTGTCGAACGGGAAGCTGTGCAGCTGGCTCAACGAGGAGTAGCCGGTGCCGAAATCGTCCATCGCCACGCGCACGTCCATCGCACGCAGCTGGTGCAGCGACTTCAGCACAGGCCGCTCGTTGCGCAGCAGCACGCTCTCGGTGATCTCGATCTCCAGCCGGCTTCCCGGCAGGCCAGTACTCGCGAGGGCTCCGGCGACCATGCGCGTCAGCCTGTCCGGGTCCTCGAACTGATAAGGCGAGACGTTCACCGCGACCGACACGCCGTCGGGCCAACGCGCGGCCTCCCGACATGCCTCGCGTAGCACCCACTCGCCGAGCGGGACGATCAGCCCGATCTCCTCGGCCAGCGGGATGAACTCCAGCGGCGACACCAGTCCGCGCTCGGGATGCCTCCAGCGCAGCAGCGCCTCGAACCCGACCACCGCGTTCGTCTCGAGGTTGATCTGCGGCTGGTAGTGCAGCTCGAACTCGCGCAGGGCCAGCGCCTTGCGGAGGTCGATCTCCAGCGCCCGGCGGGCGCGCGCACGCGCATCCATCGACGAGTCGAAGAAGCTGTGCCGGCTGCGTCCGGCGTTCTTCGAAGCGTAGAGAGCGAGATCCGCGTTGCGCAGCAGCTCGTCGCAGGTCCGTCCGTCCTGTGGCGCCACCGCGATGCCGATGCTGGCGCCGATGTTGACCAGATGTCCGTCGACGAGATAGGGGCGGCCGAGCACGTCGATGATCCGCTTCGCCAGCTGGCTCAGGGCTGCGACATTCGGTGCCGGGGTCACCAGCAGGGCGAATTCATCTCGGTCGAGCCGGGCGATCATGTCCTGCCGGCGCAGCAGCGACTGCAGCCGCTTCGAGACCAGCCGAAGCAGCCCGTCGCCGATCGGGTGACCGAGCGTGTCGTTCACCGCCTTGAAACGGTCCAGGTCGACCAGCAGCGCGGCTTGCTGCCCGCCCTCCTTCCCGTCCTCCGCCGGTGCTGCCGCCCCGTTCGGGAGGTCCGCCAGGGCGGCATCGGCACGCTGCTGGAAGAGCTGTCGGTTCGCCAGGCCGGTGAGCGGGTCGCGCATCGCGAGCTCGATCGCGTTCGCCTCGGCTTCCCGGCGCGCAGTGACCTCCTCGAAGGAGATCATCCAGCGTGCATCGCCCAGCGGGACGACCTGCAGCGCGAAGCAGCGGCGCGCTCGGCCGGAGGAGATCATCAACGTCCCGCGGCGGTCGATGGGAGTGGCGATTGCGCCGACGCAGGCCTCGTGAACCCGCTGCACCGCATCCTCGTCGAGGACCGGGCTGGCCTCGAGCAGGTCGAGCAGGGTGGTGGTCCTGCGAAGGACGTTAGGCTCCACCTCCAGGGTGAGGGCGAGCTGTCGGTTCGCGAACAGGATGTCGAGGTCGCCGTCGAACGTCAGCAGGCCGACGGTGATGCTGTCCAGCACCGCGCGCAGATGCGGTGCGTCCTGCGCTTCATCGCCCGCGAGACCGGGATCATCCATCGTGGACGAGGCAGAAGACACGCACAGGCTCCGTCATGCATGGCGATCCGACGGCTGCCGAGGGCTGGCAGCGCTGGTCGAGCCACATCGCCCATGCATCATGAGGCGCAAAACTTGCCGTCGTGTTAATCGAGGCCGACGGCGAGGCGTCGGGCCGGCGCTCAGGCCTGCCTGCGCTTCGGGGTCGCCAGATCCGAGGCCGCGGCCAGATCGACCGAGAGCAGCCGGCTGACGCCGCGCTCCTGCATGGTGACGCCGTAGAGCCGGTCCATGTGGGCCATCGTCAGCTGATGGTGCGTCACCACCAGGAAACGCGTCTCCGCCTGCGCGACCATGTCGGCGAGCAGGGCGCAGAAGCGGCCGATGTTGGCGTCGTCGAGCGGCGCATCGACCTCGTCGAGCACGCAGACCGGTGCCGGGTTGCAGCGGAACACGGCGAAGATCAGGCAGAGCGCGGTCAGCGCCTGCTCGCCGCCGGACAGCAGCGACAGGGTGGCGAGCTTCTTGCCCGGCGGCTGCGCGTAGATCTCCAGCCCGGCCAGCAGCGGATCGTCGTCGCCGACCAGGCCGAGCTGGGCGCGACCGCCGCCGAACAGGCGCGCGAACAGGGCGCGGAACTGGCGATCCACCGCCTCGAGCACTTCCAGCAGGCGGCTGCGACCGTCGCGGTTGGCCTGGCCGATCGAGCCGTGCAGCAGGGCGATGGCGGCCTCCAGTTCCGTCCGCTCGTCGGCGATCGCCGCCGCGCCCGCCCGTACTTCGGCGCTCTCGATGTCGGCACGCAGGTTGACCGGGCCGATCTCCTCGCGCGCGCGGGCGAGATCGGCGATCCGACGCCGGAGGCCGCCCTCGGCGGCGTCGGACAGGTCGCCCGGCACCTTCGTCGGCGGGTTCGGCGTCTCCGCCAGCAGCCCTGCCAGGATCGCGTCGGCCTGCTCGACGCGACCCTGCTGCCGCAGCGTCGCCTCGCGCGCCTGCGACAGGGCTATCTCCGCCTGCCGGCGCGCCGCCTGCGCCTCGGCGAGTGCCTGCGCCTCGGCGTGCAGCGCGGCCTGCGCCCGTGCGTGCGCCTGCTCGGCCTGCGTCAGCGCCACTCGGTGCGCCTGGCGCCGCTGCCCGAACTGCGTGACCCTCCCGGCCAGGACGTCGCGCGCCGACGCATCGGTGGCGGCGCGGGCTACCGCAGCCGCGTGATCCTCGCGTGTGGCGGCCTCGCGTCGCGTCCAGTCGAGGCGCGCCGCCTCGAGGCCGTTCCGGTCCGCTTCGAGCGCCTCGGCCTCGGCAGCGATGCGCGCGCGGGCGTCGCGACGCTCAGCCTCCTGCGCGCGCGCGACGGTGAACGCCGCTTGCGCATGCCCGCTCGCTGCCGCCGCGTCGGCGGCAGCCGCGCTCGCCGGCATCCCGGCCAGCAGCCGATCCAGCAGGGTGGCGGCCTCCTCTCGCTCCTCGGCCAGGGCGTCGAGGCGCGGCGACAGGGCGTCGATGCGGCTACGCTGCCAGGCGCGCCGGGAGGCGGCCTCGGTGTGCGCCGCCTGCGCCTCGTCGCGTTGCCGCTCCGCCTCGGCCCTCGCCAGCCGTGCCGCAGCCTCCTGCGACGCCGCCTCGTCGGCGCGGGCGAGGGCGTGCCGCAGCATCCCGGCCGCCCGTTCGGCAGGGGCGGCCGCCTCGAGTGCCGCGGCGGCGACGCGCGCGTCGGCGCGTGCCACCTCCAGCTCCTGCTCCAGCCGCGTGCGCTGCGGCCGCATCGCCTCGAGCCTTGTCTGCGCCTCCACGTGGCGGCCCACGATGTCGGCTTCGTCGCGCCGCGCGGCTTCCAGCTCGGCTTCCGCCTGCTGTCGTGCCCGCCGTGCCGTCGCCTCGACCTCGAGAGCCTCGGCCTCCTGCGAACCGAAACGCTCCAGGCGTTGCCCGAGCGCCGCGAGGTCGGGCAGGCCCGCGTTCTCCGCGTCGGCTTCGGCGACGGCCCGCAGCGCCAGTGCCCGCCCCTGTGCGGCGCGCTCACGCTGCGGGATGATCGCATCCAGTCGGACGCGCGCTGCCGTCGCACGCGCATCCAGCGTCGAGAACCCGTCCCTCATCTCGGCCAGCGCGCGTTCCGCCGCCTCGCGCCGCGCGCGCGCCTGCTGCGCACGAGCCGCCAATGCCGCCCATGCCTCGGCGCCGGCCTCCGCCTCGCGGCGCATCGTCGCCGCTTCGGCAACTGCCGGCTCGAGCCGGGCGCGTGCCTGGCGCAGCCGGCGACGCAGCTCGAGCGCGGTGGCGCCGCGCCGGACCGTCCCCTCGATCGGCGAGCCGGCCTGCAGGCGGAACCCGTCCCACCGCCATAGCTCTCCCGACCGGGCGACCAGGCACTGTCCCGGCGCCAGCTCCGGCTGCATGACGCGCCCGTCCGCCGCCGCCTCCACCAAGCCGGCGCGGCGGAGGATGCGGCGCAGCGGGTCCGGCGCGTCGATCAGGCTCGAGAGCGCGACGGCACCGGCCGGCAGGGCGGGATCGGGCAGTGCCGGCAGATCGCGCCAGTGCCGTGGTGCTGCCTCGTCGAGTGCCGCATCCAGGCCTTCGCCCAGAACCGCGGCGAGCGCCAGCTCCAGCCCGGCGGGGACCGGCAGCGTCTCGGCGAGGGACGGCCAGCGGTCACCTCCGGCGGCGACCGCCTCGGCGGCGATCGCGCGCGACAGGCCGTCCGCCTCCGCCTCGATCCGCGCCTGCTCCGCAAGTGCCGTGGCCAGCGTCCGGCCCTGAGCGGCGGCGGCGCGTTCCGCCTCGCCAAGCATCGTCTCGATGTCGGCCAGCGCCTGCCGGGCCTCGTCCAGCTCCCGTATCGCGGCCTCGAGCGATGCGCGCGCCGCCAGCAGGATCTCGACGGGAACCAGGGACGCCTCGGCCGCCGCTGCATCCCGCACCAGCTGTTCGTGTTCGTCGCCGGCGCGCGACGCGGCACTGCCGGCGGCCTGCCTCGCCGCCTCGCCCTGCCGCTGCCGCCGCTCGGCGTCGGCGCATTGCTGACCGGCCGCGGCGTGCGCCTGCTGGGCCGCGGCGCGACGGTCTTCGGCGGCTTCCAGCTCGCGCCGCGCAGCCTCGAGCCCGGCCCGCCCGCGTGCCGTCCGGTCCGCGGCCTGCTGGCGTGCGGCCTCCGGGATCAGGACCCGCTCGGCCTCCAGCGCACGCGCCTCGACCGCATGGAACTCCGCCGCCAGCCGATCGACGCGCTGGCTCGTCTCCGCCGCCAGCCGGCGTGCCGCCTCCAGGACGCGCCTGGCTTCGAGTGCGGCGGCACGTGCGGCGTCCGCCTCGCGCGCGATCTGGATCCGCGTCTCGCCTGCCTGTTCGGCAGCGCCCCGCGCGGCCTCGAGCCGGGACGCCGCCGCTTCGCCGGCCTGCTGCAGGCGGCGGAGGGCCTCCTCGTCGGGCAGTTCGAGCAGCGTGGCCTGATGCTCCGCCCGCGACGCGTCCAGCTGCCTGTCGAGGCGTTCCAGCTGCCGCAGGGCGGCCTCGCGGTCGCGCTCCTGCTGCGCCGCACGGTTCCGGTCGGCCGCCTCCTGCGCGGTCGCCCGCGACAGCGCGGCGTCGGCGCCCGCGAGGCCTGCCTCCGCCTGCCGCAGCGCCTCCCCGGCCTGCCGCAGCAGCGACGGCATGGCGGCCTGGCGCGACCGCATCGCGACGTGGTCGAACTCCAGCCGCGCCAGCGTCGCCTCGGCGTCGCCCAGCCGGCCGGCCGCCGCGGCCGCGTCTCCGTCGCTCTGACGGGCACGTGCCTCCGCCGCCACCGCCTCGGCCTCGATGCGGCCCTCCTCCTGCGCCAGCGTCTCCGCGGCGAGCTTCAGCCGGTCGAGGACGCTGCGCGCGGCGGCCTCCGCGTCGCGCGACAGCGGCAGCGACGCCTGCGCCAGCTGCTCCGTCGCCTCGGCCGCCACGGCGCGCTGTTCGGCGTCATGCAGGGCGGTCCCGGCCGCGTCCGCGGCGGCGCGCGTCTGGCGGGCGGCGAGCCGTGCCCGGGCGTGCAGCAGCGCCAGCAGCGCCGCCTCGGCGTCGCGCAGGCCGGCGGCGACGGTGCGGTACTGGCTCGCCTGACGCGACTGCGCCTCGAGTTCGGTCAGCCGCGCCTGCAGCTGCAGGCGCAGATCCTCGGCACGCGCGAGATTGGCCTCGGCGGCGCGCAGCTTGAGCTCGGCCTCGTGCCGCCTCGCATGCAGGCCGGTGATGCCGGCGGCCTCCTCCAGGATCGACCGGCGTTCCTCCGGACGGGCGGCGACGATGGCGGCGACGCGGCCCTGGCTGACCATTGCAGAGGAGCGGGCACCGCTGGCTAGGTCGGCGAACAGGGTCTGCACGTCGCGCGCGCGGGCCTCGCGGCCGTTGATCCGGTAGGAGCTGCCGGCGCCACGCTCGATCCGCCGGGTGATCTCCAGCTCCGGCCGGTCGGGCAGCCGATCGTGCGGGGCAGGGGCGAGGCCCGCGTCCTCCAGCGTCAGGGTGACCTCGGCGAGATGGTGCGCCGGACGCGCGGCGGTGCCGGCGAAGATCAGGTCGTCCATCTCGCCGCCGCGCAGCGAGCGCGCCGAGCTCTCGCCCATCGCCCAGCGCAGCGCCTCCACCACGTTGGACTTGCCGCAGCCGTTCGGTCCGACGATCCCGGTCAGCCCCGGCAGGATCTCGACGCTGGCCGCGTCGGCGAAGCTCTTGAAGCCGGCGATGCGCAGCCGGACGAAACGGGCGCTCACACGCGGCCGGAAGCTATGGGTTCAGGCGGCGGTTCAGGCGCCGGCCGCGGTGACCTGCTTGAGGAAGGTGGCATAATCGATCTCGCCGGAACGGGTGGCGCTGCCGAACACGAAGGTCGGCGTGCTGTCGATCTTGAGCGTGCTCTGCGCGCGATCCTGCTCGGCCAGGATGCCGCGGCGCAGGCCGTCATCGTTGATCGCGGCGTCGAAGCGCGGCTTCGGCATGCCGGCGAGCGCCGCCATCTGCTGCAGCTGCGCCTGCGGATCGACGTCGCGCGCGAACGCCCAGCGGTCCTGGCTCGACAGCAGCGCCAGCACGAACGGCTCGTAGCGCTCAGGCGGCAGGCTGCGCGCCACCATCGCGGCGGCGAGTGCCAGCTGATCGAGCGGGAAGTCCTTGAACAGGTAGCGGATGCGGCCGGTATCGATCAGCTTCGCCTGCACCTCCGGAAACACTTCCTGCGCGAAGCGGGCGCAGTGGGTGCAGGTCAGCGAGAACCACTCCTGCACGACGAGCTTGGCCTCGGCATGCCCGAGGATGCGATCGCCCAGGCGCGGATCCGCCGACTGGACCGGTGCCTGGGTCGGCGCCTGGGCCAGTGCCGGGGCGGCGCCGACGGCCATGATCGCACCGAGCAGGGAACGGCGGCGAAGGGTGGTCGGCATGCGGTGGGCTCCCGATGGGCGCGGCATTTAGCCGTTCGCCTCGCCGCAAGGCAAGGGTGCGGCACCCGCTACGCCGGGCTCGGAGTTCGCGTCTCTCTCCCGCTCGCCGACAGCCTGCGGAGGCGGCGTCCTCGGCCTTCGGGCTCGGTCCGGCGGGCCGTCGGGCGAGGTCGCCTGTCGTCGCCGGGCGATCTGTCCGCCGAGTGCCGCCAGCGCGTCGCGCAGCGGACCCTCCGGCATGTCGGGGATCTCGACCGGCAGCGGCGCCGCCCGCGGCACCGGCGGCGGCGTCCGCACCGCAGCGGTCTCGTCCTGCACGAAGCGCAGGCGGTCGACCAGCAGGCGGCCGTAATGGCCGTTGATGCGGCCGATCAGCAGCTGCGACTGGTGCTGCAGCTCCAGCGCCATCGGACCGGCGCAGGCCAGCGTCAGCGTGCCGGCCGAGAGCCGACGCGGCAGGGTGACGCCGGCCAGCGCGGGCCCGACCACCGTCTCCCAGTCCGCGATCAGCTGTGCCGCGGCGGCGTTGCGGCTGCGCAGGGCCGGCCGGGTGATCGCCGGCAGCAGGCTCGACAGCGTGCGCGGCCCGTAGACGTGGCGTCCATCCTTGGTCATGGATGCCTCCCGTGGCTGCCCCGTCCCATCCTGCCGATCCTCCACCCGCCGCCGCGCTGCTCGGCTGGTACGACCGCCATCGCCGGGTGCTGCCCTGGCGTGCGGGTCCCGGCGAGACCGCCGATCCGTATCACGTCTGGCTCAGCGAGATCATGCTGCAGCAGACCAGCGTCACCACGGTGATGCCGTATTACCGCCGCTTCCTCGAAGCGTTCCCCACCGTGCAGGAGCTGGCGTCGGCGCCGGAGCAGCAGGTGCTGCGCGCCTGGGCCGGGCTCGGCTACTACGCCCGGGCGCGCAACCTGCACGCCTGCGCCAGGCAGGTCGCGGCACGCGGCGGCTTTCCGGACGACGCAGACGGGCTGCGACGCCTGCGCGGGGTCGGCGCCTATACGGCCGCCGCCATCGCCGCCATCGCCTTCGGCCGGCCGCTGGTGCCGGTGGACGGCAACGTCGAGCGCGTGACCGCCCGCCTGTTCGCCATCACCGCACCGCTGCCGGGAGCAAGGCGGCGGATCGCCGCCGTCGCGGCGACGCTGAACCGCGAGCCGGCGGCGCAGGCGCGTGCGTCGGACTTCGCGCAGGCGCTGTTCGATCTGGGCGCGACGATCTGCACGCGGCGCCCGGCCTGCGCGCTCTGCCCCTGGATGCGGCCCTGCGCCGCGCGCGCCCTGGGCCTGGCCGCGACGCTGCCGGCGCGCGACGCCAAGCCGGTTCGTCCGCAGCGTTTCGGCGCGCTGTTCCTGCTCTCGGACCGCGACGGCCGCGTGCTGCTGCGACGGCGTCCTGCCTCCGGCCTGCTCGGCGGCATGACCGAGGCGCCGGGCACCGCGTGGCGCACGCAGCCCTGGCCGGAGACGGAGGCGCTCGCCGAGGCCCCGACGGACACCGCCTGGCGCCGCCTGGGGTCGGTGCTGCACGTGTTCACCCACTTCGCCCTGACGCTCGACGTCTATGCCGGGTCGGTCGTGCGCGTGCCGGCGCCGCTGCTCGAGCAGGGCTTCCTGCGCGCGCCCGACGCGCTGGCGGACGAGGCGCTGCCCTCGTTGATGCGCAAGTGCCTGGCACTGTCCGCCGCGTAACGATTCCGCTTGCCGACGGGTTGGGACAGCTATGCTGCGGCCGATGTTCCGGTTTCTGGAGACGCGCCCGTGAAGCGGTTGCTGCTTTCCCCAATCCTGCTGCCCCCGTTGCTGCTGCCCTCCTCGCTGCTGCCTCTGGTGCTGCTGCTTTCCGGCTGCGATGCCGACGTGCTGATGCGCGGCTACGTGGAGGTCGCCGAGCCGGGCGGCGGGATGCAGAAAGTGCACATGGTGTGCCGGCGGATCTACGATCCGGACAACCACACGCTGACCCTGACCGGGGTCACGCTGCCCGTCGACTCCGTGGTCAAGCCGCAGCTCGGCGGGTTGTCGATGGGGTCCACAGCCCAGGCGGTGACGGACCAGATCAGGGGGATCGACCTGCAGCAGATCGCGCTGTGCGAGTCGATCATCCTCGACCCGGCGCAGCCTGACATCCGGCAGGCGTTCAAGGACTATATCGGCGTCGACGGCTACCTCACCGAGCAGATCCGCACCCTGAACAGCTCGACGACGCCGGAACAATACGAGGACGCGGCGGAGACGCTGATCCGCACCCCGGCGACCGTGGCGCCGTCGACCGCCGCGGCGGTGCAGGACGCGGCCTCGAGCAGCGGCAGCGTCGCCCGTCTGCAGGCGCCGCCGCTGCAGACCTTCCCGGTGCAGCCGGCGCTGTCGACCACCACTAGCCTGCTGCTCGACGATAATCGCACCTGACGGGGACTGCCGCCGAGCTCCAGGTGTTTGGCCCCGGCATCTGGTGGATCGAATTCAATCCGGATCGGTCAGGGTCTGAAGAGGACGAGCCGATCCTGGTCACGGAACCTTTCGGGCGCGTCGGCCGCGGAGCGTGGTAAGCAGGACGGTCGAGGTCGCCAGGCCCACTGCGGCCTTCACCGCCAGCCCTCTCTTGTTGTGCTGCCACTCGGCGCGAACACCCATCTCGGCAGCAATATTCGGCACCCTGCCACCCGCCAAGTCCTCTAGGACCCCTTCCACCATGTTGATCCGGTCCGCGCCCATCAGCAGCAGCCAGTGCCACCAGTCGGATTCGCTCCGCCGAAAGGCATAGCGTCGGATCATGCCGCTGAGGCCACTCGGCGGGGTGGAGGTGCCTACCACTGCAGGCAGTCGATCATACTCGATCGACCGCAGGATCTCGACGGTAGGGTGCTGCTGGACCGGCCGGTCCCAGGTCAGCCCGCGGCTTTGCTGTTCCTCGACATGTCGCATCGGGTAGGTCGGGTCGTTCTCTGGATCCGCGTCAATGCCCCAACCGGGGACAGAGGACGTGTCGACAGATGCCTTGATCACGTCGATCTCTCCTCAAGCACCATTCGGCAGGAGCACCGGCTTGATGCAGCCGTCGAGCTTTGCCGAGAAGATGTGGTACGCGTCCGCAACATCCTCGAGCGGTACACGATGGGTAATCAGCTTCTTGGGCTCGATCCGCCCCTCGCGCACATGCTCAATCAGCTTGGGCAGCAGGCGTTTCACCGAGGCCTGGTTGGCGCGGATCGTGATGCCCTTGTTCACGACGTTTCCGATCGGCACCATGTTGCCGGTCGGGCCGTAGACGCCGACGATCGACACGATTCCGCCCTTCTTGACCGAGTTGATCGCCCAATGGAGGGCGATGGCGCTACCGGCCTCGAGCTTCAGCTTCGTGCCGAACAGCCAGTGAAGTGCGTTGCCGGCTGCATCTCCACCGACCGCATCGATACATACGTCGGCGCCGAGGGAGTCGGTTGCCTTTTTCAGGAAAACGACCGGATCGTCGAGCTCCTTGAAGTTGTAGACCTCGGCCGGTCCGAACTGTCGGGCGAAATCCAGCCGATATTCCACGTGGTCGATCACGATGACCCGCCCAGCCCCGAACAACCACGCGCTCCGGGCCGCCATCAAGCCGACCGGACCGGCGCCGAATACGACCACCGTATCGCCGGGCCTGATACCGCCCATCTCGGCCGCCTGGTACCCGGTGGGCACGACGTCGGTCAGGAGCACGGCGTCATCGGGATCCATCCAGTCGGGAACCACGGTCGGCCCGACATCGGCGTAAGGGACGCGGACATACTGCGCTTGGCCCCCATCGTAGCCGCCTGCGGTGTGCGAGTACCCGAAGATGCCGCCCACCGCCGTCGCCTGAGCGTTGGACTCGTGGCAATTTCCGAACAGCCCCTGCTGGCAGAAATGGCATTTGCCGCAGGCGATGTTGAACGGGACGAGGACGTGATCCCCCACCTTGAGGTTGCGCACGTCGTCGCCGACCTGCTCCACGATCCCGCAGAACTCATGGCCGAAGGTCATCCCGACGCGGGTATCGGGAACCATGCCGTGATAGAGGTGCAGGTCGGAACCGCAGATGCACGATCGGGTCACGCGGACGATCGCATCCTCAGGGTGCTGCATCGTCGGCATGGGCCGCTCGTCCGCCCGCACGCGGTATGGACCGCGGTAGTTCATGGCCAGCATAGGATGTTCCTTACAGTAACCGCGTGCGGGCACCGTCTGGCTGGCCCCACCGCTTGTTCGTCCTTGATGGCGAGGGTTCTCACGCAGAGCAACGGGAAGCGCCTGCAGCGGGTTCCGGTCCAGGAGGCAGGACCCGTGAACTCCGTTCTTCAGCAGCCTGCTAGCCGAACAGACCGGTCCCGGTCGGGTCGGTCAGCCCGTTCAGGGTGATGGTGGCGCCATCCCCGAAGCGCAGCACGGTGTTGCCGCCGGCGACGGCGATGGCGGTCGGGGCGCCGCCGCCGATCTGGTCGGTGCCCTCGCGAAAGCCGGTGATCGCCATGCTGCTGCCGGCCTGCTGGACATAGAGATCGGCGCCGCCGCTGCCGCCGAACAGCGCCGAGCTGCCGCCGCCGCCGGAGATGGTGGCGGTGCCCAGGCCGGTGAGGAGCTGGCTCTGGCCGGTGCCCAGCGACACCGCGTCGGAGCCGGAACCCAGGAAGAACCGGTCGGTGCCGCCGCCGGCGCCGCGCAGCGTCTGGTTGCCGGCTCCCGCCACCAGGTAGTCGTAGCCGCCGGCGGCCGCCAGCAGGGTATCGTTGCCGCCGCCGCCGACCAGCACGGTGCCGATCCCCCGGGCGGTGAGGCTGTTGTCGCCGTCGCTGCCGCCGCCGTAGTAGCCGCCGGCCGCACCGCCGGTGATGGTGGCGCTGCCGGTGCCGCCGACGACGCTGGCGGCCTCCTGCGCACCCGCGTAGGTGAACCCGCCGCTGCCGCCGAACACGACGTCGCGCGAGCCGGCGACGCCGCCGGCGATGCTGGCATAGCCGCTGCCGAGGATGAAGGTGCCGTCCTGGTTGGCCGAGGCCGCGAGCGGGCCGCCGCCCGCGAACACGGTGACGGTGCCGCCATGCACGCGGGCCGATCCGCCACCCAGCACGATCAGGCCGATGCCGCCGGCATAGTCGAGCGCGCCGTCGCTGCCGAACACGGTCGCGGGAGGTCCGGAGAGGGTTCCGGAGACGGTCTCCTGGTTGTCGCCGATGTCGGTGACGACGGCCTGCGGCACGCCGTAGATCGCCTGCAGGCCCTGCATGTCGACCAGGGTGAGCTGGGTGTTCCCCGTGCTCGCGTACGGATACATGATCGCGTTCGCGTCGATCGTGTCGTGGGCGAGGCCGAGCGCGTGGCCGATCTCGTGCAGCGTGATCTGGGAGAGGGTGAGGCCGTCGGCGTAGGTCGGCGTGCCGCTGGCGTCGGAATAGGGATCCTGCGCCGGGTCGAGCAGCTGGATCACGACGTCGGGGACGAACCGGTTGGTCGCGCTGTCGTAGTGGTAGGTGGTCTCGCCGATCGTGTCGCTGCCGCCGCTCGCGGGCCCGAACGTGCCCCAGCCGATGCGGATATCGACCGCGGCGCTGTCCTGCGGCGCGTAGACGAACTGCACCCCTGCGACCTGCGACCAGGCCTCGAACGCCGAGGCGACCACCGCCTGTGCGTCCTGCTGGGTGATCAGGTTGCTGAACGGCGCGCCGGCCTGGTCCTGCGGCAGGGTGGAGGCGGCGAAGTCCCAGGTGATCGGCTGGGCGGTCCAGGACTGCCCTTCGAGGCGGTAGTTCGACATCGCTGCAGGTTCCGAGGGAGGGGTGGGAGAATGACCCGCCCGCGCGCTGCTGACCAGTCGGCCGAACGGTTGAGGAGGCGCGGGCGCTGCATGCCATGATGGCGGCCGTGACCCGAACCGGAGTTCCGGATGAACACGCTGCCCGTCTTCCTCGACCTCGATGGACGCCGCGCCCTGCTGCTCGGCGAGGGCGAGGCGGCGGAGCGCCGCCTGCACAGCCTGCGCGACTGCGGTGCCGCGGTGCACCGGGCGATCGCGTTCGAGGACCCGCTGCTCGATGGCTGCGCGATCGCGGTGGGAGCGGCGGAGGGCGAGGAGCGGGCCGAGGGGCATCGGATGCAGCGGGCGCTGCGGGCGATGTCGGGCGCCGCCCGGGCGCGTGGCATCCCGTGCAACGTGGTCGACCAGCCGGAGCTGTCGAGCTTCATCACCCCGGCCGTGGTGATGCGGCCGCCGCTGGCGATCGCGATCTCCTCGGGGGGTGCGGCACCGGTGCTGGCGCGGCTGCTGCGGGCACGGATCGAGACCCTGGTGCCGCCCGGCTTCGGCCGCCTCGCGGCGCTGGTCGGCCGGATGCAGCCGCTCACCCGAAGGCTGCTGCCGGACGTGCTGGTGCGCCGTCGGATGCTGGAGGCGGCGTTGTCCGGCAGCGTGGCGACGCTGATGCTGGAGGGCCGGGAGGCGGAGGCGGAGGCGGCGTACCGCGAGGCGCTGGAACGGGCGGCGGCCGGCGCCGCATCGACGCGGCGCGGCTTCGTCCACCTGGTGCATCCGGGACCGGGGGAGGCGGACCTGCTCACCCTGCGCGCGCTGCGCCTGCTCGGCGAGGCGGACGCGATCGTGCACCGGCCCGACGAGAGCCCGGCTGTGCTGGAGGTCGCGCGACGCGACGCGGCGCGGCATCCGGCCGCCGATGCGACGGTGCCGGCGCTGCTGCTGGCGCTGGCCGGCGCCGGCGGCAGGATCGTGCGGCTTTCGCCCACCGCCGCCGACCGCGAGGCACTGGTCGCGGCCGACATCGATCATGCGGTCGTGCCCGGGATCTCGCGTGCGCCGGATTGACGCGGCGCCGCACCCCTGTTCAGGTCGCGGCCATGTCGCGCCTCGATCACAGCAAGCCGTTCCTCCCGGTCCGCATCGCGGTGCTGACCGTGTCGGACACCCGCACCGCCTCGAACGACAGCTCCGGCGACATCCTGGCCGCGCGCGTCGAGGCGGCCGGCCACGTGCTGGCCGACCGCGCGATCGAGCCCGACGACGCCACGGCGATCGCGTCGCGTCTGTCCGGCTGGATCGCCGATCCGGCCGTGGACGTGGTGATCAGCACCGGCGGCACCGGCGTCACCGGCCGCGACGTGACGCCCGAAGCCTATGCGAGGGTGGTCGAGAAGCAGATCGAGGGCTTCGGCGAGCTGTTCCGCATGCTCTCGTACCAGAAGATCGGCACCTCGACGATCCAGTCGCGCGCGATCGCCGGGGTCGCCAACGGCACCTACCTGTTCGCGCTGCCCGGAAGCACCGGCGCGGTGCGCGACGGCTGGGACGACATCCTGGTCTGGCAGCTCGACAGCCGGCACTCGCCCTGCAACTTCGTCGAGCTGATGCCGCGACTGAAGGAGCACCTGCGCTGAGCGGAGACACGGACATGCGTCACCAGCTGGTCGAGAAGATCGTGCGGCTCAAGATCGAGCGCGGGCTGAGCTGGAGCGGCCTCGCGGCCTTCGCGGGCGGCCTCTCCAAGGAGTTCGTCACCGCGGCCCTGCTGGGGCAGATGCCCCTGCCGAGGCCGGCGGCGGAGGCGATCGGCGACCATCTCGGTCTCGAGCCGTTCGAGATCCTCCTGCTGCAGGAGGTGCCCAGCCGCGGCTCGCTGCCGTCGCCGGTGCCCACCGACCCGCTGATCTACCGCTTCTACGAGCTGGTCTCGGTGTACGGCACCACCTTCAAGGCGCTGATCCACGAGGAATTCGGCGACGGCATCATGAGCGCCATCGATTTCCGCATGGACCTGCGTCGCGAGCACGACCCGGCCGGCGACCGCGTGGCGATCAGCATGAGCGGCAAGTTCCTGCCGTACAAGCCGTACTGAGCCTGGCCCCGCCGAGCCGGTTCCGCGGAGCCCGGTCCCGGCCCGGGTCGTGCCGAGCACGGGCTCCGGCTCGACCGGGCCGCGTCACCCTGTCGCGTCACCCTGTATCGTCGCCGCCCATCCCGGAGCAACTGGCATGTCCTTGAAGTTCGACCATACGCGCCGCGTCGCGATCGCCTGCGGCCTGTCGCTCGCCGCGGCTGCCGTGCTGATGCCGGCGACCGGCCGCCCGGCCCTGGCGCAGGGCAGCAGCGCCGCCGACGCCGCCTCGACCGGCGAGGCCCAGAAGGGCCACGGCATGAAGCTGCTGAAGGTGAGCGTGACCGGCAACCAGCGCGTGTCCACCGCCGCCATCGAGTCGGCGATGACGATCAGCGTCGGCCAGCGGGTGACCCGGGCGGATCTGGCGGCCAACCTCAACGCAATCGTCGACGTGTATCGCAAGGCGAATGTCGGGGCCGGCTTCAAGCAGAGGATGACCATCCCGCATCCGGGGCAGGTGCTGGTCGCCTACATGATCGACGAGCAGGCCGCTCCGTCGCCGCAGGCGGCCGCGGTGCTGCGCGTCGACCGGGTGACGTTCGAGGGCAACAAGCAGGTGCACTCCGACGCGATCCAGTCGGCCATCACCCTGAAGCCCGGCGACACGGTCGACACCGCCAAGGTCAGCGCCAACATGCAGGCGATCCTGGCGTTGTACAAGAAGGCCGGCGTCGGCGCGCAGATCACCCCGAGCGCCACCTATCCGCAGCCCAACCATGCCGTCGTCGATTACAAGATCGAAGAGAAGGCGGCGGACTGATCCTCGAACACTTTGTCAGGCCGCATCGCCGGGATCGCGCGGGCGGCGTTCCGACCCGCCGGTCACGCTGCGCGCGGCGTCATATTCCAGGGCTGTCATTTCGCCAGAATGCCGAGTGAATAAAATGGTATAGGCCGTTCAATCCGATGTTCCTGAAGAAGAAGCTCAGGACATGAGACAACTGTCGGTCGGTTAGAAGGGGAGTAGCGCGCCGATCGGTTTATGTAAAATTTGTGCGTCACGGCACATTTTGGTTGCGGAGTAGAAAACGGCTCTGATAGCTAGCTTGTTAGAGCATGTTATTACGCTCGAACCGAAGTGATGGTCGCTTGCGGCTGTTGCGTAGCGAGAAGGGAATTCTGCTATGCCTGTCGTGACTGTGGTCGGAGCCTCCGGCTCCATCGTGCCCGTTACCGTGAACGGCGCTGCGGCATTCTCGCTGGCGCAGAACTACGCCGCCGTCGTGAACGGCCTGGCATTCAGCGGCGGCCTGTCGGCGGCCAACCTCACTCCCGGCGGCACGGCGCCGACGGTGCCGAGCGGCAAGGTCGGCGAGGCCGTCATCCTCAACACCGGCAGCTTCAGCTTTCCCACCGGCTACGGCTACCTGACCAGCAACGCCTCCGGCCCTGTCACCGTCAATGCCGGGATGATGACCACCTCGACCAGCGTGCTGGCCGGCATCGGCGGCACCACCCTGTTCGGCGGCACCGGCGGCGGCGTGTTCATCGCCGGCGGCGGCAGCAACGCCTTCGACGGCGCGCCCACCGGCGACTACGTGATCGCCACCAGCGGCGGCAACGACAGCATCTACGGCAGCGGCGGCAACGACCTGATCGAGGACGGCGCCGGCCGCAACCAGGTCTTCACCGGCACCGGCAACGACACCGTGTTCTCGCAGGGCACGGACTCCATCGTCGAGGGCACCGGCTCCAACACCGTGCTGCTCTCCGGCTCCGCCAGCACCGTGTTCGGCGGCTCGGGCGCCTCGCTGATCGTCGATGCCGGCACCCGCGACAGCTTCGTCGGCGGCTCCGGCTCGACGCTGCTGTTCGACGGCAGCTCCGGCTCCTACTACCTGTCGGGCAACAGCACGGTGCTCGGCGGCACCAGCGACACCATCGCCGCATCCGGCAACACCACGGTGTTCGGCGGCGTCAACAGCTCGGTGTTCGAGAACGGCACCGGCACGCTCACCTTCATCGCACGCTCCGGCGCCAACGGCACCGTCAGCGGCGGCAGTGCGGCCTCGGTGTTCGGCGCCAGCGGCTCGGACGTCACCTACCTCAGCGCCAGCGGCGTCAGCTACCTGGTGGCGAACGGCGGCAACGAGACCCTCGACGGCTCGCTCTCGACCGGTTCGCTGCGTCTGTTCGGCGATGGCGGCAGCGCCAGCCTGATCGGCGGTTCGGGGACCGACACGCTGGAGGCCGGCCTGGGCAACAACACGCTCACCGGCGGCTTCGGCAGCTCCAACCTGTTCATGTTCTCAGCGACGGAAGGCGGCGGCCGCGTCACCATCTCCGACTTCGGCAGTGCCGCCGGCAACATGGTCGGGCTGTTCGGCTACGGTGCCGGCGCGGTGCAGAGCGCGCTCGCCACGGCGACCGGCACCAGCACCGGCGGCTCGGTGATCACCCTGTCGGACAACACGACGATCACCTTCAACAACCTCAATGTCGACCAGCTGAAGGCCGACAGCAGCCAGTTCTTCTCGAAGTAGTCCGCACCGGCCTCCTCGTCGGGCGGGACCGCGAGGTCCCGCCCTTCGCGAAGCCTATTTCTCGTAGCCGGCCTGACGCACCGCGCGTCCGGCAGCCGAGTTGGCGGACGCCAGTGCCTGGGTCGTCGACATCGAGCCGCTCAGGGTCGCGGCCACGGTCTGGCCGACCTGGGTGCCGATCGCCTGGAACGGCGCGATGCCGACGAACTGTGCACCGGTATAGGGACGATGGTGCTCGGTCTGGCCGGTCGGGTTGGACTGGTTGATCGCCTGCAGCACGAAGTCCGAGAACGGCGCCACCTGCTTGTAGCTCGGGTTGGTGTAGGACGAGGTCCGGGTGCCGGGCGGGATGTTGACCCAGCCATCGGTCTTCGCCACCAGCTCGATATACTCCTTCGACGTCGCCCAGGTGATGAAGGTGCGCGCCGCATCGACCTGCTTGGAGGAAGCCGGGATCCCCAGGTTCCAGGACCACAGCCACGTCGGACCGCCCTTGAAGGTGCCGGTCGGCAGGGCCGCGAAGCCGACGTTGTCGGCGACCTGTGACTGTTTCTTGTCGTAGACGGTGCCGGCGGCGCTGGTCGCGTCGATCCACATGCCGCAATGGCCGGAGGCGAACAGCGACAGGTTCTCGTTGAAGCCGTTCGAGGAGGCGCCGGGCGGCCCGTCGGCCTTCAGGATGCCGTCATAATAGGTGAGTGCGGCCTTCCAGGCCGGGGTGTTGATCGTCGGCTTGTAGGAGTCGTCGAACCACTGGCCGCCCATCGCCGTCACCAGCGTGGAGAAATAGGCCATGTTCTCGCCCCAGCCGGGCTTGCCGCGCAGGCAGATGCCGTAGATCTGGTTCGGCTTGTCGGTGATCTTGTCGGCGAACTCGCGGATCTGGGTGTAGGTGGGCGCCGCCGGCATGGTCAGGCCGGCCTTCTTGAACAGGTCGGTCCGGTACAGCGTCATCACGCTCTCGCCGTAGAACGGCAGGGCGTAGAGCTTGCCGTCGTAGGTCAGCCCGGCGCGTACCGGCGCCAGCACGTCGTCGAGGTCGTAGGAGGCCGGCAGGTTGTCGAACGAGGCGAGCCATTTCTGCTTGGCCCAGATCGGCACCTCGTAGTTGCCGATGGTCAGGATGTCGAACTGGCCGCCCTGGGTCGCGATGTCGGTGGTGACGCGCTGACGCAGCACGTTCTCCTCGAGCACCACCCAGCGCAGGTGGATGCCGGGATGCTGCTGCTCGAAGATCGGCGACAGCTTCTGCATCTCGATCATCTGGACGTTGTTCACCGTCGCGATGGTCAGGGTGGAGTCCGCGCGCGCGCCTTGCGCCAGCATCGGGAGGGCAGCGAGGGCGAGGCCCGCCGCCAGCGGGAGTTTCTTGTATGTCACTCTTGGTTTCCTCTGTCGTGTCTCTGTCGGAAGGCCTTCGGGGATCTCGCGCGCGGTCAGCTCATCCAGTTGCCCCCGTCGACGTTGTAGGTCTGGGCGACGACGTAGTCTGCGTCGTCGCTCGCCAGGAACACCGCCATGCCGGCGATCTCGTCCGGCCGGGCCATCCGGCCGAACGGCACCGCCGCGGCGACCGCGCGCTTCTTCTCGCCCGGCTGCAGCTTCTCGTAGCGGGCGAAGCGCGCATCGACGTCGTCCCAGTGCTCGTTATCGACCACGCCGGGCGCGATCGCGTTCACGTTGATGCCGTGCCGGATCAGGTCCAGGCCGGTGCTCTGGGTCAGGCTGATGATGGCGGCCTTGGAGGAGCAGTAGATCGCCACCAGCGGCTCGCCGCGCCGGCCGGCCTGGGAGGCGAAGTTGATGATCTTGCCGGCCACGCCGCGCTGGTTGCGGCCCTGGGCGATCATCTGCCGCGCCGCCGCCTGCAGGGTGAACAGCGAGCCCTCGACATTGACCGCATAGACCCTGCCGTAGCTCTCCCTGGTGATCTCGAGCGTCGGCGCCATGTCGAAGATGCCGGCATTGTTGACCAGGATGTCCAGCCGGCCGGTGCGCTCGATCACCGCGTGCATCGCCGCGTCGATCGAGTCCTGCCGCGTCACGTCGAGATGCAGGCCGAAGCAGCCGGCGCCGATGTCGCCCGCGGCCTGGTTCGCGCCGGCCTCGTTCATGTCCGTGATCGCCACCTGCGCGCCTTCGCGAGCATAGCGCTCGGCGATCGCGCGCCCGATGCCGCGCGCCGCCCCGGTGATGATCGCCGTCCTGCCTTCGAGTTGCATGGTTCCCCCTGATCGTTCCATAGCAAGCAGAGCGTTGCGGAGTCGATCATGCCGCCGTGATCCCCGCGGCCGCCCGGCCGTAGACGCGCAGCACGTCGCGCACGCTCTCGATGACGAGGCGGCGCGGCTCCGGCGCCACCGTGCGGGTCAGCACCCGCTCATGCAGCCGCGGCAGGTACTGGCTGACCAGGGTCTCGGGGATGCGCACCCCGTGCAGCCGCGCGAACAGCGCCTCGACCGCCGCCCGCGCCCCGGCCGACGGCCAGTAGTAGCGGATACGATCGCTGTAGCTATAGTGACGCAGCACGCGCTGCTGCGGCGGCGTCCCGGGATAGTGCGTCTGCCAGTGACGCGGGCTCGCCAGCATAACGGCCTCCATCGCCTCGGACAGCGACGCAGCACCCGGACGCAGGATCTGGGCGATCGCGTCCAGGCCGTACAGCGCCTCGCGCAACGCGAAGCTGAGAGCGGGGCCGACCTTGAGGATGGCGAACCCGTCCTGCACCAGCCGGCGCAGCGCCGCCTGCGGCTGGTAGTCGGTGGAGTGCGCCTCGTAGACCAGGCCGGGCATGTCATCGAGGGCGGCAGACAGCGCTACGGCGCGCGCGGCGTCGTACACCGCCACGTCCTCGTGCCCGAACTCGACCCCCGGCTGCACCACGATGGCGATCACCCGCGCCCACGCGTCCAGGTCGCGGAAGGCGCGCTCGTGCACCGCGTAGGTCGCGAGCACCGCCCCGGGGGCGGTGGGCACGAGATGGTCGAGCGCCTCGGTGGCACCGCCGGGGGTCGGCACCTCGGTGCCGATGATGTAGACCGGCCGCGCTGTCGCCGCCGCCTCGGCGGCACCGGCGAGAGCGGCGGCGCGCCGTGCGATCTCCTCGTCGGCCAGTGCCGCCGGCTCGTCGCGGCAACCCATGCTGGCATCGAGGTGCAGCTTCTCGTAGCCGGCGGCGGCGTAGGCGGCGATCATCTCGTGCGCCCGCCGCATCGCCTCGGGCGCCGGCAGGTGCTTCCACGGGTTCGGTCCGAGATGGTCGCCGCCGAGGATCAGGCGGTGCCGCGGCAGGCCGACGCGGTCCGCGATCCCTTCCACGAGGCGGCGGAAATCGGCCGGCCGCATCCCGGTATAGCCGCCCTCCTGGTTGACCTGGTTGCAGGTGGCCTCGATCAGCGCCGGCGTATCGTCGTCGATCGCCTGCAGCAGCGCCGCCTCGATCACCAGCTCGTGCGCCGAGCAGACCGAGGTGATCCCGACCGGATCGCCGGACTGCCGGCGCGCACGCAGCGACACCAGGGCGTCGGTGCTCACCGCGACGTCTCCGCGGCGGCGATCAGCGCGTCGAGCCCGGCGAAATCCGACGCCCCCTCCATCGGACCGCGCACGCCGACCGCGCACGCGCCGCTGGCGCAGGCGTAGCGCAGGCTGCGATGCACGTCGTGGCCGAGACGGCGGCAGGTCACGAAGGTGGCACCGAAGCAGTCGCCGGCGCCGGTCGGATCGACCTCGCGGACGCGGAAGCCGGGCACGCGCACGGTCTCGCCGGGTGCGTGGTAGCTGGCGCCGTCGGCGCCGCGCTTGACCACGATCGCCGGCACGCCGAGCCCCAGGATCTCCTCGATCGCGGCGGGCTCGGAGGCGGCCTCGGTCAGCAGGGTGAGCTCGGGCCCGCTCGGCAGGAACAGGTCGCAGCGGCGCAGCATGTGCAGCAGGGCGTCGCGCATGCCCGGCAGCACGAGCATCTCCTTGCGCACGTTGGGGTCGAACGACACCGTGCCGCCGCGGTGCCTGACCTGCTCGACCGCGGCCCCGGCCTGCTCGATCAGCTGCGGCGAGAACAGCGACGAGCCCATCACGTGCAGGTGCCCACAGCCCTCGAGCAGGATCCGCGCGGCGTCGGTGATGCGGGTCTCGCCGGAGGCGCTGTGGCGGATATTGAAGACGAAGTCGCGCTCGCCATCCTCGCGGTAGCGCACGAAGGCGCTGCCGGTGGCGTGGCCTGGCAGCACGCGGATCGCGGAGACGTCGACCCCGTCCCGGCGCAGCCGCTCGACGTTGAGCCGGCCGAAATCGTCGTCGCCGACGCAGGAGATCATTCCGGCCGGATAGCCGAGCCGCGCCACCTGATCGATGAAGATCGCGGGCGCACCGGACGGATAGGGCCCGACCAGGGCGAGCGGTGCCCGGAAGCCGTCGCCGCGGCTCTCGGCCATGATCTCGACCAGGATCTCGCCCAGCGTGACGATCCTGTCGCTCACGTCGAATGCGACCGAGCGGGTGGCCGCTGCAGGACGACGCTGCGTGTCCCCAAGACCATCTGGCGTTCCCGGCCTTCGTCTGCGCGAAGGACATTGAATTCGTTGCGCACCTTCTATGCGAAGGCGGCGGCGCAGGCAAGGCCGCCCCGGGGCGGAGCTCGGCTACTCGAAGCGTGCGCTCCGCTTCTGGCCGATCATCGAGAGCAGCTCGCCGCGGGTCACCGCGTCGTCGCGGAAGGCGCCGAGCATGCGGCTGGTCACCATGCTCACCCCGGGCTGGTGCACGCCGCGCGTGGTCATGCACTGGTGGCCGGCCTCGATGATCACCGCGGTGCCGTGCGGCTGCAGCACCTCGTCGATGGTGCCGGCGATCTGCGCGGTCAGCCGCTCCTGGATCTGCAGCCGATGCGCGTAGGCCTCGACCACGCGGGCGAGCTTGCTGATGCCGACCACGCGGGTGCGCGGCAGGTAGGCGACGTGGCAGACGCCGATGATCGGCACCATGTGGTGCTCGCAGTGGCTCTCGATGCGTATGTCGCGCAGCAGCACGATCTCGTCGTAGCCGCCGACCTCGGCGAAGGTGGTGGCGAGCAGCGCCACCGGGTCGACCTGGTAGCCGCGGAAGAACTCGTCGTAGGAGCGCACCACCCGCCGCGGCGTGTCGAGCAGGCCCTCGCGCGCCGGATCCTCGCCGGCCCAGCGCAGCAGGGTGCGCACCGCCGCCTCCGCCTCGTCCTGGGTCGGACGGTCCGCGCCGGCCGGCGGCATTTTCCCCAGACCGGAGTTCCCCAGACCGGAGTCTCCCAGACCGGGTTCCCTCAGATCGGGCATCGGCGGCTTGGCCGTCTGGTCCATCAGTGGATGATTCCCGACTGATGCGGACTGTCCAGGCTGAAGGTCGGGATGCGCACGTCGAACGGCTCCCCCGAGCCGGTGCTGACCATGTGGTAGGCCCCGGTCATGAAGCCCGAGGGCGTCTCCAGCGGCGTGCCCGAGGTGTACTCGAACGCCTCGCCCGGATCGAGCTGCGGCTGCTCGCCCAGCACCCCGTCGCCCTGCACGTGCTGGGTGCGGCCGCGGCCGTCGGTGATGTGCCAGGTGCGGCGCAGCAGGCGCACGTTCTCGGCACCGTGGTTCTCGATGCGCACCCGGTAGGCCCAGACGAACTGGCGCTCCTCCGGCTGCGACTGGTCCTCGAGGAAGAACGGCCGCACGCTCACCTTGATGCCGCGGGTGGTGGCGGAGTAGTCCGCCGCGCCCCCCTCCTCGGCGAGCGGGCTGCCGGCTCGCCTGGGAGCGCCGGCGGTCGCACGGTCGTCCGTCATCGCCCGGTTCCTCCCGTCATGCGACGCCGCCGGCCGCCGGGCGGGATCACTCGGCCGCCTGACGCCGCGCCGGCACCGCCAGCGCCCGGCCGAGATCGTCGATCAGGTCGTCGGGATGTTCCAGTCCGACCGACAGGCGCACCACGCCGTCGCTGATGCCGAGCCTGGCGCGCTCCGCGGCACCGATCTTCATGTGCGTGGTGGTGGCGGGATGGGTGACCAGCGAGCGGCTGTCGCCGAGGTTGTTCGACACCGCGATCAGGCGCAGGGCGTTCATCATCCGGAACGCCGTCGCCTGGCCGCCGCCCTCGGCGTCGGCCAGCTCGAAGGCGACCAGGCTGCCGCCCGCACCCATCTGCCGCATCGCCAGCGCGTGCTGCGGGTGATCGGGGCGGCCGGGATACCAGACCCGGGCCACGCCGGGCGCGCCGGCCAGCCAGTCCGCGACCCGGGCGGCGCCGGCGCTCATCGCGTCGACTCGCAGCGACAGCGTCTCCAGCCCCTTGAGCAGCACCCAGGCGTTGAACGCCGACAGGGTCGGGCCGGTGTTGCGCAGGAACGGCTGCAGCACCTCCTCGACCCAGCGGTTGCTGCCGAGCACCGCGCCGCCGAGCACGCGGCCCTGGCCGTCGATATGCTTGGTGCAGGAATACACCACCACGTCGGCGCCGAACTCGAGCGGCTTCTGCAGCAGCGGGGTGGCGAACACGTTGTCGACCACCACCAGCGCGCCGGCTTCGTGCGCGAGGTCGGCGACCGCGCGCAGGTCGACGATGTCGAGCATCGGGTTCGACGGCGTCTCCAGCAGCACCAGCGCAGTCGGCACCGAGAGCGCCTCGCGCCACTGCGCGAGGTCGTGGCCGTCGACGAACACGCTCTCGATGCCGTAGCGCGGCAGCAGCGTCGAGACGATCCAGAAGCAGGAGCCGAACAGGGCGCGCGAGGCGACGACGCGGTCGCCGGTGCGCAGGTGGCTCAGCATCGAGGCGTGCACCGCCGCCATGCCCGACGCGGTGGCGCGGCAGGCCTCGGCCCCCTCGATCTCGGCCAGCCGCCGCTCCAGCGCGGTCACGGTCGGGTTGCCGAAGCGGCTGTACTGGTAGTGCGTCGCCTCGCCCTTGAAGGTCGCCTCCGCCTGCTCGGCGCTGTCATAGACGAAGCCCGAGGTCAGGAACATCGCCTCGCTGGTCTCGCCGTGCACGGTGCGCTCGATGCCGGCATGCACGAGGCGGGTCGCGGTGCGGTAGGAGGAGTCGCTCATCATGCTTTCCCGGTCGTAGTCCCGTGAGGGCCGCCACGGATGACAGGGCGGCGGTCCGGCCAATGCCGTCCGGGTTCCGCCGATGCCTCTTTAGCGCGTTTATTTACCCTCGCCGCAAGCCGGCCTGACAAATCACGAGGTGCCGCGGCGGAGCCCCGGCGGGGCCGGATTTGTAGGCGCTGTGCCGCGATCCCGTCAACCTCGCCGCTCGATTGCAAGCGGCCGCGCCGCCTCCTATAAACGGCGGCGGCCGCGGGTGTAGTTCAATGGTAGAACGGCAGCTTCCCAAGCTGCATACGAGGGT
>CAXTAY010000015.1:0-88088 GCA_964242335.1 uncultured Acetobacteraceae bacterium | reverse complement strand
CGCCATCATCGCCTCCAGCCGGCGCAGGTAGCGGTCGGTGCGCCAGTCCTTGGCCAGCTCGACGCAGGCGCGCTCGAGCTGGTTCGGGTAGCGCTCCAGCTTGGCCTCCAGCCGCTCCAGCAGCGTGAAGGCATCGGCGGTGGCGCCGGCGAAACCCGACAGGATGCTGCCGGACGGGCCGATCCGGCGCACCTTGCGCGCGTTGCCCTTGATGACGGTCTGGCCGAGCGTGACCTGGCCGTCACCGGCCATCGTCACCTCCGACCCGCGTCGGACGCACAGGATGGTGGTGCCATGCCAGCCGATCGGGTCATGGCCGGAAGATTGATGTGTCTGCATGACCGCGACAGATAAGCAGTCCGCGCCGCCGTGCAAGCGCCGGGCCGGGCGCGGGTCGGGGGCGGGGCGGCAAGGGAGGAGCGGGCATGACGACGCCGAGGCTTGGTCATCTGCTGGAGACGTCGGTCTACGTCGCCGACATCGACCGCGCGCAGGCCTTCTACCAGCGCGTGTTCGGCTTCGAGCTGTTCCTGCGCGACGAGCGCATGGCCGGGCTGTCGGTCCCCGGGGCGAGCATCCTGCTGCTGTTCCTGCGTGGCAGCTCGACCGAGCCGACGCCGACCGACGGCGGCGGCGACATCCCGCCGCACGATGGCGGCGGGGCGGTGCATCTGTGCTTCGCCATCCCGCTCGGCGAGCTCGCCGCCTGGGAGGTCCATCTTCGCGCGCAGGATGTCGCGGTGCAGAGCCGCATCACCTGGCCGCGCGGCGGCACCAGCCTCTACCTGCGCGATCCCGACGACAGCCTGGTCGAGCTGGCGACGCCGGGGCTGTGGCCGAGCTGGTGAGGCTCGGGCGACCCCGGCGGCCGGGCGGCGGCAGCCGGAACGCGAAGGCGGGCGACCACCACCGAGATCGGGCTGCTCGCATCGGTCACGTGCAGCGGCGTGCAGCCGGCCGGATCGCCGTCGGATTGCGCCGGCAGCGCCTGCCCACGATCGGTGAAGACGATGTCGGAAGCGCGCAGCCGGATCACGCCGGGCAGCCGCGCCATCAGGTTCAACGGCAGTGCCGCGCCGGCGAGCAGGGCGGCCGCGATCCCGGCGCGCTCGAACAGCACCACCGAGAAGCCCGGCGAGGCGGACGAGGCGTCGGGTGCCAGCATGTACGGACCGCCGTACAGGCAGCCCTTGGAGATGATCACGCTGCCGGCCTCGTGCGGCACGCCGTCGACACGCAGCCGCATGGTCTCGAAGCGGTAGCGCGGCAGTTCGCGCAGGGTCTGCAGCACGTAGGCGCCGCGGCCGAATGCCCGCTTCACCCGACGCGAGACGTGATGCACCACGTGCGCGTCGAAACCGATCCCGAGCATCTGCACGAACAACCTGCTGCCCGCGGCATTGTACGAAATCCCCGGCCAGAGCGTCGCCACCCGGCCCGAGACCAGCACCGACGCGACCTCGACCGCCGCACGCGGCAATGCCAGCTCGTGCGCCAGCACGTTGGCGGTGCCGAGCGGGATGATGCCCAGCCGCACCCGTGATCCGGCCATGCCGTCGGCGATCTCGGCGATGGTGCCGTCACCGCCGGCCGCGACCAGCTGCGTCACGCCGCAGCACACCGCCTCGTGCGCGAGGCGGCGGGCGTGGCCGGGGCCGTGGGTCTCGACCACCTCCAGCCTGACCCCGTGCGCCACCAGCACGTCGAGCACCCGCCAGAGATGATGCACGCGCCGGCGTCCGGCGGTCGGATTATAGATGACGAGCATCGCGGCAGGGCTCCCGCGGGCGGATTCGGGACACGCACTCCGCATCATGCCCGAACACAGCGCGATCTTCGTGTGACGATCGCGCGTCGGCGTGCATGTTCAATTCGTCATGGAAACGTCATCACGATGCCGCACGGCGCCGCGTATAGGGCGCTCGCAGCACCTCCCGCACCTCATCAGGGCGACAGACCCATGGGCTCCGCCAGTCTCGACCCGCGGCACACCGGCTACCGGACCGTGTTCATCTCCGACACCCATCTCGGCACCAGGGGATGCCGCTCGGACTTCCTCGCCGACTTCCTCGGCGCGATCTCCTGCGACAGGCTCTACCTGGTCGGCGACATCGTCGATGGCTGGCGGCTGAAGAAATCCTGGTACTGGGACGCGCATCACGACGAGGTGCTGCGCCTGATCCTGCGCATGGCGCGCGGCGGCACCGACGTGGTCTACATCCCCGGCAACCACGACGAGATGTTTCGCGCCTGGCTGCCGATGCATCTCGAGATCGCCGGCATCCGGCTGTGCCGCGACGCGGTGCACGAGACCGCGGACGGGCGCCGCCTGCTGGTGATGCACGGCGACGCGTTCGACAGCGTGGTGCGCTACGCGAAGTTCCTCGCACTGCTCGGCGATCGCGCCTACGCCGCGGCACTGGTGATCAATCGCTGGTTCAATGCGCTGCGACGCCGGCTCGGGCTGCCTTACCGCTCGCTGTCCGCGTGGCTGAAGCGGCAGGTGAAGGGCGCCGTGATGGCGATCGACCGTTTCGAGAACGCGATGGCCGCGGAGGCTCGCGGGCGCGGCCTCGACGGCGTGGTGTGCGGCCATATCCATCACGCCGAGATGCGCGACATCGACGGCATGCTCTACGTCAATGACGGCGACTGGGTGGAGAGCTGCACCGCGCTGGTCGAGCACGGCGACGGCCGACTCGAGCTGATCGACTGGGCGGCGCGGCGCCGGCTGTCGTTCGGCGAGCGCCGCGTCCCGCTCCCGCTCGCGGCGGCCTGACCCGTTGCGCGACGCCGCCGCGGGTGCGGCACCTGATCGCATCCCGTCTGACTGCACGACACCCGGCCTCGCCGTGCCGCGGCGCATCCTGATCGTCTCCGACGCCTGGATGCCGCAGGTCAACGGCGTGGTGCGCACCCTCTCCACCGTGGCTGCCGAGCTGCGCGCGCTCGGCCACGAGGTCGAGGTGATCGGGCCGGACCGGTTCCGCACCCTGCCCTGCCCGACCTACCCGGACATCCGCCTGTCGCTGTTCGCAGGAAGCCGGCTGGCGCGGCTGATCGAGGCGTTCGACCCCGACGCGCTGCACGTCGCCACCGAAGGCCCGCTCGGTCTCGCGGCGCGACGCTGGGCGCGGCGGCGCGGGGCGCGCTTCACCACCTCGTTCCACACCCGCTTCCCGGAATACATCCGGGCGCGAACCGGATTGCCGGTCTGGATCCCCTACCTGTTCCTGCGCCGCTTCCACGCCGCCGCGGCTGGCACCCTGGTCGCCACCGAGACGCTGTCGCGCGAGCTCTCGGCGCGCGGCTTCACCCGTCTCCTGGGCTGGTCGCGCGGCGTCGACCTGCAGCGCTTCCGGCCGCAGCCGCGCGAGGCATGGGGCGTGCCGGGCCCGGTGTTCCTCTATGTCGGACGCATCGCGGTGGAGAAGAACATCGCCGCCTTCCTCGACCTCGACCTGCCCGGCTCCAAGGTGGTGGTCGGCGGCGGTCCGCGTCTGGCCGCCCTGAAGGCCGCCTACCCGCAGGTGACCTTCACCGGCCCGCGCTCGGAGGCGGACCTCGCGCCTGCCTATGCCGGTGCGGACGTGTTCGTGTTTCCCAGCCGCACCGACACCTTCGGCCTGGTGGTGCTGGAGGCGCTGGCCTGCGGCGTGCCGGTCGCCGCCTACGACGTCATGGGGCCGCGCGACATCCTGCGCGAGGCCCCGGCCGGCGTGGGCGCGATCGGCGACGACCTGCGCGCCGCCTGCATCGCGGCCTTGGGCGGCGACCGCGAGGCGTGCCGGCGCTACGCGGAGCGCTTCAGCTGGCGCGCCTGCGCCGAGACCTTCCGCGACTGCCTGAGCCCGCTGCGGCCGCCGACGGATTGAGCTATTGCGGGAGGGAACCAGCGCGAGCGGCTTCGACCGACGATCATGCCCATCGAACACGAACCCCGGCTTGCCGCCCCGCTTCGCGTCTGCCTGCTCGGCGCCACCGGCACCATCGGCCAGGCGACGCTGCGTGCGCTGCTGCGGCGCGGGCACGAGGTGGTGTGCCTCGTCCGTCCCCGTCCCGGCGCTGTGCCAGCTCCCGACGGTGCCGAGTTCCGCCGCGTCGACCTGGGCGATCCGGGTGCGATCGCCCGCGACGGGTTTCGCGGCGAGCGCTTCGACGCCGTGCTGTCCTGCATGGCCTCGCGCACCGGAGCACCCGGCGACGCCTGGGCGGTCGATCATCGGGCGCATGTCGAGGTGCTGGCGGCGGCGCGGCAGGCCGGGGTCGGCCAGTTCGTGCTGCTCTCGGCGATCTGCGTGCAGAAGCCGCGACTCGCGTTCCAGCACGCCAAGCTGGCCTTCGAGGCGGCTCTGATCGGATCCGGCCTCACCTACTCGATCGTCCGGCCGACCGCGTTCTTCAAGTCGTTGTCCGGCCAGGTCGAGCGGGTGAGGCGCGGCAGGCCATTCCTGGTGTTCCGGGACGGGACGCTGACCGCCTGCAAGCCGATCGGCGACCGCGATCTCGCCGAGTACCTGGTCGGCTGTCTGGAGGATGATCGCCGCTGGAACCGCGTGCTGCCGATCGGCGGTCCGGGCGAGGCGATCACGCCGCGCCAGCAGGGCGAGGCGCTGTTCGCGCTGCTGGGCCGCAAGCCGCAGTTCCGCCAGGTGCCGACGGCGCTGCTCGACGGCATCGTGGCCGTCCTGGGTGCCGCCGCCCGCCTCGCGCCGTCGCTCGCGGACAAGGCGGAACTGGCGCGGATCGGCCGCTACTACGCCACGGAGTCGATGCTGGTGCTGAATCCCGCCACCGGCCGCTACGACGCCGCCGCCACGCCCTCGACCGGAACCGAGACGCTGTTCGATTTCTATCGGGCGCTCGTGGCCGGTGCGGCCGCACCCGAGCGCGGCGACCACGCCGTGTTCTGAAGCCTGGAGCGCGGCGGCGAGCGGCGGTCCTGCGGCGGCCGCCGCCGGCGCGCTACTTGAGCTGGCTGTCCTTGCTGCCCCTGCGGTTGAAGCCGATCTGCGCCGGACGCCGATCCTGCGCCGACTGGCAGCCGGTGCAGGTCCGCACCCCCGGCAGCACGCGGCGGCGCGCCTCGGGGATCTCCTCGCCGCATTCCACGCAGTGGGTCTCCCCGACGCCCGTCGGCATCCGCGCCCGCGCCCGCATGACCCCGTCCAGGACGGTGTCGTCGATCTGGTCCTGCACTGCCCCGTCCGGGGCCCAACCGCTCGCCATCGTCGCCGTCCGGCCTCCCGATCCTCGAGCAGGATCAGGTGGGGGTTGCCGGCGCCCGTGCCAAGGCGGGAGTGCAGGCCGGCGCCTGCCCACGCGATGCCGCTCCGGGGTCGGCCACGTGACCGCAGAACTGCCGGTCGAACGACGAATTCGTGTCGCCGGCGATGCGGTCGAGCAGTTCCTCCAGCAGGTGCCGCTCGCCGGCGGTGAGGACGGTCGTCCGCTCCAGCGAGGCGCGCAGCAACGCGGCCGCGGCACCCGGCAGCGGACCCGCTGGCGAGACCGCCTCGCCGGTGATCGCGGCCAGCACCGCCTCTCGCGCGCTCGCCGACAGCCCGGGATCGCGTCGCGCCTCCGGCTCGCCGAGCAGGGTGAGCACGGTGCCGACGCACGCCGACTGCAGCAGCGCGACCGCGCGCGGCTCGCTGGTCCGCAGACGTCCCGCCAGCGCGACCGCCCTGATGCGCCGGCGCAGCACCTCCATCCCTGCGGCGACCGCAGGCGAGAGCGGGCGCGGATCGCCGCTCATGATCGCGAACAGCCCCGGATGCGCCAGGCCGAAGGCCACGTGCATGTCCCAGCCGTCGCGAAGCTCCTGCACCGGGTCCGGGTGCGGCTCGCGCACGGCTTTCCCCGCGACGTAGGCGGCCAGGCCGTGCTCGGCGACCGCATCGAGCAGTCCGCGCTTGTCGCCGAACAGGCGGTAGATGGTGGGCGCCTGCACGGCGGCGGCGGCGGCGACCGCGCGCGTCGTCGCGGCGTCGCGGCCGCCGGACGCGATCAGCGCGGCGGCGGCCATGACGATGCGGGCACGAAGCTCGTCCGCATGGGCACCGAGGCTGACGTCGGAGTTCGGCTGGCTCATCCGCAGCACATAACGCCACCCCCGCCGCGACGATAGCGCCGCCTTGTTAGCAGCGCCAAACAGCGCTATCGTTCGGGTGTTAGCACTGGTACCGTAGGAGCCGTTCATGATCATCGTCACCGGCGCCACCGGCCGGCTCGGCCGGGCGATCGTCGAGAACCTGGTGGCGCGGGTTCCTGCGGGTCGGATCGGGGCCAGCGTCCGCGATCCACGCAAGGCCACCGATCTGGCCGCACGCGGCATCCGCGTCCGCGAGGGCGATTTCGATCGTGCGGAGAGCCTGCGCGGCGCCTTCGAGGGTGCGACGCAGGTGCTGATCGTCTCGTCCAACGCGCGGGCCTACGGCGGCGACACGCTCGCGCAGCATCGCACCGCCATCGAGGCGGCGCGGGCTGCGGGAGCGAGGCGGATCGTCTACACCAGCCACATGGGGGCGAGCGCCTGCTCCGCGTTCCCCCCGATGCGGGACCACGACGCGACCGAGGACATGCTTCGCCGATCCGGGCTCGGATGGACCGCGCTTCGTCACGGCTTCTACGCGGCGAGCGGCATCGGCCTGATCGGCGATGCGCTGCACACCGGCGCGCTCGAGGCGCCGGCGGACGGCCGGGTATCGTGGACGGCGCATGACGACCTCGCGGAGGCGGCGGCGGTCATCCTCGCCGCGGCGGGGCGTGAGGACGGGCCCACGCCGCCGCTCACCGGTTCGCAGTCGCTCGATCTCGCCGACCTCGCCGGCATCGCCTCGGAGCTGCTCGGCCATCCGGTCGAACGCCGGACGCTCGCGGACGAGGATCTGCGGGCGCGCTTGAGCGCGCACGGCGCGCCGGCACCCACCGCGGAGATGATTCTGGGCCTCTACCTCGCCAGCCGGAACGGCGAGTTCGAGGCCGTCGATCCGACGCTCGAGCGGATGCTGGGCCGTCGCCCGATCGGCATGCGGGAGCTGATCGGGCGAGAGCTCGCCGCGGCGGGCCGACATGATCACGGCGCACCGAGCCCGGTGCGCCATCAACCGGAGATGGAGATACGCGGATGAACGACCACGCGCTGGGCACGCTGACACGCGCCGAGAAGGGACCGGTGCAACCGCCGCCCTCGCTGGAGGGTCCGCTCGGGACGGTAGCGGCCGCCGTCGGCGGCTGGCCGGGAGTGATCGCGACCGTGCACTGGGACCTGTTCCGACCCTCCCGCGTCGACGGGGTCGATTTCTACCTCGCCGACGAGGAACTTGGTCATGTCCACCTCGACGGGTCGCTCCACCTGGCGACCAGCCCGACGCTCGGGCGGGCGCTGATCGCCGAGGGCCTGGCACGCCCATTCCGCTACCAGCAGGGCTGGGTGTGCGAGACGGTCCGGCGCATCGGTCCGGACGCCGCGATCGCGCTGTTCCGGCGCAACTACGACCGCCTGCTGCACGCGAACCCGCGGCGGGCTGCCGCCGATGCCAGGCTGGCGGACCTCCCCGACTGAGGTCGGCGCCGGGTGCGGCGCCGGCAGCGTCGGGTGCATCTCGCTTGACGCGGCCGACCGGCTGTGTCTGAGCCCACGCGATGAAACACCGTCGCGCTTCCGCACCCTTCATCCTGGGCACCATCGCGCTCGACGCGCTGTCGTTCGGCATCGTCATCCCGGTGCTGCCGAACCTGGTCGCCGAGGTCGCGCACGCGCCGGCCTCGCAGACCTCGTTCTATGTCGGCGCGCTGTTCGCCGTGTTCTCGCTGATGCAGTTCCTGTTCGCCCCGGTGCTGGGCGGGCTGTCGGACCGCTTCGGCCGCCGTCCGGTGCTGCTGCTCTCGCTCGCGGCCCTCGGCATCAACTCGCTGCTCTGGGTCTGGGTGCACGACCTCGGCTGGCTGTTCGCCATGCGCGTCTTCGCCGGCCTGTTCAGCGCCAACCTCGCCACCGCCTCGGCCTACATCGCCGACGTGACGCCGCAGGAGCAGCGGGCACGCTATTTCGGCCTGCTCGGCGCGATGTTCGGGTTCGGCTTCGTGCTCGGTCCGGTGGTCGGCGGCGTGCTCGGCCATGTCTGGATCCGGCTGCCGTTCCTGGTCGGCGCCGGCCTGATCGGCTGCAACGTGCTGTACGGCGTGATCATCCTGCCCGAAAGCCTGCCGCCGGAGCGCCGCCGTCGCTTCGACTGGCGACGCGCCAACCCGTTCGGTTCGCTGCTGGCGATCGGCCGCGACCCGGCGACGCTGCGCCTGACCTTCGCCTGGTGCTGCGGCTGGTTCGCGATCGGCGCGCAGCAGACCAGCTTCATCCTCGCCAACCAGCTGCGCTTCGGCTGGAACACGCTCGATAACGGTCTGGCGCTGGCGCTCGGCGGCGTCACCCAGGTGCTGGTGCAGGGGCTGCTGGTGCGGCGCGTGATCGACCGGTTCGGCCAACGCGGCACGGCGCTGGCCGGCTACGGTTTCAGCGTGGCGGGCTACCTGATCTACGCGCTCGCCGCGTCGCCGGCGATGATGCTGGCCGGGATCCCGGTGCTGGCTCTGGGAGCGCTGGCCGGGCCGCCGGTGCAGTCGATGCTCTCGCAGGACGTCGGGCCGGACCGGCAGGGCGAGATCCAGGGCGCCCTGGCGTCGCTGCAGGGCCTGACGCTGGTCGCCGGCCCGCTGGTCATGGGCACCCTGTTCGCGGCCACCACCCGGCCGGACCAGGCGCTGCATTTCCCCGGCGCGCCGTTCCTGCTGGCCGCGCTGACCTGCCTGTGCGCCGTCGTGGCACTGCGCGGCCTGCACCGGAGCCGGGGCACCACGGAGCCGGTCGAGCTGCCGGTCGGCACCGCCTGATCGCCGCCGCCGCCGCCGCGTCCCGGCACGATGCCTTGCCGGTGACCCGCCTCTCGCGTTAGCTGCGCCCTCACCGCGCCGGGCGCGTAGCCCGCATGCGGCCTGGAGAGTTGATCATGATCCGTTCGTCGCCTCGAAGCGGCACCAGCGGAGGCCGCATCGGACATGCCCTGTTGCGCGCGCTCCGGCTCGCGTTCTGGAGCATCGCGCATTTCGCCTTCTACTTCCTGCAGCAGGTGGCCGAGCTGGTGGCGCCGCTGCTGCTGGCACTCGGGCTCGGCTGGTGGGCGCTGCCGCGGCTGGTCGACGCGATCACCACCCATGAGGCCAATGCGGACCAGCAGACACGCGACATCCTCGACACCGTCGCCGGCATGATCCCGGCCGGCCTGCAGCTCGCCGGACACTGGATCACCCCGGCGGTGCTGATCACCGACGGGCTGCTGCTGATGGCCGCGGCAGCGATCGGCGCCACCATCTCGGCCCTCGCGGCGCGGGAGATGTGAGCGGCGTCGCATGCGGCGGCCGCGTTGCCGGTCGCAAGACCGATGCGGTCATCCGGGCGGCAATGCGCCGAGCGCGGTATAGAGCCGGATCGAGGGCGGCCAGCTGCGCATGACCGCCTCGCGCCAATGCGCCGCCGACAGCAGCAGGCCGGCCAGCACGATCAGGCTGACCGCCCAGGCGGCACCCCATGCCGCGAGCTCCGGCGACGGACGCCGGCTGCCCGCGACGGCCGTGGCGAGGACCGGCTCCGGCGTCGCGGCACGGCGCAGGCCGAGCGGATGTCCGGGTGCATGGCCGGGGGGCGCCACGTCCGGCAGGCCGTCCTCCGAGGCGTCCGCCGAGGCCGCGGCTGCCGGTTCGCTCGCATCCTCGGGGTCGGCCGCGGCCGGAGCGGGTTCGGGCAGCCCGGCCTGCTCCGCCTCGCCGCCCGGTCGCCACTGCAGGCCGCAGCGGGCGCAGCGCACGCTGCGGCCCGGCCGAATCTGCGCCTCCGGCACCTCGTACGCCGCCTCGCAGCCGGGGCACTCGATCCGCATCCACCCTCCTTCCGCCGCGCCCGCGCATCCGGCCTCATCGTTCCGCCGAGGCTCCTGTAGGATGGCGGCGGCGCCGGGTGCGGCGCATCGTGGCGACCAGGGGATGGGCGGAGCGGCGGGATGATCCGTCTGCAGGATCTGGAACTTCGTGTTGGTAGCGGATCAATAGCGCCGATCGTGCTGCGCGACATCAGCTTTTCGGTGCCGGCGGGCGGCTTCCGCTGGCTGCTCGGCGCGTCTGGCGCCGGCAAGTCCAGCCTGCTCCGGGTGCTGCAGCTGGCGGCGCGGCCCTCGGCCGGCCGGCTCGAGCTGTTCGGCGTGCCGGTGCGCAGCACGCGGCGGCGGCAGCTGGCGCGGCTGCGCCGGCGCATGGGCGTGGTGTTCCAGGATTTCCGCCTGCTGCCGGAGCTCAGCGTGTTCGACAACGTGGCCCTGCCGATGCGCCTCAACCGTATCGGCGAGGCGCGCATCCAGGCCGACGTGCACGAGATGCTGGACTGGCTCGGGCTGCGCCGCAAGCTGGCCGCCCGACCGGGTGAGCTCTCCGGCGGCGAGCAGCAGCGGGTCGCGATCGCCCGCGCGGTGGTGCAGCGCCCGCCGCTGCTGCTGGCCGACGAGCCGACCGGATCGCTCGACTCCGCCCAGGCCAACCGGCTGATGGAGCTGCTGCTGGAGCTGAACCAGCTCGGCTCGACGGTCGTCGTCGCCACCCACAACGACCAGCTGGTGCAACGCTTCGCGGCACCGTCGCTGCGGTTGGAACGCGGCCGCCTGGTCGGGGACGACGCCGCGGCGAACCCGGCGTGAGCGACGCGCCGGCGCTCCCCGGCTCGCAGGGTCCCGGCTCGCAGGGCCCAGGCTCGCAGGGCCCAGGCTCTGACGGCCTTGGGCTGCGCCGCGCCATCCCCGAGCGCATGCTGCCCAGCCTGGTCGCGGCGATGGCGTTCCTCGCGGCGCTGGCGCTCGGCGGCGCGGTCGGCGCGCGGCTGCTGGCGCAGCGCTGGCACGCCGGCGCCGGTGCGGTCGTGACCGTGCAGGTGCCCGATCCCGAGCAGCCCGCCGCCGGCGCACCGTCGGGCGCCGCCGCGAGCCGGATCGAGGCGGTGATGTCGCGGCTGGCCGACCTCGCACGCGCCCCCGACGGGCCGTCGGAGATACGCCGGCTGCAGCCCGAAGCGCTTCGCCGCCTGCTTCGCCCGTGGCTGGGCGAGGAGGCAGCGCTGCCGCTGCCCGCGGTGGTGCAGCTCGGGCTGCCGCCCGGCGCCGCTGCCGCCGAGGCACTGCTGCGGGCGCTGGTCGCGGTCGCGCCGGGCACCCTGGTCGAGGACAGCGCCGCCTGGAGCGACCGTCTGCTGGCGCTCACCGACAGCCTGCAGGCCTGCGCCGGTCTCGCGCTGCTGACGGTGGCGGCGGTGTCCGGGAGCGTGGTGGCGCTGGCCACGCGTGCGGGCATCGCCACCCGCCGCCAGGCGATCGAGATCGTGCACGGGCTCGGCGCCACCGACGGCTACATCGCCGGACGGTTCGCGCGCCGCGCCGGCCGGCTGGCACTGCTCGGCGGCGCCGGCGGCGCGCTGGTCGCACTGCCGGTGCTGGCCGGCCTGTGCCATCTCGCGGCTCCGTTCGCGGCCGGCGCCGACGCGATGTCCGGCGCGGTCGGCCCGGGCGGCCTGCTGCCGCTGCCGCTGCTGATCGGGCTGCCGGTGCTGCCGCTGGCGGCCGGCGTGATCGGCTGGCTCACCGCGCAGGGCACCGTGCGCGTCTGGCTGCGTCGGCTGCCGTGACGGCGAGCTCGCGCAGCTCGTCGGGTCACCCTGGCCGCGTCGGCGGCGGTCGGGCGCTGCTGGCGGCGCTGCTGGTGGCGATCCTGGCCTGGAGCGCCGGCTTCGCGCTGTTCACGCTGCACGCGATGCGGCCGCCCGGATCGTCGCCGCGCGCCGACGGCATCGTCGTGCTCACCGGCGGCGCCGGCCGGATCGAGGCGGCGCTGTCGCTGCTCGCCGCCGACCGCGCCCGGCTGATGCTGATCTCCGGGGTCACCCCCGGTCTCGACCTGCCGGCGCTGATACGCGCCGGCGACCTTCGGCTGCCGCACGGTCGCGGGCTCTGGCCGCGCATCAGCCTCGGCCACGCCGCAACCTCGACCTACGGCAACGCGATCGAGACCGCCGCGTGGGCGCGCGGCAACGGCCTGCACAGCCTGATCGTGGTCACCGCCGGCTACCACATGCAGCGTGCGCTGGCCGAGATCGCCGCCGCTCTGCCGGACGCGACGCTGTATGCCTATCCGGTGCTGCCGCCGGCGCTGCTGCGCCCAGGGTCGCTCGGCACGCTGCGGCTGCTGCTCTCGGAGTACGACAAGTGGCTGCTGGTCGCCTCCGGCCTCGCCGCGAGCATGCATCTGCAGGAGGTGACGTGACGCTGCTGCGCGCCTGCCTGTTCAACCTGTATTTCCTCCTGGTCACCCTGGCGATGGGGATCGGCGCCTTCTGGGTGCGGCTGTTCGCGCGCGACCGGGCGCTGCCCTACGCCGCACTCTGGTGCCGGCTGGTGCTGCGCGGCCTCGGCGTGATCTGCGGCGTCCGCATCGTGCTGAGCGGCGCCGAGCACCTGCCGCAGGGACCGGTGCTGATCGCCTCCCAGCACCAGTCCGCGTTCGACACGCTGGTCTGGCTGACGCTGCTGCCGCGGCCGGCCTACGTCATGAAGCGAGAGCTCACCCGCCTGCCCCTGGTCGGTCCGATGCTGCTGCTGAGCGGCATGATCCCGGTCGATCGCGAGGCCGGCGCGCGCGCGCTGCGCGGGCTGCTGCACGAGGTCGATGCCGCGGTGGCCGACCGCCGGCAGATCGTGATCTTTCCCGAGGGCACCCGTGCGGCCGCCGGCGAGATCCTGCCGCTGCAGCCCGGCATCGCGGCGCTGGCGGCGCATGCCGGGCTGCCGGTGCTGCCGGTGGCGACCGATTCCGGTCGCTGCTGGTCGCGCCGCGCCTTCGTCAAGCGCCCCGGCACCATCCACATCGCCATCGCCGCCCCGATCGCGCCACCGGCGGCGAGGAGCTCGGGCGGCGGCGGTCGGGCGGCGTTGCTGCAGGCGATCCGCGCCGCCTGGAGCCGCGAGGAAGCAAGGATCGTCAATCTCGCGTCAGCGGACGAGGCTGTGGACAAGTCTGTGGGCGCGATGTCGCGCGGCATGTGAAACACGTGACCGCTCGCGCCGTGACGGGCGGGCGATGACGAAGGCGGATCGCCGAGCTCGGTTGACGGGCGGAACGAAGCACGCGAGGAGTGCGAAAAATCCCTAGTCTACCAAACGATTTTTTCCTGAGACGTCGCCGACGATGCGATCTGCACCCTCCCGCATGCGGCGCTGCGGCGCCCGCGAGGTTCTCCCCCCGCGAGACGGCCGGGGCGTTGTGGATAGAATTCGCGGTCGCGGTCCGCACCCGGGAAAACGAGCCGCGCCATGGGTTTCGCGGACGAGCCCCAGGTCATCTATGAGCTCGCCGGTGCGACCCGCGGTGCCGCGCGGCGCGAGGCGCATCCGCGCGCCGGCCGCCTGTCTGCTGCTCGTCTGTGTGCTGCTCGGCCTCGACCTGATAGGCTGGCTGCAGCTGCAGCGCCTGCTCGACCGCAGGCTCGCCGTCCTGGTGCAGCAGGCGCAGCGTGCCGGGTGGCAGCTCGAAGGCGGCGCCTCCCGGCGCGGCGGCTGGCCGCTCGGTGCCACCCTTACCTTGGCGGCACCGCGTCTGCAGGGCGGACGCGGCCTGCTGCCGGGAGTCCCCGCCGGCCTGTCCTGGACCGCCGAGCGCGTCACCGTCTCGCTGTCGTTGCTGCACCCGCGGCGGATCACGATCCTGCCCGGCGGCGTGCAGGTGATCCGCGCCGCCGACACTCGCGCGAGCGGGCTCGGCGACAGCGTGCGGCTGTGGGCGCGGCGGATGCGGCTGGAGCTGCCGGCATCGGACCGGGCGAGCGGCGGCGAGGTTCGACTCGCGGCCGGCGCGCTGCACCTCGCACTGCCCGGCGCCGGACCCGGCCAGGCGGTGACGGTGGGCGCGCTGCACGGCACGCTGCGCTGGACCGCCACGGCGCGCGCCACTACGCTGGCGCTGGAAGCGGTCGGTCTGCCCTACGCGGGGGACTCGGTGCTGTCGATCCCGCAGGCGGCACTCGAGCTGTCGCTGATCGGCGGCGGCGACTCGAGCCGGCTGCTGCTGCGGCAGGCGGCGCTGCGATGGGATGAGGCGATGATCGACGCCAGCGGCCAGGTGAGGTTCGATCAGCACGCGCAGCCGAACGGCAGCCTCATCCTCCTGGTCGCCGGCGCCGACCGGCTGCTCGGTCGCCTCGCGACCTGCAAGCAGATCAGCCCGTCGAGCCGGGCGGCGGTGCAGGCCGTGCTCGGGCTGATCGGTCAGGCGCAGGATGCCGCACCGCAGCCGGCGCCGGCCGGCCCTGCGCCGGCTAGGGTCCCGCAAGCTGGGCTCCCGCCGATCGAGCTGCCGCTGAACCTGCGCGCCGGCCTGCTCTCCCTCGGGCGGATCCCGCTGCTGCAGCTGCCCCCGCTCGGCAGCCCGGAGCCGGTGCCGTGAGCGTGATCGCGCGACGGCTTCCGGTCCACCGGGCTGGCTCCCATGTCGCACTGCACAAGAAAAACCAATCGGCTGGCGCATAGGGCGCATTGATCATGTTCGGCATCGACGCCTTCCACCTGGCCCGCGCGCAGTTCGCCTTCACGGTCGGGTTCCACATCGTCTTCCCCGCGTTCTCGATCGGGCTCGCGTCCTACCTCGCGGTGCTGGAAGGGCTGTGGCTACGCACCAAGCGCCAAGTCTATCTCGACCTGTTCCGCTACTGGGTGAAGATCTTCTCCGTCGGCTTCGCCATGGGCGTGGTCTCCGGCGTGGTGATGTCCTACGAGTTCGGCACCAACTGGTCGGTGTTCGCCAGGCGTGCCGGACCGGTGCTCGGGCCGATGCTCGCCTACGAGGTGCTCACCGCCTTCTTCCTCGAGGCCGGCTTCCTCGGCGTCATGCTGTTCGGCATGAACCGCGTGGGCCGCGGCCTGCACTTCCTCGCC
Source organism: uncultured Acetobacteraceae bacterium (assembly GCA_964242335.1). Taxonomy (GTDB): domain Bacteria; phylum Pseudomonadota; class Alphaproteobacteria; order Acetobacterales; family Acetobacteraceae; genus Lichenicoccus. The sequence continues at coordinate 73,071 of CAXTAY010000015.1, read as the reverse complement.
ACCTGCCTGGTCGCGTTCGGCACCCTGATCTCGATGTCCTGGATCCTGGCCTCCAACAGCTGGATGCAGACCCCGCGGGGCTACACCATCGAGAAGGGCACCGGCCGCTTCCTGCCGGCCGATTGGTGGGCGATCATCTTCAACCCGTCCTTCCCCTACCGGCTGGTGCATATGGGCCTGGCCGCGTTCCTCTGCGTCGCCTTCGTGGTCGCGGGCGTCGGCGCCTACCACCTGCTGCGCAGCCGCACGCTGCGTCGGGCGCCGACCGAGGCGGTGCGGACGATGTTCTCGATGGCGATGTGGATGGCCGCGATCGTCGCGCCGATCCAGATCCTCGCCGGCGACACCCAGGGGATCAACACGCTGCAGTACCAGCCGGCCAAGATCGCCGCCATGGAGGGCGACTTCGAGGGCAGGACGCGGGCGCCGGAGATCCTGTTCGGCATCCCGAACATGAAGCAGCAGCGCACGAACTACAGGATCGAGGTGCCCTTCGCCGGCTCGCTGATCCTGACCCACAGCATCAACGGCCGCGTGCCCGGGCTGAAGGATTTCCCGCGCGCCGACCAGCCGTACTCGCCGCTGATCTTCTTCACCTTCCGGATCATGGTCGGGATCGGCATGCTGATGGCGCTGACCGGCTTCGTCAGCCTGTTCCTGCGCTGGCGCGGCACGCTGTACGACAGCCCCTGGCTGCACCGCCTGATGGTGCTGATGACGCCGGCCGGCTTCGTCGCGCTGCTCTGCGGCTGGATCACCACCGAGGTCGGCCGCCAGCCGTACACGATCTACGGCCAGATGCGCACCAGCGAGAGCGTCTCGCCGATCGCCCTGCCCGGCATCGCCACCTCGATGATCGCCTTCGTGATCGTCTATTTCGTGGTGTTCGGCGCGGGCGTGGTCATCCTGCTGCGGATGATGGCCCAGGAGCCGGAGCGCGGCGAGCCTGGCCTCAGCGAACACGAGCCGATCCGCACCGCCGGCATCAATCCGGGGCCGGCGCAGGGTCCGGGCAAGCGGATCCTCGACCATCTCGGCGCCTCCGGCCAGCATCCCTCCGCGGCGGAGTGAGTGCGATGGGTCCTCCCGCGATCTGGCTGCCGGTGGTGTGGGCGTGCATCTCCGCCTTCACCATCCTCGCCTACATCGTCCTCGACGGCTTCGACCTCGGTATCGGCATCCTTTTCGCGGTCGAGCCGGCCAAGGCCGACCGCGACGTCATGGTCAACACCGTGGCCCCGGTGTGGGACGGCAACGAGACCTGGCTGATCCTGGGTGGCGCTGCACTCTACGGGGTGTTCCCGCTGGCCTACGCCACCATCCTGCCGGCGCTGTATCCGCCGATCATCGCGATGCTGCTGGCGCTGATCTTCCGCGGCGTCGCCTTCGAGTTCCGCTTCCGCGCGCTGAGCCGGATCGGGCTGCACCTGTGGGACCTCTCCTTCTTCGGCGGCTCCGTGGTGGCCGGCTTCTGCCAGGGCCTGATCCTCGGCGCTCTGGTGCAGGGCATACGCGTCGTCGACGGCGCCTATGCCGGTGGCTGGTGGGACTGGCTCAGCCCGTTCTCGCTGCTGTGCGGCGTCGCCGTGGTGATCGGCTACGCCCTGCTCGGCGCCTGCTACCTGGTCTGGCGCACCGAGGGCCCGATGCAGGCACGGCTGCGTCGGCAGGCGCGGGTGCTGGGTGTCGCGACCCTGGCCGCGATCGTCATCGTCAGCCTGTGGACGCCGCTGCTGCACGAGCAGTATCTGCGCCACTGGTACGTATGGCCGCGGGTGATCCTGGTCAGCCCGGTGCCGCTGCTGGTCGCGCTGCTGGCGGTGCTGTTCTGGCGCGGCCTGGCGAACGAGGGCCACCACATCACGCCGCTGCTCTGCGCACTCGGCTGGTTCTTCCTGTCCTTCACCGGGCTCGGCATCAGCGTCTGGCCGTATATCGTGCCGCCGGGGATCACCATCTGGGATGCCGCCTCGCCGCCGAGCAGCCAGCTGTTCCTGCTGGTCGGCGCCTCGGTGCTGATCCCGACCATCCTGGCGTATACCGGCTACGCCTACTGGGTGTTCCGCGGCAAGGTCGGCGCCGAGACGCACTACCATTAGCGCCGAGATGGTCGACCATGCCGCAGCAGGAGGGATCAGGATGGTTCAGACGGGGTCATCTTCGCCGCCGCTCGGACGGCGGGTGCTGTGGTTCATCGGCATCTGGGCCGCCAGCGTCACCGCGGTCGGGCTGCTGGCGGAAGGGCTGAAGCGGATCATCCTGGGCTGACACGCCGGATCCCCACCTCGCCGCCGACGCCGTAGCCGAGGGTCGTGCCAGGCTCGGCAAGTTTCGTCGCCCACGGCGCCCGCCGCAACTATCGGCGCCGTCGCTTCGATATTATCGTCAGATAATAAAATGGCACTCTGAGGCCATGGGGAGGAAGCCGATGATCAATCCCGTCAGCGTACACGCACCCTTGGCGCGCAACGCGATGGCCTACGTGCTGGCAGGCGGCCGCGGCAGTCGGCTGATGGAGATGACCGACCGACGCGCCAAGCCCGCGGTCTCGTTCGGCGGCAAGTCCCGCATCATCGACTTCGCGCTCAGCAATGCGCTGAACTCCGGCATCCGCCATATCGGGGTCGCCACCCAGTACAAGGCGCACAGCCTGATCCGGCACATGCAGCGCGGCTGGAACTTCTTCCGCGCCGAGCGCAACGAGAGCTTCGACATCCTGCCGGCGAGCCAGCGCGTGTCCGAGCACGCCTGGTATGCCGGCACTGCCGACGCCGTCTATCAGAACATCGACATCATCGAGAGCTACGGCCCCCGCTTCATCGTGCTGCTGGCCGGCGACCACGTCTACAAGCAGGATTACGAGGTCATGCTGCAGCAGCACGTGGAGAGCGGCGCTGACGTGACCGTCGGCTGCATCGAGGTGCCGCGCCTGCAGGCGACGGCCTTCGGCGTGATGGCGGTGGACGAGGAGGACAAGATCGTCTCCTTCCTGGAGAAGCCGGCCGACCCGCCCGGCATTCCCGGCGATCCGGAGCACGCCCTGGCCAGCATGGGGATCTACGTGTTCGAAACCCGCTTCCTGATCGAGCAGCTGAAGCGCGACGCGGCCGATCCGGACAGCAGCCACGATTTCGGCAAGAACATCATCCCGCACATCGTCGAGAAGGGAGGCGCCATCGCGCACCGCTTCGGCCGCTCCTGCGTGCGCTCGACGCACGACTCCGAGATCTACTGGCGCGACGTCGGCACCGTGGACGCCTACTGGGAGGCCAACATCGACCTCACCGACCCGGTGCCGGGGCTCGACCTGTACGACCGCGACTGGCCGATCTGGACCTACGGCGAGATCACCCCGCCGGCGAAGTTCGTCCACAACGATGCCGGCCGGCGCGGCCAGGCGACGGACTCGCTGATCTCCGGCGGCTGCATCGTCAGCGGCAGCGAGGTCAACCGCTCGCTGCTGTTCACCGGCGTGCACATCCACTCCTACGGCACCATCGACAGCGCCGTCATCCTGCCCAACAGTCAGATCGGCCGACATGCGCGGCTGAGCAAGGTGGTCATCGACAGCCGGGTGCGCATCCCCGAGGGACTGGTGGTCGGGGAGGATCCGGCGCTCGACGCGGCGCGCTTCCGACGCACCGACACTGGTGTCTGCCTGATCACGCAGGCGATGATCGACCGGCTCTCCGCCTGATCCGCGCGCGTCCGGAGGTAGCCCGATGCCGAAGCTGAGCAAGGTGGCGCTCTTCAGCAAGGAGTACCCGCCCACGATCTATGGCGGGGCCGGCGTGCACGTCGAGTATCTGAGCCTCGCCCTCGCCCGGCGGCTGCAGGTCGAGGTGCGCTGCTTCGGCGACCAGTCGGTGCGGGACGGCAACCTCACCGTGCGCGGCTATCCGCAGTGGGAGGAGACCGCCCAGGGCACCGATCCGCGCTTCGTCGGCGCCATCGACGCCTTCGCCCGTTCGCTGGCGATGGCGAAGGACGAGCTCGACGCTCAGCTGGTGCATTGCCACACCTGGTATACCGACATGGGCGGCCTGCTTGCGGCCCAGCTCTGGGGCATCCCGAGCGTGCTGACGATCCACTCGCTGGAGCCGCTGCGGCCCTGGAAGGTCGAGCAGCTCGGCCGCGCCTACCATCTCAGCGCCTGGATGGAGCGCACCGCGATCGAGCAGGCCAGCGCCATCATCGCGGTCTCGCGCGAGACCCGCGACGACGTGCTGCGTCTGTTCGACGTCGCACCCGAGCGGGTGCACGTGATCCATAACGGCATCGATCCGGAGGAATACCGCCCGGTGGCGGCCACCGACGTGCTGACCCGTCTCGGCATCGATCCGTCGCGGCCATACCTGCTGTTCGTCGGCCGCATCACCCGTCAGAAGGGGATCATCCACCTGGTGCGCGCGATCCCGCACATCGATCCGGAGGTGCAGATCGTGCTCGCCGCCGGCGCGCCGGACACGCCCGACATCGGCCGCGAGATGGAGCAGGGCGTGGCGGAGGCCGCGGCCGGACGGCCCGGCGTGGTCTGGATACGCGAGATGCTGCCGCGCCAGGAGACCATCCAGCTCTACACCCACGCCGCGATCTTCTGCTGCCCGTCGGTCTACGAGCCGTTCGGCATCATCAATCTTGAGGCGATGGCCTGCGAGACCGCGGTCGTCGCCTCCGCCGTCGGCGGCATCCCGGAGGTCGTGCTGCCGGAGCAGACCGGGCTGCTGGTCGATCCTGGCCTGAGGCCCGGCACCTTCGAGCCGCAGGATCCGCAGGCCTTCTCCGAGGCGCTCGCGGCCGCCATCAACCGGCTGGCGCGCGATCCGGCGCTGCGGGCGCGCTTCGGTGCGGCCGGCCGCGAGCGCGTGGTGGCGCATTTCAGCTGGGACGCGATCGCGCAGAGCACGATCTCGCTGTACCGGTCACTGGTGGAGGCTGAACAGCCGTGAGGGATCGACAGGGATGGGAGGAAGGCAAGGCAAAGGGCTTTGCCCCTTGACGCCATCAAAGGCGAGCCTTTGAGAACCTCGTTCTGAGCGATCGGCGTCGGGGCCGGCCGCCTCATCTCTCGGGTGAGACGACCAGGCGCTAGTGCCTGACCCTGCCGCTCACCGAATGCAGCAGGTCGGTGGAGTCCGTGAGGTCGGTCACCCGCGCCAGCTCCTCGCGCAGCCGGAGGTTCTCCTCGCGCAGCGCGATGACCTCCTTGCTGTCGGTGGCCGCTCGCGGCGGTTCCGGCATTGCCTCCGGTGCGGCGGCCCGCGCGGGCTCCTGCCCCGCGCGACCGAGGGACGGGAACAGGCTCATGGTCCGGCCGATCCCCGTGAGGCTGCGTCCGGCCTCTTCCGCGGCCGCGGGCAGGAAGCTCTGCATGGTGCGCTCCATCGAGGCACGCACCTGCTTCTGCTGCACCGCGAACTGCTCCATCATGCGCTCGAGATATTCCGGCACCAGCCCCTGCATGCTGTCGCCATAGAAGCCGATCAGCTGACGCAGGAACGAGGTCGGCAGCATGTTGCGGCCGCGCGTCTCCTCCTCCATGATGATCTGGGTGAGCACCGAGCGCGTGATGTCGTCGCCGGTCTTGGCATCGTAGACCACGAAATCGCGTCCCTGCCTGACCATCTCGGCCAGGGTATCCAGGGTGATGTAGATCGAGCTCTCGGTATCGTAGAGCCGACGGTTGGCGTATTTCTTCACCACGATCGGTGCAACCGGGCGATCATCTTCCGCCAAAACACCCTCCTGTCGGGACCCTAGCCGGCCACCTTAGCATAGATCCGGCACGGCCGCTGCCGTCGCGAGCGCCTTCCTAGCACCGGAGCGCGCCGAAACCAAAGAGGCCGCGACGGCACCCCCTCCTCAGAGGCTGGGATCGGTGCGCTGCATGCACTCCTGGGTCGAGACCTCCTCGAACCAGCCGGCTAGCAGCGGACGTGCTTCGCGCCACGGCTCGTCGGCGTAGCGCAGGTCGAGGTAGCCCAGCGCGCAGGCGACCGAGATCATGCCGATGTCGATGTGCCTGCCCAGCGGCTCGTGCTCCAGCGTGTCGAGGATCCGCGTCACCGCCGCCTCCTGGCGCATCGCCAGCGGATGCTGCGGCGGCATCCCGCCCTGCACCGACAGCTTCCGCCGCAGTACCGCCGCCGTCATGATGCCATCGCCGAGCGCCTGCAGGCGCAGGCTGATCCAGCGCGCCGCTCCCGCGGGTGGGATGATCGGCAGGTCCTTGGCGATCCCGTTCAGGTACTCGCAGATCACCGGACTCTCGAAGAACGCGAAGCCGTCCTGCGTCACCAGCGTCGGGATCAGGCCGAGGGGGTTGGCATCCAGCAGCTCCGGCGGGTCGGTGAATGGGTTGGTCTCGATCAGCTCGATCTGCCGGTCCAGGCCCAGCAGGATGGCGCTGATCCGCACCTTGCGGGCGAACGGGCTGGCCTTGGAGTAGTACAGCTTCAACGGAAACCATCCTTCCAGCTTCGCAGGCGGGTGAAGGCGGCGAGGTCGGGCGCCAGCAGGAACGGATTGGTCGCACGCTCCTGATCGAGCCGCACCGGGACCGTCGGCAGCCCCTGCGCGCGTCGTCGCGCCACCGCCTCCGCCTGTGCCTCCACCGCTGCGTCGTGCGGCAGCGCCGCCAGCGCGAAGCGGGCGTTCGCCTCGGTATATTCGTGACCGCAGCAGACCAGCGTCTCGCCGGGGAGTGCGGAGAGACGCCGCAGGCTGTCATGCATCTCGGCCGCACTGCCCTCGAGCAGCCGGCCGCAGCCGAGGCTGAACAGGGTGTCGCCGCAGAACAGCGCCGGCGTCGCCGGGAAGAAGAACGAGACATGGCCGCGCGTATGCCCCGGCGTCTCGATCACCTCCGCCCTGGCGCGGCCGAGCATGACCACGTCGCCTTCGCGCACCGCCTGGTCCAGCCTCGGCAGGCGACGCTGGTCCGCGGCGGCGCCGACGATGCGCGCACCCGTGGCGGCGCGCACCGCGTCCGCCGCGGCGACGTGGTCGGCATGGTGATGCGTCAGCAGGATGAGCGACAATGCGCCGCCGCCCTGCGTCACCGCCCGCAGCGCCGCCATCACCGGCGCCTCCTCTGCCGGGTCGACCACCGCGATCGCGCCGCTGTCGGGGTCCTGCAGCAGCCAGGCATAATTGTCGGACAGGATCGGGATCGGCGTGATCGCCAGGCCGGAACCCTGTTCTGTATCGGAATGGATAGTCAGCTGAGGCCTCCGCTTTCGACGCCGCATGGTCGCGCTCGCCGCGACGAAACCGATGGTCGCGCTCGCCGCGACGGAACCGATAGTCGCGCTCGCCGCGACGAAACCGGCGGACGTGCTAATGAGAGTGTCATGCGAGGCGAGTTCCGCGGAGTGACCGATTTCTATGCTAGCCGCGGCGGCCGCGTCGCCGCGCGGCTGCTTCGACGCCGGATCTCCACCGTCTGGCCCGACCTGTCGCGGCTGCGCGTGCTCGGCCTCGGCCACGCCCAGCCCTTCCTGTCGCTCTGGGAGCGGCAGGCGACCCTGTGCATCGCCGCGGAAGCACACGGGGCCGCGGTGCACCTGCTGGCCTCCCCGTCCTGCATCGTGCGCGAGGACAAGCTGCCGTTCCCGGACCTCAGCTTCGATCGCATCCTGCTCAGCCATGCCCTGGAGACCTCGGTGAACGCGCCGAAGCTGCTGCGGGCGGTCTGGCGCGTGCTGCGCGACGATGGCCGCCTGCTGCTGGTGGTGCCGAATCGTCGCGGCATCTGGGCGCACCTGGAGAACACGCCCTTCGGCCAAGGCGCCCCGAGCACGAAGCGGCAGGTGGAGCGGCTGCTGGCCGACTCGCTGTTCCGGGTGGAGAAGGCGGAGGGGGCGCTGTGGCTGCCGCCCGCCGACCTGCGGCCGCTGCTGCGCATGGGCAACCTGGTGGAGCGCGCCGGCGCGCGCATGGTGCCGCAGCTCTCGGGGGTGCTGCTGATCGAGGCGGTGAAGGACGTCTACGCCGCCCTCCCTGCCGGCAAGCGCGCGCGACGGCGGGTGCTGCTGGCGACGGCCTGAGCGTGGACGCGCGGGCAGGAGCACGATCGGGCCGTCGCCAGCCTCAGGCGCGCATGCCCATCGCGTTCTCCTCCAGCAGGTCGAGCAGCGGTGCCGCGGCGAGGCAGAACCGCACCGCCGGCACCAGCAGATCGCTCACCAGCGCCGGCATCGCCACCGGCAGCTCCGCCTCGATCTGCAGGCTGTGGTCTGCTCCCACCGTGAGGGTCCAGCGCTCCGGGAGCAGCGCCGGAAGGCGGCGCAGCAGCTCGAAGGCGTCCGGCCGCGCCGCCGCGGCGATCGCGCTGCTCGGCACTCGGCCCACCCGGGTGCGGAACACTATGGTGCCGGTCGGGGCGTCCTCCTCGGCGCGCAGCGAGGTTGTCACCGGTCTGTCGCGCCAGCGGAACTCCATGCCCAGCTTCGAGGCCGGCAGGCTGGCGCTGAGCCGGCCGCCCTGATCGACGTCGAACATGCCGAGACTGCCGTACGGTCCCGCCTGATCGCCACTCTGCATCCGCTCCACGCGTTGCTCCCGTCCCTGAAGCCCACATCCATCCCGCGCTTGACTGCCGACCGGGCGCTTGACCAAGAAACGTGAACTTGACCAACAAAGGTGAACCATCGATGAACGCCGCCGCATGTCCTCGCTGATACGCTCGTTCAAGCTCGTCCTGGCCCCGCCGCATCCGGCGGGTCGCCCCTTCCTCGCCGCCGCCGCCGTCACGGTGGTCGGCGCCGCGGCGCTCGGCAGGCGCTTCCGCTGGCTGGCGGCGGCCGGTGGCGTGTTCGGGTCGTTCTGCCTCTACTTCTTCCGCGATCCCGACCGGATCCCGCCGCTGCGCCCCGGCGTCGTGGTGGCGCCGGCGGACGGGCACATCGTCTCGATCATGCAGACGCCACCGCCGCCGGAACTCGGCATGGGGGTGGAGCCACGCTGGCGGATCGCCATCTTCCTCTCGGTGCTCGACGTGCACGTCAACCGGATGCCGGCCGCCGCCACCGTCACCCGCGTCGTCTATCACGCCGGACGGTTCCTCAATGCGAGCCTGGACAAGGCAAGTGCCGAGAACGAGCGCAACGCCATCGCCCTGCGCCTCGCTGACGGGCGTGAGATGGCCGTGGTGCAGGTCGCGGGCCTCGTCGCACGGCGCATCCTGTGCATGGCGCGAGAGGGCGACGGCTTCGCCACCGGTGAGCGGTTCGGCATCATCCGCTTCGGCAGCCGCACCGATCTCTACCTGCCGCCGGGGGTGGAGCCGCTGGCCGCCGTCGGACAGACCACGATCGGCGGCGAAACCGTCCTTGCCCAGCTTTGACCTCGCACCTCCGGCGCGCAAACGCCGCCTGAAGCGACTGCGACGGCTGGGGCGCCGGGACAACCGGCCGCGCTTCCGCGGGCAGTCCTTCAACCGCCTGATCCCCAACATCCTGACCATGGTCGGGCTGTGCGCCGGCCTGAGCGCGATGCGCTCCGGGCTGGACGGGCATTTCGGGCTGTCCGCGGCGGCATTGCTGTTCGCTGCCTGCATCGACGGAGTGGACGGGCGGATCGCCAGGATGCTGCGCGCGACCAGCCGCTTCGGCGCCGAGTTCGACAGCCTGTCCGACTTCCTCTGCTTCGGCGTCGCACCGCCCTTCATCCTGTACCTGTGGTCGCTGCACGCCGGTGGCCGCTACGGCTTCCTGCCCTGCATCCTGTTCACGGTGTGCATGGCGCTGCGCCTGGCACGCTTCAATGCGGCGGTGCCGGGCGCCTCGGAAGCGCCGACCTACGCCTACAACTTCTTCACCGGCGTGCCGGCGCCGGCCGGGGCCGGACTGGCGCTGTTCCCGCTGTTCGTCGGACTGGAAGCCAACAAGCTGCACTGGGCCGGGCTGCTCGCCACCGCCCGCCACCCGCTCTTCGTCGCCGTCATGCTGATCGGCGTCGCCCTGCTGTTGGTCTCGACCCTGCCGGTCTGGTCGTTCAAGAACTTCAAGGTTCCGGCAGAGGCGGTGCTGCCGATGCTGCTCGGGGTCTGCGGCTCCACCGCCATCCTGATCGCCGATCCATGGGCGGCCCTCGCCGGGGCGGGGCTGATCTACCTGGTGATGCTGCCGTTCAGCCGCCGCAGCTTCCGCAGGCTCAAGGCCGATGCCGAGGCGCTGCAGGAAGAGGTGCCGGACGAGGTCGCGACGGCCCCCTGACCGTCCGGCGCGGGTGGCGCTACAGCATCTCCAGCGGGACGGGACGGTCGGGCGGCGGGAAGGCGCGGTCGAGCTCCGCCAGGTCCTCGTCGTCCAGCACGATCGAGGCCGCCTCGGCGTTCTCGCGCACGTGCGTCGCCGTGCCCGCCTTCGGGATGCTGATCACGTTCTGATGCCGCAGCGTCCAGGCCAGCGCCAGCTGCGCCGGGGTCTTGCCATGCCGGCGGGCGACCGCGGCCAAGCTGGGATGACGCAGCAGCGCGCCGCCCTGGCCGACGGGCGAGTACGCCATCAGCGGCACGCCCTGGTCGATGCCATAGCGCAGCAGGTCGAACTCGATGCCGCGATGCTCGAGGTTGTACAGCACCTGGTTGGCCAGGCAGCCGCGCGGCCGGGCCAGCCCGACCAGCGCCTGCATGTCGTCGAGGTCGAAGTTGGACACGCCCCAGTCGCCGATCAGGCCGTCGCGGCGCAGCAGCTCGAAGCCGTCGATGGTTTCGCCGAGCGACACGCTGCCACGCCAGTGCAGCAGATAGAGGTCGATCCGCCCGGTGCCGAGCCGCTTCAGGCTGGCCTCGCAGGCTCGCCGCACGCCGTCCTTGGTGGCGTGGCTCGGCAGTACCTTGCTGACCAGGTACACCTGGTCGCGCAGCCCGGCGATCGCCTCGCCGACCAGGCGTTCCGAGGCGCCGTCGCCGTACATCTCGGCGGTATCGATCAGGCTCATGCCGAGCTCGATGCCGAGCCGCAGGCTGTCGCGCTCGCGGTTCCAGCTGGTGCGGTCCGAGCCCATGTTCCAGGTGCCCTGGCCGAGCGCCGGCACGCTCGAGCCGTCATGCAGCCGAACCCGTCGCGCCGTCCCGCTCACGGCCCGGAACCGCCGGCTTCCTCGCTGCTTCCGATCGTAGCCCCGCCGGCATTGCCGCTCGCGCCGCCGCCTGCGCTCTCGCTCTTCTCCCGCTCGCTGTGCGGGTAGGCCTTGGAGACGTCCTGCTCCAGGGCATCGGGTATGCCGTTGGTCATGCCTGGCTGATTGACGTCGTCGTGGCTGGCCGTCTTCGCGTCCGGGTCGATGGTCTCCATGGGCCCCGTGTCGTCGTCGCGCATCAGATCCTCCTGCTACAGGCAGAACCGGCAGCACCCGCCGCGGTTGCCTGCGTTCGCCGCTCAGCCGGCCTTCTGCCAGCCCTTCGCGTCCTGCCGCCAATAGGTCAGGCGGTGGCCGGCCTGCTTCAAGGCCGACCAGCGGCCGCGCGCCGCGGCGAGCGCGGCCGCGTCGCCGCCGTCGAACAGATCGAACACACGCTCGAACGGCTCGGCCGCCGCCTCGACGCCATCGAGCAGGAACAGGAAGCTCGCCCCGTTCGGCACCGCCTCCGTGTCGGGCGCGCCGGCGATGAACACCGGCTGCATCTCCGCATCACCGCGTGCCGCGGTGCCGTGCGGCAGCCAGACCGGTTCGGGCAGCTTCCACAGCGCCTCGTCGAGTGCGGCCGCGCGTGCCTCGTCGCGCACCCGCACCATCGCCCGCTTGCCGAGCTCGAGCGTGCGTTCCAGCAGACGCGGCAACGCCTGCTCGGCGCTGCTGCGGGTCAGGTGGTAGAAGCCGATCTCGGTCATGCCGCCGCTCAGCCCTCGTAGCGGCTCGCCACCAGCCGGTCGAGCAGGCGCACGCCGAAGGCGGTAGCGCCCTTCGGCACGGTCGCCGCATCCTTGCTGCTCCAGGCGGTGGCGGCGATGTCGAGGTGCGCCCACGGCACGTCGGCGACGAAGCGCTGCAGGAACTGCGCCGCCGTGATCGAGCCGCCGGGCCGGCCGCCGATGTTCTTCATGTCGGCGATGTCGGAGCGCAGCAGCTTGTCGTAGGCCTCGCCCATCGGCATCCGCCACAGCGCCTCGCCGGTGGCGAGCCCGGCCTCGAGCAGGTGCTGCGCCAGCGTGTCGTCGTTGCAGAACAGCCCGGCATGCTCGTGGCCGAGGGCGACCACGATCGCCCCGGTCAGGGTCGCGAGATCGACCATGAAGCGCGGCTTGAAGCGCTCCTGGGCGTACCAGAGCACGTCCGCCAGCACCAGCCGGCCCTCGGCGTCGGTGTTGATCACCTCGACGGTCTGGCCGGAATGACTGGTGACCACGTCGCCTGGGCGCTGCGCGCTGCCGGACAGCATGTTCTCGACCAGGCCGACCAGGCCGACCGCGTTGACCCGGGCGCGTCGTCCGGCGAGTGCGGCCATCAGCCCGACCACCGCGCCGGCGCCGGCCATGTCCCACTTCATGTCCTCCATGCCGCCGGCGGGCTTGATCGAGATGCCGCCGGAGTCGAACGTCACTCCCTTGCCGATGAAGGCCACCGGCGCCTCGTCGCCGCCGCCGTTCCAGCGCATGATGACGCAGCGCGGCTCCTGGTCCGAGCCCTGCGCCACGCCCAGCAGGGCGCCGAAGCCGAGGGCCGCCATCGCCGCCGGTCCGAGCACCTCGACTTCGAGTCCGAGGCCGGCCAGCGCCTCGATGCGGTCGGCGAACACCGGCGGGCTGAGCACGTTGGCGGGCTCGCTGACCAGGTCGCGGGCGATGAACACGCCGTGCGCCACCGCCGCCAGCGCCGGCCAGGCCTCGCGCGCCGCCCCTGGCGTGTCGGTGAGCACGCCGAGCGTGTCCAGCCGCCGCCTGTCCTCCGGCTTCTCGCGGGTGCGGTAGCGATCGAAGCGATACGCGCCGAGCCGCGCCCCGAGTGCGGCATGCGCGGCCAGCGTTCCGCCCAGGCCGGAGGCGTCGAGGAACCCCACCGGGCTGCTCTTGAGCGACGACGACGCGGCACTTCCGGCCGCCTCCGCGCCGCGCGCATCGAGCTCGGCGGTGCGACCGAGCCCGATCACCACGACGCGCGACAGGCCCGCACCGGGGCCCGGCAGCACCAGTCGCTTGTCGCGCCCGAAGCTGAACTCGACGGCCTGCAGGCCGCGCGAGACCGCGCCCTCGGTCGCCCGGTCGATCGACTGGAACAGCGCCGAGCGCTCCCCGTCCTCGGGGACCAGGAGTGCCACCGCACTTCCCGGCTTCAGCGCATCGAGGCGTGCCTCGGCGAATTCGATCTCCAGCATCGCGTCGTCTCCGGATCCGGGCCGGTTCGGCCTGCCGCCTAGTTATGTGACATTTCGTGGCAGAGCCAGCCCGCCGCGTCGCCCGCGCCCTGCTCCCAGGACGTGCGGAGCCCCTTCCCGCCCGCTCCCGCTCCCGCTAGGTGTCGGGGATGAACGACATCGAGCTGCTGGCCCAGGCCGCGGCACTCGCCACCCGCGCCGGCGCCGTCATCATGCAGATCCGCGCGCGCGGCTTCGAGACCCTCACCAAGGCCGACCTGAGCCCGGTGACGGAGGCCGACCATGCCGCCGAGGCGATCATCCTCGAGGGCCTGCGCCTGCCGACCGGCGCGGCGCCGATCCCGGTGGTGGCCGAGGAGGAGGTGGCGGCGGGACGCCACGAGAGCGTCGGCGACTGCTTCTGGCTGGTCGATCCGCTCGACGGCACGCGCGAGTTCGCCGCCGGGCGGGAGAGCTTCACGGTCAATATCGGCCTGGTGCGTGGCGGCCGCGCGGTGCTCGGCGCGGTGGCGCTGCCGGCGTACGGCCAGCTCTATCTCGGCATCGTCGGCCACGGCGCGGTGCGACGCGACGCCGACGGCGAGCACCCCATCGCCGCCCGCGCGGCGCCCGAGGCCGGACTGACCGTGCTGGCGTCGCGCCACTACGCGAACGACCCGACGCTGCGCGCCTACCTGGGCACGCAGCGCATCGCCAGCATCGACAATATCGGCTCGGCGGCGAAGTTCGTCCGCGTCGCCGAGGGTGCGGCCGACCTGTATCCGCGCCTCGGCCGCACCATGGAGTGGGACACCGCGGCACCTCAGGCTGTGCTGGAGGCCGCCGGCGGCAGCGTCAGGCGGTTCGACGGCATGCCGCTCGGCTACGGCAAGCCCGGCTGGGAGAACCCGCACTTCATCTGCCGCGGCAGAACCTAGCACCAGCTGCTCAAAACCTAGCGCCAGGTGCTATGGTGGCTCCCTTCGATGCGGGGACGGGTGGTCGGGCGGAACTCATGCGGACGGTAGCGACGCAGCGTCTCGAGGCGGATGCGGCCGGCATCGCGCGGGCGGCGGCACTGCTGCGCGACGGTCGGCTGGTCGCGTTCGGCACCGAGACGGTCTACGGGCTGGGTGCCGATGCCGGGCAGCCGCAGGCGGTGGCGGCGGTCTATGCGGCCAAGCGGCGGCCGCCGCACAATCCCCTGATCGCGCATGTGGCGGATGCCGAGGCGGCGTTCCGCGAGGTGCGGCAGACCCCGCTCGCGCGTCTCCTCGCCGACGCGTTCTGGCCCGGGCCGCTGACCCTGGTGCTGGAGCGGCGGCGCGACGCCCGCGTCTGCGACGCAGTCTCGGCCGGATCGTCCACGCTGGCGATCCGGGTTCCCTCGGGCAGCGCCGCGCGCGCCCTGCTGCGCGCGGTGGACTGGCCGGTCGCCGCCCCCTCGGCCAACCCGTCCGGACGGGTCAGCCCGACCGAGGCCGCGCACGTGCTCGACGGCCTCGGCGGGCGGATCGACGCGGTGCTCGATTGCGGTCCCTGCCCGGTCGGGCTCGAGAGCACGGTGCTCGACCTGAGTCGCGACGAGGCGGAGCTGCTGCGTCCGGGCGGTGTGCCCGCCGAAGCCATCGAGGCGCTGCTGGCCGCCCGCGGGGTGCGGTTGCTGCGCCGTCACCAGGCGCCGGCCCCGGCGGCGCCAGCCTCGCCGGGCATGCTGGCCTCGCACTACGCGCCGCGCCTGCCGGTCCGTCTCGATGCCGACGGCGCAGATGCGGGCGAGGCGCTGCTCGCCTTCGGTGCGGCTCCCGCGGGCGTCTCCCTGCTCTGGAACCTCAGCGCCGCGGGTGACCTAGAGCAGGCCGCCTCGCGGCTGTTCGCCGGCCTGCGCTGGCTCGATGCGGAGGCGCCCCGTCGCGGGCTGACCGGAATCGCGGTGATGCCGATCCCGGCGCACGGGCTCGGGCTCGCGATCCGCGACCGGCTGCATCGCGCCGCGGCACCGCGACCGGAGGCGCGGCCGGCCGGATGAGCCAGATCGACCCCAAGGAGCTGAAGACGCTGTCGGACATCCTCGCCCTGGTGCTGGAGGACCAGCCCGGGCAGTCCGCCAACGCGCTGGAGGCGATCCGCGCGCGGGCGCGCCGCAACGCGATCACCGGCGGGGCGCTGAAGAACCTGTTCGTCGCGATCGCGCCCAACCCGCCGGCGCCGCGTCCGGCGGCGACCGCGCGCGCCCGCGCACCGCGCACCGGCGCCCCGGAGCTACAGGCGGCGCGCACCCGCATCTCGCAGCTGACCGCGGACATCAACAAGCTCGACCTCGACCTGCGCGGCGCCACCGCGCGCAACGAGGCGCTTCGCTCGGAGCTGCACATTACCCGCCAGGCACGCGCCGAGGCCCAGCAGGCCCTGCTACGGGTGAGTGCCGACAGCCGGCCGAAGCGGATCCTGATGGCGCTGTGCCTGATCTGCGGCGTGCTGCTGGGCATCGCCGGCGCCTCGGTGATCCAGGCCATATCGCCCTCGCCGCACCTCGATAATTCCCGCTACCTCACCTCACCCTGAAGCATGGGCCCTGAAGCGTGGACCCTGAAGCGTGGGGCCCCGAAGCAGGAGCCCTGGAGCATGCCGGACATCCCGATGCCAGACCTCTCGCAGATGCCAGATCTCCCACCGATGCCAGACCTCCTGCCCGACGATGTCGGACTGATCGACGCGCTGCGCCGCCGCCTCGGTGACGCCGGCGTGCTGACCGGGCACGACGACACCGACGCATATTGCGAGGACTGGCGCGGCCTGTATCACGGCCGCGCGCTGGCGGTGATCCGCCCCGCCGACACCGAGGCGGTGGCCGACGCGGTCCGGCTGTGCGTCCGCCACGGCGTGCGCCTGGTGCCCCAGGGCGGCAACACCAGCATGGTCGGCGGTGCGGCGGTGGGAGAGGACGGCAGCGAGGTCATCCTCAACCTGTCGCGCCTGAACCGCATCCGCGGCATCGATCCGGTCGACATGACCCTGTCGGTGGAGGCCGGCGTCACCCTGAAGGCGGCGCAGGACGCGGCGGCCGCGGCCGGGTGCAAGCTGCCGCTCTCGATCGCCTCCGAAGGCTCGGCGCAGATCGGCGGCGTGCTCGCGACCAACGCCGGCGGCAACAACACGGTGCGCTACGGCAACGCGCGCGAGCTGCTGCTCGGGATCGAGGCGGTGCTGCCGGACGGCAGCGTATTCCACGGCATGCGGCGGCTGCGCAAGGACAACACCGGCTACGCGCTGCGGCACCTGCTGGTGGGCTCCGAGGGCACGCTCGGCGTCATCACCGCGGCGATCCTGCAGCTCGCACCGATGCCGCGCACGATCGAGGTGGCGCTGTGCGGCCTGCCCTCGCCGGAGGCGGCACTCGCCCTGTTCACCCGCTTCCGCGCCGCCGATGCATCGGCGATCCAGGCCTTCGAGTTCATGTCCGGCGCCAGCATGGCGATGGTGACCGGCCTGATCGACGGCGCGGTGCTGCCGCTCGCCGAGCCGGCGCCGGACTACGTGCTGGTCGAGCTCGCCACCGCGCGCGACCGGGCCGACCTGCGCACCCTGATGGAGTCCGTGCTCGCCGAGGCGCTGGAGGACGGCACGGTGCTGGACGCGGTGATCGCCGAGAGCGGTGCGCAGCGCGACGCGATCTGGCGGCTGCGCGAGGAGCACCCGGAGGCACAGAAGCGCGCCGGCGGCAGCGTCAAGAACGACGTCTCGGTGCCGGTCTCCCGGGTGCCGGAGCTGATCCGGCTGGCCGGCGAGGCGTGCCGGGCGCTGATGCCGGGGATACGCGTGGTGCCGTTCGGGCATCTCGGCGACGGCAACATCCACTTCAACCTGGTGCAGCCCGAGGCAATGCCGCGCGCCGCCTTCCTCGCCCGCGACCACGAGCTGATGGACGCGGTCTGCGCGGTGGTGCGCAGGCTCGACGGCTCGTTCTCGGCCGAGCATGGCGTCGGACGCCTCAAGACCTACATGATGCAGGACTGGCGCGGCGGCGCCGAGCTGGAGACGATGCGCCGGATCAAGCACGCACTCGATCCGCGCGGGCTGTTCAACCCCGGCAAGCTGCTGCCCGAATGAGCGTGGCGTAGGAGGCGAGCTTGGCCGAGCCCTGGCAGGCGCTGGATGCGATCGGGTTGCTGCCCGACATCGAGATCGAACCGGCCACCGCGGCGCTGCAGCTGGCCCGCCTCGATGCGCCGCTCGAGGATTGGCAGGCGGCATCGGCGCATCTCTCCGAGCTCGCGCGCGAGGCGGCGGCGATCGGCGCCGTGCTGTCGCACCGCAGCGCCGAAGCCCAGGTGGGCGCGCT
The DNA here is from genome assembly GCA_964242335.1 of uncultured Acetobacteraceae bacterium. Classification (GTDB taxonomy): domain Bacteria; phylum Pseudomonadota; class Alphaproteobacteria; order Acetobacterales; family Acetobacteraceae; genus Lichenicoccus. Next base: position 55,432 of record CAXTAY010000015.1, on the reverse strand, counting down.
GGCCGGGCTGATCCACGCCCGCTTCGGCTATCGCGGCGACAGCGAGACCTACGACGACCTCGACAACGCCAACCTGATCCGCGTCATCGAGCGGCGTCGCGGACTGCCGGTGGCGCTCGGAATCCTGTGGCTGCATTGCATCCGCGCCGCCGGCTGGGAGGGGCACGGGGTCGACTTCCCGGGCCACTTCCTGGTGGCACTCGCGCCACCTGCGTCGCACCGGCGGCCGGCGCGGCCGGCGCGGCGGCCGTCCGGGAGCACGGTGGTGATCGACGCCTTCGACGGCGGCGCCACCCTCGACGCTTCCGACCTGCTGACGCTGCTGCAGCGGACGCATGGCGTGGACACGCCGCTGGCGGCCGGCATGCTCCGGCCGATGCGCACCCGCGACGTGCTGCTCCGCCTGCAGCGCAACCTGGTGCAGCGTCGCCGCAGCGCGGGAGCCGCGGACGCGGCGCTGCGATCGCTGCAGGGCATGCTGTGCATCGCGCCGGACGAGGCCGGGAACTGGCTGAACGCCGCCGACCTGCACCGCGAGCTCGGCCACGCGAGCGACGTGATCCACTGCCTCGAGCGCTTCCTCGCCTTGGTGCCCGAGAGCGAGGCCTCCAGCTTTGCCCGGGCGCAGCTCGATGCGCTGCGGCGGGGCGAACGCTCGCCCTAGGGTCAGGCCAGGGCTCTGCCCCGGACCCGCTGGGCCTGAGGCCCCAGACTCCCATGCGTGGATCGGGATGTCTCGAGGTCACGACCGCATTAGCCACCGGCGCAGCGATGCGCGGGCGGGCGGCGGAGGGTCGGGCGCGGCCACTGCCCGTGCCGCGGCCTCGCGCCAGCTCGCCTCGGCGCGCGCGGCGTCGGGCTGCGGGCGCAGGCCGAGCAGGAACTCCAGGCCGTCGCGCTCCGTGTCGCGGAACAGCGTGCACTCCAGCTGCAGCACGCCGAACGCCGCCAGCTCGGCCAGCAGCAGGCAGAGGCGGCGCGGCGTGAACACCCAGCAATGCACGTCCTGGTAGCGGCCGCTGTCCCGGACCTCGCGGCAGACCCGCTCGGCCCAGCGATAGCGTTCGGCGTCGACCAGCGGCGGCGGCGGCGGCCGCCCGGCCCACGCCGCCGGCGTGTCGACCTCGACGACGTGCAGGAAATAGTCGGCGATCCGCGCCAGCGACGGTGCCCGCGACCCCGCGGCGTGCGCCGCCAGCAGGTCGGCGATGCCGCTCTCGTCGCGGTGGTGGTCGAAGCAGAACCGCTTGTCGGGCACCACCAGCCGGATCTCGCCATCCGCCGCCAGCGCCCGGCCGAGCGCCTGCAGCCAGCCGATCAGGTCGGGCACGTGCTCGGCGACGTGCGAGGCGATCACGTAGTCGACCGCGCCATGACGCCGCACCAGCCCGTCCAGGCCGTCCTCATCCCAGACCCAGTCGATCTCCATGATCGACTCCGCGCGCACGCCGGGGTCGTCGGCGTATTTCGCGCGCAGGCTCGTCGTGTCGGCATGGTCGACATACAGCACCCGGCCCATCTCGCGTCGCAGCACCGGGCGGTCGAGCGGGCCGATCTCGACGCCCAGCAGGCGCTCCACCGCCAGCCCGTCGAGCAGTGCCGCGTTGCGTGGCCGCGGGCTAATGCACGTAGACCCTGACCTCGGGCCGTTTCACCGCCGGATCGGAGGACGCGGTCAGCTCCACCTGCGCCGGCGGCGCGCCGTCGGCGCTGATCGCGTCGGCCACCGGACGACCCTGCAGCGCCACGCTCGCGCGCAGCGAGGCGGCCTGCGCCGCCGGCGTCGATGCCACGGGGGCGACGCTCTCCACGGTGAACAGCACGTTGGGCTTGCGCGACAGCGCCTGCGCGACGGCGCGGCGCAGCTGCGGCTGCCAGTCCTGCTCCGGCTGCCCGGACCGCACCACGAACAGCGGCGGGATCGGCCTGGCGGTGCTGACCACCGGCGGCGGCGCACGCGGCACCGGCGCGCGACCGGCGCTGCGGTCGAAGCTGCGCTGGTCGACCAGGTCGCAGCCCGCCGCCAGGGCACAGCAGAAGGCGCAGCAGAACAGTGTGGCGAGCGCGCGTGCGGCAGGGTTCGGCATGGCAGTACAGGCTCGCAGGGATCGACCAGCGCGGCAAGGCGAGCCGGCTTGCCGCACCCGGCGCGTGCCACCTATAGCTTGCCCGATGCAACGCGGTCTCGGCTTCTCACCGGCTCCGGCCCTGGACGCGTACCCGGGCACCGGCGCGGCGGCAGGGCCGGGGGCGGACCCGGCACCGGATGATCGCGCGCTGGCCGCGGCACTTCACCTCGCGTTGCTGCGCCAGCCGCATCGCGGCGATCACGCGGCGGGCATGGTCGAGGTCGCCAGCGTGCTGTGGAGTCGCTTCCTGCGCTTTGATTCCGGCGACCCGCACTGGCCGGACCGGGACCGCTTCGTGGTCTCCGCCGCGCGCTTCGCGCCGCTGCTGCGCGCGCTGCTGGCGCTGAGCGAGGAGGCGGCACCCGGCGAGGCCACGGCGGACGGCGCCGCCGGCGCGCTGTTCGGCTTCGGCCAGCACCCCGGCGTGGAGATGGCGGTCGGGCCGGCCGGCCAGGGCATCGCCACCGCCGCTGGCATGGCGGTGGCCGAGCGCATCCTGGCGGCGCGGTTCGGCCACTCCCTGGTGGATCACCGAAGCTGGGTGCTCGCCTGCGAGACCGATCTCTCCGCCGGCGTCGCCCTGGAGGCGGCGGCACTGGCAGGCCAGATGCGGCTGGACCGGTTGACCGTGCTGTTCGAGCTCGACCTGCGCGCCGAGGCGGCGGCGGCAGATCCGGACACGGCGCGATTCGACCCGATGGCGCGCTTCGCCGCCTGCGGCTGGGCGGTGCGGCAGGTGGACGCGCACGATCCCGACGCGATCGGCCAGGCGATCGCCAGCGCCGTGCGTGGACGCAAGCCGAGCCTGATCGCCTGCGTCGTGCATCGCGGCGGAGCGCCGACCGACGCGGGCGATCCGCAGCTGCAGGCTCCGCGCGGCGAGGCCTGGCGCGCACGCGCGCGGCGCGGCAACGGCGCGCGACGCGGCTGGCTCAAGCGCCTCGCCCGCCACCGCGACCGCGACGAGTTCGCCCGCGTCGTCGGCAGCACCCTGCCCGCGCAGTGGAGCCGGTCGTGGCGCGAGGCGTGGCGGCAGCCGGACCTCGAGGCGGAGGCGCAGGCCGACCCGACCGCGGCGCGCGACCGGTCCGGGGCGCGACGCGGTCTGGACGCGCTGCTGAGCCTGCTGCCGGAGTTCGTCAGCCTGTCCTGCGAGCCGGGACTGCCCAGCATGCCGCAGCTGAGCCGCCCGGGACCGAATGCCCGCGGCGCCGGCCGGATCGGCCGCGCGCTCTGCCTAGGCACCCAGGAGCACGGCATGGCGGCGCTGCTGAACGGCATCGCGCTGCATGGCGGGCTGCTGGCCTGCGGCTCGGCCTCGTTCATCGCTGTCGACCGCATGCGCCCGGCGCTGCGGCTGGCGGCCCTGATGCGGCGTCAGGTGATCCACCTGCTCACCCACGACGGGTTGGCGCTGGGCGAGGACGGCGCCGCCTGGCAGCCGGTCGAGCAGCTCGCGAGCCTGCGCGCGATGCCCAACGTCGCCGTGTTCCGCCCGGCCGACGGCGCCGAGATGATGCAGTGCTGGCAGCTCGCCCTGCAGCGCGTCGACGGGCCCAGCCTGATCGCGTTCTCGTCGCATATCCCGCCCGACCTCGACGAGCGTGCACGGCCGGACCGGCGCGCGGACGAGGACGGCTGCGCCCGTGGTGGCTACCTGCTGGCCGACGTCCCGCCGGGACGCGCGCGCGAGGCGACGCTGATCGCCACCGGCCCCGAGGTCGGGATCGCGATCGAGGCGCGTGACCGACTGGCCGTGCACGGGATCGCCGCCGCGGTCGTCTCGCTGCCCTGCTGGGAGCTGTTCTCCGCCCAGGGCGCCGGCTACCGCGACGCGGTGCTCGGATCGGCGCTGCGGGTCGGCATCGAGGCGGCGTCCGGCTTCGGGTGGGAGCGCTGGCTCGGCCCCGGGGGGATCTTCATCGGGATCGACGAGTACGGGATCTCCGCACCGGCCGACGAGCTGTACCGGCAGTTCGGCATCACCCCGGACGCCGTGGCGGCGCGGGTTCGCCGTCGCCTGGCGGCGTCTCGCCCGGTCCCGCCGGGCCGGATAGTCTACCGCACCGGTTTGCCTTAGGCTCCGCCGGTTCAAGCACCAGTCTCAGCATCAGCCGCAGCCAAGGATCATCGAAATGCCAGAGAATCGTCCGGTCAGGGTCGCCATCAACGGGTTCGGACGCATCGGCCGCCTGGTGCTGCGCGGCATCATCGAGAGCAACCGCACCGACGTGGTCGTGGTCGCGATCAACGACCTCGGCAGCGTGTCGGACAACGCGCACCTGCTGCGCTACGACAGCGTGCATGGCCGCTTCCCGGGCGAGGTCAGCGTCGAGGGCAACAGCATCACGATACGCGCCAACGGCCGCAGCTACGACCCGATCGAGGTCTCGGCCGAGCGCGACCCGTCCAAGGTGCCCTATCAGGGTGTCGACGTGGCGATGGAGTGCACCGGCCTGTTCACCAAGAAGGAGGCCGCGGCGCAGCTGATCACCGCGGGGGCGCGCAAGGTGCTGGTCTCGGCACCGGCCGACGGCGTCGATGCCACCATCGTCTACGGCGTCAACCACCAGGTCATCACCGGCGACATGACGGTGATCTCGAACGCCTCCTGCACCACCAACTGCCTGGCGCCGATGGCCAAGGTGCTGGACGACGCGTTCGGCATCGAGCGCGGCTACATGGTGACCATACACAGCTACACCGGCGACCAGCGCACGGTCGACACGCTGCACAAGGACCTGCACCGCGCCCGCGCCGCCGCCCTGAACATGATCCCGACCAGCACGGGTGCGGCCCGCGCGGTCGGCCTGGTGCTGCCGCAGCTCAAGGGCAAGCTGGACGGCACCGCGATCCGGGTGCCGACGCCGAACGTCTCCCTGGTCTCGCTCGATTTCGTGCCGCGCACCGTGCCGGCCAGCGTGGCCGCGGTGAACGACACCTTCAAGGCGGCATCCGAGGGCGCGCTGAAGGGGATCGTCGTCTACAGCACCGACCCGCTGGTGAGCAGCGACTTCAACCACGTGATCGCGTCCTGCTCGTTCGACGCCACCCAGACCGCCCTGGTCGATGGCGGCAAGCTGGTGCGGGTGTGCGGCTGGTACGACAACGAGTGGGGCTTCTCGAACCGCATGGCGGACACCGCCGCGGTGTTCGGCAGCCTCTGATGTCGGATCCGGTCGAGGCGAAGGGGGCGTCGTTCCGCACGATCGATGCGCTGGATTGCGCGGGCAAGCGCGTGCTGCTGCGCGCCGACCTCAACGTGCCGCTGCGCGACGGCAGGATCACCGACCTGACCCGCCTCGAGCGGCTGACGCCGACGATACGCGAGCTCGCCGACAAGGGTGCCCGCGTGATCGTGGTCAGCCACTTCGACCGTCCGCGCGGCAAGCGGGTGCCGGAGATGTCGCTGGCCCCGGTGCGCGAGGCGCTGGCCCAGGTGCTCGGCCACCCGGTGCATTTCGCCGAGGACTGCCTGGGCCCGCAGGCGCACGCGGCGGTGGCCGCGCTGCGTGACGGCGAGGTGCTGGTGCTGGAGAACACCCGCTACCACCCGGGCGAGGAGACCAACGACCCGGAGATGGCGGCCGGGCTCGCGGCACTCGCAGACATCTACGTCAACGACGCGTTCTCGGCCGCGCATCGTGCGCATGCCAGCACCGAGGGGGTGGCGCGCCACCTTCCCGCCCATGCCGGCCGCCTGATGCAGGCCGAGCTCGGCGCGCTGACGCTGGCGCTCGAGCATCCGGAGCGGCCGGTCGGCGCGATCGTTGGCGGCGCCAAGATCTCCACCAAGCTGGACCTGATCGGCAACATGCTGGGTCGGGTCGACGTGTTGATCGTCGGCGGGGCGATGGCCAACACCTTCCTCGCGGCGCGCGGGCTCGAGGTCGGCCGTTCGCTGCAGGAGCCGCAGATGCACGACACGGCGCGCGCGATCATGGCCGAGGCGGAAGCGCGCGGCTGCCAGATCCTGCTGCCGGTCGACGCCGTGGTCGCCGCCGAGTTCAAGGCCCACGCCGCCTCGCAGGTGGTGCTGGTCGAGCAGGTCCCGGCCGACACGATGATCCTGGATTGCGGACCGCGGACGGTCGAGCTGCTGGGCCGGCATCTCGCGACGCTGAAGACGCTGGTCTGGAACGGCCCGATGGGCGCCTTCGAGACCCCCCCGTTCGATGCCGGCACCACCGCGCTGGCACGCGCCGTCGCCGACCTCACCCTTGCCGGTGGCCTGCGCTCGGTCGCCGGCGGCGGCGACACTGTCTCGGCCCTGCGTCACGCCGGGGTGCTGGACCAGTTCTCCTACGTCTCCACCGCCGGCGGCGCCTTCCTGGAATGGCTGGAGGGAAAGACCCTGCCCGGCATCCAGGCGCTGACCGCGCTCGGCGGCATCCTGGTGCCGCTCTGACGCCACCCGCGGAACCGGGCCGGCCGTCCCGCTGGGTCACTCCCCGTCTCGTCGCAGGACGGCGCATGACCGACGTTCGGGAATGGACGGTCGGACGCTTCCGTGAAGCTGCGCTTCGTCCGGCTGCCCTGCGTCCTGCTCATCCACGAAGCCAGCGAAGTCATCGCGCAGCCAGGGCGTGACCCCGTTCAGCGCCACTCGCCGCGGATGGGGAGCCGCCACGAGCATCCAGTTGACGAAGGATATCGAGGTAACGCTGCATCGCCGTGAACTTCGGCTCGGCGTTGCCGATGCCGCCGCAGAAGTGCACGAGGCCTCGCCTCTCGAGGAGCTGGTCGGCCCTGCCGAAACCGCCGAGCAGGTTCTCGATCCTGCCGGTGAGAACCGCGGAGTCAAAATCTCCCACCTTGTGGAACACGTAGTTGGCGATCGGCTGGTCGAGGAACGCAAGTGCGTTCCTGTTCCCAGCACTCGCCGCATACGAGTAGGCGGTCTCGATCACCCTCGAGAACATCGGGAACGCGTAGTGGTTCGGTAGGCCGATGATGCCGGAAGTAAATCCGCAGGACGCCTGGATGCTGGCGGTCGGATCCTGCCTGAAGAGGCTGGTGCCGTAGAAGTCCCCCGGATGATGCAGCTCCAGCTCGTTGCTGAAGCAGACGCCGCGGGCCTGCACGACGTCGGTGAGGAGATCATCGATGTTGGCGTTGCAGATGATGTCGGTGTCCATGTACAGCAGCGGCTGGAACTGCTTGAACCCGTTGAAATCGACGATCTTGTAGCGTGCGAGCGTGAAGTCGAGCCTGTCGCTGGCCGGCACGTAGTACAGGTCGACGAAACGATGAACCTCAGCGGGGACGAGATCGTGCAGCTCCGCCTCGCTGATGTTGCTGAGAAGCGCGATCCTTCCCGTATAGCCGCCGACCTCCAGGACGGAACGGACTGCCAAGCTCAGGCAGTCGAAGATCTTCTTGTCGCCGAACGCCGCGAAGTAGATCAGCGGTCGATACAGTAGAAGCCGCTCGACCTTCCAGCCGTCGAACACGACGTGGAACTGACGTTCAGGGCTCGGCTCCGCGGCGAGCCGACCGAGCAGATCTTCCAGTCCCAGATCTAGGTCAGCGATCCGGCACGAGAACGCAGGATGCAACCCCGGCGACACCAGCTTTCTGCGGCCGACACAGAACCACCTCTCCGTCGTCAGCAGCAGCAGAGCTTCCAACTCTTTCTGATCCAGCCTCAGGAACGTCTCCCAGGGACCGAGCACGATCCGGTTGAGAGCCACGCCGCCATCAGGTTCGGCGCACAGGAACAGCCCGCATGCGCGCATCGCGACACGTCGCCCGGAGGTCGGGATCGCATCGAAGCTGATGCCGCCCGCCTCCGGGCGCGCTGCCGGGTCGTAGCCGAGGCGCCCGTTCCTCGTCCTGTTGATGCCAACGGTTCCGCCTTTGCCGGAACGGAATTCCAGGATCGGACGGCCGCCGCCAGGAAGGAGTCGGAGGTTGTGCGGCACGTTCTGGACGGCCCCGTGCCTCAGGCTTCGCGCCTCCTGGTCGTAGTACAACATGGTGCCGTGGCAAGTCAGGAGGTAATGCATGACGCTTCCAGACATGCGGATCGATCGACAAGGCGTCGAGGACTTTGGCCGCCGCGAGCAAGTGTCGACGTGATCTCCCTGCTCTTCAAGGCCGGAGATGGCGCCGGACTGCGCGATCTTGCGCAACTTGGTGCGCCCCTGCGCCACACCGGCTCCAGCGCACGGGCCGCGGTTCGTTTTTCTGGATCATGCTCATATCGAACCGTTGCTTACTAGAAATCGTCATCGATCTCGTAGCTTGGTATGCGTTGCGGCGCCGCTGCGGGGACGTGATCTCAAGCGCCTTGACGATCGTAATGACTTGTCCTCACTCCATACCACGAGGAGGTATCGGCAATGAATCGCGAGGCCATAAACCGACACGTCATGAAATGCACCGGCGGCAAGGTGATCGCCGGCCCGTTTCGCGGCATGCACATCCTGGCAGAAAGCGGCTGGGGTGACGGAGACATCACCCCGAAGCTTCTCGGCGTCTATGAACAGGAACTGCACGAGGCGGTTCTGGAGGCGAGCACGCAGAACTACGGCGCGATCGTCAATATCGGCAGCGCCGAAGGCTATTACGTGATCGGGCTTGCGATGATCTGCCAGCCGGCGCCGATCTACGCCTTCGAGATCAGCGAGCGGGCGCGTTCGATCCTGGCCCGCAACGCCGGGCTCAACGGGGTCGCCGAGCGCATCGAGCTGAGAGGCGCTTGTGCGGCGCCGGACCTGATCGCCCTGGCCCGGCAGCACGGCCGGCTGCTGGTCGTGTGCGATTGCGAAGGCTACGAGATGCCCCTGTTCTCCGATCCGGAGGTGGTTGCCTCGCTGCAGGACAGCGACATCATCGTCGAGTGCCACGACTTCATCGACCCGATCTGCACCCCGGTCGTGTTCGGCAACCTGTGGAGGACGCACTACATCAACATCGTCTATAGCGGCGGACGCGATCCCGGCAGCATCCCGATGTTGGCGCGTTACAGCGACATCGAGCGCTGGACGGCGATCTGCGAGAACCGGCCCAGCCTGATGAACTGGCTCGTCTGTCGGCGGCGATAATCTCCGCCCAGCCGTTCTCTGTTAACGATTGGCTAACGTTGGCGTGCGATGCTCTGGGCATGATCTCGCCGAGCTCTCTCGCCGCCTTCTCCAGCACCAGCCCGCCAGATGTCACGACCCCCACCGGGCCCGCCGCGGTACCGACGACGGCCCGGCGTGCCGCCGAGCCGGAGCTTGCGCGTTCGCAGCCGGACGCCTCCACCCGGCGGGGAGGGCTGCTCGACATCTCCGCCTGAGCGGAACATCGCAGAGAAGTCAGACGAAGCCGGCTCTTCCCCGTCACTTCCTGTGACGGCTTATGACCGAGGCGTCGATTTCGGTTGATCTGCGGCGGCCTCGCGTTCCATTTTCCGCCGCATGTCGCGCTTCTCCCGTGTCGTGCCCGATGGCGAGAACCGAGAGCGGGTCTCCTGCCTCGATTGCGGGCATGTGTTCTACGAGAACCCCAAGATCGTCGTCGGCGCGGTGGTCACGCACGAGCGGCGGATCCTGCTCTGCCGACGCGCCATCGCGCCGCGCCAGGGCTTCTGGACGCTCCCGGCTGGCTATCTCGAGCTGAACGAGACGCCCGCCGAGGGTGCGGCGCGCGAGGTGCTGGAAGAGGCCGGCGCGCAAATCGTCATCGACGGCATCCTCGCGGTCTACAGCATCAGCCGGATCGGCCAGGTGCAGATCATCTACCGGGCCCGCTTCGCAGGCCCCGAGCCCTTCATTGAGGCCGGTGAGGAGAGCCTGGAGGTCGGGCTGTTCAGCCTCGACGACATCCCCCGCGACGCGCTCGCCTTTCCCACCGTGCACTGGGCGATCGACGCCTACCGGCGCATCGGCGAGGGGCCGCTGCTGGCGCCGGAGACCAATCCGAGCCACGACCTCCGCGGCGAGGCGACGCTGCCCGAGACTGAGCCGCTCCTGGTGAACGCACGATGACGAGGGTTCCGTCATGAGCCGACGCATCCGCCTTGCCCGCCTGTGCGCTCTGATGCTGGCCGCTGCCATGCTCGCGATCGGCCACGCCCGCGCCTCCTCGCCGATCGAGCTGCAGCCGATGGCGCAGAACACCATCACCGCGATCCCGCTCGATGCCGCGGTGGGCGGCGGCGGCCTGGTGCTGCAGGCTCACGTCGAGACCCTGCGTCCCGCGCCGCTGCCCGACCCTGACGTGAGCGCGCCCGGGATGAGTGGTGGGGCGCTGGAGGCGCAGGGCGATGCCAGCCTGGCACCCGGGGTGTTCAACGCGCAGTCGCACTTCGCCGGCGACGGCTACGCGCCCGGCTCGTCGATCGAGACCGACCATGCACACCGTCATTCGACCGGCGGCGGGATGAGCCTGTCGATCCCGATGCAGTAGCACGGGCGCCCGCGGCAGGCGGCGCGCCCTAGGCGGGGGCGTCGGGCTGGTCTGGTCGGGTCAGCCGAACGCTGTCGCCGACCAGGCCGCGCGCGTAGTCCGCTGCCAGGAACGGCCGCAGGTCCTCGGCGCGCTCGCCGACGCCGACCGCATGCACCGGCAGGCCGAACGCCTCGGCCAGCGCCACCACGATACCGCCACGCGCGCTGCCGTCCAGCTTGGTCACGATCAGGCCGGTGACCTGCACCAGCTCCTTGAATACCCGCACCTGCTCGATGGCGTTCTGTCCGGTGGTCGCGTCGAGCACCAGCAGCACCGAGTGCGGCGCGCTCTCGTCGAACTTGCGCAGCACGCGTATGATCTTGGCGAGCTCCTCCATCAGCGCGCCCTTGTTGTGCAGTCGTCCGGCGGTGTCGATCAGCAACAGGTCGGCCCCCTGCTCGCGCGACTTCGCCAGCGCCTCGTAGGCGACGCCGGCGGCGTCGGCGTTCGGCGGTCCGGAGATCACCGGGGCCCCCACCCGCTCGCCCCAGATCTGCAGCTGCTCGACGGCGGCGGCGCGGAAAGTGTCGCCGGCGACCAGCACCGGGCGCAGGCCGTCGCGTCCGGCCTGCAGCGCCATCTTGCCGATGGTGGTGGTCTTGCCGGTGCCGTTCACCCCCACCACCAGCACCACGTGCGGCTTGTGCGCGGGATCGGGCACGAACGGGACCGCCACCGGCTCCAGCACCCGCGCGACCTCGGCCGACAGCGCCACCCGCACCTCCTCGTCGGTCACCTCGCGGCCGAAGCGGGTGCGGCGGAACTCGTCGATCACCCGGCCGGCGACGGCGGGACCGAGATCGGCCGCGATCAGCAGCTCCTCCAGCTCCTCGAGTGCCGCCTCGTCCAGGCGGCGGCGGCTGAACACCGCGGTGATGCCGCCCAGCTTCTGCGTGCTGCGCGACAGCCCTTCCTTGAGGCGGCCGAAGAAACCGAGCGCCATTCAGATCGGCTCCGCCAGCAGCCCGGCGCGGTCGGCGCCGCGCACGATCGCCGGCACGACCTGGCCGGCCTCGCCCAGCGCGCCGGCCAGGCCACGCACCGGGGCGAAATGCTGCGAGTGCCCGGCCGCGGCGGTCTCCAGCAGCACCCGGATCCGCTGGCCGGCCAGGCCGGCATGGAATGTCGCCGACGCCGCCTGCCCCGCCTCGCGCAGCAGGCGGGCGCGCTCGCGGCGTACCGCGACCGGCACCGCCGGCATTCGCGACGCCGGGGTCCCCGGTCGTTCGCTGTACGGGAACACGTGCAGGTAGGGCAGCGCGTGCTCGCGCACGAAGCCCAGCGTCTGCCCGAACAGCGCCTCCGTCTCGGTGGGGAAGCCCGCGATCAGGTCGGCGCCGATGGCGATGCCCGGGCGCAGCCGCCTCGCCCGCTCGATCACCGCCGCCGCGTCCGAGGCCAGGTGACGGCGCTTCATCCGCTTGAGGATGAGGTCGGCGCCGGCCTGCAGCGACAGGTGCAGATGCGGCATCAGGCGCGGCTCGCCCTCCAGCAGCCGCCACAGATCGTCGTCGATCTCCATCGGATCGAGCGAGGACAGCCGCAGCCGCTCCAATTCCGGCACCAGCGCCAGCAGCCGCCGCGCCAGCTGGCCGAGTGCGGGCCGGCCCGGCAGGTCGCTGCCGTAGGAGGTGATGTCGACGCCGGTCAGCACCACCTCGCGGAAGCCCGCGCGCACCAGGGCGCGCACCTGCTCGACCACCGCGCCCACCGGCACCGAGCGGCTGGGGCCGCGCCCGAACGGGATGATGCAGAAGCTGCAGCGATGGTCGCAGCCCTGCTGCACCTGCACGAAGGCGCGGGCGCGCCCGGCGAACTCGGTGACCAGGTGCGCCGCCGTCTCGCGTGCCGCCATGATGTCCGACACTGTGCCGGGAGCAGCGAGCGCTGCCTCCGACCAACTCCCGGCCTCGAGCTTCTCCTGGTTGCCGATCACCCGGGCGACGCCGGGCAGCGTGCGCCAGGCGGCGGGATCGATCTGTGCCGCACACCCGGTGACCACGATGCGTGCCTCGGGCCGCTCGCGATGCGCGCGCCGCACCGCCTGTCGCGCCTGCCGCTCGGCCTCGGCGGTGACCGCGCAGGTGTTGACGATCACCAGCCCGTCCGCGGACGACAGGCCGGCGGCGTGGCCGCGCATCACCTCGCTCTCGTAGAGGTTCAGTCGGCAGCCGAAGGTGAGGATCTCGGGCGCGCTCACGACAGGCTGATCCGCCCGGTGAACACGGTGGCGGTGGCACCGGTCAGCAGCACATGCCCGTCCTCGCGCCAGCTCACCTGCAGCCGGCCGCCCGGCATCTCGACCGCGGCGTCCCGCCCGGTCAGCCCGCGGCGATGCGCGTTGACCAGCGCGGCACAGGCACCGGAGCCGCAGGCGAGGGTCAGGCCGCTGCCGCGCTCCCACACCACCAGCCGGATGTCCGCGCGCGCGCGCACCTGGGCGAAGCCGACATTGCAGCCCTCGGCGAACAGCGCGTGCCGCGACAGCGACGCGCCGGCGCGGGCGGCATCGATGCCGTCGAGATCGTCCACGAACAGCGTCGCGTGCGGGTTGCCGATCGAGCAGGCGGCGGGAGCGCCCGGCAGTTCCAGCGTCAGCGTGTCGCGCGCCTCCGACAGCGGCACGTCGCGCCAGCCGAGCCGGGCCGGCCCCATATCGACCCGCACCTGTCGCTCAGGCAGGATCTCGGCCGGCAGAGGCCCGGCGAGGCCGACGAGCCGGATCTCGCTGCGACCGGTCTCGGCCGCGATCAGGGCGGCGGCGCATCGCGTGCCGTTGCCGCAGGCGCCGGATTCCGTGCCGTCGCTGTTGAAGAACCGCACGAAGGCGTCGGTGCCGGGCTCCCGTGCCGGCTGCAGCACGATCAGCTGGTCGCAGCCGATGCCGGTCCTGCGGTCGGCGAGGCTCGCCATCTGCCGTGCGGTCAGCGCGAGCGGGCGCGCGCGCTCGTCCAGCACGACGAAATCGTTGCCCGCGCCCTGCATCTTGGTGAAGTCGACCTGCATGCGCGCCCTTATAGGACGAGGCCGCACCAGGCGCGAAGGGGCGGCACAGCGGGCGCATGGTGCGAAACCCGCCCGGCGATCAGTCGCCGCGGATCAGCGTGCCCGGACCTGCCGCGGTGAACAGCTCCAGCAGGCAGGCATGCGGCACCCGGCCGTCCAGGATCACCGCCGCCTTGGCGCCGCCGCGCACCGCGGCGATGCAGGTCTCCACCTTCGGGATCATGCCGCCATGGATCATGCCGCTGGCGATACCGGCGCGCGCCTGCTCGGCGCTGAGCTCCTCGATCAGCCGCTTGTTCTCGTCGAGCACCCCTGGCACGTCGGTCAGCATCAGCAGCCGGGTGGCGCCGAGCGCGCCGGCGATGGCGCCGGCGGCGGTGTCAGCGTTGATGTTGAAGGTCTCGCCCTCGGCGCCGACGCCCACCGGCGCGATCACCGGGATCAGCCCCGAGCCGGACAGCGCGTAGAGCAGCCTGGTGTCGATGCGGTCGGGCTGGCCGACGAAGCCGAGATCCAGCGCGCGCTCGATATGGCTGTTCGGGTCGCGCATCGTGCGCTGCAGCTTGCTCGCCCGGATCAGCCCGCCATCCTTGCCGGAGATGCCGACCGCGAGCGCGCCGGCGCGGTTGATCAGCTCGGCCACGTGCTTGTTCACCGAACCGGAGAGGACCATCTCGATGATCTCGACCATCGCCGCGTCGGTGACGCGCAGTCCCTCGACGAAGCTGGACTTGATCGCGAGGCGCTCCAGCATGGCGTTGATCTGAGGACCGCCGCCATGCACCACCACCGGGTTGACCCCGACCGTCTTGAGCAGCGCGATGTCGTGGCCGAACGCCTCCGACAGCGTCGCGTCGCCCATCGCGTGGCCGCCGTACTTCACCACGATGGTGTCGCCGGCATAGCGGCGCAGGTAGGGCAGCGCGCGCGCCAGCGTCGCCGCCTGCTCGCGCGCCGCCTTCAGGGCCTCCTCGCTCAGGCTCATGATCCGGCTCCCGTCATGGTGCGAACGGAGCCTGCGCCGGCAGCGCCAGTTCCGCCAGCGCGGCCCGCAGCTCGGCGATGCCCGCACCGGTCTCGCTGCTGGTCGCGATCGTCTCCGGGTGCGCGGCCGGGTGGGTGCGCACCAACGCCTCGACCGCCGCCATCTTGGCCGCGAGCGCGCCCGGCTTGACCGCGTCGGTCTTGGTCAGCACCAGCTGGAAGATCACCGCGGCGCGGTCGAGCAGCTTCATCACCTCGAGGTCGCTGGGCTTGAGCTCGATCCGCGCATCGAGCAGCAGCACCACGCGGCGCAGCGTCGGGCGGCCGCGCAGGAAGTCGAACATCAGCCCCTGCCAGTCCTCCTTCACCGCGCGCGCCGCCTGGGCGTAGCCGTAGCCCGGCATGTCCACCAGGATGAGACGGTCGCCGAGGGTGAAGAAGTTGAGCTGCTTGGTGCGGCCCGGCTGCGACGAGGCACGCGCCAGCGCACGCCTGCCGGTCAGAGCGTTGATCAGGGTGGACTTGCCGACGTTGGAGCGGCCGGCGAAGGCGATCTCCGGGCGGTCCGGCTGCGGCAGCTGGTCGAGGCGCTGGGCGGCGTAGAAGAACTGGCAGTCGGCGGCGAACAGCAGCCGGCCGGTCTCGATCGCGTCGGCCTGCTCCTGCTCGCTGCGCGGCCGGCCCTCGAAGCTCTCGCTCAGCTGCGCGCCGGACGCACCGCCCGTCCGCCCCCGAGCCGGGTGCTGCGCATGATCAGCCATTGCTGCGCCACCGTCAGCGTGTTGTTCCAGCAGTAATAGATCACCAGTCCGGCAGGCTGGCGGGCGAGGACGAAGGTGAAGATCAGCGGCATGATCTGGAACAGCCTGGCCTGGGTCGGGTCCGGCGGCGGCGGGTTCATGCGCTGCTGCGCGAACATGGTGATGCCCAGGATGATCGGCCACACGCCCAGGTGCAGGATCGGGCTGAGCCCCGTCGGGTCGAACGGGATCAGGCCGAAGCCGTTGAACAGGTTGGTGGGATCCGGGGCGGAGAGGTCGCGGATCCAGCCGAAGAACGGCGCGTGGCGCATCTCGATGGTGACGTAGAGGTCCTTGTAGAGGCACCAGAACACCGGGATCTGCACCAGCATCGGCAGGCAGCCGCTGGCCGGGTTGACGCCCTCGCTCTTGTAGAGCGCCATCATCTCCTGGTTCATCTTCATCGGGTCGTCCTTGTGACGCTCCCGTACCGCCGTCATCTTCGGCGACAGCAGCTTCATCTTGCTCATCGAGCGGAACGACTTGGTCGCCAGCGGGAAGAACAGGGTCTTGACGATCAGGGTGAAGGCGAGCAGGGCGAGGCCGAAATTGCCCAGCACCGTGTTGAGCCAGTCGAGCACGGTGAAGATCGGCTTGGTCAGGAACGCGAACCAGCCGAAATCCACCGCCTTCCAGAAGTCGGTGGCGTGCAGCCCGGCCTCGTAGCGCTCCAGCAGGTGCACCTCCTTGGCGCCGGCGAAGACGTGGCTGACGCTCGATGCGGTGGCACCGGGTGCGACCACGACCGGCGCCTGGGCGATGAAGTCGATCTGGTAGGTGCCGGCCCCGGCATTCGGCACGTAGCGGTAGCTGCCGGTCTCGGCGACGCCGGCGGCCGGGAGGATCGCGGTCAGCCAGTACTTGTCGGTGATGCCGGCCCACGCCGCCTGGGTGCCGGCAGGCTGGGTCGCACTCCAGCCGACACCGCCGTTGGCGGCGGAGTCGCTCTGCACGGACTTGTACGACATCTCCTGCAGGCGGCCGCCGATCACCGCGATCGGGCCTTCGTGCACCAGGTAGCCGCCGGTCACCGCGGGCGTGTAGGCACGGCTGACGCGCGACCAGGGATACAGCGACACCGGCTGGGGGCCCACGTTGCGCACGCGCTGCTCGACGCTGAACATGAAGTCGCGATCGACCGAGAACACCAGCTGGAAGATCAGTCCGGCGCCGTTGTCCCACGACAGGGTGAGCGGCGTGCCGGTGGACAGGGCGGGCTTGTCGGCAGTCCAGCGCGTCCGTCCGTCCGGCAGCCGGACCTGGCTGTCGGGTGCGGCACTCCAGCCGAGCTGCACCAGGTTGGGCTGCGGATCCGACCCCGGCTCCAGCACCCTCACCTGCGGCGAGTTGCCCTGTACGGTCTCGCGGTAGTCGCGCAGCACCAGGTCGTCGAGCTTGGCACCGGTCAGGTCGATGCTGCCCTTTACCCGCGGCGCCTCGATCGGCAGGCGGACGCCGCTCCTGAGCCCGTCCTGCGGCGAGGGCACCGCCACCGGCTGGGTGCCCGCCGTGGCCGGATCGGTGATCGGCCGTGGCGCCTCGCCGGGCGGCGTCGACTGGGTGCTCTGCGCCGCCTGCTGATGCAGCGCCGGACGGTTCTGCTTGGGCATCAGCAGCTCGAAGCCGAGCAGGATCGCGACCGAGAGCACGACCGCGAGGATGAGGCGATTATTATCCATCAGGGCGCGGCCGGACTCTCGAAGTTGTCTGAGGGATGAGGCACCGGGTCATGGCCGCCGGCGCACCACGGATTGCAGCGCAGCACGCGCCCGGCGGCGAGCCAGGCGCCACGTGCCGCACCGTGCCTCGCCAGCGCCTCCAGGGCATAGTCGCTGCAGGACGGCACAAAGCGGCAGTTCGGGCCGAGCACCGGCCGCAGGGTGAGCTGGTACAGCCGCACCGCCGATCCCGCCACGCGGGCCGGCACGCCCGGCATCAACGGCCACCGTCCGGTGCGGTCTTGCGGATCGCGCGCGCGAGGTCGTCGATCAGGACCCTGAAGTCGCGGCCACGCGTGCCCTCGCGCCCGATCAGCACCAGGTCCACCCCGCACGGCGCCGCGCCGCTAAGTGCCTGCTCGCGCAGCCACAGACGTGCCGCCTCGCGCAGCCGACGCCGGGTCCGGTTGCGCACCACCGCGTTGCCGATCTTCTTGGTGACGGTGAAGCCGAGCCGGGCCGGCGCCGCGTCGCCGCGGCTCAGCGCCTGCAGCACGAGACCCGGCATCGCCGCCTTGCGGCCCCGGGCGGCGACGCGCAGGAACTCCGCCCGGCGCTTCAGCCGGATCGCGGGCGATGCCATCGTCTCACTTCCAAAGCGCCGGCCGCCCGGGCGACCGGCAGATCATCAGGCGGAAAGGCGCTTGCGGCCCTTGGCGCGGCGATTGGCGAGCACGCGTCGGCCGCCGACGGTTTCCATGCGGGCGCGGAAACCATGGCGGCGCTTGCGAACCAGCTTGGACGGTTGATAGGTGCGCTTCACGACGACACTCTCCTAGTGGACGGGATCCGGCCTGACCGGCGAGATCCGGAGCGGCGCCGGGGGTCGCGGCGATCCGTTCTAAAGAGCCGCGGCTTATAGTCGTGCGCGGCCGGTCGCGTCAACTCGGCAACATGGCGCCGCCGGTCGGGTTGGCCTAAACCGGCAGTCGGAACAGGGAGCCTTGCGCATGACTCGAACCGCCGAGGACCAGGTCCTGGTCGATACGCTGACGCAACGCGCCGAGCAGGCGGAAGCCCAGCTCGGCGAGAAGCTGCGCGAGCACGAGCAGGCACTGTCGCGGCTGCGGCACGACCTGCGCGGCATCCTGTCGCCTGCCCTGCTGCTGGCCGACCGGCTGCTGACCAGCCAGGACCCGCTGGCAAAGCGCACCGCGGAGACCATGATCCTCACCATCGAGCGCGCCGAGAAGGCGCTGGCGAAGAAGGCCTGAGCTGACGCGCCGCCGGCACCTCCGACCATGATCCTGCCGCCCGAGGCGCCGCGCATCCCGCAGCACCTGCTCGATCACGCGACGCTGCTGTCCGACCGGATGTCGATGCTGCCGCTGCTGCCCCGGGGTGCGGTGTTCGTCGAGGTCGGCGTCGGGCTCGGCGATTTCTCCCAGGCGATCCTCTCGGTCTGCGAACCCGCCTCGTTCCTGGCCATCGACCGGTTCGACCTGCACGAGCTGCCCGAGCTGTGGGGCCAGCCGACCGGGCTGCTGTTCGGCGGCCGCAGCCACGGCGAGGCGTATCGCCAGCGCTTCGCGGCCGAGGTGGGCGCGGGCAGGCTGCGCGTCCTCGCCGGCGACAGCCACGAGCGCCTCGAGGAGCTGCAGGACGGCAGCGTCGACGTGATCTATATCGACGCCGACCACCGCGAGGAGGCGGTGCGCCGCGACCTCGCCGCGGCACGCCCGAAGCTGCGCGACGGCGGCTGGATCATCGTCAACGACTACCTGATGGTCGCGGCCCTCGGCGACGCCATCCCCTACGGCGTCGTCAACGCGACCAACGCGTTCATGATCGAGCACCAGTGGGGCGCGCGCTACTTCGCCCTGCAGACGCGCATGTTCTGCGACGTCGCCCTGCGCCAGCACCGGGTCCTGCGGGAGGCCGGGCCCTCGGCCGAGGCACTGGCCGACGAGTGCGGCCGGCTGCGTGCCGAGGTGCAGGCGCTGCGGCGCTCCGGCTGCTGGCGCGCGACGGCGCCGCTGCGGGCGCTATCGCGGCTGACCGGCCGCCCGCTCAGGCGACTGCTCGGCTGAGCAGCACCGGGTGGGAGGCCGGCACGCTCAGGAGGATGCCGCCGGCGCCATCCCCTCGCGCTCGATCAGCTCGATCTTGTAGCCGTCCGGATCCTGGACGAAGGCGATCACGGTGGTGCCGAACTTCACCGGCCCGGCCTCTCGCGTCACCGTGCCGCCGCCCGCACGCACCTGCTCGACGGCGGCGGCCACGTCCGGCACGCCGACGGCGAAATGCCCGAACCCGGTGCCGACCTCGTAGCCGTCGTCCTGGCCCCAGTTGTAGGTGAGCTCGATCTCCGCCTGGCCGTGCGCGTTGTCGTCGTAGCCGACGAACGCCAGGGTGTATTCGCCGGCCGGAACCTCCCTGCGGCGCAGCTCGCGCAGGCCGAGCAGCTCGTAGAAGGCGAGGCTCCGGTCGAGGTTTTTGACCCGGACCATGGTGTGCAGATAGCTGGCGCTCATCGCGTTTCTCCGTGGGATGCTGAGCCGCCTTCAGGCTCGACTCCGAACAGGAACAGGCCAGACCGGTCCGCGGTTGCGATGCAGGCCGCGACATCGGTGAGCAGGGTGCCGCCGGCTTCGACCGCGACGCCGCGCAGCCCGGCGGCCGCGGCGCCCTCGAGGGTGCGCGGCCCGATCGTCGGCAGGTCGGCGCGACGCTCCTGCCCGGGCTTCACCAGCTTGACCAGCACGCCGCCCGGCCCGGGCTGGCGCAGCGAGGCCGCGCGCTCCAGCATGCGGTCGGTGCCTTCCAGCGCCTCCACCGCCAGCACCAGCCCGTCCTGCACCACGCAGCCCTGGCCGATATCCAGGGCGCCGAGTGCGCGCACCACCGCGATGCCGCGCGCGATGTCGGAGATCGCCTGCGCGTCGGGCTCGACCACGCCGATCGCGCCTGCCGCGGCCACCGCCCCGGCGAGGAACTCGTGCGCGCCACGCACCACGAAGCCTTCCTCGTCCAGCACCCGGACCAGCGCGCCCAGCAGCCCGTCATCGCCGCCGAACAGCGCGCGCCCGATGCGGCCGAGGATGCGGGCACCCTCCGCGTCGGGCCGCAGGTCGCGCAGCGACGGCCGGCGCACCGGCCCGATCAGCACCAGCTCACGGCAGCGATGCCGGCGCAGCGCCTCGAGGATCTGCCCGGCGGCGGCGAGCCGGATCACCTGGTGCGGGAACCCGGCCAGCGCTTGCGCGTCGGCGAAGTCCTGGAAGGCGACGACGAACACCTCCCGGCCGCAGCACCGTGCCGCACGCGCGACCTGGGCCGGCAGCGGACCGCCGCCGGCGAGGATGCCCAGGGTGGGAGGCGCGTCCGGCTGCGGCGGCGGCAGGATCAGGGCTGACCGTTCTCGTCGGCGCCGCCGCGGCCGACCCGCACCAGGCCCCGCCTGCTGGGGGCGGCGATGAAGTCGAGGATCTCGGCGACGCGCGGATCGTCGCCGAACTCCAGGCGCACCCGTCGCAGACGCTGCTCGAACAAATCCGACGCTGCCCCGGCCGGCGGATACAGGCAGCGGAAGGCACGACGCAGACGCTGCATCTCGGGCGCGGCGACGCCGCTGCGCTTGAGCCAGATCCAGTGCAGCCCGACCAGCCGGGCGCGGTTGCCCATCACGCTGCCGTACGGGATGACGTCGGCCTCTACCCCGCACACCCCACCGACCATCGCGGCGCGGCCGATCCGCACGAACTGGTGCAGCGCCGCCGCCCCCATGATCCGCGCATGGTCCTCGATCACGACGTGTCCGCCCATGACCACGTTGTTGACCAGGATGACGTGGTCGCCGATCAGGCAGTCATGCGCCACGTGTGCGTTGGCCATCAGCAGGCAGTCGCGGCCGACGCGGGTGAGGCCGCCGCCGGAGCCGGTGCCGCGATGGATGGTGACGTGCTCGCGCACCACGGTGCGGGCGCCGACCTCGCAGCGCGTCGGCTCGCCGCGATATTTCAGGTCCTGCGGCGCCAGCCCGACGGTGCAGAACGGGTAGAGCAGCGCGCCCTCGCCGATCTCGGTGCGGCCGTCCACGACCACGTGCGAGACCAGCCTGGTGCCGTCGCCGATGCTGACCTCGGGGCCGACGCTGCACCACGGACCGATCCGCACGTCCCGGCCGATGCGTGCGCCCGGCGCGATGATGGCGGCCGGATGGATCTCGTCATGCATGGTCTCAAGGCCCGGATACGGCATCGTGCGATTCATCGTTACGGCATCGCCCAGGCCGGGGAGCGAGCCAAGACACTGAATGTTTCGGGCAATAACGCTTCGGCGGATGTCTCGGAGGCCGACCCCGTGCTGCGCGGTCGGTCCGGCAGCCGCGACGTCACCCCATGATCATCGCGCTGTAGCTCGCCTCGGCGACCGAGACGCCGTCGACTCGGGCGACGCCGCGGAACTTCCAGACATTGCCGCGATTGCGCTCCTTCTCGACGTGGACGCGCAACTGGTCGCCCGGCACCACCGGACGGCGGAACTTGGCATTCTCGATGGTCATGAAATAGACCAGCTTGCCCTCGAACACGTCGCCCAGCGTCAGCACCACCAGGGCCGCGGCGGTCTGCGCCATCGCCTCGATGATCAGCACCCCGGGCATCACCGGCTTGGACGGGAAGTGGCCCTGGAAGTGCGGCTCGTTGGCGGTCACGTTCTTGATGCCGATGGCGGAACGGTTCAGCACCACGTCGACCATGCGGTCGATCATCAGGAACGGGTAGCGGTGCGGGATCGCCTCCATGATGCGCAGCACGTCGATCTGCGCGATGCGCTCGCCGACCTGCGCCTCGAGATTGGCACCCTCCACCTCACGCTCCGAGCCGCCGGCACGCGTGATGTCCGCGTGCGCGGCCTCGGCCGCATCGTTCTGTGTCCCGTCCATCGACGCTCAACCCAATTCCCTGCAGCCACGCCCTCACCGGGCGCTAACCATCCGAGCCCCCCGCGCGTTCCCCCGACTGCCCGGCTGGCCGGCGCGAAAGGCGTCGGAGTGTCGCCACGTTGCGGAAGAACTCGCGGAACGGCATCGCCGGGCTGCCGATCACGTCGGCGTCGGCCGGAACATCCGACATCACGCCGGCCTGTGCGCCCACCCTCGCCTTGCGGCCGATCCGGATATGGCCGATCAGCCCGGCCTGGGCCGCGATCGTCACGAAATCCTCCAGCTCCGTCGAGCCGGATATTCCCGCCTGGGACACCACGATGCAACACCGTCCGAGTCTCACATTGTGCCCGATCTGCACCAGGTTGTCGAGGCGAGAGCCGGCGCCGATCACCGTGTCCTGCACCGAGCCGCGATCGATCGTCGCGTTCGCGCCGACCTCGACATCGTCCTCGATCACCACCCGGCCGAGCTGCGGGACCGTCACGAAGCCCTGCTCCGACACCGCGAAGCCGAACCCGTCCTGGCCGATCCTGGCCCCCGGGAACAGCGTCACCCGGTCGCCCAGCAGGGCGTGGCTGAGACTGACATGCGCACCGATCCGGCAGTCCGCGCCGATCGTCACCGCCGCCCCCACCACCGCGTGCGCCCCGATCAGGCTGCCGGCGCCGATCCGCGCCTGCGCCCCGATCACCGCGAACGGACCGATCTCGGCAGTGCGATCGACCACCGCGTCCGGCTCCACCAGGGCGGTGCGGTGGATGCCGGGAAGCACCGCCGCCGGCGGGTGGAACAGTGCCGCGATGCGCGCCCAGGCGACGTAGGGCTGCGCCGTCACCAGCGCGCAGGTGCCGGCCGGGACCACGTCGGCGAAGGCCGGTGCGACGATCACCGCGCCGGCGCCGGTCCGCGCCAGCAGGCCGGCATAGCGGCGATTGTCGAGGAAGCTGACCTCGCCCGCTTCCGCCGACTGCAGCGGCGCTACCCCGTGCAGTGCCGCGGCCTGCCGCCCGTCCCTGGGTGGCACCAGTCGTGCGCCGACCAGCTCCGCCAGTCGCGCCGCCGAGTGCGGTCCGCTGCGTGCGAAGAAGCGCGGATCGCCGGTGGCGCGCACGGGGGGCCTGCCTACTTCTTCGCGGGCGCCGCGGCCGGCGCGTGCGGGGCACCCGGCGCGCTGACCAGCGTCGCCCCCGGCACCGCACCTTGCGGCCCCGAATTGGCGGTGGTCGGGAAGGCGCCGGACTTCGCCAGCTCCTCCGGGTCGACGCCTTCGCCGGGGATGAACACCGAGTTCAGCGTCGAGTTGAGCTGGTTCGCCACCTGCACGGTGATGTCGAAGTCGTTGATGTTCAACGCAACCTGCTCGCGATGCAGCACCAGGTTCATGCCGCGCGCGGAGGCGACCTGACGGATCACCTGCACCAGTTCGCGCTCGACCTGGCCGAGCGAGACCTGTGCGGCCTCCTGCAGGATGCGGTTGCGGTTGCGGAAGTCGCGCTGCGCCTGCACCACACGCTGCTGCAGCGCCAGCTTGCGCGACTGCAGCTGGTCGGGGCTCGCCTTGGAGTTCAGGATCTGCTGCTGCAGGTCGCGCCAGCTCTGCTGCTCCTTCTGCGCCTCCTGGTTGAGCTTGTCGCGCCGGGCGCCGAGGATCCGCTCGACCTGCTGCGCCGCCGTCGATTGCCGCATCACGTCCTGCACGCTGAGCACGCCCACCACCGGCGTCGGCGGCGCGGTGCCCTTGGGCAGGTCCGACAGCGCCGGGATCGGCGGCAACGGCAGCACCGGTGCGGTCTGCGGTCCCGGCGCGCCCTGCGGCGGCTGGCCCTGCGCCGGATCCTGTCCCGCCTCGCCCTGGTCGGCGGCGGGATCGAGCATCGCCGGCGGCGGCGCGGCGCGGTGGCGGCCGGCGCCGGCCGGCGCCGGTGCGGCGGACTGGCTCTTGGGCACGAACCAGCCGGAGCCGGTGCCCTGGGCGTGCGCCGCGCCGGCCAGCGAGAGCGAGAGGACGGCCGCGAGCAGGGCGGCGGCGGGAGGATGGGACATCGTCACCTCAGAAGTTCGAGCCGAAGCCGAAACGGAAGACCTGCGTCTGGTCGAGATGCTGCTTGATGATCGGGATGCCGATATCGACGTTGATCAGGCCGAACGGGCTCTTCCACGATACGCCGACGCCGGTGCTGATCCGGGGGGCGAGATTGTTGCCGCCGATATGCTGGCCCGCCGAGTTGGCGATGCCGCTGAAATTGGTGGTGATCACGCGCTGCCCGCTCAGGCCGCCGGTATCGACGAAGTAGCGTCCGGACAGGCCGAGATCAGGACCCAGCGGCAGCGGGAAGTTCAGCGTGGTGGACTGGGTGTAGATGAAGCGGCCGCCGACGGCGTCGCTCGCCGGATAGGAATCGGTCGGCACCGAGTGCGGGCCGACGCCGCCGTCGAGGAAGCCGCGCAGGTTGTCGCCGCCGAGGTAGAAGTTGTCGACGATGTCCTGCCGGCCACCGCTGTAGTCGGCGATGTAGCCGGTGCCGGCGGTCAGCGCCAGCGTCCAGTCGTGGTTGTTGGTGAAGCGGTCGAGCGGGATGTAGTACGCGGTATCGAGCTTGACGCGCACGTATTTCTCGTTGCCGCCGAGCCCTGCGAGGTCGCCGCCGATGCGCACGACGTAGCCGGTGTGCGGCTGCAGCCGGCTGTCACGGCGGTCGTAGGCCAGCGTGGTGCCGACCTGCGACAGCAGCGAGTGGCCGGACTCGTCCTGGATGAACAGGCTGGCCGCGGTGTTGATGTTGCTGACGTCGCGGTCGATCAGCGAGTAGTTCCAGGACTGCGACAGGAAGCGGTTATAGGCGTAGCCGATGCGCGCCGTGCCGCCGACCCGGGTCTCGTAGTAGTTCGAGACGTTCAGGTTGTCGGTCTGGATGCTGAACAGGTCGATGCCGGCGACCAGGTTGCGTCCGAGGAAATACGGGTCGGTCAGCGAGAAGTCGACCTGGTTCTCGTACTGCGCGAGCGTGCCCTGCAGGCTGGCATCGATGCCGGTGCCGACGAGGTTCTTCTGGCGCAGCCCGGCATTGCCGAGGATGCCGGCGTCGGTCGAGTAGCCGCCGCCGAGCGTCAGCTCGCCGGTCGGCTTCTCCACCAGCGCCGTGTTGACCACCACCCGGTCGGGCGCCGAGCCGTTCGCGGTATCGACGCTGGCGGAGCTGAAGAAGCCGAGATCCTCCAGCGACTGCTTGGTGCGGCGCTGCTGCGTCGGCGTGAACGGGTCGCCCTCGGCCATGTCGAACTGGCGCCGGATGACGTGGTCCTGGGTGATCGTGTTGCCGGTGATGTCGATGCGCTCGACATAGACGCGCGGCCCCTCGCTGACGTCGAACAGCAGGTCGACGGTGTGGGTGTCGGTGTTGCGCGCGATCTCCGGCTTGACCTGCGCGAAGGGAAAGCCGGTCGCCTGCAGGCCGTCCTGCATCGCGTCCGACAGGCGCTGCACCTCGTCGCCGTCGTACCACTGATGCTCGAGCGAGTTGATCTGCGGGCGCAGGCTGTCGCCGGCGACGTGGCGCAGGCTCGAGCGCACCTCCAGCTTGCCGATGCGGTAGCGCGGCCCCTCGTTGATGGTGAAGGTGATGTAGAAGGACTTGCGATCCGGAGACAGCTCGGCGGTGGCGTCCGAGACGTCGAAATCGACATAGCCGTTGCGCAGGTAGAAGCGTCGCAGCAGTTCGCGGTCGTACTGGATGCGCTCGGGGTTGTACTCGTCCGAGGAGGAGAAGAAGCGATACCAGGCGGTCTCCTTGGAGGTCACCACCTGCGCCAGCCGCGCCTCGGAGAACGCCTTGTTGCCGACGAAGCTGATCTTCTCGATCAGGGTCAGCGCGCCCTCGCTGATCTGGAACACCACGTCGACCCGGTTGTGCGACAGGCGGATCAGCTGCGGCGTCACGCTGACCGCGTACCGCCCCTTGCCGGCGTACTGGTCGAGGATCTTCTGGCGGTCGCGCTGCGCCATCTCCGGCGTGTAGACCGCGCGCGGCCGCAGCGTCAGCACCTTGCGCAGGTCATCGTCCTTGGAGGAGTGGTTGCCCTCGAAGGCGATGCGGTTGACGATCGGGTTCTCCGCGACCATCACCACCAGTGCCGCACCGCGCCGCTGCAGGCTCACGTCGCGGAACAGCCCGGTCGCGTACAGCGTCTTCAGCGAGCGGTCGAGATCGTCCTGCTCGAAGCTGTCACCGGGCCGCACCAGCAGGTACGACAGGATCGTGCTGGTCTCGATCCGCGCGTTGCCCTGCACCTCGATGCTCTCGATGGTGCCGCCGGATGCCACCGCCGGGCTGACCGCGCGCGGGTGATGGCCGGCCGAGCCACGGTGCCGGCTCGGAGCGGGGGCGGCAGGCTGGGGCGCAGGCTGGGGTACAGGCTGGGGCGCGGGAGCGACCGGCTGCGCGTGGGCCGAACCGTCGATGAGGAACGGGATGAGGCAGACGGAGGACAGCAGCGCAGAACGTGAACCGGACAAGAGCAGCCATCCCCCACAGGTCGGACCGGCCCGCCTGCCCGGTCGGACCGGAACCCGCGAGACGTTGCCCGCGCGGAGCTAGCCGAATTGGCCGTGACTGCGCAAGCGCCGGCCCGGGCGCCGCGGCCGGGCGCCGCTCAATCGACCAGGCCGGCGACCCATTGGAACAGGCCGAGATGCGACAGATCGTTGAAGGTGACGAACAGAAACAGGCAGGCGATCAGGGCGAATCCGGCCCTGAAGCCGTATTCCTGCAGCCGCCGCGGCACCGGCCGGCCGCGCACCGCCTCCACCGCGTAGAACAGCAGCCGGCCGCCATCCAGGATCGGGATCGGGAACAGGTTGATCAGGCCGAGATTGATCGAGAGCAGCGCGATGAAGCCGACCATGCTGGCCACCCCGAGCTGCGCCACCTGGCCGGAGAGCTGGGCGATGCGCAGCGGGCCGCCGAGCTGATCCGCACTCTGCCGGCCGATGATCATCTGCCAGATGCCGCCCAGCGTCTGCACCGTCACCTGCCAGGTTTCCTG
This sequence comes from uncultured Acetobacteraceae bacterium, assembly GCA_964242335.1. Taxonomy (GTDB): domain Bacteria; phylum Pseudomonadota; class Alphaproteobacteria; order Acetobacterales; family Acetobacteraceae; genus Lichenicoccus. Next base: position 28,425 of record CAXTAY010000015.1, on the reverse strand, counting down.
GGCGGCGGCGATCAGCGCCCGCCCCGGCGAGAGCGGCGTCGCCGGCGGCGCCATGAACAGCACGCCGATCACGCCCTGATGCGCGCCGCCGCCGGCGCGGCCGACGGTCACCGGCAGGCTCAACGGGTGGCCGTCGCGCAGCAGCCGGATCGTCACCGGCCGCCCGGGTGCCGCACCGATGAGCTTCTGCACGTCGGCGATCGACGCCGTCGGCGCGCCGTCGACCTGCTCGATGCGGTCGGCGGGCCGCAGCCCGGCGGCGGCCGCCGCACCGTGCGCCACCAGTTCGCCCACCACCGGCGGCATGCTGGCGACCGGTGCGACGCTCGGGCGCCCGGCGACCGCGAACAGGCCCCAGAACAGTACGATGGCGAGCAGGAAGTTGAACACCGGCCCGGCGACGATGACGATCGCGCGCGAGCCCACCGGCTTGTCGTGGAAGGTGCGGCCGGGCTGCCAGGCGGCACGCGTCTCCGCGGTCGCCTCCTCCGGCCCCTCGAAGCCGTGCGGCTTGACGTAGCCGCCGAGCGGCAGCGCGCACAGCCGCCACTCGGTGCCGACCCGGTCGTGCCAGCGCAGCAGCGGCGGCCCGAAGCCGATCGAGAAGATCTCCACGTGCACCCCGCGCCAGCGCGCCGCTAGGTAGTGTCCGAGCTCGTGGATGAACACCAGCACCCCCAGCACCAGGGCGAAGGCGAGAGGGGTGCGAAGCAGATGGGCCAGCATGGGTTCAGTGTCCTTGGCGGCGCGGCGTCAGTCTCGTCAGAGGGCTGGTCAGGCGGCTAGTCGGGTGGCTGGTCAGGCGGCCCGGGAGCCGGCAGCCAGGCGGGCCGCGTGCAGTGCCGCCACGCGGCGCGCCTCCTCATCCCAATATAGGACGGATTCCAGCGAGTCCGCCGCCTGGTCGCCGATTTCCTGCAGCGTGCGCTCCACCAGCCGGGCGATGTCCAGGAAGCCGATGCGCAGCAGCAGGAACGCCTCCACCGCGATCTCGTTGGCCGCCGACAGGATCGCCGGCGCGGCCCCTCCGGCACGCAGCGCTGCACGCGCCAGCCGCAGCGCCGGGAAACGCTCCGGATCGGGCGCCTCGAACTCGAGCCGTGCCAGCCTCGCCAGATCCAGTCGCGGCGAGCGCGTCGGCATGCGCTGCGGCCAGGCGAGGGTGTGGGCGATCGGGATCCGCATGTCCGGGGCGCCGAGCTGCGCCAGCACGCTGCCGTCGCTGTAGTGCACCATCCCGTGCACCACCGATTGTGGATGCACCAGCACCTCGATCCGCTGCTCGGGCAGGTCGAACAGGCGTGCGGCCTCGATCACCTCCAGCCCCTTGTTGAACATGCTGGCGGAGTCGATGCTGATCTTCGCCCCCATCGACCACACCGGATGGCGCAGCGCCGCCTCCGGCCGGGCCTGCTCCATCTCCTCGATGCTGGCGTTGCGGAACGGGCCGCCCGACGCGGTCAGGGTGACGCGCTCGACCTCCGACGACTGGCGGTCGGCCATCGCCTGGAAGATGGCGTTGTGCTCGGAGTCCACCGGCAGCAGGGTGGCGCCGGCGTCGCGCACGGCGCGCAGCATGACGTCGCCGGCGCAGACCAGCGCCTCCTTGTTGGCCAGCGCCACGGCACCACCGCCGCGTATCGCCGCGAGCGTGGGGGCGAGGCCGGCGGCGCCGGTGATCGCCGACATGGTCCAGTCGACCGGGTGTGCCGCGGCCTCGCACACCGCGTCGCGCCCGCACGACACCGCGATGCCGCTGCCGGCGAGGCGCGCGCGCAGCTCGTCGACTGCCTGCGGGTCGGCGATCGCCACCCGCGACGGGCGCAGCGTCAGCGCCTGCTGCGCCAGCAGCACGGCATTGCGGCCGCCGACCAGGACCTCGACCCGGAACCGCTCCGGTGCCTGCCCCAACAGATCGATGGTGCTGCAGCCGACACTTCCGGTGCTGCCGAGAACGCAGACGGTCTTCATGGTTGCCTGTCCCTTGCCGGGGCGGTGCCGGGGATCACCGGAGTGGGAGCCACCAGCCGTTCGAGCCAGCCGGGCGGAATGTGCCGGGCGGCGAGATCGAGCGGACGCGGATGCAGCGGGTCGAGCTGCCAGAACGGCTGCCCCGGGGCGCAGCCGAGCGAGAACAGCACCGCCAGGGGTGCCGCGGCCATCAGGCCGTCGAGCCGGTCGAGCAGGCCGCCATGGCCGGGGATCAGCCGGCCGGAATCCTTCACCCCGCATCGGCGCTTCAGCACGCTCTCGGCGAGGTCGCCGCCCTGCGCGGCGATGCCGAGCAGGGCGCCGAACAGCAGGCCGCGCAGCAGCCTCGCGCCCCACCACAGCCCCCAGACCTGGACCTCGCCCGCCGGCACCAGCGTCGCCACCGCGGCACCGGCGAGCATAGCGCCGAGCAGCCCGCCGACCGCACCCGACCAGGTCTTGCCCGGCGAGACCCGCGGCGCCAGCCTGGGGCCGCCGACGGCGCGGCCGACCAGATAGGCGAGGCTGTCGCTGGCCCACACCGCCAGCACCACGAACAGCAGCGACGCCGGTCCCGCCCCGGTCATGCCGCGCAGCCAGACCAGGGCGAAGCCGCCGAGGCCGATCAGCACCACCGCGGCGCCGCGCGCCGGGCCGAGCAGGAAGCCGCCGAGCAGCACCCGCAGGCCGGTCACCCAGTCGATGCCGACGGCGACCAGCAGCGACAGACCAGGCCAGACCAGCAGCATCAGGCGGGGCGCGGAGACCGACGGCGCCCGTGCCAGCGTCGCCGCCTCCAGCCCGATCCCGAGCATCGCCAGCAGCACCAGGCCGGTGAACACCCAGCCGCCGTTGAGCAGGCCGCCGAGGCCGAGCGGCGCCAGCAACCCCGCAGAGATCAGCCGGACACGCAGGTCGCGCCAGGCTGGCGCGGAGAGGTCGACGGGGCGGAGGTCGCGGGAGATGCCAGCCTCAGCCAGGACGCGCACCGAAGCGACGGTCGCGACGGGCGTAGCGATCCAGCGCGTCGGCGAAGTGGGTCGGTCCGAAGTCGGGCCACAGCACGTCCAGGAACACCAGCTCGGCGTAGGCCGCCTGCCAGAGCAGGAAGTTCGACAGCCGGAACTCGCCGCTCGTGCGCACCATCAGGTCTGGGTCCGGAATGCCGTCGGTGCTGAGGAAGCGCGCGAAACCGGCCTCGTCGGTGAGGTCGGGGTCAACCAGCCCGGCCCGTACCGCCCTGGCCAGCCGCAGCGACGCATGCAGGATGTCGGAGCGGCCGCCATAGGACAGCGCCACCATCAGGTTGAGCCGGGTGTTGCCGACGGTGAGCCGCTCGGCGCGCTCGAACTCGGCGCGCATGTCGTGGTCGAAGCGCTCGCGCTCGCCGATCACGCGCAGCCGCACACCCTCGCGGTGCAGCTCGGCCAGTTCGTGACGCAGGTAGTGCCGCAACAGCCCGGTGAGGTCGGTGACCTCCTCCGCCGGCCGGCGCCAGTTCTCCGACGAGAACGCGTACAGCGTCAGCCACTCGACGCCGCTCTGCATCGCCGCCTGGATGCATCGCCGCACCGCCTGGGCGCCGGCGCGGTGGCCGGCGAGGCGCGGCAGCCGCCGTGCCGCCGCCCAGCGACCATTGCCGTCCATGATCACGGCGACGTGACGCGGTAGCCCCTGCGGCCGCAGTTCGGGAGGACAGCGTTTGGGCTGGGCGCCGTCCCGCGACGGATCCTGGTCGGCGGGCAGGCTGTCCAATCGCTCGACCTCGATGGGTTCGCTGTTGTCCAAGGCCTCAGACCTGTTTGATTTCTCGTTCCTTGTCCGCAAAGTTATCATCAATACGCTTGACGTAGGAGTCCGTTAGCTTCTGCACCTCGGCGGACCAGCCGACGACGTCGTCCTCGCTGATCTCGCCCTTCTTCTCGAACCCCTTGATCTGGTCCATGCCGTCGCGGCGCACGCCGCGCACCGAGATCTTCGCGTTCTCGGCGTAGCGGCCGGCGGCGCGGGCCAGCTCGACCCGGCGCTCGGCGGTGAGCTGCGGGATCGGCACCCGCACCACCTGCCCGTCCGCGGACGGGTTCAGCCCGAGCCCGGAGTCGCGGATCGCGCGCTCCACCGCCCCGGTCAGCGAGCGGTCCCAGACCTGCACCGTGATCATCCGGCTCTCCGGCACCGCGATGGTGCCGACCTGGGTGATCGGCACCTCGCCGCCATAGGCCTCGACGCGCACCGGCTCGAGCAGGGCGGGGCTGGCGCGGCCGGAGCGCAGGCCGGTGAAGTCGCGGCGCAGCGTCTCCAGTGCGCCGTCCATGCGCCGGGTCAGGTCTTCCTTCAGCGTGGTCAAGTCTGCGGCCAAGGCCTACCTCCTCCGGTTGCGGCGCAGCGCGTGACCGCCGTCGCGCTCGCCGGACCCTCGCGTCATGCGTCGCCGCTCCATTCGTCGCGCGTTCACTGGCGCTCGACAATGCGCGTGAACGGCCCCTGCCCGCGCATCACCTGGGCGAACGCCCCCGGGGCGTGGATGTTGAACACGATGATCGGCAGCTTGTTCTCGCGCGCCAGGCTGATCGCCGAGGCGTCCATGACGTTGAGGTCCTGGGACAGCACGTCGAGGTAGGAAAGCTCCTCGTAGCGGATCGCGTCCGGCTGCAGGCGCGGGTCGGCCGAGTACACCCCGTCCACCTGGGTGCCCTTGAACAGCGCGTCGCACTCCATCTCGGCGGCGCGCAGTGCCGCCGCGGTATCGGTGGTGAAGAACGGGTTGCCGGTGCCGGCGGCGAAGATCACCAGGCGGCGCTTCTCCATGTGCCGCATCGCCCGCCTGCGTATGTACGGCTCGGCGATGCTCGACATCTGGATCGCCGACATCACCCGCGTCGGCACGCCGATGCGCTCCAGGGTGCTCTGCATCGACAGCGCGTTGATGACGGTGGCCAGCATGCCGGCATAGTCGCCCTGGGCGCGATCCATGCCGCGCGCCGCGGCCGCGATGCCGCGGAAGATGTTGCCGCCGCCGATCACCAGGCAGACCTCGGCGCCGGCCTCGAAGACGTCGCGCACGTCGGCGGCGATGGCGCTCAGCGTCTGCGGATCGAGCCCGTAGCTGCCGGAGCCCATCAGCGCCTCGCCGGAGACCTTGAGCAGCACGCGCTTGTAGAGGTTCTCTGCCATGCGCCCGGCCTTCCCGCTGTGCCGCGGCCTGTCATAAAGCGCGCACCCGGGCCGGACAAGGGTGCGAGGCAGCATCCGGGACGCGGCGCTGCCCGGCCTCCCCCTGGCTGATGGATCTCGAGGGCTCCGCCCTCGAGGGGGTTCAAGCGGCAACGCCCCTCGTCTTGCTGCCACCTGCTACGAGGACTCGTCGAGCCCGATCGCGCGCAGCCGCGCCCGCTCCTCGTCCCAGCCAGCGCGCTCCTTGACGTTGAGGAACAGGTGGCAGGGCCGCTCCAGCAGGGCGGCGAGCCCGTGCCGCGCCCGCTCGCCGATCATCTTGATGCGCGCGCCCTTGTCGCCGATCAGGATGCCCTTGTGGCCGGCGCGCGACACGTAGATCGTGGCCTCGATCCGCACCGAGCCGTCCGGCTGCTCGCGGAAGCTCTCGGTCTCCACGGTGGCCGCGTACGGCACCTCCTCGTGGGTCTGCAGGAAGATCTGCTCGCGCACCATCTCGGCCGCGAGCAGCCGGTCCGGCAGGTCGGTGAGGTCGTCCTCGGGATAGAGATAGGGGCCCTGGGGCACCGCCGCCGCCAGCCCGTCGAGCAGGTCGTCCAGGCCCTCGCCGGAGCGCGCGCTCACCATCAGCGTGCGCTCGGCGGCCAGCAGCCCGGTCAGCGCCGCGGTCAGCGGCAGCAGGCGCGGTCGCGGCACCAGGTCGGTCTTGTTCAGCACCAGCCACAGCCGGCGCGCCCCCGCGGCCTGCTCGCCGAGCCGGGCGGCGATGTCGTGCACGCCCTCGGTCAGGCCGGCGCGGGCATCGACCAGCACCAGGGTGAGGTCGGCATCGTCGGAGCCGGTCCAGGCGGCCGCGACCATGGCGCGGTCCAGCTTGCGTTTCGGCCGGAAGATGCCGGGGGTGTCGACCAGCAGGATCTGCGCGCGCGCCGCCGGCACGTCCGGCGCCGGCCTGACGTCGTGCATCAGGATACCGATGACCCGGAAGCGGGTGGTCTGCGCCTTGGGGCTGACGATCGACAGCTTGGCGCCGGCGAGGCGGTTCAGCAGCGTCGACTTGCCGGCGTTCGGCGCGCCGACGATGGCGACGAAGCCGCAGCGCGTCCCGGTCACAGCAGCTGCCGCAGCAGCGCCGCGGCGGCCGCACTCTCGGCGGCGCGCTTGCTCCCGGCGGCACCGGTGCCGGCCCGGCCGGAGGCCTCCACCCGGATGACGAAGCGCGGCGCGTGCGAGGGTCCCTCGGCGGACTCCAAGGCATAGGCCGGCAGCGGCATGCCGCGCCCGAGCAGCCATTCCTGCAGCGCCGTTTTGGGGTCCTTCGGCGGCAGCGCCTGGCCGACCATCGCCTCGTGCCAGGCGGCGCGGACGAAGTGTCGCGCCGCCTCCAGCCCGCCATCGAGATAGGCCGCCCCCAGCACCGCCTCGATCGCGTCGGCGAGCACGTTGGCGGCCTGCCGTATGCCGGCGCGCGCCTCGTGCGGCGCCACGTCCAGCGCGGCGGCCAGCCCGACCTGCTCGGCGATGCGCGCCAGCACCGGACGGGAGACCAGGTAGGCGTGGCGCGGGCCGAGCTCGCCCTCCTGCTCGTCGGGGAAGCGCTCGATCAGCCACTCGGCCATCAGCAGCCCGAGCACGCGGTCGCCGATGAACTCGAGCCGCTCGTTCGACCGGCTCGCCGCGGCGGCCGGCATGCCGCGGGCCGGCGCGGACCTGGGCCGCTGGCGGCTCTCGTGCGCGGCCGAGCGATGGGTCAGCGCCTCGCGCAGCAGCTCCGGGCGGGCGAACGGCCGGCCGAGCAGCGCCTCGATCCGGCGTCGTGGATCATCCTGGCATGGATCATCCTGGCGTGGATCATCCTGGCGTGGATCATCCTGGCGTGGATCATCGGCCGCCTGCACGGCTAGCGCACCCATTCGAGGATGCGCTGCCAGCGTATCTCCTGCGGCCACTCCCAGACCTCCCACAGCGGATGCGTGGCATCCACCGAGAAGAAGATGAACTTGGCATGGCCGACCAGGTTCTGGATCGGCACGAAGCCGAGATCGTCGGACTCCGTGCCCATGAACCGGCTGTCGGCGCTGTCGTCGCGGTTGTCGCCCATGGCGAAGAAGTAGCCGCTCGGCACGAGGTAGTCCGGGGTGTTGTTGTACTGGCCCTCGCTGGTCAGCTTCATGATCTGGTGCGCGACCGGGCCGCGCCCGGCGCTGCCGGGAAGGCGCTCCTCGTAGCGACGACCCTGCATGCGGGTGCCGTTCTCGTCTGACGCCACGGTGTCGCCGAGGTCGTCGCGCGGCACCAGGGCGTCGTTGACGTAGAGCTCGCCGCCCTGCATCCGCACGTGGTCGCCGGGCAGGCCGACGATGCGCTTGATGTAGTCGATCGAGGTGTCCTGGGTGAAGCGGAACACCGCCACGTCGCCGCGATGCGGCAGGTGGCCGAGCACGCGGCCGTCGAACAGGTCGGGCGAGAGCGGCAGCGAGAAGCGCGAATAGCCGTACTCGTACTTGGAGACGAAAAGGTAGTCGCCGACCAGCAGCGTCGGGATCATCGAGCCGGACGGGATGTTGAAGGACTCGAACAGGAAGGTTCGCACCACGATGGCGATCAGGCCGGCATAGACCAGGGTGCGCAGCAGCTCCCAGGCACCGGAGCGCGCCGTCGCGGTCTTGCCGCGTGGCTTCGCCGCCTGCTTGCTGTCGGAGGACTTGCCGATCGTCATGGTTCGCTTCTGGTCATCGTGCTGGCATCCGCATCAGCCGGTCGCGATCGCGCTGAACCGGGGTCGCCGAACCGGGACCGCCGGACCGGGAAAGGGCCGCGGGGGTCCGTGGCGCCGGCGGATCAAGCCGACCGGGTGATGGCGTGTCAAGCACGGGCTCAGGAGATCGCCCGTCCGTCCGGAAGTGCGGTGATGATGACCTGGGCGAAGGCGTATGGATGCTCGTCGCTGATGCTGACCAGCAGTGCCGGGTGCATCCCCGGCGGCATCAAGGCGCGCAGGCGGACCAGCGCGCCGCCGGTGAGCACCAGCGTCGGCTGGCCGTCCGGCAGGTTCACCACCCCCATGTCGGAGTGGAACACGCCTTGCGCGAAGCCGGTGCCGAGCGCCTTGGCGCAGGCTTCCTTGGCCGCCCAGCGCTTGGCGTAGGTCGCAGGGCGCAGCGCCCCGGTGCGGCGCTCCGCACGCGCGCGCTCCTCGGCGGTGAACACGCGGTGCAGGAAGCGCTCGCCGTGCGCCGCCATCACCTTCTCGATCCGCCTGATGTCGCACAGGTCGGAGCCGAGGCCGATCATCATGGCCGGCCGGCCTGTCGCGATCGCGTCACGCCTTCGCCCGCTCCACCTGGGTGATGCCGCTGGCGCCGCGCAGCCCCGCGATCACGGTGGAGAGGTGGCGCAGGTCGCGCACCTCCACGTCGACCAGGATCTCCATGAAGTCCAGCTGCCGGTTGACGATCTTCAGGTTGACCACGGTGCCGTCATGCTTGGCCGCGGTGTTGGTCAGGGTCGCCAGGATCGACGGCTCGTTGGCGGCGATGACGCTGACCCGCCCGACATGGGTCTCGGTGCTGGCGCCGCGGCCGATCGAGTCGTAGTCCCAGTCCACGTCCATGAAGCGTTCCGGGGTCGCGGCGAAGCTGTCCAGCGTCTGGCAGCCGGCGGTGTGCACGGTGATGCCCTTGCCCTGGGCCACGATGCCCAGGATCTTGTCGCCGGGCAGCGGATGGCAGCAGCCGGCGAAGTGCACCGAGATGCCGGAGCCCAGTCCGACCAGCGCCATCCCGCCGGCGCCGTCCGCAGGCGCGCCGCGACCGTGCGGCGGGCGCGGCAGGCTCGGGATCATCCGCGGCGCCCGCGCGCCGTGGCGAAGTTCCGGGTAGGCGGCCTGGACCACGTCGCGCGGTGCCAGGTTGCCGTTGCCGACCGCGACGTAGAGATCGTCGCGGGTCGCGCATTTCAGTCCCTTCAGGGCGCCGTCCAGCACCTTCTCGGAGCCGTCCACGCCCTCCTGTCGGAACGCCTTGGCGAGAGCGGCGCGCCCGGCATCGAGGTGCGTCTCGCGCTGCTGCTGGGCGAGGTGCCGGCGGATGCGGGCGCGTGCCTTGCCGGTGACGACGAAGCGCTCCCACGACGGCGAGGGCGTGCCGCCGCGCGCGGTCATGATCTCGACCTGGTCGCCGTTCTGCAGCTCGTGGCGCAGCGGCATCAGCCGGCCGTTCACCTTGGCGCCGACGCAGCCGTCGCCGACCTGGCTGTGCACGGCGTAGGCGAAATCGACCGGCGTCGCTCCCCGCGGCAGCTGGATCAGCTGCCCCTTCGGCGTGAAGCAGAACACCTGGTCCTGGTAGAGCTCGAGCTTGGTGTTCTCGAGGAACTCGTCGGGGGCCGCGGAATTCTCGATGATCTCGAGCAGGTCCTGCACCCAGCGCATCCGGCGCAGGCTGCTGACCACGGAGCCGATGCCGGAGCTTCCCGGCAGGTCCTGCTCGTCGCCGGGGGCATCCTTGTAGACCCAGTGCGAGGCGACGCCGTTCTCGGCGACGTCGTGCATCTCCGGGGTGCGGATCTGCACCTCGATCTTCTGGTTGCGCGGATGGCGCAGGGTCACGCCGGTATGCAGGCTCTGGTAGCCGTTCGCCTTGGGCGTCGAGATGTAGTCCTTGAAGCGTCCGGCGATCACCGAGTAGGCGCCGTGCACCGCGCCGAGCGAGACGTAGCAGGCCTCGCGGGTCGGCACGAGGATGCGGAACGCCATGATGTCGGAGAGCTGCTCGAAGGCGACGTTGCGCTTCTGCATCTTCTCCCAGATCGAGAACGGCGACTTCTCCCGCCCCATCACCTCGATCGGTGCCACGTCGGCGCCGCGGCACAGCCGTACCAGCTCCAGCCGCACCTCCTCGATGACGTCCGCTCCCTGGCCGCGCAGGTAGTTCAGCCTCGCCTGGATGGTGGAGTTGGCTTCCGGCTCCAGCTCGGCGAACGAGCGGTTCTGCAGCTCGGTCTTGACCTTGTCCATGCCGATGCGGCCGGCCAGCGGCGCATAGATGTCCATGGTCTCGTGCGCGATCCGCTCGCGGCGATCCTGGCGCTGCACGTAGTGCAGGGTGCGCATGTTGTGCAGCCGGTCGGCGAGCTTGACGATCAGCACCCGTATGTCGCGGCTCATCGCCAGCACCAGCTTGCGGAAGTTCTCCGCCTGCTTGGTGCGATCCGACTGCAGCTCCAGCCGGGTGAGCTTGGTCACCCCGTCGACCAGGTCGGCAATGGTGCGGCCGAACTTCGACTCCAGCATCGCGTAGGTGACGCCGGTATCCTCGACCGTGTCGTGCAGCAGACCGGTGGCGATCGAGGCGACGTCGAGACGGAAGCCGGCGAGGATCTCCGCCACCGCCAGCGGATGGATCAGGTAGGGCTCGCCGTTGTCGCGCTTCTGCGCGGCATGGGCGTCGCGTGCCACGGCGAAGGCCCGCTCGATCAGCCCGACATCGGCGTCCGGATCGTAGCTGCGCACGCGGCGGATCAACGCCTCGCAGCTGACTGGACGCACGCCGGATGCCGGTTCCGCGACCGCCGGCAGCCCGGCCAGCGGCGAGCCGACCGGAAGGCCGGACGATATCGCCGGCGAGGCAGGCGGGGAGACGAGCCCGGTGGCGGGCGTGGAGCGGGCGCCGTCCGGTGCGAAGGCCGCCGGCACCACGGGCATGGCGGCTAGCGCCGCGTGCGGCCGCCGAGCTCGGCTTCGATCGCCGATTCGAGATCCTCCGGCGACAGCTCCGTGCCCATGCCGGCCGCCTCCTCTTCCGCCGAGACGTCCTGCAGGCCGAAGATGTTCTGGTCGGTCGGGATCAGGTCCAGCACCTCCTCGTCGGCCGGCTCCGGCTCCGGCGCACGGGCCAGCGACTTGATCAGGTCCTGATGCAGCCGCCCCACTTCGATCGTCTCTCCGGCGATCTCGCGCAGCGCCACCACCGGGTTCTTGTCGTTGTCGCGATCGACGGTAAGCTCCTCGCCTCGGCTGAGGTTCCGCGCCCGCTGGGCAGCGAGCAGGACCAGCTCGAAGCGGTTGGGGATCTTCTCGACGCAATCTTCGACGGTGACTCGCGCCATGCGGCCGACCTCTGCTCTATTTATATGGAACGGGCCAGTCTATCGGTGCGGCGGCCTCGCCGCAACCACTTCTCAGTCGAGCAAGCAGCGTGCCGACGTTCCGTCCCGAGCGCGGCTCCACCCACTCCGGCATGACATCGCGCAGCGGCAGCAGCACGAAGGGGCGGAGGTAGGCGCGCGGATGCGGCAGCACCGGATCGGGGACGTCGCGCACCAGCCCGTCGATGTCGATCACGTCGAGATCGAGCGTGCGCGCGGCGTTCGCCGCACCCCGCACCCGTCCGGCCCGCGCCTCGATCTCCTGCAGGGCGGCGAGCAGGGCAGCGGGCTCGATGCTGCCCGCGAGCCGCACCATCCCGTTCGCGTAGTCGGGCTGCTCGGCGCGCGGCACCGGGGTGCTGCGATACCAGCGCGAGACCGCCGACACCCTCAGCCCGGCCAGCCGGTCGATCTCCAGCACCGCGCGGCGGCAGCTCTGCACCGGCTCGCTGCCCCACGGACCCGGCAGGTTCGCACCGATCGCGACCAGGATCACCGCATTCGACCTTCCGCCGGCATCGGGATAGAGCAGGATGCAACTGCCCGCTGAACCAATTCTTAACGTTGTTCCACGAATATATTAGTCAGGATTCAAAACGATGGATTTCCGCATGGAGGACCGCGTCTGCCTGTTCATCGACGGCGCAAACCTTTATTCGGCCTCTCGCAACCTCGGCTTCGACGTGGATTATCGCAGCCTGCTCGCGTTTTTCCGCGCGCGATGCAAGCTGGTGCGGGCGTATTACTATTCCGCCGTGCTCGACACCGAGGAGTATTCACCGCTCAAGCCGCTGACCGACTGGCTGGTCTATAATGGCTACACCCTGGTGACCAAGACCGCGCGCGAATTCACCGACCAGACCGGCCGGCGGCGGATCAAGGGGAACATGGATATCGAGCTCGCCGTCGACATGCTGGAGATGAGCCCGAAGATGGATCACGCGATCCTGTTCAGCGGCGACTCCGACTTCCGCCGCCTGGTCGAGGCGGTGCAGCGGCAAGGCGTGCGCGTCTCTGTGGTATCCACGATCCGCACCAGCCCGCCGGCGGCGGCGGACGAGCTGCGCCGGCAGGCCGACGAGTTCATCGAGCTGGCCGACATCGCCACCGAGTTCACCCGTCGCCAGACCGAGCCGCGCACCCGCGCCCCGGCACGGCCGGTGCCGGCGGAGCCGTTCGTCGCCGACTCGACGCCGAGCCTCTGACCGGTCGCGATGCTGAAGACCCCTGCTCCGCCCAAGCCGACGTCGAAACGCCTGCACGAGCGGGAGGCCGTCCCGGTCGAGGGCATGCCCGATGCGGTGCCGGTGCTGGAGCAGCCGGACCGCGACTGCCCGCTCTGCCCGCGACTGGTCGCCTACCGGCGGGCCAACCACTCCGCACATCCGCCGTGGTGGAACGCCCCTGTGCCCTCCTGGGGCACGCTCGAGGCCGAGCTGCTGATCGTCGGGCTGGCTCCGGGCGTCAAGGGCGCCAACCGCACCGGACGTCCGTTCACCGGCGATTTCGCCGGCATCCTGCTCTACGAGACGTTGCTGAAGTTCGGCTTCGCCACCGGTCGCTACGGCGCGGATCCGCAGGACGGCCTGACGCTGCGCGGCTGCCGTATCGTCAACGCGGTGCGCTGCGTGCCGCCGGCCAACCTGCCGCAGCCGATCGAGGTCCGCACCTGCAACCGCTTCCTGCGCTCGGAGCTGCAGGGGATCCGCCCGCTGCGCGCGGTGCTGGCGCTCGGCGTGCTGGCGCATAGCGCGGTGCTCTCGGCCTGCGGTGTCCCGCTATCGCGCCTGCGCTTCAGCCACGGCCAGATCGCCACACTGCCGGACGGGCTGCTGCTGGCGGACAGCTATCACGTGTCGCGCTACAACACGAACACCGGCCGGCTGACGACGGAGATGTTCGAGAGCGTCGTCGCCGCCCTGCGCCAGAGGCTGGAGGTCGCGGATCAGCTGCCGCTGAACCAGTTATAGCCCTGGTCTTCCCAGTAGCCGCCGGGATAGCTGTTGGTGACGAAGATCGCGCCGATGTGCTTGGGGTTCTTGAAGCCGAGCTTGGTGGGCACTCGCAGCCGCAGCGGATAGCCGAACTGCGGCGGCAGCGGCACGCCCGAGGTGTCGAGGGCGAGGATGGTCTGCGGATGCAGCGCCGTCGCCATGTCGATGCTGGAGTAGTAGCGGTCCGCGCACTTGAAGCCGACATAGCGGGCGGTGAGGTCGGCGCCGACCCGTTCGAGGAAGCTGCGCAGCGGCACGCCGCTCCACTGGCCGATGGCGCTCCATCCCTCGACGCAGATCAGGCGGGTGATCTGCGCCCGCTGCGGCAGCTTGCGCAGCCGCGACAGCGTCCAGCCGCTCTTGTCCGACACCAGGCCGGACACCTCGAGCGACCAGCGGTCGAGGTCGATCTCCGGCACGTTGTCGATCGGGTAGTACGCGTTGAACGGGAACGGCCTGGTCAGGCTGGAGGCCGGGTAGACCGGTGCCAGCCGGGTCGGGCTGAACAGCAGCGCCTGCAGGCGGTCGTTGAGGCGCGACATCGCCCACAGCACCCGGTCGGTGGCGTCGCCGTCGGTGAGGTTGCAGCCGCTGAGCAGAGAGAGCGCGCCGAGCGACAGGCCGGAACGCAGCAGCATGCGCCGGCCCGGCTGGTCGGGATCCTGCCGCCGGCTCATCGTGCGGGCCGATGCAGACGGGCGCGCCCGGTGATCATCGCCAGCAGGGTGTGCGGCACCAGGATCACCAGCAGCATGTGCAGCACGAAGAAGCCGACGATGCCGGCCATCGCCAGGAAGTGGATCCAGCGCATCACCGGATAGCCGCCGACGAGCTGGTCCAGCAGCTGCAGCTGCACCGGCTTCCACAGACCCAGCCCCGACAGCACCGCCGCGATCCCGAGCAGCAGCACGCCGAGGTAGAGCAGCCTCTGCACCGCGTTGTAGACGCCGAGTTCATGCTTGAGCTTGAAAGTCAGCGCCTGGCGAAGGTCGCGCGCGACCGCCGACGGCCGGATCGGCAGCAGGGTGCGACGGAAATGCCGCCCGAACAGGCCGTAGGCGAAGTAGATCACGGCGTTGCCCACCAGCAGCCACATCGCCGCCAGGTGCCAGGCGATCCCGCCGCCGAGCCAGCCGCCCAGCGTCGACCAGGCCGGGAAGCTGAACGGCAGCAGCGGCGAGGCGTCGTAGATCTGCCAGCCGCTGCTCACCATGCAGCCGATGGCGAACGCGCTGACCCAGTGGGTGATCCGCACCACCAGCGGATGCACCACCACCCTCTCGCGCACCGGCCCCACCATGTCGGATCGATCTCGCACCGTGCTGACCTCCCGCATCGCCCGCTACATCGGCGGCACGACGTCCTTCTCGCCGATGATGATCCGCTTGACGTCGACGCCGCCGTCACCGGACTTCGGCCCGATCGCCACCACGTGCGCCCCCGGCTGCAGCAGCGAGCGATCACCGGGCTCCAGGTCGACCACCGGCACGTCGTCGGGAACCAGCAGCGTCTTCTGGCCGCCCTTGTAGCTGACGGTCATGCTCAGCTTGGTGGACGCGGTCACGGTGCCGATGGTGCCGTTGGTCATCGAGCTCGACTTGCCGAGATCCCAGCCGTAATGGCCCTCGCCGGCGCCGCGCATGCTGTCGGGGAAGATGGTCACCTCGATCGCGCGCAGGGTGCCATTCGGTCCGGGCGTCGCCGCGGTGCCGATGAAGCGGCCGGGCTTGACCTCCGCCAGCGTCGACTTGGCGGCGCCGACGAAGCCGGTATCGGCGCCGATCTTCAGCGTCGCCGGACCGCCGAAGCGGGTCTTGAGCGTCACCGTGTCGCCGTTCACGGCGGTGATCACGCCGCGGGTGCGCGGCGGCGGCGCGTCGGCCCGCGCGTGCTGCGGCGCGGTGAGCTGGAGGCCGGTGACGATCGCCCCGGCGCAGGCCAGGCCGTATATGAACTTGTTCATCTTGTCGTTGATCTCGGAAGTTCGGGGTCTGGACGGGAGCGTCGGCACGCGGTGGCAGGGGACGCCTGCGCCCGCGAGGTGCGTATCACGGGCCGATCATGGCCCGCGACGTGGGTATCAGGGGCGGATCATGGCCCGCGACGTGGTCATCACGGGCGGATCATGGAGCGTACCCGGTGCATCAGCAACTCCATGGTGAACGGCTTCTCGATCACCTGGGTCCAGAGATCGCCCGGGCCTTCCCCCGCGACAAGGCTCTCGCCGAACACGGGAGCGATGCGCGGCAGCGGGCTCTCGCCACCGCCGGTGATGAACAGCACCTTCAGGTCCGGTCGCAGCGTCCGTCCCGCCTCCGCCAGCTGCCTGCCGTTGATGCCGCCCGGCAGGCCGATATCGGTGATCAGCAGGTCGACCGGCTTGTCGTCCTGCATCACCCGCAGGCCGCCGACCCCGTCCGACGCCTCGATGGTGTCGCAGCCGATCTCGGCCAGCGCCTCGCCGAGCAGCATGCGCACCACAGGCTCGTCCTCGACCAGCAGCACGGTGCGTCCGGGGTGCGGCGCGGCGTCTCCGCCGCCGGACCCGTCCCGCGGGTCGCGGTAGCGCGGCAGGTAGATCGTCACCCGCGCGCCGCGCCCCGGACCGGTCACGATGCGGGCATCGCCGCCCGACTGGCGGGTGAACCCGTAGATCATCGACAGGCCGAGCCCGGTGCCCTGGCCGATCGGCTTGGTGGTGAAGAACGGATCGAAGGCGCGTGTCGCCACCTCGGCCGACATGCCGGCGCCGGTGTCGGCGACCGAGATCGCGACATAATCGCCGGGCGGGATGTCTCCCTCGGTCTGCGCGTCGTCGAGCACCGCGTTGCCGGTCTCGATCACCAGGCGCCCGCCATCCGGCATCGCGTCGCGGGCGTTGTTGGCGAGGTTGACCAGCGCCGCCTCGAGCTGACCGGGATCGCAGAAGATGGGCCACAGCCCGGGATGGCGGATGATCTGCAGCGCCACCGACGGGCCCGCGGTGCGCCGGATCAGGTCTTCCATCCCGTCGACCAGGAGCTCGGCCGCGATCGGCTTGGGGTCGAGCGTCTGGCGTCGCGAGAAGGCCAGCAGCCGGTGCGTCAGCGATGCGGCCCGCTCCGCGGCGCCGGCGGCGGCGTCCATGTAGCGTTCCAGCTCGGCGGTGCGCCCCTGCTGCAGCCGGTGCCGCATCATCTCGATGCTGCCGATCACGCCGGTCAGCAGGTTGTTGAAATCGTGCGCGATGCCGCCGGTGAGCTGGCCGACGGCCTCCATCTTCTGCGACTGGCGCAGCTGCTCCTCGGTGCGGGCGAGGCGCAGCGCCGCGTCCTTCTCGGCGGTGACGTCGCGTCCGGCGGCGTAGAGCAGCCCGTCGGCGAGCACCGCGTTCCATGACAGCCAGCGATAGCTGCCGTCGCGGCAGCGCCAGCGGTTCTCGAAGCCGCCGAGACCGCCGCTATCGGCGATCAGTCCCAGCGCCCGGGCGGTGTGCTCGAGGTCGTCGGGATGCAGGAAGTCGGGGTAGCGGCGACCGCGCAGCTGCTCGGGCTCCCAGCCCAGCACCGTCGACCAGGCCGGGTTGAAGCTGCGCAGCGCCCCCTCGCCGTCGAACACGCTCAGCAGGTCGCGAGCCAGGCGCCAGACCTGCTCGCTCTCGTGCTGCACCATCGCCAGGCTGTGCTCCAGCGTCAGGTTGGAGCGATTGAGAGCGCGGGCCTGCTCCTGGCGCCGGGTGATGTCGATGCCGATCACGTAGCAGCCGTCGATCTCGCCGCTGCCGCGGCGGCGCGGCAGGTAGCCGACATCGACGTCGCGCAGGCCGCCGTCGCGATGCCGCACCTGATCGTCGAAGCGGATCGCCTCGCCGGCCAGGGCGCGCTTCAGCAGCGCGCGCGGCCCGTCATCCACGGCGACCCCGAGCAGCCGCTGCATCGGACGTCCCGCGCCGCCGTGCAGCGGCCTGCCGAACCAGCTGGCATAGGCCCGGTTGACGAAACGACAGCCCAGCTCGGGGCCGACATAGGCGATCAGGATGGGCACCGAATCCGCGATCTGGCGCAGCGTCTGCTCGTTCAGCTCCAGCTCCAGCTCGGCGCGCTTGCGGGCGTCGATGTCGATCAGCACCCCGGTGAGGCGAACCACCCTGCCGTCCGCGGCACTCACCACCAGGCCGCGCGCCTCCAGCCAGCGCCAGCCCTCGGCTGCGCACGACGCATCGTCGGAGCCCGCGGCGGCACCCCGGCCGGAGCGGAGCCGGAACGCGGCGCGCAGCTGCCCGGTCCCCTGCGCCGCCTCGGCGGCGAGGCGGCGCAGCGTCGCGTGGTCATCCGGATGCACCCGGTCCAGCAGCGCCGACGGCGCGATGTCGCGCCAGCCGGTACCGGCGGCGAGGTCGAGCGTCGACGCCATCCGGCTGTCGATCGACAGCACGCCGGAGTCCCAGACCCCGATCCCCAGCACCGATCCGGCGTCGAGGGCGAGCTCGATCCGCTCGCTGGCATCGTGCAGCTCGGTGATGTCGCGCGCCAGCGAGAGCAGGCGCTGCGGCCCTCCGTCGGCACCCGGGATCGGCGTCACCACCACGTCCCACCAGCGACGCCGGCTGCCCGATGCCGTGCCGGCGGCGCGGAAGCGGCCGGGCCGCCCGGCCTGCGCCTCGGCGAGCGCTGCGGCGGCATCGTGCCGCCGCTCCACCGGCCAGCTCTCCAGCCAGCCGGTGCCGATGATCCCGGCATCGGTACGCAAGCCGAGCAGGGTGAGGCCGGCCTGGTTGATCGACACGATCCTCCCGGCGAGGTCCAGCAGCTCGATCCGGTCACTCGAGCTCTGCAGGATCCTGCGGTTGAAGGCCTCGCTCGAGGCAAGTGCCTCCCTGGCCTCGGTCTCGTCCACGGCACTCAGGCCGGCCGCCAGGATGCCGACCAGCAGCTGGCCGAGCAGCACGTCCTGCTCGACGAAGGCGTGCGTCCGCGAGCAGGCGAGCTTCAGCACGCCGGCGCCGACGCCGTGGCGCGGGATCGGCACCAGCACCATCGAGCCGATGCCGAGCGCCCTGCAGGCCGGGCCGTTGACCCGTGCGTCGGTTCCGGTGTCCTCGACCAGGACGGCGCGGCCGAGGCTCAGGCAGAGCCCCGAGGCGGAACCGGACAACGGCAGGCGCACGCCGACGCTGGCCGGCCGGCTCGACGCGCGGTAGACCAGCTCGTCGGCCTCCGCCACCTCGATCACGGCGAGCTCGCAGCACCGTACCACGTCGGCGGCGCCCTCGACGACGCAGCGGAACGCCGCCTCCAGGTCGCGGCCGCAGCGGCTGACCGCCAGCTGCGTCGCGATCAGCGCTGCATGACTGGCGGCCGCGCCGGACGCCGCCTCGCTCAAGCCTTGCGACCCGGCCTAGCTTCGGCCCGCGGAGATGTCGCCGGCCGAACGCGCCCGTCGCGTCTGCTTCCCCCGAGAGCCACTGGCCGTACCCCACCCCACCCAACTAACGTTATGTTGGCTACAGGGACAGCGTCAACAACCGGTGGTTCGGGCCTGGCTACCCGCGTGCACGCAGCAGGCGCGCCTTGTCTCGTTGCCAGTCGCGCTCGGCGATGGCGTGGCGCTTGTCGGACTTCTTCCGCCCCTCGCCCACCGCGAGCGTCACCTTGGCGACGCCGCGCTCGTTGAAGTGGATGTCGAGCGGCACCAGCGTCTGGCCGCCGCGCGCCACCGCGCCGAGCATCTGGTCGATCTGCTTGTGGTGCAGCAGCAGCTTGCGCGGCGCCCGCGGCTCGAAGCGCGACAGCACGCCGGCCTGGTACTCAGGGATGTAGCAGTTGAACAGCCAGACCTCGCCGTCACGCTCGCCGGCATAGGCCTCGGTCAGGGTCGCGCGTCCGAGGCGCAGGCTCTTCACCTCGGGGCCCTTGAGCACGATGCCGGCTTCCACCGTCTCCTTGATGGTGTAGTCGTAGCGCGCCTTGCGGTTCTGCGCCGCCAGGCCGTGCGTGATCATCCCGCTCTTGCGCTTCTCAGCCATGTCCGTCCCCGGCGCTCGCCAGCTCCAGCCCCACGTCGCGCACCGCCTGGCGCACGATCTCGCGCGCGCCCTCCGAGAGCGGCGCCAGCGGCAGCCGGCAGGTCTCGCCGGCGAGCCCGATCAGCCGCGCCGCATACTTGGCGGGCACCGGGCTGCTCTCGATGAACAGCGCCTCGTGCAGCGGCAGCAGGCGGTCCTGGATCGCCATCGCCTGCTTCACCGCGCCGGCGCGCCAGGCCGCGTGCATGTCGGCGCACAGCCGCGGCGCGATGTTGGCGGTGACGCTGATGCAGCCGACGCCTCCGGCGGCGAGGAAGGAGAGCGCGGTGCCGTCCTCGCCGGAGAGCTGGACGAACCCGGCGCCGGCGGCGGCGCGTATCTGCAGCGGACGGAGCAGGTTGGCGGTGGAGTCCTTCACCCCGATGATATTGGGGTGCCGCGACAGGCGTTGCATGGTCGCCACCGTCATGTCGACGACGCTGCGGCCTGGGATGTTGTAGATCATGATCGGCAGCTCGACCGCGTCGGCGATCGCCATGTAGTGGCGATACAGCCCCTCCTGGGTCGGCTTGTTGTAGTACGGCGTGACCACCAGCGCCGCGTCGGCGCCGGCGCGCCTGGCGTGACGGGTGGTGTCGATCGCCTCGGCGGTGGAGTTCGACCCGGTGCCGGCCAGGATCTTCACCCGGCCGCCGGCTTCGGCCACCACCAGGTCGATCACGCGGCGATGCTCGGCATGGGTGAGCGTCGGGCTCTCGCCGGTGGTGCCGGTCGGCACCAGGGCGCTGGTGCCCTGCTCGATCTGCCATCCGACGATGCGGCGCAGCGCGGCCTCGTCGAGCCCGCCATCGGGCTGCATGGGCGTGATCAACGCGGTGATCGACCCGTCGAACATGATCAACTCCGGAAGCCGTCTCTGCGAACAGGCGGTCTGGGGCCTCCTGCCCCGGTGGGTCAAGCGCAAAGCCCGCGCGTCGCCTTCGTCCGCGCCGATCGCGCATTATCCTTGTCAGGCGACGTTCCGCGTCCTCTTCTAACATAATGCGCACAGCCGACCGCCTGATGCCGACCGTCACGCTGGCGATCCTGCTCGCCAGCTGCACGATGCGGCAGCCGCTCGCCGATGCCGCACCGCCGGCGGATGCCGCCGCGATCCTGCGCACGGCGCAGCAGCAAACCGCCTCCAGTCCGGATCCGGTGGCGGCGAAGCTCGCGGTCTGGCTGCGCGCGCAGATCCAGGGCGCCGCCTCGGCCGGCGAGATCGACGGCTTTCTCCGCGCCAACCCGGACTGGCCCGGCCGCGCCGTGCTGGGCCAGCGGCTGCAGCAGGCGCTGGCGGTGGAGCCGGACGACGCCGTCGCCCGCCTGCTCTGCACGGCGCACCGGCCGGACACGCCGCCGTCGCTGCTGCGCTGCCTCGTGGCACGCGCGCCGGCCGGCGCGCCGCCGCGACCGCAGGCGCTGCCCGCCGACCTCGCGTCGGACGCCGAAGCGGCATGGCGCGACGGGATCGACGATGCCGCGCAGGAGGCGGTGTTCGGCCGGCTGTTCGGCGCCCTGCCGACGCCGGACGACCAGTGGCGGCGCTTCGACCGTGAGGAATGGAGCGGCGCCGAGGCGGCGGCGCGGCGACAGCTGGCGCGGCTGCCTGCCGGAGCGATGCCGCTCGCGGTCGCCCGGCTGGCGCTGCGTCGCGGCGATGCCGGCGCCGACCGGCTGGCCGCCGCCCTGCACGGTCCAGCCGGGCGCGATGGCGGGATGCTGCTCGACCTCGCCCGCTGGCAGCGCCGGCACGAGCAGCTCGACGCGGCGCTGGCGCTGTGGTGCGGACCCGCACTCGCCGCCGAGGCCGCCGCCACACAGGCGCGCGCGCCTGCGTTCTGGACCGAGCGGGACGCCCTGGCACGCGAGATGCTGAGCGTCGGTCGCGACGCCGACGCGCTGTCCCTGGCCGCGGACACGCTGCAGAAAGATCCGGCCGCACGCTCCGGGGCGGACTTCCTCGCCGGCTGGATCCTGCTGCGACGCCTGCATGCGGCGCCGCAGGCGGTGCGGTACTTCGTCGGCCTGACCCGCTCGCACGCGGTGATCACCGCCGCGCGCGGCTTCTACTGGCTCGGACGCGCACTGTCCGAGGGCGGCAGCACCGACGCCGCCCGGGCGGCCTACGCGCAGGCGGCGTCGCGACCGACCAGCTTCTACGGCCAGGCGGCGATCCGGCTGCTGTCGGTGGGCGACGAGCGCGCGCTGGCCGATCGCCTGGCGGCGCTGCACGATCCCGGCTGGACCCGCGAGCAGGCGATCCGCTTCGCCGGCCTCGAGCTGGCGCGCGCGGCGACGCTGCTGGTCGCCTGGAACGATCCCGGCCAGGCGCGCGGGTTCCTGCTGCGCCTGGACCAGCTCGCCGAGACCGACACCGACCATGCGCTCGGCGCCAGCTTCGCCGACCGGCTTCGACTGCCCGACGTCGCGGTGTCGATCGCGCGCAGCGCCGGCCGCGACGGGCTGGTGCTGGCGCGGAGCGGCTGGCCGACGCCCTACGTGCCGCCGCCCGAGCCCGCGCTGCCGGCCGGGCTGGCGCTCGCGATCATGCGCCAGGAGAGCAGCTTCGATCCCGCGGTGGTCAGCCCGGCCGGCGCGCACGGCCTGATGCAGCTGATGCCGGCGACCGCGCGCACGCTGTCGGCGGGACCGCTCGACGCGGGCGCGCTGTCGGATCCCGCCACCAACATGACGCTCGGCACCAGCTACCTGGCCGGGCTGCTGGGACGCTTCGGTGGCACCGTCCCGTATGCCGTCGCCGCCTACAATGCCGGTCCCAACCGGGTGCAGAAATGGCTGACCCAGAACGGCGATCCCGCCGCCGCCGGTGCACACGACGATGCATCGGAGGCGATGATCGACTGGATCGAGCTGATCCCGTTCGCCGAGACGCGCAACTACGTGCAGCGGGTGATGGAGAACCGGACGATCTACCGGATACGCGCGGCGAGCGCCGGAGCCGCCGCCCGAGGCGGACGCCTCGCCTCGATCGCGATGACGTCGCGCGCCAGGCCGTGAGGCGGATCGACACCCGGCCCGAGGGGTCCGCGCGGCGGCGTCTGCCGGTGCTGGTCGCGAGCGGCCTCGGCAGCGGCTTCAGCCGCGTGGCGCCCGGCACCGTGGGCTCGCTCGCGGCACTGCCGCCGGGCATCCTGCTGAGCGCGCACAGCACGCTGCTGCTGCTCTGCATTGCCGCCGCATGCGCCGCCGGCCTGTGGGCGATCCCGCGCGCCTCGGGGGGCGCCGACCATGGCTGGGTCGTGATCGACGAGGTCGTCGGGCAGTGGATCACGCTGCTCGGGGTGCCGGCGCTGCACGGTCCGCCCGCTCCCGGCGCGCACTGGCTGGGCACCGGTTGGGCGGCTGCGGCCTGGTTCGCCGCCGCGTTCCTGATGTTCCGGCTGCTCGACATCGTCAAGCCTGGCCCGATCGGCGCGCTGGACCGCCGCCACGACGCGTTCGGCGTGATGGGCGACGATGTCGCAGCCGGGATGCTCGGCGCGATGCTGCTCGGCGTGGGCCGCGTGCTGCTGGGCTGGAGCGGCTCGTAGGACCTCGTCTCGTGCCGCCGATCCTGGCCTCTGGCCGCGGTCGAATCCGCATGGCCGGCACCGGCACGGGATGGGATGATCGGCCGGCGGCGGCCGGCAGGCGCGCCGGTTCGGGCGCGGGCGCACAGTTGTGCCAGCGATGGTGGAGGCGGCGATGCTCGATGCGGTGATCCTGTCGCAGTCCGCCCGCACCCTCGACGCGCTCCGCCGTGCCGGGCTGACGGTGGCCACCGCGGAAAGCTGCACCGGCGGCCTGGTCGCAGCCAGCCTCACCCACCACGCCGGAAGCTCGGACGTGGTGCTGGGAGGCTTCGTCACCTACTCGAACGCGATGAAGCACCGCCTGCTCGGAGTCGACGCGGCGTTGTTCGACCAAGTGGGCGCGGTGAGCGAGGCGGTCGCCGCGGCGATGGCGGACGGCGCGCTGCGGCGTGCCGAGGCCGGTTGCGCCGTCTCGATCACCGGCATCGCCGGCCCGGGCGGCGGCAGCCCGGACAAGCCGGTGGGGCTGGTGTGGTTCGCCACGGCGCGGCTCGCGGAACCCGTGCGGACCAGCCGTCACGTCTTCCTCGGCACGCGGGCAGAGGTGCGCGCCCAGGCGACCGCGATGGCGCTGACCCTGCTGATGGCGCGCAGCGGCTAGAGCAGGTCGGGTTCCGAGAGCGCCGACGAACCCGAACTGGATCGCGCTTCCGCGGCCTAGCTGTCGCTGGAGGGCCGGCGGCCGTGTCGCTGGCCGATATTGTAGGCATGGATCTGGTCCGCCGTCACGAAGCCCAGGCGGTCGGTATCGATCTCGCCGAAGTGCCGCACGATCCGCGCCCAGCCGGCACGGCCGGCCTGGTCGATGGTGAGCCTGCCGTCGTGGCTGACGTTCGCCGCCACGAAATGCTCGGCGAGACTGGCATAGTGCCGGTGCGGCTGCTCCCAGATCGCCTCCGCCTGCGCCGGCGCCGAGGTCGCCCGTGCCGGATGGCCCGGACCGGAGGCGATGGAGGCGACCAGGGTGAGCATCAGGGTCACGGCAGTGGCCGCTCCCGCATTCCAGATCAGGCGCATCGGACTTTCCTCGTGCTCGCGCCAGGGTCCGGATCCGGATCACACCGCGAATATGAACATCCGAAGCGACCTGCCGCGGATGTTCATATTAAAACACGAGTTCGTTACCGGGCTGTAAATCCCTCCGGTAAGGATCGGGATTAATTATTGCCCGGCGCGGGAGGCGTCATCGTGCCCGTCGCCGGGGTGGTCGCCGGGGCCGCCGACGGCATGTTCGGCGCGGTCGTACCCATCGCGCCGGAGGAGGGCGCCGACATGCCGGTTCCGGGCGCGGTCATCGGCGCGCTGCCGGAGGCGGGCGCCATCGCGTTGCCGGGAGGTGCGCTCATCGCGCCGGACGACGCGCCCGGGGTCGAGGGCGCGGCGGACGATGCCGGGGTCATGCCGGCCTTGGCGTTCTGCAGGCTCTGGTCGTTGAGCTTCGCCGTCTCGGCGTCGCCGGAGGTCGCGCCCTTCTTCATCATGCCGTGCTTGCCGTGCATCCTGTGGTGATGATGCATCGGCGCGTCGTCGGTCGCGGCCATCGCCGGTACGGCGAGACCCATCGCCGCCGTGCAGATCGTCGCCCTGAGTATGGATTTCATCTGATATTCCTTCTCTGCCTGCTGGCCAGGACAGGGTTGGCTGGAACTGGAACAGGTTGCAATCGCGGACAGACCGCGACAGCCGCGCGTCAGGGAAACGAGATCATCGCGTGGCGGTTCCGCAACGACGGCAGGATTCCGTCCTCGCCGGGACGGGCCGCCGCGTCGGCGGCGCCGCTCGCGTCGCGCCTCAGGCGCTGACGGGCGCCATGATGGTGGCCGATGGCCCGTAGACTTCCCGCGCGCGCTTGAGGAAAGCGCCGACCATCAGGTGCACGGCCTTGTCGAACACGGCGCCGATCGCGGCCTGCAACAGGCGCGAGCGGAACTCGAACTCGACGAAGAAATCCACCGCGCAGCCTTCCGGATTCGGGGTGAAGGTCCACTTGTTGTTGAGGTAGCGGAACGGGCCCTTCTCGTAGCGGACATGGGCGAAGTTCGGCCGGTCGAGCTCGACACGGCTGGTGAAGCTCTCCCGGAACGGTCCGAAACCGATCGTCAGGTCGGCGAGCAGCTCGGTCTGGGTGCGGCTGCGCACCCGGGCGCCGACGCACCAGGGCAGGAACTCCGGGTAGCGGCCGACGTCGGCGACGAGGTCGAAGAGCTGCTCCGGCGTGTAGTTGATCAGACGCCGCTCGGCATGGGTCGGCATCAGACGGTCACCGCCAGGCGTCGGTCGCGTGCGGCTACCAGGGCCGCGAAATCCGCGTCCGCGTGGTAGGAGGATCGTGTCAGCGGCGTCGCACTCACCTGCAGGAACCCCTTGGCACGCGCCATCGCGGCATAATCGGCGAATTCGTCCGGCGCGACGAAACGATCGACCGCCGCATGCTTCACGCTGGGCTGCAGGTACTGGCCGAGGGTGAGGAAGTCGACGCCGGCCACCCGCAGATCGTCCATCACCTGCAGGATCTCCAGGCGCTGCTCGCCCAGCCCGACCATCAGGCCGGACTTGGTGAAGATGCCGGGATCGTGCCGCTTGACCTGGTCGAGCAGCCGCAACGACTGGAAGTAGCGCGCGCCCGGTCGGATCGTCGGATACAATCGCGGGACCGTCTCCAGATTGTGGTTGAACACGTCGGGTCGTGCGGCGACGACGATCTCGAGCGCCGCCGGCTTGCGCAGGAAGTCCGGCGTCAGGATCTCGATCGTGGTGCCCGGCGCCTGCTCGCGGATCGAGCGGATCACGCGGGCGAAGTGATCGGCACCACCATCCGCCAGATCGTCCCGGTCCACCGACGTGATCACCACGTGGCGCAGGCCCAGCGTCGCCACCGCGTGCGCCACGCGCGCAGGCTCGCCGGCGTCCAGCGCGTCGGGCTGGCCGGTGCGCACGTTGCAGAACGAGCAGGCGCGGGTGCAGGTCTCGCCCATGATCATCATCGTCGCGTGCTTCTGCGACCAGCACTCGCCGATGTTCGGGCAGGCCGCCTCCTCGCAGACGGTGACCAGCGCGTGCTCGCGCATCAGCGCACGGGTCTGCTGATAGGCCAGTCCCGTCGGGGCGCGCACCCGGATCCAGTCCGGCTTGCGCTGGATCGGGTTGTCGGGCCGGTGCGCCTTCTCGGGATGACGCACGGCGCGATGGTCGATCAGCAGCCGGGTGGACATTGGGGAAACCTTGGCGTCATGGGTGACAGATGGACCCGGTGCGGCCGACCGGCAAGGTCGCGATGCCGCTCCGGGCTGACCGGCCACGCCCGGCGTCTCAATAATGGATCACCCGCCCGTAGGCATCCAGCACGGCCTCGTGCATGGTCTCGCTGACCGTCGGGTGCGGAAACACCGTGTGCATCAGCTCCTGCTCGGTCGTCTCCAGGGTGCGGGCGATGGCGTAGCCCTGGATCATCTCGGTCACCTCCGCGCCGACCATGTGCGCGCCGAGCAGCTCGCCGGTGCCGGCGTCGAACACGGTCTTCACCATGCCCTCCGGCTCTCCCATGGTGATCGCCTTGCCGTTGCCGACGAACGGGAAGTGGCCCACCCGCACCTTGCGCCCACCCTCGCGGGCGCGCGCCTCGGTCAGACCCACCGACGCCACCTGCGGCCGGCAATAGGTGCAGCCGGGGATGTTGCTCCAGTCGATCGGATGCGGCTCCAGCCCCGCGATCTTCTCGACGCAGATCACCCCCTCGTGGCTCGCCTTGTGGGCGAGCCAGGGCGCGCCCGCGAGATCGCCGATCGCGTACACCCCGGGCTCGCCGGTGGCGCAGAACGGATCGATCCGCACGTGGGTGCGCTCGACCTCGACCCTGGTGCCCTCCAGCCCGATCCCCTCGAAATTGCCGACGATGCCGACGGCCGAGATCACGCGGTCCACCGTGATCTCCTCCTGACCCGCCGACGTCTCGACCGGCACCACCACGATGCCGTCGCCCTTGCGCAGCGCGCCGAGCCGGGCGCCGGTGAGGATGCGTATCCCTTGCTTCTCGAAGGCTCGACGGGCGAAGGCGCCGATCTCCTCGTCCTCGACCGGCAGGATGCGGTCGGCGACCTCGATCACGGTCACCTCGGCACCCATGTTGCGGTAGAACGAGGCGAACTCGATGCCGATCGCGCCGGACCCCACTACCAGCAGCCGGCGCGGCATCGCGTCGGGGACCATCGCCTCGCGATAGGACCAGATCAACTTGCCGTCCGGCTCCAGCCCGGGCAGCACGCGCGCGCGCGATCCGGTGGCCAGGATCACGTGCCGGGCGGTGAGATCCGCGACCTTGGCGTCATCCTTGGCCACCGCGACCCGGCGCAGGTCGCCGCCCTCGCCGGCCTCGGTGCCGTCGAGGCGGCCGGCGCCGTCGAACACCGCGATCTTGTTCTTGCGCAGCAGGTGGCCGACGCCCGAGGCGAGCTGGGCCGCGATCTTGCGCGAGCGCTTCACGATGCGGGACAGGTCGAAGCGGATGTTGTCGGCGGCGAAGCCGAACTCGTCCAGGTTGTGCAGCAGGTGGTTGATCTCGGACGAGCGCAGCAGCGCCTTGGTCGGGATGCAGCCCCAGTTCAGGCAGATCCCGCCGAGATGCTCGCGCTCCACCACCGCCGTCGTCAGGCCGAGCTGGGCGGCGCGGATCGCGGCCACGTAGCCGCCCGGGCCGCCGCCGATGACGATGAGGTCGAACTGGGTATCGGACATGTCGCTCAGACCACCAGGCTCATCGGCGCTTCGACCACGGACTTGAACACCGACATCCATTGCGCGGCGAGCGCGCCGTCGATGACGCGGTGATCGACCGAGAGCGTGCAGGTCATCACGCTGGCGACCTCGATACGGTCGCCGGTGCGCACCACGGGGCGACGCTCGGTGGCACCGACCGCGAGGATGGCACCCTGCGGCGGGTTGATGATGGCGGAGAACTCGCGCACGCCGAACATGCCCATGTTGGAGATCGAGAACGAGCCGCCCTGGAACTCGTCGGGCTTTAGCTTGCCGTCGCGGGCGCGCGCGATCAGCGCCTTCGCCTCGTTGCTGAGCTGCGACAGGCTCTTGGCATCGGCGCGACGCACGATCGGGGTGATCAGTCCGTCCGGGATCGAGACCGCGACCGCGATGTCGACGTCGTCGTAGAGCAGGATCGCCTCGTCGGTGTAGGAGGCGTTGACCTTCGGCACCCGGCGCAGCGTCACCGCCGCCGCCTTGATCAGCAGGTCGTTGACCGACAGCTTGAACTGGCCCGGACCGTCCTTGGGCGCCGACGCGTTCAGCTCGGTGCGCAGCGACAGCAGCCGGTCCAGCTCGACGTCGATGGTGACGTAGAAATGCGGCACGAACTGCTTGGACTCCGACAGCCGGCGCGCGATCACCCGGCGCACGCCGCTGTTCGGCAGCTTCTGGTGCGGCGCGGTAATGACGGCGGGCGCGGGCCTGGCGGGCGCCGGGGGGGCAGCCTGGGCCGGAGCCGCGA